>NZ_JACJJK010000040.1 GCF_016899935.1 Olsenella uli
ACGTTTTAAGGATAAATGTGTCGGCATCGTCAACGGGAACGGCGAGATTATGACACGCCTCGGACGGTATGCGAGGGCGAGACTGCTGAAAGACAACATCCTTTCGGTGACGGACGTCAACGGGCAGGCAGCTTACATCGACTTGTACAACGAGCGGACATACACGAAGAAGCCCAAGGTTGTGGCGTTCGGACAGGTGCAACTGCTTGAGGTTGACGGCGTGTATTACAGCCGGACGAAGGAACTTTACAAGACAAGGCGCGGCATCCAC
>NZ_JACJJK010000041.1 GCF_016899935.1 Olsenella uli
GAAATGGACGATTGAAGACTCTAACGAGCTTTACAACATCAGCGGATGGGGAACATCCTATTTTGGCATTAACGACAAGGGCGACATGTACGTCTCGCCGTGTAAGGACAACGTGGAGATAGACCTGCACGACGTCATGGACGAGCTGGCCCTGCGCGACGTTACGCCGCCGGTGCTGCTGCGTTTTCCCGACATCCTGGACAACAGAATCGAGAAGACGTGGAGCTGTTTCAAGAAAGCCTCTGACGAATACGGCTTCAAGGGCGAGAAC
>NZ_JACJJK010000042.1 GCF_016899935.1 Olsenella uli
AGTGCCAGCAGGGCGTATCTCAAAAAGTGTGCGTATGTTTTCATAAAAAGTCTTTTTATCGGTTCATCACATCGGCAAGGTTTCAGGGTCAAGTCCCTCCCAGTCTTTCACATAAACGTTGGCTCTCAGCTCTTCATCGCCGGGTATGTCGCCACCGAGCGAATAAACGCCGGTCACGTTCACCTTATATATATTGTTGCGCACGATGGCGTATTCCATCACGCCGTTGGTTGTATCATCATTGTTGTTACTGTGGCGCAGCCACCAAAC
>NZ_JACJJK010000043.1 GCF_016899935.1 Olsenella uli
ATCAAGAACCACGCGAAGCATTTCCAGCTGACACTCGCCGGACACACGCATGGCCTGCAGTTTGGGATTGAAATTCCGGGCTGGATCAAGTGGAGCCCGGTGCAATATGTATACAAGCAATGGGCCGGTTTGTACGAAAATGTAGGCAGATACGTTTATGTAAACCGCGGATTGGGCTTTCATGCATATCCCGGACGCGTCGGAATCTGGCCTGAAATTACCGTGCTCGAACTAAAAAAAGGCAATAAAGTAGCATAATTCGTTAAAAAC
>NZ_JACJJK010000044.1 GCF_016899935.1 Olsenella uli
TCTTTTGCCACTTCAAAGCAAGCCTCCCCTTCTAGTTCCACACGTCGTTCTTTTCCATTAAATGCCACAGGGTAGCGCAAACGACTTTCAGCATTGAGCCATACCTTAGTCCCATCAGCCAGTACAAGCAGAAAATCTTTTCCACGTGGTGTAGTCAAAGTCTGACAGCATACAGTGTCTGCCGAGACAGTTTTCCAGTCTTTCACATCCATCACACTGTCTGTCAATAACTGCTGTTCACTACGACCATCCATTTGTAGGACCACATG
>NZ_JACJJK010000045.1 GCF_016899935.1 Olsenella uli
GCCTTCGCAATCTTTTCTTCTTTGGTTGGCTCGCGCTTGGTGGTCCCCAATTCCTCTACAGCATCAAGGGCCTGCTGATAGTTCTGTTCGTTGATGCCCAGCTTGTACAACCGCTTCGCATTGGCGATAGACTCGCGAACATATTTCGTATTGACGCCTCGCTTGTCGGCTGCATCCAGTAACTTTTCTACCGCTGGAAGATCCTTCTCAGATAGCCGCGTTCCATCGGTCGCACTGGCGCGCTCCAGCAGTCTACGCCCTTCCGCAA
>NZ_JACJJK010000046.1 GCF_016899935.1 Olsenella uli
GGGGGCCCTCCACGCGGGACTGTCGGGCGTCTTCGCCTATCCGGGCACGCCATCGACCGAAATCACGGAATACATTCAGGGCCATCCGCTGGCCGCCGAACGAAACGTCCACCGCGTGTGGTCGGCCAATGAAAAGACGGCCATGGAGGAGGCCCTCGGCATGTCGTTCGTCGGCAAACGCGCCATGGTCTGCATGAAACACGTCGGACTGAACGTCGCCGCCGACGCCTTCGTCAACTCCGGCATGACCGGCGCTCACGGCGGTCT
>NZ_JACJJK010000047.1 GCF_016899935.1 Olsenella uli
CAATAATATAGTCGGCAAGTTTTATTACGTCAAGATTGTGCTCGATGACGATTACCGTGTTGCCGCGGTCAACGAGCTTTTGAAGAACATTCATCAATATGCGTATATCCTCGAAATGAAGCCCTGTTGTTGGTTCGTCGAGTATGTAAATAGTCTTGCCCGTATCGCGCTTGCTTAGTTCCGTAGCGAGTTTTACGCGCTGGCTTTCGCCGCCTGAAAGGGTTGTTGAGGGTTGTCCGAGCTTGATGTATCCCAATCCTACGTCC
>NZ_JACJJK010000048.1 GCF_016899935.1 Olsenella uli
ATATAAAGGTAAAAGAGTAAAAAGGGGCTTGGAAGGCGAGAATGCATATTTTCTTAATTCTTAACTCTTAATTTCCAAGGCATTTGGCTTTAACTCCTAACGAGCGTAGCGAGTGATAACTCCTTTAACGTCTTTAACTACTATACTTTAACTTCTTTACTCCTGAAATGACAACAAATGAGAACATACAATATCCATAAGCCTGACGCGGCATTGCTTGACGCCATCAGACACAAGATAGACAATCTCAACAAACCCAAAGGCTC
>NZ_JACJJK010000004.1 GCF_016899935.1 Olsenella uli
CGCGATGGTCCACGGCACCGGCAACAACGGCGAGGACGGCGGCGGAGGCAGGCGAGAAGAACGCCCCCTCGCGGCAAAAAACGGCCCCCGGCACAGGGCCGGGGGCCGCAGCTCAGACGTTGTCGTCAGCGCTTACGCGTCGGCGTAGAGGTCCTTGAGCTTGAGCAGGTGCGCGTAGCGAGCCATGGCGGCCTCCTCGTTCTCCGCGAAGAGCTCCTTGGCGCGCTCGGGGAAGGAGCGGGTGAGCGAGGCGTAGCGGGCCTCGTTCATCAGGAAGTCCTGGTACCCACCCGCCGGCTCCTTGGAGTCCAGCGTGAACTTCTTGCCGGTCGGGGCGGCCGGGTTGAAGCGGAAGAGATTCCAGTAGCCGCACTCCACGGCCTTCTTCATCTCGGCCTGGCAGTTCTGCATGCCGCCCTTCTTGATGGAGTGCATCTCGCAGGGGCTGTAGCCGATGATGAGGGACGGACCGTCGTAGGACACGGCCTCGTGGATGGCCTTGAGCGTCTGGTTCATGTTGGCGCCCATGGCGACCTGGGCCACGTAGACGTAGCCGTAGGACATGGCGATCTCGGCGAGGCTCTTCTTCTTGGTCACCTTGCCGGCGGCGGCGAACTGCGCCACCTGGCCGATGTTGGAGGCCTTGGAGGCCTGGCCGCCGGTGTTGGAGTAGACCTCGGTATCAAAGACGAAGACGTTCACGTTGTTGCCGGAGGCAAGCACGTGGTCGAGGCCGCCGAAGCCGATGTCGTACGCCCAGCCGTCGCCGCCGAAGATCCAGAAGGCCTTCTTGGTGAGGTAGGACTTGTCGGCGAGGATGGCCTTGGCGGTGTCACAGTCGGCCTTCTCGAGCTCGGCGATGTAGGCGGCAGCGGCGGTCTTGCTGGCCTCGGTGTCCTTGCGGGCCTCGAGCCAGGCCGTGGCGGCCTCCTTCAGCGCCTCGGACGCGCAGTCGGACTCGATGAGCTTCTCGGTCTCGGCGACGATCTTCTCCTGGACGGCGTCATAGCCCAGAGCGAGACCCAGGCCGTGCTCGGCGTTGTCCTCGAAGAGCGAGTTGTTCCACGCCGGGCCGTGGCCGCAGGCGTTGACCGTGAACGGCGAGGTCGCGGCCGGGTTGCCCCAGATCGAGGAGCAGCCGGTGGCGTTGGAGATGAACATGCGGTCGCCGCAGACCTGCGTGACGAGGCGCGCGTAGGCGGTCTCGGCGCAGCCGGCGCAGGAGCCGGAGAACTCGAGGTACGGCTTGGCGTACTGGCTGCCCTTGACGTTGGCGGCGATGAGCTCCTTCTTCTCGGAGACCTTGTTCACCGCGTAGTCCCACACCGGAGCCTGGTCGAGCTCGGACTCCTGCGGCACCATCGTGAGGGCGCCCTTCGGGCAGACCTTGGCGCAGTTGGTGCAGCCCATGCAGTCGAGCGGGCTGATGGCCATGGTGAAGGTGTAGCCGGTGCCCTTGGGGATGGTGAGGTCGAGACGACGCATGTTCTCGGGGGCAGCAGCCTGCTCGTCGGCGTTCATGACGATCGGACGGATCGTGGCGTGCGGGCACACGAACGAGCACTGGTTGCACTGGATGCACTTGGTCTCGTCCCAGTGCGGCACCATGACGGCGACGCCGCGCTTCTCGTACGCGGAGGCGCCGAGCTCCCACTGGCCGTCGGCGACGTCCATGAACTTGGAGACGGGCAGCGAGTCGCCGTCCATGCGGTTGATCGGCTCCATGAGCTCCTTGACCTGCTTGACGATGGCCTCGCGGCCCTCAAGCGTGAGCTCGACCTTCTCGTCCTCGGCGGTCGCCCAGTCGGCGGGCACCTCGAACTTGCGGTAGGCGGTGGCGCCGGCGTCGATGGCCTTCCAGTTGGCCTCGACGATGTTCTGGCCCTTCTTGGCGTAGGACTTCTCGGCGGCGTCCTTCATGTACTGGATGGCATCGGCCGCGGGAAGGACCTGCGCCAGCGAGAAGAACGCGGACTGCAGCACCGTGTTGGTGCGCTTGCCCATGCCGACCTTCTCGGCGAGGTCGATGGCGTCGATCAGGTAGACCTTGATGTCGTTCTTGGCGATGTAGCGCTTGGCCACGGCCGGCAGGTGGGAGGCGAACTCCTCGTCGGACCACTGGCAGTTCACCAGGAACGTGCCGCCCGGCTTGACGTCGCGGACCATCGGGAAGCCCTTGACGATGTAGGACGGGTTGTGGCAGGCCACGAAGTTGGCCTTGTTGATGTAGTACGGCGAGCGGATCGGGGAGTCACCGAAGCGCAGGTGCGAGATGGTGACGCCGCCGGTCTTCTTGGAGTCGTACTGGAAGTAGGCCTGGACGTACTTGTCGGTGTGGTCGCCGATGATCTTGATCGAGTTCTTGTTGGCGCCGACCGTGCCGTCGCCGCCGAGGCCCCAGAACTTGCACTCAATCGTGGACGGGTCCGCCGTGTTGGGGGCGTCCGGGTCCATGGGGAGGCTGAGGTTGGTGACGTCGTCCACGATGCCGATGGTGAACTCGCGGGCGGGCGCGTCCTTCTCGAGCTCCTTGTAGACGGCGAAGGCAGCCGCGGGCGGCTCGTCCTTGGAGCCGAGGCCGTAGCGGCCGCCGACCACGGTGATGTCGGACTTGCCGGCCTCGAAGAGGGCCGTGATGACGTCCTCGTAGAGGGGCTCGCCGATGGAGCCGGGCTCCTTGGTGCGGTCGAGCACGGCGATCTTCTTGACGGTGGCGGGCAGCGCGGCCACGAAGTCCTCGACGGACCACGGACGGTACAGGCGGACCTTCACGAGGCCGACCTTCTCGCCGTGGGCGTTGAGGTAGTCGATGACCTCCTCGAGCGTGTCGCAGAAGGAGCCCATGCAGACAACCACGCGGTCGGCGTCGGCGGCGCCGTAGTAGTCGAAGAGGTGGTAGCTCGTGCCGAGCTTCTCGTTGATCTTGTCCATGTAGGACTGGACCACGGCGGGCAGCGCGTCATAGGCCTTGTTGCAGGCCTCGCGGTGCTGAAAGAAGATGTCGCCGTTCTCGTGGGAGCCGCGCGCGTGCGGGTGCTCCGGGTTGAGGGCGTGGTCGCGGAACGCCTGGACGGCGTCCATGTCCAGCATGTCCTTGAGGTCCTCGAAGTCCCAGGTGGCGACCTTCTGGATCTCGTGCGAGGTGCGGAAGCCGTCGAAGAAGTTCAGGAACGGCACCTTGCCCTCGATGGCCGCGAGGTGGGCCACCGGCGCGAGGTCCATGACCTCCTGGACGTTGCCCTCGGCGAGCATGGCGAAGCCGGTCTGGCGGCAGGCCATGACGTCGGAGTGATCGCCAAAGATGTTGAGCGCGTGGGAGGCGACGGTACGGGCGGACACGTGGAAGACGCCCGGCAGGCCCTCGCCCGCGATCTTGTACATGTTGGGGATCATGAGGAGCAGGCCCTGCGACGCCGTGTAGGTCGTCGTGAGGGCGCCCGCGCCGAGCGAGCCGTGCACGGTGCCCGCAGCGCCCGCCTCGGACTCCATCTCCACGACCTTGACCGGCGTGCCAAAGACGTTCTTCATGCCCTGGGCGGCCCACTGGTCAACGTGGTCCGCCATGGGGCTGGACGGGGTGATCGGGTAGATGCCCGCCACCTCGGTGAACGCATACGAGACGTACGCCGCCGCCTCGTTGCCGTCCATGGACTTAAACTTGCGCGCCATATCCTCTCCTTCGTAGTGATTCCAACGAATCCCTCGCGGGCACGCCCGAGCCGCCGAAGGCGCATGACGGAACGGGGCCTTTGCCCATTCATGGTCATAGTCTACTACCCCGCGCGGCCCAAACGGACGAGAAGAGCGGCGGACGGTCGAAGCCTGAAAGAACCCGGTCCGACCTCACGCGCCGACGGCCGACGCGCCGGGCCGGGCGGCCCGTCGGGCGGACTCGAGCAGCCGCGCGTAGCCGTCGGCAAGGCGCCGGGCGCGCGGGCCGGAGGCACCGGCGGCCGGGACCACGCCGTGCTCGTCCGAGACGAGAAACGCCTCGTCGTAGCGGGCGGTGCCGTCCATGACGGCGCGCGCGACACCCTCCTCGCAGGCCACGGGGATCCCCGCCGTGCGCGCGAGGTCGGCTATCAGCGAGGCCGCACCGGAGAGCGGCCGCTCGGGCGCCCCGTCGCGGACGAGCTCCTCGCCGCGCACCAGCCAGAGCCCCTCGGGAGCGACGCCGGTGACGTCGGCCTCGCGCGCGGCACCGAGGGCGCGCTCGGCGAGGGCGGAGACCGTGGTCACGGGCAGCGGGTCGTAGGGGCCCACGGTCATGGCGGCGCGACCCTCCTCGTCGACGATCACCATGAGCACGCCGTCTGGGTGGAGCGCGGCGCCGGCACCGAGCGTCCACTCGATGTGCTGCTTGGCCCAGGCCACGAGCTGCGGCGACACCGGCGCGCCGTTGACAACGCGGCGGGAGAGCGCCCTGAGGTGGCGGTTCTCGAGCGGCAGGGTGCGGGCGGCGAGGCGCCACCGGCAGACGAGCGCCGGGCGGCCCAGCCTGAAGTTCTCCATCTGCGCGTCGTTCTTCTCGCCCGTCATGAGGCTCCTTCCTTCGCGGGCCTCACATTCTAGCGCGGCGGTCGGGGGTGGCGTCGTCCCGGAATTGGCGGGGTTGTTCCAAGGGCGTCTAAGAATTGCGGGGGTTGTCCCGTTGGCGGCCGCTTGAAGTGCGCAAGGCTGGCGATTCCTAGAGTTTTTCGGTCAAAGGTGCGATAAGGGCGGCGATTTCCGGAGGCCTGCGGGACAAAGGCGCAAATTCCTAGAAGACCCCGGAACAAAGTCCCGGAAAACGAGAAGCGCCCCGGCAGCCGCAGGGCCGACCGGGGCGCATGTGGAAAAGGGACTGTCCCCTTTCCACGTCAGTGACGGAAGTGGCGGTTGCCGGTGAAGACCATCGCGATGCCGTGCTCGTTGCAGGCCTCGATGCTCTCGTCGTCGCGCTTGGAGCCGCCGGGCTGGATGATGCAGGTCACGCCGTGCTCGGCGAGCACGTCCACGTTGTCGCGGAACGGGAAGAACGCGTCGGACGCGCAGGCGTAGCCGCCCTTCTCCACGCCCATGCGCTCGCAGGCCTCGTCGGCGCGCTCGCAGGCGAGAAGGGCCGAGTCCACACGGTTGGGCTGGCCCGGGCCCATGCCGATGCCGGCCTTGCCCTTGGAGACGAGGATCGCGTTGGACTTGACGCCCTTGCAGACGCGCCAGGCGAACATCAGCTCGTCCATCTCGGCGTCCGTGGGCTTGCGCTCCGTGGGGCAGGTGAAGGTCGCGGGGTCCTCGGAGACGGAGTCGACGTTCTGCAGCAGCACGCCGCCGTCGATGGAGCGCAGCTCGTACTCGGCGTGGCCGCCCACGCCGCCGGTGGCCAGCACGCGCAGGTTGGGGCGCTTGGCCATGCGCTCGAGGGCCTCGGCCGTGTAGCTCGGCGCGATGATGACCTCCACGAACTGGCCGTTCTCGTCGAAGGCGTGCTCGACCAGCTCGTAGGGCACCTCGCGGTTGCAGGCGATGATGCCGCCGAAGGCGCTCTTGGGGTCGCACGCGAAGGCGCGGTCGTAGGCGGTCGTGACGTCGTCGGCCACGGCGGAGCCGCAGGGGTTCTGGTGCTTGAGGATCACGCAGGCCGGGCCGTCGAACTCGCGCACGAGGTTCCACGCGGCGTCCGCGTCCAGGTAGTTGTTGTAGGAGAGCGGCTTGCCCTGGACCTGCTCGGCGCCCACGAGCGGGAACTCGGAGGAGCCGGCGGCCGCGAAGTCGTCCGCAAAGCGGTAGACCGCGGCGCTCTGCTGGGGGTTCTCGCCGTAGCGCAGGTCGTCGACCTTCTCCAGGTAGACGCCCAGCTCGTCCGGGGTGGCGGGCGCCTCGGCGTCCTCGAGCTCCTCGGGGAACTCCTCGTCGTAGCGCTCGGCCAGCCAGCCGGCGATGGCCGCGTCGTAGCAGGCCGTGGTCTCGTAGACCTTGAGCTGCAGGTAGCGGCGCAGCTCGAGCGTGGTGCAGCCGTCGCAGGCGCGCATGGTGTCCAGGACCTCGTCGTAGTCGTCAGGGTCGGAGACCACGGTCACGGAGTCGGCGTTCTTGGCGGCGGAGCGCAGCATGGAGGGGCCGCCGATGTCGATGTGCTCGATCGCGTCGTCGAAGGTGACCTCGGGGTTGGCCACGGTCTTCTCGAACTCGTAGAGGTTCACGACCACGAGGTCGATCATGCCGATGCCGTGCTCGGCGGCCTCGGCCATGTGGGCCGGGTTGTCGCGCCGGGCGAGCAGACCGCCGTGCACCTTGGGGTGCAGCGTCTTCACGCGACCGTCCATCATCTCCGGGAAGCCCGTGTACTGCTCGATCGGCACCACGCGGACGCCGGCCTCCTCGAGCACGCGCGCGGTGCCGCCGGTGGAGATCACCTCGACGCCGAACTCGTCCTCGAGCGCCTTGACGAAGGCGACGACGCCGGTCTTGTCCGTGACGGAGACGAGCGCCCGCTTGATGGGAGTGTCTGCCATGGCCCCTCCTTGGGTTTGTCGACGACATGATGTACCGTCTCATCTACGATACCGCAGCTGGAGGACAACATGACGCAGACTCGGAACTTGACGTGGCGCGCCTTCGAGCCGGGGGACTTCGAGAGGGCGGCGCGGCTGCTCGGCCGCACGTGGCTCCCGGAGTTTGGCGAGGCGGCGCAGCGGGCGGCGAGCCAGATCGAGCTCGCGCACTACCTGGCGGCCAGCACGTGGTCGCTCCTCGCGGAGCGGGACGGCGAGGTCCTGGGCGTGGTGCTGGTCGCCGAGCGCGGTCGCGAGGCTGCCGGCGACGTCGACTGGGCCGGGCTCGAAGCGCGTCTGACGCGGGCGGCCGAGAAGGACGAGGCGCTCGCGGAGGCCGTGCGGACGGAGATGGACGGCGTGCGCGAGGAGGCCGAGCTGGAGCGGGAGTACGCCGCCGACGGCCCCGCAGGCGCGGACGCCACGGTGAAGCTGCTCATCGTCTCCCCCGACGCCAAGGGCCTGGGGATCGGCGGGGGGCTCTTCTCGGCCGCGCTGGAGCACCTGCGCGAGACCGGTGCCCGGGGCTACCACCTGCTCACGGACGACAGCTGCGACGTCGGGTTCTACGAGCACAAGGGGCTCACGCAGGCGATGCGGCGGCGCTCCCGCGCGTACTGGCCCGGCGTCGACCCCGAGAAGGACGAGTTCTATGTCTACGTCTACGAGCAGTCCCTCCAACTTGCCTAAAAGGGGTCAGACCCCTTTTAGGCAAGTTTGCGGGAGGTTCGCGCCTACGCCGTCGGGGCGGATGCATCTGGGCAACGCGTTCGCCGCGCTGGTGGCGTGGCTCTCCGTGCGCGCGGCGAACGGCAGGATGGTGCTGCGCGTCGAGGACCTGGACCCGCGCGCGGCGAGCCGCGAGCGCGCGGAGCTCCTGATGGACGACCTGCGCTGGCTGGGGCTCGACTGGGACGAGGGCCCGTACTGGCAGAGCGAGCGCGGGTCGCTCTACGACGAGGCGATCGCGCGTCTGGACGCCGCCGGGCTCACCTACCCCTGCTTCTGCACCCGGGCGGAGCTGCACGCCGCGAGCGCACCGCACGCCTCCGACGGCACGCCGGTCTACGCCGGCACGTGTCGCGGGCTCTCCGCGCAGGAGGTCGCACGCCGCTCGGCCGTGCGCCCTCCGGCGACGCGCCTGCGCGTGCCAGATGCCGACGACCCCGCAGGCACCATCGAGTTCCGCGACCTCGCCTACGGGCCGCGGCGCGAGGTGCTCGCGCGCGAGTGCGGCGACTTTCTCGTCCGGCGCAGCGACGGCGTGGTGGCCTACCAGCTCGCCGTGGTGGTGGACGACTCCCTCATGGGCGTGACCCAGGTGGTGCGCGGGCGCGACCTGCTCGGCTCCTGCGCGCGCCAGATCTACCTGGGGAGGCTCCTGGGCTTTCCCGCTCCCGAGTACGGCCACGTTCCGCTGCTCGTGGCCCCCGACGGGCGCCGCCTCGCCAAGCGCGAGAAGGACCTCGACCTCGGTGCCCTCCGCGCGAGCGGCGTGCGACCCGAGCGCGTGGTGGGCACCCTCGCCTGCGCGGCGGGCCTCGCCGAGCCAGGCTGGGAGGGCCGGCCGGCGGAGCTCGTCGGCGGCTTCTCCTGGGAGCGTCTCGCGGCTCACCGGCATGACATCGTCGTGGACGACGTTTTTCTCGCCCGACTCCGTGCGTGAAAGTTGTGAGACCTCCGTTTGTGCGGTATGATGCACAGGCACCAGCCACGGAGAGCTGACCGAGAGGCCGAAGGTGCTCGCCTGCTAAGCGAGTATAGGATGCAAATCCTATCTGGGGTTCGAATCCCCAGCTCTCCGCCAGTGTCCTGTCAAGCGGGCCCCTGTCGCAGCGTCGGCGGGGGCCCGCTTTCGTAGGCGTCACCACATCTTCGACACTTTTCTCCTTTTCCCTTGACTTCCGCCGGGCACGATGGCAGTATTAACAACCGCACGCGGCGTTACCTCAGCTGGATAGAGGACCTGACTACGAATCAGGGCGTCATAGGTTCGAATCCTATACGCCGCACCACGCAAGATACGGGAGGCTCCCTCGGGGGCCTCCCGTTTTGCTATGGACGCGAACTTGCTACAGCGCCGGTCGGCACTGCACGCCGCTCTCCGGCCCCACGCCCACGAACGTGTACGCGACACCGCGCGCGTCGCAGAGGTCCATCAGGTCCACGACGTCGTTCTTCTCGTCCGTGAGATAGGCCGCGAGCGAGGGCCGGCCCGCCGCGCCGACCGCGCCCAGCACGCCCGGCACCGCCGCTGGCGCGAAGATCACCCGCAGGCTGCGCTCGTCCTCCCCGTAGGCGACGAGCGTCGACGGCCCCTCGAGATGCTCCCGCACCTCGAGGACGCCGTCGTCCCCCTCAACGATGCTGACCGAACGAACGTCCCCCGCACGCTCGAAGCGCGCCACCGCATGCTCCCGCATCCCGTACTCCTCTCCACGCTTTCCTGCGTACAGTACAGCACAGCTGCAGGACCAGAACAAGTGTTCTGCCGTTCGCCCGACAACCCGTTCGGCGAGCGGTTACTCCGGCCGGATGACCTCGACGCCGCCCATATAGGGGCGCAGGGCCTCGGGCACCGTGATGGAGCCGTCGGCGTTCTGGTAGTTCTCCATGATCGCGGCCATCGTGCGGCCCACGGCCAGGCCGGAGCCGTTGAGCGTGTGCACGTAGCGCGTGCCCTTGAACTCCGCCGGGTCCTTGTAGCGGATGTTGGCGCGGCGGGCCTGGAAGTCCCAGCAGTTGGAGCAGGAGGAGATCTCCTTGTAGTTGTTGTAGCTGGGCAGCCACACCTCGAGGTCGTAGCACTTGCACGCGGAGAAGCCGATGTCGCCGGTGCAGAGCGTGACCACGTGGTAGGGCAGCCCCAGCGCCTGCAGCACCGCCTCCGCCTCGGCGACCATGCTCTCGAGCTGGTTCATCGAGTCCTCGGGCTTGGCGAACTTGACCATCTCCACCTTGTCGAACTGATGCACGCGGATGATGCCGCGCGTGTCGCGCCCGGCCGAGCCCGCCTCCTCGCGGAAGCACGGCGTGAACGCGGTGTACCACAGCGGAAGCTGGGAGCCGTCCAGCACCTCGCCCCGGTGCAGGTTGGTGAGCATGACCTCGGCCGTGGGGATGAGGTAGAGGTCCGGGTTCACGTGGTAGAGGTCGTCCTCGAACTTGGGCAGCTGGCCCGTGCCAAAGAGGGTCTCGCGGTTGGTGATGACGGGCATCCACCACTCCTTGAAGCCCGCCTTGACGTGCATGTCCACCATGAAGCTGATGAGCGCGCGCTCCATGCGGGCGCCCATGCCGCCGAGCACGTAGAAGCGCGTGCCGGCGATCTTGACGCCGCGGTCGAAGTCGATCATGCCCGTGGCCGGGCCCAGGTCCCAGTGCGCCTTGGGCTCAAAGCCGTCCGCCGCGAAGTCGCGCGGGGTGCCCCAGCGGCGCACCTCGGGGTTGTCGGAGTCGTCCCTGCCGTAGGGCACGGACTCGTGCGGGATGTTGGGGATGCGGGAGACCAGGTCAAAGAGGGCGTCCTCGACCTCGGTGCGACGGTCGTCCAGGCTCGCGATGCGGTCCTTGTTGGCGGCCACGCGCGCCTTGGCGGCCTCGGCCTCGTCCCTCTTGCCCTCGCGCATGAGCTGGCCGATCTCCTTGGAGACGGCGTTGCGCTCGGCCTGGAGCTTCTCGACCTCGGAGATGACCGAGCGGCGCTCCTCGTCAAGCTCGAAGAACTTCTCGCGGTCCCAGTGGGCGTTCTGCCGAGACTCGCAGGCCTTGTCAACAAGGTCGGGGTTCTCGCGAACGAACTTGATGTCGAGCATGGTCACTCCTCGCTTTGTGCTGTACCGGTCGCAGGCCCTCGCCCGCAAGCCCCCCAAGTATATACTTGTGCGGTTGGAAGACGACGCGCCCAGGGAGGCAGCATGCAGGCACTTTCGGATTTCTTCACGTGGCTCTTCAGCGACAAGGTGGGCGTCCTCTGCCTCATCGGCGGCGGCATCGTGATCTGCCTGCTCATCGCGATTCTCATGGAGCGCAAGACCAAGCGGCGCTACTTCAACCACGAGAAGACCGACGACGACTGGGACCTCTTCGGCGACGACGAGTAGCCGCCCCGCCGCGCGCCGGGGCGGGCGCGGGTCGTCCCGGCGCACAAGAAAGGGGCCCCGGCGCTGCCGCCGAGGCCCCGAACGATCGTGGTGCGGGCGAAAGGACTTGAACCTTCATGGAGTTGCCCCCATACGGACCTGAACCGTACGCGTCTGCCAATTCCGCCACGCCCGCGTGCTGAGCTATCGTAACGCATCCGTCGCGCGTTGCCAAGTGTTTTTCTCGCCGGGCGAGAAGGGCGGCGGGGTCCGGGAATCTGCGGGCTTGTTCCGGGCGATTCTAGGAATCGCCGGGTTTGTTCCGGGCGGTTCCAGGAATTCGGGCCCTTGTTCCGGTCGCCTCCGGGAATCGGCGAGCTTGTCCCGAGCGGTTCCGAGAATCGGCGACCTTGCACAGCCGAGACCCCTTTCCGCGCGACAAGGGCAGCGTTTTTAAGAAGCTCGTGCAACAAGAGCGCCAATTCCGAGAAGAACGCGCGACAAGGTCGGCTTATTTTAGATAGCCTTGCGACAAGGGCGTCCATTCTTGGAAGACCCCGCGACAAGGTCAGCGATTCCCGGATGCCAGCGCAACAAGGACGGTGATTCCTGGAGCGCCGCGCGACAAAGGCGGTGTTTCCCGGAAAGTCCTGCGACAAGGGCGGCGATTCTTGGAAGGCCCCGCAGCAAGGACGGCGCTTCCCGCCCGGACCGGTCGCAAGCGCTAGAATGGCACCACACGGCCGGAAGCAGCTGAAACGAGGAGGAGCCGTGAGCGAGACGCCCACGAGGGTGCACGCCACCCCCCTGCTGTCCGCGGCCCAGCCGCGCGACGAGTACCTGCTCGGCCGCTACCGCGTGCTCGAGCGGCGCGGGCGCGGCGGCTTCGGCACGGTCTGCACCTGCTGGGACCGGCGCCTGCAGCGGCGCGTGGCCATCAAGCGCATGCCGCTCGCCGCAGAGACCGGCACCACGGCCGAGGAGGCGCTCGCCGAGGCGCGCACGGCCTGCATGCTCGGGCACCCCAACATCGTCACGGTCTTTGACTTCGAGACGGACGGGACCTTCGCCTACCTCGTCATGGAGTACGTCGACGGCCTCAACCTCGCCGAGCTGCTCGCCCGCGTGGAGGGCGGCCGCCTGACCCCGGACGAGTGCGCCCACGTGCTGCAGAGCGTGGCCCGCGCGCTCGCCTTCGCGCACGAGAACCGCGTCCTGCACCTCGACATCAAGCCGACCAACATCATGATCGACCGCCAGGGCGTCGTGAAGCTCGCGGACTTTGGCATGGCGACCCTCGCCTCGGCGGCGGGCTACGGCGACGCGCGCGGCGGGACCGTGGGCTACATGCCGCCCGAGCAGATCGACGGCGCCATGGTCGACGAGCGCACCGACGTCTTCTCGCTCGCGGTCGTGACCTGGCAGGCCCTCACCGGCGCAAACCCGTTCCTGGCGAGAAGCGCGGAGGACTCGCGCCGGCGCATCGCCAAGGGGCCCGGGCGGCTCGCGCGGCTCTGCCCCGGGATCGACCCGGGCGTGGAGACGGCGCTTCTGGCAGAGCTGTCGCCCTCCCCCTCGGGGCGCAGCGCCGACGCGCTCGACCTTGCCGACGAGCTCGTCCCGCGCCTGGGGATCCCCGCGATGGGCGCCGAGTCCCTGCGCGAGCTCGTCTCCCAGGCCGAGAAGGACGACGAGCCGGACGCCGACGGTCGGGTGCGCCGCGACGCCGCCCGTCCCGCCCCGCGCCTGCCGGAGGGCCTCGCGGCGCGCCTGGCCACGGGCCTGGCCGCCTTCTCCGCGCTCAGGCTCCTCGTCCCCGGGATCCCGTGGCTGGGCGACGGCGCGCCCGGCGTCGTGGCGCCGCTCGTCTGCGGGCTGCTCGGCGCCCTCTGGCCGCCCGCGACGGGGCCGCTGCCGGCGCTCGCCCTGACGGCCGCGCTCGCGGCGGCGCCGGACGGGGACAGGGCGGGCGTTCTTCTCGCCGGGGCGCTGCTCGTGGCCACCCTGGCGTGGTGGGCGGTCTTCGGGCGCCGGGAGCGCCTCACGTCGCTCGCCGTCCTCCTGCCGTGCTGCCTGCCCTCGCCGGTCTCGGGCGCCGCGCTCGCGGGCTACGCGCTCGACCCGCTCCCGGCAGCGCTCACCGGCCTGCTGGGATACCTGACCGGCGCCCTCTACCACGCGGCGGTCTCGTCCTCCTTCGCAGCCGGTCCGCTCGGGGCGGCGCTGCTCGCCGGGGCGGCCGACCCCTCGTTCTGGCTCCTGCTCGTCGGCTCCGTGGCCTGCGCGGCGCTCTCCTCCGCCGTCGCGCTGCGCGGCTCGGTGGCGAGCGGGGTCGCCGGGCAGCTCCTTGGCCTGGCCTGCATAGTCGCCTCCGGCGTCCTCGCAGCTAGGATGGAGAATAGCGGTATATGGCCCGCCCTCGACTGGTCCGCGCTCGTCCTTGCGGTACTCTTGACTGTGCTTATGTGCATCGCGACCGTCCTGCGAGGGCCTCTCGACGAGGACCGGGAAGGCGAGGAGATAGATGAGTTTTCTGAGTGACTTCGAGTCCCGGATCGGCTCCGTCTTTGGCGCGGCGCCCCAAGGCTACACCGAGCCCTTCTCGTTCAAGAAGCTCGCCAAGCGCGCCGCGCGCGAGATGGAGAACGAGACCTACGAGATCGACGGCGTGGACACCGCGCCCGCCCTCTACACCGTGCTCGTCTCCGCCACCGACGATTCCCTGATGCGCCCGCTCTACGAGCAGATCACCTACGAGACTTCCTCGTTCGTGACGGCCCAGGCCCAGAAGAAGGGCTACGCGTTCGTGGGCAGCCCCCTCGTGCGCTTCATGGTCGACCCGTCCCTCAAGTCCGGCAAGTTCGCCGTCTTCGCCGAGAACGTGGACGCGGGCACGCTCGCGCGCCTGCGCGAGGAGGAGCGCGCGTTTCTCGCCGGCAACTCGAGCGCCGGCGGCGCCGCGGCCCAGGTGCACCCGCGCGGGCGCCGCCGCGAGGCGCCGGTCGCCGAGGTCGCCCCGGCCCAGACGCCGGTCCCGACCCCCGCTCCCGTGCCGACCCCGGCCCCGACCCCGGCGCCCGCTTCCGTGGACGACGGCCTCGACGTGATGCCGCTCGACATGATCGAGCCCCTGCCCGTGGCCTCCGCGTCCTCCTCGACCCCCATGCCGGTGCCCCTGGGCGGCCCCGCCCCGGTCGTCGTGCCCGGCGAGGGCCCCGGCGCCGCGCCCGTCCCACAGACCCAGCGCCGCAACGTGCCGCTCGTCGACCCGCGCCGCGGCGTGGGCGAGCCCGTCGCGGCCGCCGCTCCCGCCGCCGAGCCCCGCCCGGCGACCTGCCTGCTCATCGACCGCCAGAGCGGCCAGACCTACACCGCGAGCGCGCCGTCCACGATCATCGGCCGCGAGCGCTCCCAGTCCGGCGTCGTCCTGCGCGACCCCAACGTCTCGCGCCGCCACGCCCAGCTCTCCTTCGACGGCCGCGACTGGCACATCGCCGACCTCGGCTCCACCAACGGCACGCTGGTCAACGACGTCGACGTCCGCGAGTGCGTCCTGCGCGACGGCGACCTCATCACGCTCGGCCTCATGAACCTCGAGTTCAGGGAGAACCCGCGATGATCGAGCTCGTGCTGTTCGCGGGGCGCATCCTGCTGGTCGTCGTCCTCTACCTCTTCCTCTTCGCGGTCATGCGCACCGGCGTGGGCCTCGTGCGCGGCCAGCGCCGCGACGCCGCCATCTGGGCGATCGACGTCGAGAAGGGCACGCGCTCCCTGCGCGGCCTGCACGTCGACATCCTCGGGCCGATCGTCATCGGCCGCTCCCCCTCCTCCGACGTCGTGATCGACGAGCCGTACGTCTCCTCCACGCACGCGCGCCTCGCCCTCCAGGGCCCCGCGCTCGTCCTCGAGGACCTCGGCTCCACCAACGGCACCCTCGTCAACGGGCACGTCATCGACCAGCCCGTCACGCTGCGCGAGGGCGACGAGGTCCAGGTCGGCGACACCATCATGCGAGTGAGTCGCGGATGACGTCCGCCGAGGCACAGACGGCCCCCCTCCAGGAGCCGACCAACGCCCCGGGCCGCGCCGAGATCCCCGTCGAGGGGCGCGTCGGCGCGGACGCCGTCTCGGGCTCCAACGAGTTCATCTCCTGGGGCGCCCGCAGCGACGTGGGCCTCGTGCGCGGCCACAACGAGGACTCCTTCCTGCTGCGCACGCCGCTCTTCATGGTCTCGGACGGCATGGGCGGCCACGCCGCCGGCGAGGTGGCGAGCTCGATCGCGGTGGAGACCGTGGGCGAGCAGGCCCCCGGCACGGCCGACGACGTCCTTCTCGGCGCCGCCGTCGAGGCCGCCAACATGGCCGTCATCGAGGCGGCCGAGCAGGGCATCGGCAAGCCCGGCATGGGCTGCACCGCCACCGCCGTGCTCGTCGAGAAGAACAAGATGGCCGTGGCCCACGTGGGCGACTCGCGCGCCTACGTCCTGCGCCAGGGCACGCTCGTGCGCGTCACGCACGACCACTCCTACGTGGAGGAGCTCGTGGACGCCGGGGAGATCACGGCCGACGAGGCCCGCACGCACCCCTCCCGCTCCATCATCACCCGTGCCCTGGGCTCCGACCCGGACATGTACGCCGACCACTTCTCCCTCGAGGTCAACGACGGCGACCGCATCATCCTCTGCTCGGACGGTCTCTCGTCGATGATCTCCGACGCGGAGATCGAGTCCGTCGCGGTCTCGAGCGCCACGCCGCAGCAGGCGGCCGACAACCTCGTGGCCGCCGCGCTCACCGCCGGCGGGGCCGACAACGTCACCGTCGTCGTGGTGGACGTCCTGAACGACGGCCTCGCCGACGCCGCCCGCAGGCGCCTCGTCCGGCGCGCGGGCATCATCGGGGGCGTGGTCGTGGCGCTCGTGGCGCTCGCGGTGCTTCTCGCCGCCGCGCTCGTACGCAGCGAGTGGTTCCTCGGCGTCAACGGCACCACCGTGGGCCTCTACCGGGGCGTCAGCGGCAGCTTCCTCGGCGTGCCCACCTACGAGCTCGTGGGGACGAGCTCCGTCGAGCTCTCCGACCTGCCCACCTCCGTCCAGGACCAGCTCGCGCAGGGCATCCGCGTGGACAGCGAGGAGGCGGGCCGCGAGGTCATCGACTCCTACCATGACCAGATCAACGCCGAGAAGGACCGCGCCGCGGAGATTGCCGAGACGGCGCGCTCCGAGACGGACGGCGCCACGGCCGATGACGCGGGGGGCGATCAGCAGTGAGGCGCAGAAGGTACGCGGGCGCGCTGTCGCGCTCCGAGGTCGAGGCCTCCGTCATGGCCGCGCCGCTTCCCGCAGAGCGCGGGCGCCGGCACGGCCACGGCCGCCGCAACACCGAGCTCTTCCTGCTCTGCCTCGCGGCTGTGCCGGTCCTGTTGCTCTACGCGATGTACGTCCTCAACTCCGACGCCCAGCTGAGCCTCTCCACGCTCGGGGTGCCGCTCGGGCTCTTCGGCGCCTTCGCGGCCGCCCACGTGGCGATCCGCTTCCTCGCGCCGGGCGCCGACCCCGCCGTCCTGCCCATCGTCTTCGTGCTCTCGGGGACCGGCATCACCTTCCTCACGCGGCTCGCGCCGGACGCGGCGGTGAGCCAGGTCGTGTGGCTGTTCCTCTCCGTGGCCGCGATGGTGGCCGTGCTGGCCGTGGTGCGGGACCTCGACGCGCTCGCCGACTACAAGTACACGCTGGGGATAGCCGGCGTGGTCCTTCTCGTCCTGCCCATGATCTTGGGCACCGAGCAGAACGGCTCCAAGCTCTGGATCTACATCGGCGGCTTCAGCTTCCAGCCCGGCGAGTTCGCCAAGATCGCGATCACGCTCTTCCTGGCGTTCTACCTCGCCACCAACCGCGAGGCGCTCTCCGCGTCCATGCGCAAGCTGGGGCCCTTCTCGCTGCCGCGCCTGCGCATGCTGCTCCCGCTGCTGGTCATGTGGGGCATCAGCCTGCTCGTCGTGATCTTTGAGACGGACCTCGGCAGCGCCCTGCTCTTCTTCGCGTTCTTCGTGATCATGATCTACGTGGCCACGGGCCGCGCGAGCTACGTGGTGGTGAGCCTGCTTCTGCTCGCCGTCGGCGGCGTGGCGTGCTACTTCCTCTTCGGCCACGTGCAGAACCGCGTCAACATCTGGCTCGACCCGTGGTCGGCCGCGTCGAGCGGGGGCTACCAGATCGTGCAGGGCCTCTACTCGCTCGCCGACGGCGGCCTGGTGGGCACGGGCATCGGCAACGGCCTCTCCACGACGATCCCCTTCGTCGAGAGCGACTTCATCTTCGCGGCGGTCGGCGAGGAGATGGGCCTTCTCGGCGCGTCGGCGATCCTGATCCTCTTCCTGCTCTTCTGCGTACGCGGCCTCGCGACGGCGGCGCGCGCCAAGTCCGACTGCTCCGCCTTCGCGGCCGTCGGCCTCACATGCGCCATCTCCATCCAGGCCTTCATCATCGTGGGCGGCGTCACCAAGCTCCTGCCGCTCACCGGCGTGACCCTGCCCTTCATGAGCCAGGGCGGCACGTCCCTTCTCGCCAGCTTCGTGATCGTGGGCCTGCTGCTGCGCGCCGGCGACGAGGGCACCGGGCGGGAGACGCAGATGCGCAGCGCGACCGAGCGCGAGAGCTCCCGGCGCGACCCCGTCCTCACCCTGACGAGCCAGATCCAGGCGCCGGGCGCGGCGGGCGCGCACGCGGCCTCCGTGGTCCACGGCAGCCACGCGCGCGGGCGCTTTGGCCTCACGACCGCCGAGTCCGGCGTGCTCGGGCGCGTGGCGCTCGGCAAGCGTCTGACCGCGCTCATCACGGTCTTCTCGCTCTTCTTTGCCGCGCTCGTGGCCAACCTGACCTACGTCCAGCAGATTGACGCGGACCGCATCCAGAGCCTGCCGACCAACAACCACACGATCGCGCGGAGCGCCTACGTGCAGCGCGGCGCGATCATCACCTCCGACGGCGTGACCCTCGCCGAGAGCACCCAGCAGCCCGACGGCACCTACACGCGCTCCTACCCGCAGGGCTCGCTCGCGCGTCACACCGTGGGCTACATCTCCACCCAGTACGGGACCGAGGGCGTCGAGGCCACGATGAACGAGACGCTCACCGGGCGGGAGGACTACTCCAACTGGCGCAGCGCCCTCTACTCCCTGGCCGGGGTCGCCCAGCCGGGCTCGACGGTCCAGCTGACCATCAACTCGCAGATCCAGCGCGCGGCCGAGCAGGCGCTCGAGGGGTACACGGGCGCGATCGTGGTGCTGGACCCGAAGACCGGCGCCGTGCTCGCGAGCGCGTCGTCGCCCACCTACACCGTGGACCAGCTCGACCAGGTGATCTCCTCCGGCACGGGCGGCGAGCTCGTCAACCGCGCCACGCAGGCGCTCTACGCGCCCGGCTCCACGTTCAAGGCCGTCACGCTCGCGGCCGCGCTCGACTCCGGCGCGACGTCGCTCGACGCCACCGTGAGCGCGCCCGCCTCGATCGAGCTCGGCGGCGCCGAGGTGACCAACATCCATGACGCGGACTACGGCAACGTCTCCGTGTCCGACGCCTTTGCCGTCTCGGCCAACACGGCGTTCGGCCAGATCGGGCTCTCCACGGGGGCGGACACCCTCGTGAGCTACGCCAAGGCCTTCGGCTACGGGCAGGAGATCGGCCAGGACTTCCCGTGCCTCGCCTCGCTCATGCCCGTCCCCGCCGAGATGACGGAGTGGGAGACGGCCTGGGCCGCGTGCGGCCAGCCGGTCGGCCAGCACGAGAGCCCGGCGGGCCCGCAGACCACGGTCATGCAGAACGCCGTGGTCGCCCAGGCGATCGCCAACGGCGGCGTGGCGATGGACCCCTACGTCGTCGGGCACGTGCTCTCGCCGGAGGGCGTCGAGACCTCCTCGACGGCGCCGCGCTCGCTCGGCCAGGTGGTCTCCGCCTCCACGGCCGACCAGCTCAAGGAGGCCATGCTCGGCGTGGTCGAGGGCGGCACCGGCACGGCGGCGCGGGTCTCGGGCACGCGCGTGGCCGGCAAGACCGGCACCGCCGAGGTCGAGAACGGCAACGTCAACTCGCTCTTCATCGGCTTCGCGCCGTACGACGAGCCCACGCTCGTGATATCGGTCTGCGTGGAGGGGCAGGGCAGCGACGTCGAGGGGCTCGCGGCCGGGATCGCCGGCCGGGTGCTCGCGACCTCCCTGCAGGTGCAGGCCGCCGGCGCGGGGAGCTGACGATGATGGGCGCAACCGGACGCGACACCGGACGATACGACGCGGGCCCCGCCCGCGAGGGATAGGAGAGACGATGACAGCGATGCTACTTGGCGGACGCTACCAGGTTCAGGACAAGATCGGCGCGGGCGGCATGGCCACGGTCTACCGCGGCCTCGACGAGGTACTCGGGCGCACGGTGGCGATAAAGACCATGCTGCCCCAGTACGCCAACGACCCCTCGTTCGCCGCGCGCTTCAAGCAGGAGGCCCAGGCGGCCGCCGCGCTGCAGAGCCCCTACATCGTGAGCGTCTACGACTGGGGCAAGGACGCGGACACCTACTACATCGTCATGGAGTACCTGCGCGGCACCGACCTCAAGAGCGGCATCCGCAAGCACGGCGCGCTCGACTGCAAGAAGGTCGCGCAGATCGGCTCGCAGATCGCGCAGGCGCTCTCGGTGGCGCACAAGCACGACATCATCCACCGCGACATCAAGCCGCAGAACATCATGGTGCAGCCGGACGGCAACATCAAGGTGATGGACTTCGGCATCGCGCGCGCCAAGAACAGCCACCTCACGCAGGACAACTCCGTCCTCGGCACCGCGCACTACGTCTCCCCCGAGCAGACGCAGGGCAAGGAGCTCGGCCCCACCACGGACATCTACTCGCTCGGCATCGTGATGTACGAGGCGGCCACCGGCCAGGTCCCCTTCCAGGGCGACGACGCCATCTCCGTGGCGCTCAAGCAGGTCAACGAGCAGCCCAAGCCGCCCAGCCAGCTCAACCCCGCCGTGGACCCGCAGCTCGAGGCCATCATCCTCAAGTGCATGCAGAAGAGCCCGGCCGACCGCTTCCAGACGGCCGACGAGCTCTACCGGACGCTGCGCGACTACCTCGCCGGCCGCATGCAGGCCGTGAACTCCGCGACCGCCATGCTGCCCGTCCAGACGACCAACAAGCTCGACCGCAGCGCGGCGGGCGTCGGCGGCACCGCCCAGATGGCGCGCACCGAGCGCACGGGGCGCTTCTACACGCAGAGCGCCACGGCCCAGGCCGCCGAGGAGGAGGCGGAGCGGCAGCGCAAGCACCGTCGCAACGTCATCCTCGGCGTGGTGGGCGGCATCGCGGCCGTCGCGCTGATCGTGGCCGCGCTCGTCATGGTGCTCGGCTCGGGCACGGCCACGGCGACGGTGCCCAACCTCGCCAACCTCACCGTGGAGCAGGCCGAGCAGGCCATCACTGATGCCGGCTTCGTGCCGGGCGAGCCCGAGTACACCTACAACGACAGCGTCGAGAAGGGCAAGGTCTGCGAGCAGGACCCGGCGGCGTACCGCGAGATGCCCGAGGGCAGCACCATCAACTTCAAGGTCTCCAACGGCCCGACGCCCATCGAGCAGGTGGAGGTCCCCGACCTGCAGAACATGACGCAGGAGGAGGCCGAGGACGCGCTCGCCAAGGTCAACCTCACCCCCAACCGGGGCGCCGACGAGGAGAGCGACGAGGTCGAGAAGGGCAAGGTCTCCTCGCAGGACACCGAGCCGGGCGCCATGGTCGACGCCGGCACCACGATCACCTATCACATCTCCAGCGGCGCCAGCCAGAAGGTCATCCCCAACGTGATCGGTGACTCCGAGTCCAGCGCGCGCCAGCGCCTCGAGGACGAGGGCTTCGTCGTGAGCGTGAACGAGGACTACTCCTCTTCGCCCGAGGGCACGGTCACGGCCGTCAACCCCGGCGTCGGGGAGTCGGCGGACGTGGGCTCCACGGTGACGATCACCGTCTCGCTCGGCGTCCAGTACGTTGACGTGACCAACGTCGTGGGCTGGACCGGGAGCCAGGCGAGCACCGCGCTCACCAACAGCGGCTTCCACGTCACGGTCAACGGGCCGAACGACGGCATCGTCGTCTCCCAGTCCGCGACGGGGTCTGCGCCCTACGGCTCCACGATCACGCTCACGACCGAGGCGCAGCAGACGACCACGCCGCCCGAGCCCGAGACTCCCTCGGGCGGCGAGACCACCGAGTAGCGCTCCGCCTTCCAACGGACTTGCAGCCGCAGCCCCCGCTCGTGAATTCACGAGCGGGGGTTCTTCTCGCCGGAGCGTTAGAAACGGGCCGCAGGTGAATTCACGAGCGGACCCAGGTACGCGGTAGGCGGGCGCGTTCCCGGAATCGGCGGCCTTGTTCCGGGGACGTCCGAGAAACGCGGGGCTTGTCCCACGGACGCGCGCCAGAGGCGCGCAAGGCCGCCAGTTCCTAGAGTTTCTCGCCCAACAATACGACAAGGACGGCGATTCTCGGACCAACGCGGGACAAGGGCACGATTTACTAGAAGCACGCGGAACACGGTCGCGAATTCCCGGAAGCCCCTGGGACAAGGTCCGGCAAAACGGGAAGCATCCCCGACAGCAAAGCAGGCCAGCAGCCACATGGCCACTGACCTGCGAAAACTCTGGTGCCCCCGGGCCGATTCGAACGGCCGACACCCGCTTTAGGAGAGCGGTGCTCTATCCCCTGAGCTACGAAGGCGTGAATGACATTCTATCACCGGGGCGCCGCCCGACAAGAACTACTTCTTCTTGCGCCGGGCCTCCCGCGCCACCTGCTTGGCGACCTGCGCGGCGCGGTCCTGCTCGAAGAGCTCGACGAGGCGCTTCTCGGTGAGGCCGTTGACCTGCGCCTGGGCGCGCTTGCGGAAGGGGCGGCGCTTGGCGAAGTCGTAGATGATGGCGCCGATGATGAGGGCGTAGGCGGCCACCAGCGTGACCGTGGCGACGATGCCGTGCACGGACGTGATGTCGGTGACCTCGCCGAACGCGTACATGCCCACGAGCGAGGCGACGGCGAACACCATGGCCACGCCGACGACGACCCAGAAGATGCGGTCGGTCCTGCGGTACTCGGGGATCGAGCGCAGGAGCAGGTCGTAGGCGCGGGTGCGCATGTCGGACTCCTCGCGCTCGCGACGGCGGCGCTCCTTCTTCTCCTCCTTGCTCTCGGACTTCCCGAAGAGCCCGGACGACTGCGGCTTGGAGCCGGTGCGGACCGAGGCGGCCGCCTCGCGCGCGGGCTTGGCCTTGGCGGCGGAGCTGCGCGAGAAGCCCCTCTTCTCGTCGTCGCCGACGACCTCCTCGACCTCCTTCTTGGGACGGCCGGCGGCGTTGCCCTCGGCCTCCTGGAGGGCGCCCTGGATGGTGTCTTTCAGTGACAATGGAACTCCTTAGCTTGACGTCGCCGCTAGTTGGCGCGGACGGGCTCGAACGCGGTGCCGGTGATGATCTGGAACGCCTCCTGGTAGCGGTCGGAGGTACCCTTGATGACCTCGGCGGGGATGCGCGGCGGCTCGCCGGTCATGTCCCAGTTGGCGCGCAGCCAGTCGCGGACGTACTGCTTGTCGTAGCTGGGCTGGACCTTTCCCTCCTCGTAGGAGTCGGCCGGCCAGAAGCGGCTGGAGTCGGGCGTGAGGCACTCGTCGATCAGCGTGAGCCTGCCGTCGATGAAGCCGAACTCGAACTTGGTGTCGGCGATGATGATGCCCTGCTCGGCCGCGTAGTCGGCGGCCGCCTTGTAGATGGCGAGCGACGCGTCGCGCAGCTGCTCGGCGACGTCGGTGCCCACGATCTCGCAGCAGCGCTCGAAGGAGATGTTCTCGTCGTGGTCGCCGAGCTCCGCCTTGGTGGACGGGGTGAAGATCGGCTCGGGGAGCTTGGAGGCCTCGGTCAGGCCGTCGGGCAGCTTGATGCCGCAGACGGTGCCGTCCTGGTCATAGGTCTTCTTGCCGGACCCGGTGAGGTAGCCGCGCACGATGCACTCGATGGGCACGGTCTGGGCCTTCTTGACCAGCATGGAGCGGCCGGCGAGGTAGTCCGCGTAGGGCTTGAACTCCTCGGGCAGGTCCGCCACGTCGCAGGAGATCATGTGGTTGGGGATGAGGTCGGCGAAGCGCTCGAACCAGAACGCGGAGATGCGGGTGAGGATCTCGCCCTTGTAGGGAATCTCGTCGGGCAGGATGTAGTCGTAGGCGCTGATGCGGTCGGACGCCACCATGAGCAGCTTGTCGCCGCAGTCGTAGATGTCACGCACCTTGCCGTGCGAGTCCGGGCGAAGTTCCATCTCAGCCATTCCGGCCACCTTTCCTCGGCGTCTCAGTCAAACAACCAGTATAGCGCGGCGAGAAGAACAGGCGAAGGGGCGGGCCCGGCTGGGTCCGCCCCCGACGAATTCATGCGTGCCTCAATTTGCCTGCTGGCCTCGTGAGCTAGCCGTTCCTGCGCCGGCGGGAGGAGACGCCCAGAGCGGCGAGAAGCGCACTCATGCCGGAGAGGGCTGCAGTGGCGACGCTCTGGAGGCTGGAGGGGTCGGAGGTCCTGGGAAGCGCCTTGCCCTCGTCAGCGGACTCGTCCTTCTCGTCCTTCTCGTCCTTCTCGTCCTTCTCGTCCTTCTCGTCCGTCTCGTCCGTCTCGTCCGTCTTGGTGTCCTGAACGTCGCCCGGCTTCTCGTCGGTGGGCTTCTGCTCCCCGCTCAGGTCCAGCTGACTCTTGGCCGTGTAGACGTAAAGCGGGCCGTCCTCTCCCTCGCAGCGGTAGACCGTGCCGTCCTGACCGTCGGTGCGTAGCGTGACGGCAGTCTTAGAGGCGTCCTCGTCCAGCGCGAAAGCCGCGTCGAGGTCGTCGACGCCGAGGGTCGAGCCGTCGATGCCGAGACCTGCGGGCGTGAGGGTCGGCATCCAGGCGTCGACCGCCCAGTTGCCCTCTTCGTCAAGATAGGGGTCAGAGACGGAGGCCAGCTCGTCGTGCCTGGTCGTGGTGCCACTCGTGATGAGGGTTCCGTCCGCGTTGCGGAGCTCGTAGCGCACGGGAACCGTGCCGTCGTAGGTAAACGCAGGGGCCTGGGGCTCCTGCGGGGCCTTGTAGCGGAACACGAAGGTCGGACGGTCGGTGCCCGCGATGGTGTACGTGGTGCCGGAGCCCGTCGTGCGGTAGGTGCCCGTGAGGTCGGAGGACGCGAGGTCGAGGACGTAGTCGCCCTTGTCGTGCTTGAGCTGATACGCCGGGACGTCGGTCTGGTCGAGCGAGGTGAGCGTGTCTTCCGCGAGCGTCACGACCACGGCCCAGGTGCTGTCAACCTGCTGCTCGGGCTCGCCCTCTTTCTCGACCTTGCTGACGCCGCCGAGCGCCGAGAGGCTCACGCTGCCGCGGTACTCGACCTGACCGTCCTCGCCGTACACCACGTATGCCACGTTGTTGATGTCGTAGGCATGGGCGTTTATGTCGAAGGCAGGGCCGACCACGGGAGCGAAGGTGAGCTGGATGACGTTCGGCCAGGTGTAGTTCCATGCGCCGTCCTGGTACTCGAGGGTCATCTTGGTCGTGGACTGATCAGCGACGAGCTTGTAGGCGTCGGTATACCCCGCCGACGGGACAAAGCCGTTCTCGGCAGGGGTCTCCTTTGCGTCCACGGTCACGTCGACGGCGTAATTGCCGTCATCCGCCTTGTAGACGTTCCCGACGGTGATGAGCTCAGCGGGAAGCTGGCCTGCAGTGGAGCGCACGGAGTATCCCTCGCTGCCATCAGCGTTCAGAAGTCGATAGTTTGCCATGCCTGCAATGTTGGAGACCTCGGCAGCAGTCGGCGCGGCAGGGGCGACATCGTGCTTGAAGTGGAGCAGGGCGTAGGAACCTGCGCCGGCCTGCCACTTGGACTGGCCGTCATAGAGGACGAACGTCGTTACGAGGTCGTTCTCCTGGCTGTCGTCAAAAACCCACTCGGACGGGTCCGTCTGACCGAGGTAGCCGGTCGGCACGCCGTAGTCTTCCGCCGTGGTGCCCGCGCCCTTGATGGTGACGTCAACGGACCAGTAGGAAAGGCGCGGAATGTTCGCATTCTCATGACGGACCGGCTGGCTCCAGCTCACCACGTTGCTGATGCTCCCGATGTTCGTGGCGTGCTTCGTGCTGCCGTTCGCGTAGTAGTGCACGGCATTGTCGACGTCGAGCACGTCGTTGACGTCGAACGCGGGGGCCTGCGCAGATGCCTGGTCGGTGAAGACGATGCTCGCACGAGCGGAACTCGTGCAGCTCCACGAACCGTCGGTGGCGGAGTCGGTGCTGAACGTGAGGGTGAGCTTGGACGCGGCCGCGTCGATGTAGACGCTCTTGGGGTCCTTGCTCCCGACCTGCCAGCTGCTCAGACCGAAATCGCTCGCCGTGGCCTGGGCGTCAAGCGTCACCGTGACGTCCCAGCCTCCCTTTTCGTTCTTGGTCGGCTCTCCGATGGAGGCGATGTTGCCCGCCGAGAGGATCGACGTGCTGTTGCTCAAGCCGTCAGCGCCGTACTTGTAGCTCACCGTGCTGGTTACGCGCGCAAGGGTGCTCGCGTCGTGCGCGGGGGCCTCAGTCTCGTACGGGTCGCCGGCGGCCTGCGCGACGGGCGCCGCCTGAGCCTCCGGATCTGCGGTCTCCACGGCCGCGGGCGCCGTCTCCCCGTCGGCCGCCTCGTTCTTCTCGGCCGGCGCCGGCTCGTCGACCTCGGTCCCGGCAGGCGCCTCCCCAACGGCCTCCGCCTCGGCCTCGGTCCCGGCGGGCACTTCCTCGGCGATTGCGTCACCCAGATCGTCGGCCTCGTCGCCGTCCACGGCCTGCTCGTCTGCGACGGCACCGCCGGCGCTGGGGTCCAGGGCCTCCGCCAGGGCGGGCGCCGGGACAGCCGTCGCGATCATCAGGGCCGAGAGGGCGCTTGCCATCAGCTGGTTTCTCGTCATGTGCGTTCCTCCTCATGCGTGGTCAGGTGTCACCACACAACCCTAGGAACGCGTTGTCTCGGTCCTTGCATCATTTGGAAAGAGTTGCGTAACGCTGTGTAAACAACGTCCGTCCCCCGCCTTACAGAGTCCGCCCCGGCGCTACCGCTCTTGCTGCTTGCGCTCGCGGCGCTGCGGGATACGCAGCGTGAAGGTGGTGCCGCGCCCGAGCTCGGACTCCACGAGGATCGTGCCGTTGTGCCGGTCCACGATCTCCTTGGTGATGGCCAGTCCCACGCCCAGGCCGCCGGACACGCGCTCGCGGCTCACGTCGGAGCGCCAGAAGCGCGCGAAGGTCTGCGGGATGTCCTCCTTGGCGATGCCGATGCCCGTGTCCTGCACGGCAATGAGCACGTCGGAGTGGTCCTGCCGCAGAGAGACCTTCACCCAGCCGTCGGCGTTGGTGTAGCGCATCGCGTTGCTCATCAGGTTGACGATGGCCTCGCGCAACAGGTCGGGGTCCACGTCGGCGTAGAGCTCGCCGTGGGGCGTCTCGTCCACGAAGCGCAGGTGGAGGCCCTTCTCGTGGAAGAGCTGGTGCTGCGAGGAGACCAGGCTCCGCACCAGGTAGACGAGGTCGGTCCGCTCGCTCTTGAGCTCGGTCGTGCCGTTCTCCAGACGGGAGAGCTTGAGCATCGCGTCGATCAGGCGGGAGAGGCGGCGCACCTCGGTGGCCACGACCTCGAGGTGCTCGTCGTCGGCCGGGAGCACGCCGTCCTGCATGGCCTCGACGGTGGCCTGCATCGCCATGAGCGGGGTGCGCAGCTCGTGCGCCACGTCGCCGGTCAGGCGGTGCTCGAGCTTGAGGTCGCGCTCGATCGTGCCCGCCATGTCGTCGAAGGTCTCGCCGAGCTGGCCCACCTCGTCGGTTCCCGTGACCTTGGAGCGGGCGGTGAGGTCACCGTTCCTGATCTGCTTGGCCGTAGAGGTGATGCACTGGATCGGGCGGGAGATGGCCCGCGACACAAAGTACCCGATCACGCAGGCGAGAAGGGCGGCGATGGCCGCGGCGGTGGCGATGGCGCCGTAGGAGTTGGTCCGGAAGGCGGCGTCGGCCTTCGTGAGGAGGGCCTCGGACCCGAGCGCCCAGAGCCGGACCGTGCCCACGATCTTGCCGCTGGGGGCCGTGATGGCCGCGCTGACCGTGGCGTTCTCTGCCGTGGGCACCGTCGCCGAGGCGCGTGAGCCGCCGCCGGGCAGCCGGCCCGGGCCGGTGGCCCACGTGTCGTCGTAGAGGATCTCCCCATCGGTCGTGGTGACCTGCACCACGATCTCCGACGAGACGGCCGAGGCGGAGCCCGCGACGGCCGCGACCTCCTCGTTCATCTCGCCTGCCTCGGCGTAGGCGTCGGAGATGGCGTCTGCCGTGGAGTCCGCCAGCCCCTGCATGTTCTGGCGCGTGTAGGCCATGAACTGCGGCTCCCACACGATGGCGAGAACCGCCACGAGCACGAGCGCGGTCATGATGGCGGTGAGCGCGAAGGCGAAGGTGAGGCTCGTCACGTAGGGACGGCCCCGCTTGGGACGGCGCTTGATGGTGTTCCACGAGCTGGTGCCCGAGGACGGCCGCTCGCCGCCCTCGTCGGCGGGCGCCCTTCTCCCGGTCACGAACTTTGCGGCCATGACCGCTTCCTACTTGGTGGCGGAATCAGACGGCTTCTCCGGCGCCTCGAAGCGGTAGCCCACGCCGTGCACGGTGTAGAGCCAGCGCGGGTTGCGCGGGTCGTCGCCGAGCTTGGCGCGCAGGTTCTTGACGTGGGAGTCGATCGTGCGCTCGTAGCCCTCGAAGTCGTAGCCCAGGACCTTCTCGACCAGCTCCATGCGGGTGTAGACGCGGCCCGGGTAGCGCGCGAGGGTGGTGAGCAGCTTGAACTCGGAGGCCGTGAGGTCGACCTCCTTGCCCTCAACGAGGACCTTGTGGCCGGAGATGTCGATCACGAGGTCGCCGAAGTCGAGCGTCTCGAGCGCGGGCTCGGCCTCGGTGTGGGCGCGACGCAGCAGCGCGCGGACGCGCGCGACGAGCTCGCGGGGCGAGAAGGGCTTGATCAGGTAGTCGTCCGCGCCGAGCTCCAGGCCGATGATGCGGTCCTCCACCTCGCCCTTGGCCGTGAGCATGATGATGGGCACGTTGGAGGTCTCGCGGATGGCGCGGCAGACGCGCTCGCCCGAGAGCTTGGGGAGCATCAGGTCCAGGATCACGAGGTCGAAGGAGTGCTTCTCGAACTCCTCGACCGCGCTCTGGCCGTCACCGACCCCGCGCACGATGTAGTTCTCGCGCTCGAGATAGGCCGCGACGGCGTCACGGATCGCCTTCTCGTCCTCGACCAGCAGGATCTTCTTCTCGTCTGAAGCCATCTTGGCCTCCCTGGTTTTCTCGCGTTGCCGACGCGCGGCCCGTAAGTGTCTCTAGTGTACCCCACCGGCGCGGGCTCGATGCGACCTTACAGGCGGAAGGTGCGTACGGCCACGGTGGCCGGATAGCCCGTGTCGGCGTCCTTGACCGTGGCGTAGGTGACGAAGAGGTCGCACTCGCCCGTGCGGGCGGGGTAGTCGCCGTAGTCGACGGAGCGGTCCGCCGAGCCGAGCACCGCGTACTGCCGCTTGGCGAGGTCGACAACGAAGTACGAGGCGAGGCTCTTGATGATGACCGTGTCGCCGGTCCCGCAGCCTATCTCGGAGGGCTCGCGGTTGAGCCGGAAGAAGCCCCCGTCGGCGGTCCCGACGTAGGTCCCCATCTGCCCGAGCAGGCCGCCGGTGCTGTAGCTGGCCTCAACCGAGACGAGAAACCGCTCGCCGACGCGCGTGGCCTTGAACGGGCGGACGTTCTGGGGCATGACGAGCTGGTCCAGGCGGGTGGCAAGGTCGTCCGAGAGCGAGTAGGCCGTCACGCCGTAGAAGACGCCCTCGTCGGCGCGGACGCGCGGGGTGAGGATGACGGCGTCGCCCGAGACGCTCGGCGCCGTGGCAAAGCGCCCCGGCGACTCCACCGCCGCCTTGGCCTCCGCGTCGCCGAGATGCCACACGTAGCAGCGCGAGGGGTCGGCCGTGTGCGAGCCGGTCGCGGAGGGCTGCACCTGCCAGAGGACCGTCCGGCCGGACACGGCGACCGCCGCCGGGTCGTACTCCGCGTCCGACTCCCAGAGCGTGACGGGGTCGTCGGCGAGCGCGCCGCCCGAGAAGGACGCGGCGTAGAGCTTCCACGCGCGCGACTGCAGGTCGAGCTCGACCCAGGCGTAGGCGTAGTCCGAGCAGCGGACGTCGTAGATCACGGTGGTCGCGGTCGTGCCCACCGGCTCGGACACCACCTCGACGAGCTGGCCCGACGCGAGGGAGAGCGCCGAGGCCTTCACCATGGGCGCGGCGGAGGAGCCGGCCGTGGTGACGGGCACCCAGGTCCCCTCGCTCGGGTGGAGCACGTTACCCAGGGGGAAGGACCAGGCCGCCTCCTCGACGAGCGCGAGGTCCACGCTCTCAAAGGTGTCCAGGATGCTCTCGGCCGAGTCCTCGTCGACCACGACCGGGTCGGAGGTCTCCTCCTCGTCGGTGGTGTGGGTGCAGCCGGAGAGGAGGGTGACCGTCGCGGCGGCGGCCGCCGAGCCGACGGCCGCGCCCTTGAGGAACGTGCGGCGTGTGGGGACGGGCAGGCGCATGGCGGGGCTAGCCGCGCGCGGCGGCGGTCGCCTCGGTGAGCGCGCGGGCGAGCTGATCGGCACAGGACGTGGGGCGCGGGCCGCAGGTGTTGCCGGACAGGATGCCCACAATCTCTTCCACGGGGTGGCCGACCACGAGCTTGCCGATCGCCTTGAGGTTGCCGTTGCAGCCGCCCTCGAAGGAGACGTGCTCGATGGTCGTGCCGTCGTCGGACAGGTCGATGTGGATGGCGCGCGAGCAGACGCCGCGCGGCGTGTAGTCGAAGTGCATCTCTATCTCCTCTCGATGTGGAATAGGGACTGTCCCTTTTCCACGTTAGTCAAAGCTCAGCTGCTCCAGGCGGTCAAAGACCACGCCGGCGCGGGTGAGGAACGCGCGCGGGTCGAAGATCTTGTCCAGCTCTGCGGCAGGGACGGTGCAACGCGGGTCGGCCTCGAGCTTCTCGCGGAACGTGGTGCCGCCCTCGCACTGCTGGACCTCGCGCCACGTGGCCATGGCGTTCTCCTGCACGATCGCGTAGGCCTCCTCGCGCGTGATGCCGGTCTCCACCAGGGCGAGCAGCACCTTGGAGGAGTAGATGAGCCCGCGCGTCTTGTTGAGGTTGGCGAGCATCTGCGCCGGGTAGAGGATGAGGCCGTCCACGATGCGGATGAGGCACTGGAACATGTGGTCCAGCGCGATGAAGCTGTCCGCCTGGGCCACGCGCTCGGCGGAGCTGTGGGAGATGTCGCGCTCGTGCCAGAGCGCCACGTTGTCAAAGGCAACCTGTGCGTTGGCCTTCACCACGCGGGAGAGGCCGCAGACCTTCTCCACCGTGATGGGGTTGCGCTTGTGCGGCATGGCCGAGCTGCCCTTCTGGCCCTTGCGGAACGGCTCCTCGGCCTCCAGGGTGTCGGTCTTCTGGAGGTTGCGGATCTCCGTGGCGATGCGCTCGCAGGTGGCGGCGGTGGTGGCCAGAACGCCGGCGAGGTAGGCGTGGTGGTCGCGGGAGATGACCTGCGTGGACAGCGGGTCGTGGACCAGGCCCAGGTGCTCGCAGACGTACTCCTCCACGAACGGGTCGATGGAGCTGTAGGTGCCCACCGCGCCGGAGATGGCGCCAAAGGCCACGTTGGCGCGGGCGTCCTTGAGGCGGTCGTAGTCGCGCTTGAGCTCCCACGCCCAGCTGCCGAACTTCATGCCAAAGGTCATGGGCTCGGCGTGGATGCCGTGCGTGCGGCCCACGCAGAGGGTGTCGCGCTCCTCGAAGGCGCGGCGGCGGCAGATCTCGCCGAGCTTGCGGCAGTCCTCGATGAGGAGGTCGGTGGCCTGGACGAGCTGGTAGCAGAGGGCCGTGTCGCCGAGGTCGGAGGAGGTCATGCCAAAGTGGACCCAGCGGGACGGCTTGGGCTCGCCCTCGGGGACGTCCTTGTCGATGTACTCGCCCATGTTGGTGAGGAAGGCGATGACGTCGTGGTTGGTCACGGCCTCGATGGCGTCGACCTCGTCCTTGTTGAAGTCCGCGTGCTCGCGGATCCAGGCGGCCTCCTCGCGCGTGATGCCGATCTTGCCCATCTCGGCGTGCGCCTCGCAGGCCAGGACCTCGATCTCCTGCCAGATGCGGTACTTGTTCTCCAGGGAGAAGATGTGGCCCATCTCGGGACGGGTGTAGCGATCGATCATGTGAGGCCTCCTCGGCGGTTGCGCGGCTGACCCCTCGATTCTACCGCAGGCAGGACGCGTCTAGGTTTTGGCGGGCTTGTCCCGGCGGGCTCTAGGAACTGGCGAGGTTGCGCAGGCGAGAAGGACGACGGCCGCGCAAGGTCGGCGATTCCCGGAATCACGGCGCGCAAGCCCGGCGATTTCCGGACGCCCTGCGACAAGGGCCGCAATTCCAAGAAGCCCGTGCAACAAGGGCGGCGATTCCTGGAAGCCTGCGCGACAAGGGCGGCCGTTTCTAGAACGACGGACGACAAGGGCGGCGATTCCTGGAAGCCCTCCGTCACGGGCGCATGTTCTTCTCGGCCGGCGCTACGCCATCGAGGCGGCGTCCTTCTCGAGCGCGTCGCGGGCCTCGCCCAGCTGCACGACCACCGCGTCGTGCCCGGTGCCGCCGTAGGTCACGCGCGCGTTGGCGATGCCGGCCGGGTCTAGGTCCTGTGCGATGTCCGCCTCAAAGAGCGGGCTCGCGGCGGCGAACTCCTCCGCCGTGAGGTCCTCGAGCCCCTTGCCGTGCTTCTCGCAGTAGAGCACGAGCTCGCCCACCACGCGGTGTGCCTCACGGAAGGGCATGCCCTTCTTGGCCAGGTAGTCGGCCACGTCCGTGGCGGCCGAGAAACCCGTGCCCGCCTGGGCGAGCATGGCGTCGGCGTTCACGGTCATGGTCTCGATCATGCCGGCAGCGATCTCCATGCAGTCGCTGAGCGTGCGCGCGGCGTCGAGCGGGCCCTCCTTGCACTCCTGGAGGTCCTTGTTGTACGCCAGCGGGAGCGACTTCATCGTGGTGAGCAGCGCCATCAGGTCGCCGTAGACGCGGCCGCACTTGCCGCGCGTGAGCTCGGCGAAGTCCGGGTTCTTCTTCTGCGGCATGATGGAGGAGCCGGTGGAGTAGCTGTCCGAGAGCGTGATGAAGCCGAACTCCGTGGAGCTCCAGAGAACAATCTCCTCGCAGAGGCGCGAGAGGTGCATCATGCTCACGGCGCAGGCGTACTCCAGGTCCAGCAGGTAGTCGCGGTCGGAGACGGCGTCGAGCGAGTTGGGGATCGTGCGCGAGAAGCCGAGCAGCTCCGTGGTGCGGTCGCGATTCAGCGGGTAGGTGGTCCCGGCGAGCGCCGCAGCGCCGAGCGGGTTGGCGTCGGCCGCCGTGCGCGCCGCGGCGAGACGCGTGAAGTCGCGCGTGAACATCCAGAAGTAGGCGAGCAGGTGGTGGGAGAGCAGCACCGGCTGCGCGTGCTGGAGGTGCGTGTAGCCGGGCATGACGACGTCGAGGTTCTTGTCGGCCGTCTCCACGAGCGCGCGGCGCAGGGCCACATTGCCGGAGAGCAGCTGGTCGCAGAGGTCCTTGGCGAGCAGGCGGATGTCGGTGGCCACCTGGTCGTTGCGGGAGCGGCCCGTGTGGAGCCGGCCGCCGGGCGCGCCGATCGCGCGGGTGAGCGCGCCCTCGACGGCCATGTGGACGTCCTCGTCGTTGACGTCCCAGACGAAGGTGCCGTCCTCGATCTGGCGCGCGATGTCGGCGAGGCCCGCGTCAATCGCGGCCTGGTCCTCGGCGGAGATGACGCCCTGCTCGGCGAGCATGCGCGCGTGCGCGCGGCTACCGGCGATGTCCTGGGCCGCCATGTTCTTGTCGACCTCGAGGCTCGCGCCGAACTCCTGCGTGAACGCGTCCACGCCCTTCTCGAACCTGCCGCCCCACAGCGCCATGCCAGCCTCCTTGCCCGCGATTTTGTCGTGTACAGCTTAGCAAACGATGCTGCTGCGCTGATGTCGTGGCCGTTAGCATACACTGGCGTCCACTACCTGAAAGTTCTTCTCGGCATATGCGGAATTACGGTGCGTCAGTGTATGCTATCGCGCCGCAAAAACCCGCCCGGCGAGAAGAACACCGCGCCCGCAGTCAGAACTTGATGACCTCGTCGTGGACCTCGGGGTCGTTCCGGCCGCCGCGCAGGCGCACGAGCTCTGCGGCATACCGCGCGCCCTGCGGCCAGGGAAGCAGCGCCCAGATCGTGAGCTGGCGAACCACAGACAGCGTGTCCGACTCGAGCAGCATGCAGTCCAGCTCGGCCATCCGGCGGCCGTCGATTCTCCCGGCCACCATCATCGCCTCAAGCATCACGGCGTCAAGCCCGCCGGGCGCGAACAGGTCCTCGCTGGTCACCGGCAGCACGATGCGTCCCTGCGCGGCGAGCTCGCGGTTGCGGCTCAGGTCGTCGCGGTACTTCCCGCGGACGGCGGCCATGGCCTCGGAGACGTCCTCCGGCGTTGCCTCGGCAATCGACGCCAGGTCAAGGTGATCGTGCCCGTCGTAGTTGAGCCCGACCGAGGTGCCCGCGATCTCGATGTCGGGCACCCGGGACGCGCGCGTGCCGAGGGCGACGAGGCCCCGGTCGTTGGCGCGGCGGCGGTTGAGGCGCACGCGGCCCAGGCCGTAGCCAAAGCGCTCGATCGGCGTGGTGGCCATGAGCGCGATCACGGACTCCGGCGCCGACCAGGCGTTGTCGGCGGCGCGGGCGAGGGCGCGCCGGGCCTCGGCCACGCCGCGCACCCCGGGGCACGAGTCCAGGTAGGTCGCGATGCGCGCGACGCTGGTGACGGGCTCCACGTCGTAGGTGACGGGCCCGAGCCGGGGGTCGCGCGCGTCGCGCGAGAAGGTGCCGCAGAGCTCGTAGGCAAGAAGGGCCAGGGTGTCCTGCATGAGCACGCCGGCCAGCTCGAGGAACAGCAGCTCCGGGCAGGGGATCACCAGTCCGTCGCCCAGGTCCACGAAGGAGCCGGCTGGATAGCCCCTGGAGTGGAGCGCGTTGGCCACAAAGCCCGCCTGGATCCGGGCGTCGCGCGTCGGGACCGCCACGTCGATGCGCCGCTCGGCGCTGGGGCGCTCGTCCAGCGCGAGGCGCTCCACGGGCACGAGGCGCGACGTCCAGCGGCAGGCGGGGCTCGGGTCCGGCACGGGAAGGTCGCAGCGCGCCTCGGGCAGCCGTGCGCTCGAGCTGCGCAGCTGGCGCAGGGCACGCAGGGCGGTGAGCTTGCAGACGCAGAGGCGCATAGGGTTCCTTGGGTGGCGGGCGGAGGTTCTTCTCGGCAAGATTAGCATACACTGGCGCCGCGCTTATCGTCAAAACGCGAGAAGAACTTTCAGCTTGCGGCGCTCAGTGTATGCTATTGGTCACACAGTGCCGAGAACCCCAGCCCCGCCGCGCCTAGTGCACGGGCTGCAGGCCGCTGCCCGGCCCCTGCACGCGCGACCAGGTCTTGGACTGCAGGCCGTGGAGGACGATGAAGCCCTCGGCGGCGGTGTGGTCGAAGGTGTCGCCCTCGTCGTAGGTGGCCAGGTTGTAGTCGTAGAGGCTGTAGGCGGAGCGCACGCCGTCCACGAACAGGCCGCCCTTGCAGAGGATGATGCGGACGTCGCCGGTCACGTACTTCTGCGTGTAGGCGTTGTACGCGTCGATGGCGTTGCGGTTCTGGGAGAACCAGAGGCCGCGGTAGACCGTGGAGGCCCACTCGACGTCCATCTTGGCCTTCTGCTTGAGGGTCTCGGCGTCGAGGCAGAGCTGCTCGAGCGTCTGGTGCGCCTGGATGAGCAGCAGCGCGGCCGGGCACTCGTAGCACTCGCGGCTCTTGATGCCCACGACGCGGTCCTCGATCATGTCGATGCGGCCGTAGCCGTTGCGGCCGGCGATCTCGTTGGCCTTGATGATGAGGCTGAGCAGGTCCATCTTCTCGCCGTTGATGGCGGTGGGGACGCCCTCCTCAAAGCTGATCACGACCTCCTCCGGCTCGGCCGGGCAGTCCTCGAGGTTGGCCGTCATCGTCCAGATGTCCGCGGGCGGCTTGTTCCAGGTGTCCTCAAGCACGCCGCACTCGATCGCGCGGCCCCAGAGGTTGTCGTCGATGGAGTAGGGCTTCTTCTTGGTGGTGGGCACGGGCACGCCGTTGGCCTCGGCCCACTCCATCTCGGAGTCGCGCGTGGTGAGGTCCCACTCGCGCACGGGAGCGATGATCTCCAGCTCGGGGTCAAGCGCGCGGATGCAGGTCTCGAAGCGCACCTGGTCGTTGCCCTTGCCAGTGCAGCCGTGGGCGATGTACTTGGCGCCGTACTGGTGCGCGATGTCCACGAGGTGCTTGGAGATCAGCGGGCGGGAGAGCGCGGAGAGCAGCGGGTAGACGCCCTCGTACTTGCCGTTGGCCCAGATGGCCTTGGAGAGGATCTTCTCGGCGTACTCGGCGCGCATGTCGATGGCCTCGGACGCGATGGCGCCCATGTCGAGGGCCTTCTGCTTGATCCAGGAGAGGTCCTTCTCGTCCTGGCCCACGTTGCCGCAGATGGCAATGACGTCGAGGTTCTTCTCGACCTGCAGCCACTTGACGATGACGGACGTGTCCAGTCCGCCGGAATACGCGAGGACGACCTTTTCCTTCTCTGCCATGATGCTTCCTTTCACGGGATGGGTGTCAGAACAGGGGAAACCCGACGATGTCGGTCACGGGGCGGCAGCGCGCGCCGAGGGGACATCGCGGGCTAGATTCGTCGCATCTGGGAGGTGGCGAGGAGGAGGACCGCAGCGGGCATGGGCGCGCTGTGAACGTTCATGAACGTTGGCCTCCTCAGTAGTTGAGCGGGCGCAGGCTATTGGCCTGCGGCTGTCTGACGTGGGTGACTATAGGACAGCGGCCCGCGAGCAGCGAGAAGTGACTCCTTTTTGAAACATTCCCGGCGCGGGAGGGCACAAAGAAGGGCCGGACGCCGAGAAGGACGTCCGGCCCGATGCGCTCTGGTGCGCCCTCAGGGGTTCGAACCCTGGGCCTTGGGATTAAAAGTCCCCTGCTCTGCCAGCTGAGCTAAGGGCGCGTGGTGTCGATTCTAGCACGGCGCGGTCGCGCGGCGGCTACTCCCAGGCCCACTGGCCGTTGACGAACACGGGGACCTCGGTGCCGTCGGCGCAGATGCCGGTGATCGTGAGGTCGTCCGAGCCCACCATGAAGTCGACGTGCGCGCTGCTCTGGTTGACGCCGTGCTCGAGCAGGGCCTCCTTGCTGAGCTTGGGGCCGCCGGCGATGCACTCGGGGAAGCCCATGCCGAGGGCGAGGTGGCAGCTCGCGTTCTCGTCGTAGAGGGTGTCGTAGAAGAGCGTGTCGCTCTGGCGGATCGGCGTGTTCTTGGAGACGAGCGCGACCTCGCCGAGGCGGCGCGAGCCCTCGTCGGTCTCGAGGACGTGACGCAGCACCTCGCGGCCCTGCTCGGCGCCAAAGTCGACCACGGCGCCGCCCTCGAAGCGCAGCCAGAAGTCGCGCACCACCTGGCCGGCGTGGACGAGCGGCAGCGCTGAGTGGACCACGCCGTCCGCGCGCAGGCGGTCCGGCGAGGTGAAGACCTCCTCGGTGGGAATGTTGGGGAAGAACGTCACGCCGTCCTGCGTGCGCCCGGCGCCGCCGTCCCAGATGTGCCCGGCGGGCAGGCCGATCGTGAGGTTGGTGCCGTTGGCGGCCTCGTAGCGCAGGGCGTCGAAGGCGTGGCCGTTGAGGAAGCGCTTGGTCTTCTCGAAGGACGCGTTATGCGTCTCCCAGGCGCTCTCGGGGTCCTCGCCGTCGGCGCGGGAGACCTCAAGGATGAGGACCCAGAGGCGATAGAGCGCCTCGGCCGGGGAGAGTTCGGGGAAGACCTCGCGCGCCCAGGCCTGGACGGGCACGCCGGCGATGCACCAGGCGTTGTGGCCGAAGTCCATGCCGTCGCGGAAGGAGCGGCACTCGGTGTTGCGCGCGCGGGACGCGGCGGCGGGCTTGGCGGGGTCGATGCCGCGCAGGATCGTGGGGTCCTGGCCCTCCAGGAACAGGAACGCCGCGCCGGCCTCGGCGAGCGAGTTGAGCTGCTCGACCTGCCAGGACGGCGTGTGCTCGAAGAACTCGAGCGGGCAGCTCTCGTAGGTGAGGCGGCTCACCTCGTCGTCCGCCCAGATGACGGTCACGTGGCCCGCGCCGTGACGGTACGCCGCGCGCACCACGCGGCGCGCGAAGTCGGCCCGCTCGACGGGCGCCTGCAGGACGAGCTCCTGCCCGGCGCGCAGCGCGACGCCCTTCCTCACGAGGAGGTTTGCGTAGAGGTCGAGCTGCTCGGAGAGCCGCTCGGTCGCGACGCGGCACTCCTCGTCGGTCATGGGGATGCTTGCCACCTTGGTTCCTTTCGCTCGTGCTCGCCCGGGGGCGGCGGGCGGCAACAAAAAAAGGGCCCGCGCGGGGCCCCGTTCAGTCTGGAGCGGGCAACGGGACTCGAACCCGCGAGTGTCAGCTTGGGAAGCTGATGCCTTACCACTTGGCGATGCCCGCGTCTGTGGCGCCATGCGAGACGCACGGTATAGTATACCCTGCCTCTCGACCGGGAGGCAAGGCACGCGGAATCACCATCGCCCCATGGCTAGGGCGAGAAGAACGTCCGTGTGCCTCCGTCAGAAACGGCCGTCAAGGGAGCCGCCCCATGTCCGCCCGTCTCGTCACGCGCTGCGGCGTCGCCGTCGCGCTGCTCGCCGTCGCGTCCTCGATCACCGTCGCGCTCGGGCCCGTCCCGTTCACGCTGCAGACGCTCGTGCTCGCCATGCTCCCCGTGGCGCTCGGCGGGCGCGAGGCGGTGTGGGCGGTCGGCGTGTACCTGCTGCTCGGCGGCGTGGGCCTGCCCGTCTTCTCGGGGTTCTCGGGCGGCGTCGCCCACCTGCTCGGCCCCACCGGGGGCTACCTGTGGGGATTCTTCGTCGGCATGCTGCTCGCGGCCGCCGTCCTCTCCGTCCGCGCACTGCCCGAGCGGGTGCGCGAGGCGCTCGCCGTGACCGTGATGCTGCTCGTCGCCTACGCGCTCGGGACGCTCCAGCTCATGGTGCTGCTCAACGTGGGGCCCGTCGCCGCCCTGGGGATGGCGGTCGTGCCCTTCGTCGTGCCGGACGCCCTCAAGCTCGCGGTCGGCGTGAGCGTTGGCCGCGCCGTGCGGCGCGCGGTGCCGACGACGGTGCACGCGGACGGGGCCCGTCTCCGCTGATGGAGGTCCTGTGAGACGCGGCGGTCCCGTCCGGTGCGTCCGAGCGGGCTGGCTTGGTGTGGCACGGGCTGTGCGCGGGGCGTGAGCTGCTGACCCAGAGAGGTCGTCAGCCAGCCGCACGCCCCGTGCGAGCGCGCGGGACGCCGTCGGAAAGATTCGTGCAAGGGACCCTGCGTAACGTGTGACCTCCCATCCACCAGAGAGACGGGAGGTCACATGCATAGAGAGCCGATAGGTGCGTCCGGGCGGTCCCGGGACCACCCGGACCGGGTGCGGGCGAGAAGGACGTGCGCCCCGCGCTCGTGGCCGAGGGGCGGGGACCTGCCCCGCGACGGCCGTCACCCGGCGGTCGGTCACGCCGGGAGGGCGTGCGTCGGCGTGCCGTGACGGCCCGCTACGAGCGACGGATCATCTCGGTGACGATGGCCGCGACCTGGGCCGCCTGGTCGCCGCTCACGTTCTCGATAACGTCCTCCGGGGTGCGCGAGAGCGCGGGGAGACCGTTGTCGTCCAGACCCATGAGGGTGACGGCGCGCAGCGAGGAGCGCATGGCGGGGGTGGCGTCGGTGTCCGCCCAGTCGTGCGTCTCCTGGCCGAGCTCGACGTGCAGGTCGTTCGCGGCACCGTTGAGCAGGCGCGTCATGCGGCGGTCGGCGCGGCGCGTCTCCTCGCGGCCCTCGTTCTTGAGCGTGACGAGGCGCCCAGCGCCCACGCAGTCGAGGTTGACCACGAAGCAGCCGCGGATCTCGGAGCGGTGGCGGGAGAGGAAGGAGCGCATGCCGGCGTGGTCGAGGGCGGAGCCGCCGAGGGCGACGAACCAGATGTCGTGGGCGATGAGCGCGTCGTCGCCGAGCGCGAGCACGGCGTCGCGGAGCTCCTCCTCGCCCGGCTGCTCGTCCTCGCCCACGAGGCGGAGGTCGCCGCGCGTCGCGGCGCCGCCGCGCCAGTCGCGGCCGTCGTCGGCGTCGTCATCGGCGTCGGGCTCGTCCTCGGGCGCGGCGTTGCGCGGCGCCGCGCCGCGCAGGCGCTCGATGAGGGAGAGCACGATGTTCTTGGACTTCTTCCCCGCGCGCGCCTCCTCGGGGGCGGCGCCGGTCGCGGAGATGGTCTCGATCGGCTCGGCCTGCGGGGCGTCGGCGCTCGCGGGGGCGGGCTCGGCGGCGCGGGCGTCGGCGGGCGGCTGCACCCGCGTCGCGTTGGGGTCGGTCGCGAACGGGTCGGACTCGCTCGCCGAGGGGTCGGGCAGGTCGAAGAGCGACGCACGGCGCGCGACGCTCGAGAGCTGCGGCCGGTAGCTCGTCTTGCCCCACTCGGGATCGTCCGGGGCCTCCGGGCGCCGAATCGGCTCGGCCGGGCGGGTGGCGTCGGGGTCGAGGTCCTCCTCCATCGCAGAGAGGCCCGAGGAGTCCTTGGGGCCGACGCCCGTGCTCTCGTCGTCCATCACGATGGCGAAGCGGCCGGTCGCGAGCAGGTCATCGCGCGTCGTCGCCGTGTCATCGGCGATGGGGGCGGTCCGCTCGGGCTCGGGGGCGGGCTGCTCGACGGGAGCCTCGTCCTTAGCGGCGGGCGTCTCGTCCTCCGCGACGACGGGCGCCGGGGCGGGCGGAGCCGCGACCGGGCGGGCGGGCGCCGCAGCCGGGGTCACGTACTCGATCTCGCAGGACTCGGGCAGGATCGCGAGGGCCCTAAGGACCTCGGCGCCGTGACGGACGCCCACCACCGGCTCGTCCGCCGGGGCGGTGGCCGCAGGCTCGGGCTCCGGCTCGGCTGCGGGCACCTCAGGCTCGTCTGCCTGCTCCGGCTCGGGCTTCGGAACGGGGCGAGCCTTGGGCACGGCGCCGCTCGGGCGAACGTTCTCGAGCACGCCGAGAAGTGCGGCGACGGCGGCCTTGTTGTCGTTGGCGCCGTCGGTGCACGGGGCGGTCCGCTCGATGATCGAGCCGACCGCGAGGACGGTGGCCGGGACGGCGGCGAGGATGCCAACGATCCACACGACGATGCGGAAGGGAGCGGGCAGGAAGCCCAGCAGCTGAATGAGCGCGCACACCGCCACGGCGAAGGAGCACGGCACGACCAGCCGTCCCATGAGCGCGAGATAGGGCGCGAGCGGCGAGGTGTAGAGGAGGTTCTCGCGAGGAGAGTCGTAGTGAGCCGCGATGACGATGGTGCGGCTCCCCTTGGTCACGAGGGGGCCGGTGGCGCGGTGGACCGCGACGACGTTCTGGCTCTGCGCGCGCGGGCCGAACGCGAGGCGCGGCGCGCGGCCGAAGAGCCGCAGCAGCGAGATGACGGCGGGGGCGACGGCGAGCACGAGACCGACCAGCGTGAGCGGGAGCACCCCGATGCCGACGAGCACCATGCCCACGAGCGAGATGACGGCGAGAAGGGCCGGCGTGAGGCCGGAGAGCGCCGGCACCTCGAAGTCCTCGATGCTGGCCTCGACGTTGTGCTGCCCCATGAGGTCGGAGATGACCTCCGCAGCCTGGAGCTCCTCCTCGCTGTTGGTGGGCGAGATGCCGATTCTCTCGTCGAGGAAGTCAAGGTAGTCGTGTGTCATGGCCATGCGAAGCATCCTTTTCACGAGTGTCGCGAACGTCGTCACGAGCCGTGCATACAATCAAAAGAGTATACGTCTTGTCCCTGCGCCACGCAGGAAAGACACCGAATGGCTCAATGAACGGGAACGTGAGAAGGGTGGGAGGCACCGTGAGGCTCACGCGCGACGACGAACGGGCGAGGCGGGTCTGCTCCCTCGCGCTCGACTTCATGAACGCGACCGTCCCGGTCCCCTCCTCCCAGATCGCTCGCGCGCACTACCCCGGGCTCTCGCCCGACAGCTTCCGGCGGTCCTTCTCGCGCGACCGCGCCGTGCTCGCCGCCTGCGGCGTCATCGTGGTCGAGCGGCGCGTGCCCGGCGAGGAGTCGCTCTGGGAGGCGGACGCCGCGCGGTCGTTCGCGCGCGGGGCCGAGCTCTCCCCGACGGACGCGGCGGCGCTCGAGCTCGCCTGCCGCCCGCTCGCGGACGACCCCTCCTTCCCGCTTGCCGACGACCTGCGGCTCGCCCTCGCCAAGGTGTCGCGCGCCTTCTCCGAGGCCCTCTCCGCGTCGCGCGTGCGTGCGGCGGGGCCCGGGCGCGTCCTCGACGCCCTCCGCGCGTGCCTGACCGACCGGACGGCGGCGCGCGTGTCCTACGTGGACGCGCGGGGCGTCGCCTCGGAGCGCACGCTCGCCCCCTATGGGTTCTTCGGCCTGCGCGGGACCCTCTACCTCGTCGCCGCCCGACTCGCGGACGACGGCGGGCCGGGCGCGGGGGACGTGCGCACCTATCGCATCGACCGCTTCTCCTCCGCGCGCCCCCTCGAGGGGACGTCCTTCTCGGTTCCCGAGGGCTTCTCGGTGGCGGCCTGGCGGCGCCTTCCCTTCCAGATGGGTCCGGCGCGCGGCACGGCGCGGCTGCTCGTGAGCCCGGAGCGCGAGGACGACGTGCGCCGCATGGCGGGCGCGCAGGGGACCTTCGAGCGCACGGAAGACGGCTTCGTCTGGACCGTCGAGGTCAGCGACGAGCTCGCGGCCGCGCGCTGGGCGGTCGCGGCAGACGTGCGGCCGGTATTCCCAGACTCGCTCGTCTCCGCGTGGCGAGGCGTCCTCGAGGGAGTGGCGGACGATGGCCGGTAGGGGCGGCGGCGCGGGAAGGCCCGGCTCCCTCGACGAGGCGCGCGAGCTCGTGGCGCTCGTCACGAGCCTGAGCGACGCCGGCGACGCCCTCGGGGCGGACGCCGTCGCCGAGCGGCTCGGGGTCAGCGAGGAGCGGGCCGAGAAGCTCCTGGAGCTCGTCCTCTCCTCGGCGTCCGCAGGAGGCGCGGGCCTGCCGCTCGCCGAGGACGGCGACCTGCTCACGCTCGTCGGCGCGGACGGCGTGCGCGGCCGGAGGCTCCGCCTGAGCCACGCCGAGACCCTCGCCCTCGACGCGGCGCTCGAGCGCCTCGGCGTCCCCGGTGACGACCCGCTGCGCGAGACGCTCTCCGGGGCCCTCGCCGCCGAGCCCGTCGACGAGGGGCTCGTCCGGCGTCTCATGGCGGGAGAGCGCGGCGAGAAGGGCCTCGCCCGAACGCTCGTGGCCTGCGGCCGGGCGATCGCCGGCCGGCGCGTGCTCGAGTTCGCCTACCGCAAGCCGGACGGCGGTACGACGGAGCGGCGCCGCGTCGTCCCGCGCGAGCTCAGGTCGGAGGACGGGGCGTGGTTCCTCGACGCCCACGACCTGGACCGAAACGCCGAGCGCACCTTCCGGGCGGACCGCATGTCGGAGGTCGAGACCGGCCGCCGCGCGCCGGACGGGCCCACCGAGCCCGAGCGCCCCCGCGCCCGGACGGTCCGCCTGACCTTCGAGGACGCCGCCCTTCTCGACCTGCTCCCCTGGCACGACCTGCACGTGACGAGCGCCCCGGGGGCGCGGCCCGTGGTCGCTGAGACGCCCTATTACGGCGGCATGTGGCTCCCGCGCATGCTCGCGGCCTGCGGTGGGTCGGCACGCTGCGACGACCCCGAGGTCACGTCCCTGGCCACGTCATACGCCCAGCAGCAGCTTGAGGAGGCCTGAGCCCGGCCCCGGCCTCACTCGTGGCTCGCGCGCCAGATCTTGAGGTAGCGCCCGACGTGCGCAGCCTCGAGCCGAGACACGTTCTTCGATGGCAGCGACTTCAGGAACAGGCTCCCGTAGCGCTTGCTCGCCACGCGCGAGTCCGCGAGCACGAGCACGCCGGTGTCGGTCGCGCTGCGGATGAGGCGGCCGGCGGCCTGCTTGACGGAGATGACCGCGTCGGGCAGGGAGTAGCGCCACCAGGCGCGCTCCTCGCGGCGGTCGCGCTCGCGCACGAGCGGGTCGGTGGGGCTCGCGAAGGGCAGCTTGGGAATGACCACGCAGCGCAGCGTGTCGCCGCCGGCGTCGAAGCCCTCCCAGAACGAGCGCAGCGCCAGCAGCGAGAGGGTCTTCTCGGCCATGAAGCGCGTTCGCAGGCGCCGGGGCGAGCTGCCGCGTTCCTGGCACGCGAGCTCCAATCCGGCTACCGCCAGGCGCGGGCGCAGCCCCTCGTAGACGCGCTCCATGTCGCGCCTGTTGGTGAACAGGGTGAGCACCGAGCCGCCCATGCCCACGTGCACGTCAAAGAGCAGGTCCTCCAGCGCGTCCAGGTAGCCGCGCTCGCTCGGCGCCGGCAGGTCGCTCGCCACGATTACGGACATGTGCGCGTCGTAGTCGAAGCTCGAGTCGAGCCGTACGTCGCGGTGGGCGCCCTCGGGCAGCTCGACAAGGCCCACGGCGCGATCGAAGTGCGAGAAGTCGTCTCCGACCGCGATCGTCGCCGACGTGAAGACCACGCTCTCCATCTCCGGCAGCCAGCGCGCGGCGAGGTCGGCGCCCACGTCGAGCTTCTCGGCCACCAGCCGCTCGGACGCGATGCGCTTGCGCGAGCGTGAGAGCTGCGCCGAGTAGACGTAGCTCTCATCCGTCCCCTCGCAGATGAGCCGGATGCCGGCGAGAAGGTCGCGCAGCTCGCGGCCGTGGTCGGCGAGGTCGGCGGCGTGCTGCGGCAGCTGCGCCTCGAGCGCCCCTGCGGCGTCCGCGAGCGCGCGGACGGTCTCGTCGAGGGCGTCCTCGGCGCGCGCCGCCGCGTCGAGCACCGCGTGCCACTCGGCGCTCTCGCGGGCGGCGGCGTCGAGCCAGAGCGTCACCGTGTCGTAGCCGCCGTCGCCGCGAGCGAGGCGCGCGAGGCCGTGTACGGCCTCGAAGAGGTCGGCCGTCGCCGCCATGGAGCGCGCGGCCGACGCCGCGACCTTCGTGAGCAGGCCCACCATGAGCGTGGAGCCCTCCGCTCCCATGGCCGCGACGAGCGCCGCGTGGAGCGTGCCGGTCTGCGTGCCGCCGAGCCGCTCGAAGACGGTGCGCGCCTCGGTCCCCGAGACCTCGACGGCCCACTGGCGGCGCGCCTCGGCCTCGAAGCCGTGCGCCTCGTCTACCACCCAGTTGCGGACCGGCGGCAGGATCCGCCCTTCGGCCTCCACGTCGCGCAGGAGCAGCGAGTGGTTGGTCACCACGACGTCGGAGCAGCCCGCGCGCCGGCGGGCGCCGTGCAGCAGGCACGCCCCCGGGAAGTACGGGCACCGGGCGTGCAGGCACTCGCCCGGCGTGATCGTGAGCATCTGCCGGGGCACGTAGCGCCAGCGGATGCCGAGCGCGTCGAGGTCGCCCTCGAGCGACTGGCACGCAAAGGCGTAGGTCACCGCGATCGCCGTGAGCATGTCGCAGGACACCGCGTTGTCCGAGCGCCCGTCGTGGGGGACCTCCCCGAGCGGCAGGGGCTCCTCCGCCGCGCGGTCCAGGCGGCGCAGGCAGGGGTAGTGGTCGTAGCCCTTGAGGCTCGTGAAGGTGAGCCCGCCGGGAAGGGCGGCCGCGAGCGCCGGCAGCTCGTGGGAGACGAGCTGGTCGGTGAGCGCGTTGGTCTTGGTCGCCACGCCCACGCTGACGTGGTTGCGCTGCGCGTAGAGCACCTCGGGCAGCAGGTAGGCGACCGACTTGCCCACGCCCGTGCCCGCCTCGATCGCACGGTGCGTGCCGCTCGCGAGCGCCTCGGCGACCTCGCGGGCCATCGCCACCTGTTCGGGGCGGCGCTCCATGCGCTCGTACATCCTCGAGACCGCGCCGCCGGGGGCAAACTCCGCCTCGACCTCCTCCAGGCTCGGCGCCGAGCGGCGCTCGAGCGTGGCGGCGTCGGCGCGGACGTCGTCGGGGGCGTCCCGCAGCAGCGTCGCGCGGTGCTCCCTGAGCGAGAAGGGCCGCGCCGTCGCGGCCTCGCCGGCAAGCGCCGCGAGGTGGGAGAACACGGGCCGGAAGGCCCAGTCGACGTCCGGGTGCATGGACGCCAGGCGGGCGAGAAGGGCGCCGGGCAGGTCGGAGAGGGCAAGCAGCAGGATCCTCCACATGCCGCAGAGCGCGTCCACGTCGTCGGAGGCCCGGTGCGTCACGGAGGCGCACCCGAAGGCCTCGGCCATGTCGGCGAGGCGGTGGGTGGAGAGCCTCGGCAGCGCGATCCGCGAGAGCGCCAGCGTGTCGATCCAGGTGTCGCTCACCGCCGCGCCGCCGGGGACGGCCTCTATGAAGGTGCGGTCGAAGGTCGCGTTGTGGGCCAGGACGGGGCTGCCGCCCACGAAGTCGGCGAGTGCGGCCACGGCCTCGCGCGCGGAGGGCGCGCCGGCCACGTCGACGCTGCGGATCCCCGTGAGACGCTCGATCTCCGGCGGGATGGGGCAGCCCGGGTCCACGAAGGTCTGGAAGCGCCCGACCACCTCGCGCCCCGAGAGGCGGGCGGCGGAGATCTCGATGAGCTCGCAGTCCTTGAAGGAGAGGCCCGTGGTCTCGGTGTCGAGCACCACCACGTCCTCCTCGAGCGGCCCGAAGTCGGCCGTCTCCGCGCGGGCGGCGAGCGTCAGGTAGCGCGCGCGGACCTCCTCCGGCGTGCCCGAGAGGAGCAGGTCCTCGACGGGCGGCCGGGGGCCGGCCGCCGCCGTCACCGGCGTTCCTCGAGCGCGTACTCGACGAAGCGCGTGCAGAGCTCCGGGAACTCGATGCCGCCGTGGCGCGCCGAGTCGGGCAGCAGGCTCTCCGCCGTCATGCCGGGGATGGTGTTGGTCTCCAGAATGACCGGCGTTCCGTCCGCGCGGACGATGAAGTCGCTGCGCGAGCATCCCCGGCACCCGAGGGCGCGGTGCGCGCGCACGGCGAGCTCCTGGGCGCGGGCGTACACGCCCGGCTCCAGACGGGCGGGGATGACGTGGTGCATGGAGGATGGCTCGTACTTGACCTTGAGGTCGTAGAACGCGGCGCCGGTCACGATCTCCACGATCGGCAGCGCGTGGGCGTCCTCGTTGCCGATGACCGGGACCGTGATCTCGGTCCCCTCGACGCAGCTCTCGATCAGCACGCGTCCGCCCTCGGCGCCGGCGGCCTCGAGCGCGGCCGCGAGCTGCCCGCGCTCGGTGACGCGCGTGACGCCGAAGCTCGAGCCGTTGGCGGCCGGCTTGACGAACATCGGCAGCCCCAGGCGCTCGACGAGCGAGTCCACGCACGCCTCGGAGAGCGCCTGCCCCGCCGGAACGTCCACGCCCTCGGGCACGGGGATGCCGGCGTCCTTGAAGACCGCCTTCGCTATCTGCTTCTCGGCCGCAGCGGACGACGCCGCCACGCCGGAGAAGGTGTAGGGGATGTGCAGGATGTCGAGAAACCCCTGGATGCTGCCGTCCTCCCCGTAGCGGCCGTGCAGCGCCACGAAGGCGACGTCGTAGCCGCCCCCCATGAGCCGCGAGACGAAGTCCCGCGCCGCGAGGTCGAGCAGGTCAACCGTCTGGAAGCCGGCCTCGCGCAGGGCCCTCTGGCACTCCGTCGCAGACTGGAGCGAGATCTCCCGCTCGTCCGACCAGCCGCCGCCGATCACGGCGACGCGCGTTCCCATCAGCTTCTCTCTGTCCATCGACGCCCCTTTGGTACCGCATGCTTGCGCTAGACTCGGCTTGGTTCTCTCGCAGAAGAGGATACTCCAAAGAACGCTTCGTGATACGGGGGTAGAGATGACGTCCGCTGCCAGCAACCGCCCTGACGCACCGCAGGAGCCGCCGCGCGACATCCACGCGCTCACGGGCGGCGAGCTGCGCGACCTGCTCGCCCGCCTCGGGCAGCCGGCCTTCAGGGCCAAGCAGGTCGAGGAGTGGGTCTGGTCCAAGAACGCCCGCTCCTTCGACGACATGACCAACCTCCCCAAGTCCCTGCGCGAGGAGCTCTCGCGCCACCTTACGCTCGGAGCCGCCGAGGAGCTCGCGCGTCAGTTCTCGGCGGACGGAAGCCGCAAGTACCTGCTCGGGCTCGCCGACGGCGTCAGCGTGGAGTGCGTCGGCATGCCGTCCGGCAACCGCCTCGCCGTCTGCGCCTCCACCCAGGCGGGATGCGCCATGGGCTGCGCGTTCTGTGCGACCGGCGGCGCTGGGCTCACGCGCTCCCTCACCGCCGCAGAGATCTACGAGCAGGTCATGCACGTGCGCGACGACTTTGGCACGCGCGTCACGAGCGTCGTCCTCATGGGCCAGGGCGAGCCCTTCATGAACTATGACGCCACGCTCAAGGCGCTCCGCCGGCTCAACTCGCCCGACGGGGCGGGCATCGGCGCGCGACACCTCACGGTCTCGACCTGCGGCATCATCCCCCAGATCATGCGCTTCGCCAACGAGCCCGAGCAGTTCACGCTCGCCGTGTCGCTCCACTCCGCCGTCCAGAAGACGAGAAACGCCCTCATGCCGGGCGTCCGCAAGTACTCCCTCGTCAACCTCTACGACGCCATGGGCACCTACGTCTCCAAGACCGGGCGGCGCCCCACGTACGAGTACGCCCTCATTGGCGGCGTCAACGACACCGAGCCCGAGCTCCAGGCGCTCTGCGACTTCTGCGAGGGCACGCTCGCCCACGTCAACCTCATCCTGCTGAACGAGGTCGAGGGCTCCAAGCTGCGCCCCTCCACGCCCGCGCGGGCCGAGGACTTCGTGAGGCGCCTCGCCTCCGTCGGCGTCGAGGCGACCGTCAGGAACTCGCGCGGCGCCGACATCGACGCCGCCTGCGGCCAGCTCAAGCAGCGCGTGGCCCGTGCGCGGCGCTCCTAGCCGCCTCAACGAAGAGGGACCCTGCGAGACGAAACGCAGGGTCCCTCTTTTCTTCTATCGAAAAGAACACATGTTCGTTAGTATCCGAGCGCTGACCACATCTCTCGGGTTCGCTGCTGGTTTGCTCTGGTCGCTTCCTCGTTGTTTTGCCTCTCCACGAGGGTCTCGTTGAGCGTTTCGACGGCATGGCGTACCTCATCGAAACTGTCCCTGAGTGCCGCCTTGGCCTCGCTTGTCAGCAGCAGACGATAGGCCGCCACTCCTGCGCCCACGACAAGACCGGCGAGAAGAACCGCGCCGCCGACCTTCTTGCTCACTCCGACCACGTCCCCGGACCGCTCAGTAGGTCGACGATGTGACCGAGCTGTTCCTCGTCGGAGAACTCGATCTCAATCTTGTTCTTGCCGCGCACGTTCTTCACCTTGACGTTGGTGTCCAGCGCCAGGCGAATCTGACGGGCCGCCCGCTTGAAGGACTGGGGCGTCGGCACCCTGACGGCCCGCTCGGTGCTCTCTGTGACAGAAAACAGTGGGGCGAGACTTTCTGTCTGACGTACCGACAGCCGCTCGTTGACGACCTTCTGTGCCAGCTTGATGCGGCCCTCCTCGCTGGGGACCGCAAGGATGGCTCGGGCGTGCCCGGCCGACAGGCTGCCCTCCTCGACGAGGTCCTGGACCTCCTCGGGAAGGTCGAGCAGGCGAATCGTGTTCGTGATCGCAGAGCGAGACTTGGAGAGAATCTTGGCAAGCTCCTCCTGGGTCAGGCCCTTGTCCTTGATCAGCTGGCGATATCCTCGAGCCTCCTCGAGCGGGGTCAGGTCGGAGCGCTGGAGGTTCTCGATCAAGGCAAGCTTGAACACGTCGTCATCGGAGATCTCACGGATGACGACCGGCACCTCGGTCAGGCCGGCAGCCCGTGCCGCCTGATAGCGGCGCTCGCCGGCCACGATCTCGTAGCCGTTTCCCTTCTTGCGGACGAGCAGCGGCTGCAGGATGCCGTTCTGTTTGATGGAGTCCGTCAGCTCGGCGAGGTCCTCAGCCTTGAAGCTCTTTCTCGGCTGATCCTTATTTGGCTTGATCTCGTTGATTGGAAGCGTCGAGTCCGGTCGCATCCCCGCCGTCTCGGCATCCGCCTCACCGACGAGAAGACCCAGTCCCTTTCCGAGTCCGCTCTTCTTAGCCACGCGCGACCACCTCTTTTGCCAACTTCATATAGGCCAGCGATCCCTTGCTTACACGTGCGTACTGAACGACGGGCAGGCCGTGACTCGGTGCCTCAGAGAGCTTCACGTTGCGGGGGATGATCGTCTTGAACATCTTCTTCCCAAAGTAGTTCTGCACCTCGTCGACAACTTGCTTGGAAAGCGTCGTTCTGCTGTCGAACATCGTCATCAGGACGCCAAAGATCTCAAGATCGGGGTTCATGCGGCGCTTGACCATCTGCATCGACTCAAGAAGCTTTGCCACACCCTCGAGTGCGTAGTACTCACACTGAATCGGGATCAGAAGCGAGTTGGCTGCAATAAGCGCGTTGATGGTCAGAAGACCCAGAGACGGCGGGCAGTCAATCAGAATGTAGTCAAAGTCATTCACGAGCGGCGCAATCGCGTCCTTGAGCACTGACTCACGCGCCATCGCACTGACGAGCTCGATTTCCGCCGTCGCAAGCTGAATCGTCGCAGGAACGATGAACACGTTGCTCTCACACGTCTCCAGAACGACGTCCTCAATCGGATGATCGTGTAGGATGACGTCGTAGATGTCGTGCTCGAGCTCCTCCTTCTCGATTCCGTACCCACTGGTCGAGTTTCCCTGTGGGTCAAAGTCGATGACGAGGACCTTCTTCTTGTTCTCACCGAGACATGCGGACAGGTTGATGACCGTGGTCGACTTTCCGACGCCGCCCTTCTGGTTGATGACCGCAATCACCCTCGTTTCACGCTGAGGAAGTCCACGTTTGGTGTCCTTATAGCTCATTTATCCTCCGTTTTCCTCGCAAGCGTATCTATAGAGATAATACGGCATGTTCCACGTGAAACATGCCGTCATTATCGTTGTTCTCTATATTGAAGTTCTCAAATCTTTGTCGCTGTTTCACGTGAAACAGCGTGTGACTATCTCAATGGATTGGATCGGGCCATACCAACCTTACGGGGGAGTCGAATCTTACTCTTTCGAATCTTCTGATAGATCAATATCTCACGATGCCCAAGCTCATGAGGAAGCTCATACGTTTCACGTGAAACAAGCTTCATCCCACAGAGGTCAGCCGCACGTTCGGCTCGCTCAATCTCGTCCTCCTCAGGACGGCCCTTCTCAACAACGAGAAGTCCAGAGCGTCGCAAGAAAGGTGTCGCATACTCAAGGAGCACGTTGGTCTGTGCGAGTGCGCGCGCGAACACGACATCCTGGGAAGCAGGAAGCTCGCGAGCAAGGTCCTCCAGACGAGCATGGCGTGTGGTCACGTTGTGGATGCCTAGTGCACTCGCAAACTCCTGAACGGCATCCACCTTCTTGCGCACGGAGTCAACGAGCGTAGCCTGAGCCCCGGTGACGATGGCAAACGGCACGCCAGGAAACCCAGCACCCGTACCCATGTCAAGGAGACGGCTCCTCTCGTCAAGGCTCAGCAGCGGGGAGGCAAGCGGGAGCAACGAGTCAACCAAATGGAGGGTAACTGCCTCATCAGGTTCGGTGATGCGCGTGAGGTTCATCACCTTGTTCTTCTCGATGACCAGATCGAGGTAGGCAACAAGAGCCTCGGCCTGCTGACCAGTAACCTCAATCCCAAATCCAGACAGCTCGTCAAGGAGCCGTTCGACTCGACCGTTGCTCATAGAAACCCCTTGCTGACAAAAACCTGTGTATCAAGAGAAATTGTCACAGAAAAAGGGAGAGCACTCAATGCTCTCCCTTGACCGGACCATATGTGAGGGCGCCTACCGGACGGCAGTGATGACGACCCGGCGCTCGGGCTCCTCGCCCTCGGAGTGGGTGACCACGCCCTCGTCCCCACGGAGCGCCAGGTGGATGATGCGGCGCTCGTAGGCATTCATCGGCGCGAGGGTCACCTTGCCACCACGATCCTTGGCTCGGGCGGCGGAGCTGCGTGCCATGTCCTCGAGCTTCTTGCGACGACGGGACTTGTAGCCCTCGATGTCCACCACGATGGGATAGTAGAACTTGATGCGGCTGCTCATGAGCGAGGTGAGCACCATCTGCAGAGCGTCGAGCGTCCGGCCGTGCCGGCCGATGAGGACGGCCAGGTCACCGCCGTTGACGTCGAGGATGAGCTCGCCGTTCTCGCCGTCGTACTCGTCGATGGAGGACTCGTTCTCCCCAAAGAGGGAGAGGATGCCCTTGAGGTATCCCACGGCAAGGTCGGCGACCCTGTCCATCTCCTCGTCGGTCAGCTCGACGCCTGCCTCGTAGTGCTCACGGATGGAGGAGAACTCGTCCTCGACAGGCACCGTCGTCTCCATCTGCTCTTCCTCTGACATGCCGTCCTCCGAAACAGAAACTAAACTACTTGGTCAAAGAAACCAAAGGTGAGACTTTGGTCGTACTAGCTCTTCTTGTGCGGGCGCGGCTTCTTCTCGCGACGCACGACGTCCACCTCGACCGGCTTGTTGGCCGCCTCGGCCTCGGCCTCGGCCTTCGCCTTCTCCATGACGCGGACGGTGATGAGGCGCTGCTGGACGACCTGCCAGAGCGAGGAGGTCACGTAGTAGATCAGCACGGCGGCGGGCACGTTCCAGCCGAACATCAGCATCATGAGGGCCATGATGGCGCCCATCGTCATGGTCTGGGTGCGCTGCGCGGAGTCCTGCATGGAGGTGTTGAGCACCATGGGGACGAAGGTGAGCACGCCGAAGAGGACGTCAAAGACGATGTAGGGCGCCGCGGCCAGCCAGTCGCCACTCTGGACCATGGTGGCGCAGGAAGTGGCGATCGACGGGAGGATGTTGTAGAAGCACGCGTCGGCGGGCACCGCCTGCACGACGGAGAACAGGCCGAAGAAGATGGGCATCTGGAGCAGCAGGGGCAGGCAGCCGCCGAGCGGGTTGAACTTCATGTCGGCGTAGGCCTTGCGAAGCTCCTCGGCCTGGCGCGCCGGGTCGTCGGCGTAGCGCTCCTGGATCGCCTGAAGCTTGGGCTGCATGACCTGCATGCGCGCCGTCGAGCGCGTCGAGTGGGCCATGAGCGGCGTGAGGATCAGGCGCACGATGACCGTGAGGATGATCACCGCCAGGCCCCAGTCGCCGACAAAGCCCTCGATGCCCGCGAGCACCCAGGTCAGAAAGTTAATAAACCATTCCCACATGGTTCCTCCGCTCCGTCCCTCAGGGGACGGGATCGTATCCTCCGGCATGAAGGGGATGGCACCGTGCGATCCTGCGCAGGGCGAGCAGACCCCCTCGTACTAGACCGTACTTCTCGATTGCCTCGTACGCATAGCTCGAGCACGTGGGCACGTAGATGCATCGGGCGGGAAGTGCGGGTGAAACTCTCGTCTGATAGAGACGAATAAGGGCGCGCGCCCCACGTGAGGGCAGTGCGCCCGGACCGTTCGGAACCATCAGAGGCCGACCCTTCCCAGGAGGCGACCCAGCGAGCCGGCCACCTGGGCCGGCGTGCTGTCGTGCGTCGCGCGCGTCGAGAAGAGGATCACGTCGTAGCCGGGCGCCGGCAGGTCACAGAGGCGCGCGGCCTCGCGCAGGACGCGCTTGCACCGGTTGCGGAAGACGGCGTTTCCCAGGCGCTTGGCGGCGACGAAGGCCACCCTTCCGGGAACACCCTCCCCCGTTGCGAGCACGCGCACGCGGAGGAGGGTGTCGTTGAGACGCCTCCCCCGCGAGAAGACCCTCTCGAAGTCACCTCTGGACTTGATGGTCCTCATCGGGCGACGCTACACGGTCAGGCGCTTGCGGCCCTTCGCGCGACGACGGGCGAGGACGGCGCGGCCGCCCTTGGTGGCCATGCGGGCACGGAAGCCGTGGGTGGTGGCGCGCTTGCGCTTGTTGGGCTGGTAGGTACGCTTCATGTCTATTCCTCCCGGTTGGGTATGAACGTCCAGATAGAGCAATAAGCTCAGAGATTGTAAGGGTCCGTCGTGGGGCGTGTCAATTTGGGATGCAGACAATCTTCACGATTGCTTCGCAGGTGGGCAGCGTCGTCTGCGGGTGTGCTCGCCGCGCGTGGGACCCGACGGATGAATTCATTTGGATTCATCCGTTCATATGAGTCTTTGAAATCACCGCACATGCTATGATTTTTCACCACCATTCAGCGGAAAGAGCCAGTTTTCAACAAGTGTTTGACGTTTGTTGAAACCTTTCGTTCAGATAGAATCCCGTCTGAAAAGTTTTCTACAGATGACGAACGAATGTTGAAAGGGGAGACGGTGCCGAGAGACTTCTATCCCTTCGTGGAGAACGGCCCCGAGGGCGCGCACGAGCCCGAGGGCACCGAGCTCGTGGTGCGTCACCCCGCGCGCATCGCCGTCTACGACGACGCGTCGGCGGCACCCCGCGTGGTGATGGTCGAGCCCCAGGAGGTGCGCGCCTACCTCGAGGAGATCACCGCCACCGTGAACCGCCTCGTGCGCGAGCAGGGGGGCACCATCCCCTTCATGGTCATCCGCGAGATCGTGGAGAACTTCATCCACGCGTACTTCCAGGCCCCCACGATCACGATCCTCGACGGCGGCGACACCATCCGCTTCTCCGACCAGGGCCCCGGCATCCGCGAGAAGTCCCTCGCGCTCGAGTACGGGACGTCGTCGGCCACCGAGGAGATGAAGCGCTACATCCGCGGCGTGGGCAGCGGCCTGCCCTACGTGCAGCAGTACATGAGCGACAAGGGCGGCAGCCTCGAGGTGGAGGACAACATCTCCGGCGGGACCGTCGTCACCATCTCGACGCGGCCCCGGGAGGAGGCCCGCGCCATCTCCGGCGCCGAGCACGCGCCGGCCGAGAAGGACCTCCCGCCGCAGGTCCAGCCGCCGACGCCGCAGATGCCGGCCGTCCCGCAGCAGGGCTGGGCCCAGCCGTCCCCGTGGGGGGCGGCCGCGCCGTGGCCGCAGCCGGCACAGGCGCAGATGCAGCCCCAGCCGCAGCAGGTCCCTGCCTACGGCTACTACCCGCCGTCCTTCTCGCCCGCCATGGCCGCGCCCGCGCCGGCCCCGGCGCCGGCCCCGTCGGCCGTCCCGCCCGTGCAGCTCGACGAGCGCTCGTCGCAGGCCCTGTCCTACCTCGGCGCGCACGAGAGCTGCGGCCCCACCGAGCTGACCCGCGCCTTCGGCGCCTCGGGCCCCACGTGGTCGCGCACGCTCGCCGGGCTCGCCGCGCAGGGACTCGTCATGAAGGACGGGCAGAAGTACCGCCTCACCGGAATCGGGCGGGCGTTCGTCTAACTCCCGACGAGTAGTTATCAACAATCGCTATACTGGTTCTTCGCTGTTTTCAACAATAGGGGAATGCAAGGACCATGGAACTCTCCCTCGAGTCGGACGCCGAGGCGCTCTGGCAGGACACGCTCGATCTTCTGGCCGGCAGGAACCTGCCCGAGGCCACGCTCGCCATGCTCAGGAACTGCACGCCCACGAGCATGGAGGGCTCGACCATGCGCGTCGAAACCCCCATGCGCCTCGTGCTCAAGACGGTGTCGAAGAACGCCGGGGTCATAGAGGAGTGCCTCTCGCAGGCCGCCTTCCAGCCCATGCGCTTCGAGGTCACCTTTGCCCAGGCGGGCGCCCCCGCCGCAGCGGCGCCGGCGCCGTCGAGCATGTCGCGCGAGGAGGCCGACAGCTGGGCGGCGGAGACCGGCGGCGGCCGGCCCGCCTGGGAGGGCCCCGCCGCCCGCACGATCGCCGACGACGGCTGGGTGGGCCCGAGCCCGGAGGACCTGCGCGCGGACGCCGAGCGCCGCAGGCGCAACAACCCGCTCGTCGAGGACATCTCGCCGACGACCTCCAAGCTCACGTTCGAGCGCTTCGTCCGGGGCGAGGAGAACGACATCGCCTACCAGGCGGCGGTGCAGGTGGCCAACGGCATGAACAGCACGTACAACCCGCTGTTCATCTACGGCAAGAGCGGTCTGGGCAAGACGCACCTCCTGCGCGCCATCCAGAACTACATCGCGCGCGACGACCCCTCGCGCCTGTGCGTCTACCGCGACGCCTCCTCCTTCATCAACGACTACACCGGGGCCATGCGCGACCCCGCGCGCTCGGCGGCCGAGGCGCTGCGCCAGAACTACGCCGACATCGACGTCCTCATCATCGACGACGTCCAGAAGATGGCCGGCAAGGCGGGCACCGTCGGGTTCTTCTTCGACACCTTCAACGACCTCATCGCCAACGGCAAGCAGATCGTGCTCGCGGCCGACCGCACGCCGGCACAGCTCGGCATGGGCAAGGACGGCTTCGACGAGCGCGTCACGAGCCGCCTCTCGTCGGGCTTCACCACGCCGATCCAGGCCCCGAACTACGAGCTCAAGCTCCGCCTCGTCGAGACCTTCTGCGAGCGGATGCGCGAGGACGCCCTGCGCGAGAACGTGGCCGGCCTCACCGGGACGGTGCCCGAGGCGGCGCGCAGCTACATGGCCGAGCGCGCCGGGACCAACATCCGCGTGATCGAGGGCTTCTGCCAGCGCTGCCTCTACGCGGCCACGGCGGCCGAGAAGCGCGGCGACGAGCTCGGGCGCGACGAGATCGAGGCGATCGCGCGCGAGTGCTGGCCGGGCGCCGGCAGGTCCGTCTCCATCGAGGACGTCCAGCGCGCGGTCGAGAAGTTCTACGACATCGACCACTCGAGCCTCGTGGGCAACAAGCGCAACAAGGGCCTCATGGAGGCCCGTCACGTCGCGATCTGGCTCTCGCGCGAGCTCTGCGACCGCACGCTCGTGGACATCGGGGACCACTTCGGCGGGCGCAGCCACGCGACCGTCAAGCACAGCATCAACGTCGTCGACGAGGCGCGACGGGAGGACAAGACCTTCTACGACCGACTCATGCAGATCAGGGAGTCGATCACGGGGAGCATGTGAGGCAGGTTGACAAGCCTGTGGGAAGGATGTCGAAACGTGTGGAAAAGTGAGGTCGCGATGTAGAACGTTCTTCTCGCCCGGCGGGCCGTGTCGAGAGGTGTCGAGGGGACGGCCCTCGGCAGGCGACCTCGATCAGGCTCGTGACCTCGGAGTTCTCCGGGTTTTCGTCTTTTCTACAGGCCCTATTACTACTACTGTTCTTTTATTCTCTAAGTACTATTAGAAGAAGGGGCAACCATGAAGTTCACCGTCAGCCAGTCCTCGCTCATGAAGGCCCTCACGGTCGTGGCGAAGGGCATGAGCGCCAACACGACCCTTCCCATCCTCTCGGGCATCTACCTCCGCGCCGCGGACGGCAACCTGGAGCTCCAGACCAACAACCTCTCGATCTCCATCCGCCACCTCGTCCCGGCCAACGTGGAGGAGCCCGGCGAGACGGTGGTCTCGGGCAAGGTGCTGACCAACATCGTCAAGACGCTGCCCGACGCGGCGGTGAGCTTCGCCGACGACGGTCACCAGGTCGAGATCTCCTGCGCGAAGTCGACGTTCCGCCTGAACACCCTCAAGGCCGCGGACTGGCCCGCCTTCCCGGAGATCCGGCCGGAGCGCACGATCGAGCTGCCGAGCGAGCTGCTCTCCCGCATGGTCGACAAGGTCTATCGCGTCACCTCGAAGGAGACCACGCGCCAGTATCTCCAGGGCATCCAGCTCACCGTCGAGGACAACACGATCCGCATGGTCGCCACCGACACGATCCGCCTGGCCGTCTGCGACTCCTCCGTCGAGGCGGCGCCCGACGAGCCCTTCTGCTCGGTGATCGGCGGCCAGGTGTTCCACGACGTGCTGGCCATGCCCTCCATCACCGACACGATCTCGCTCGGCACGGCGGAAAACCAGGCGGTCTTCTCGTTCGGGACCACGACGTTCGTGACGCGCCTGCTCGAGGGCAACTTCCCCTCCTGGCGCCAGCTCGTCTCGCCCACGTGCTCCACGGCGGTGACCCTGGACGTGGCCGAGTTCTCCGCCGCGCTCAAGCGCGTCTCGGTCATCGCCCAGCAGAATGCCTCGATCCGCTTTGACGTGGACGCCGACGGCGGGCTGGTGCGCCTGTCCGCCCGCTCGCCCGAGCAGGGAGAGTCCTCCGAGACGCTCTCCTGCGAGATCGAGGGCCAGAGCCTCGCGATCGGCCTCAACTACCACTACGTCTTCGACTGCGTGAACGCCGTCTCCGACGCCGAGCAGGTCCGTCTGGAGCTGCAGGGCGCCACCCAGCCGGGCATCTTCAAGAGCAACGGGAAGATCAACTACCTCTATCTGCTCATGCCGATCCGCCTCTAGGCGCGCGGATGGGACTTCTCGTCACAGAGCTCGCGCTGCGGGACTTTCGCAGCTTTGAGCGGCTCGACCTCGAGCTGGCGCCGGGGGTGACGGTGCTCGTGGGGCCAAACGCCGCTGGCAAGACCAACACGGTCGAGGCCGTGCAGCTGCTGACCGCCGGCACGTCCTTCCGCCGTCCCGCGCCCGCCCAGCTCGTCCGCGAGGGCGCCGAGTCCGCGCGGATCGACGCGCGGCTCGTCGGGGACGGCCGCGTCATCGACCACCGCTGCGACGTGACCCGCACCGGGCGGCGCTTCTCGCGCAACGGGAAGCGCTGCCGGGCGGCGGACATGCCCGAGTCGCTGGTCTCGGTGCTCTTCTCGCCGGACGACCTCGCGCTCGTCAAGCGCGGGGCCTCGGTGCGCCGCGACGAGCTGGACCTCCTGGGCCGTCAGGTGAGCCGGGGCTACGCGCACGTGTTCGCGGAGTACCAGCGCTCCGTGGAGCAGCGTAACCGCCTGCTGCACGAGGAGCGGCCGGACCCGTCGCTCCTGGACGCGTGGGACGCGTCGGTCGCGCTCGGCGGCGCGACGCTGCTCGCCGCGCGGCTGCGGCTGTTCTCACGGCTGGCCGAGAAGGTCGCGGAGGCCTACGGCGTCATCTCGGGGGGCGAGGTGCTCGCGTGCTCCTACGTCTGCACGCTCGGGGAGGGGCTGGGAGAGCTCTCGCGCGACGAGCTGCGCGACGCGTTTCTCGACCGCCTGGTGGCATCGCGCGCCGACGACCTGCGGCGCCAGCAGACCTGCGTGGGGCCCCATCGCGACGACGTGGCCTTCTCCGTGGCCGGGCGCGACGCGCGGGCCTTCGCCTCGCAGGGGCAGCAGCGCTCCGTGGTGCTTGCGCTCAAGATGGCCGAGGTGGAGCTCGCCGGGGAGATCCTGGGGAGCCGCCCGGTGCTCCTGTTGGATGACGTCATGAGCGAGCTCGACGAGCGCCGCCGCGAGGCCGTGGTCCGCTTCGTCGACGGCGGCATCCAGACGCTGATAACCACGACGAACCTCGGGTACTTCTCGCCCGAGCTCCTGGACGCGGCCAAGGTGGTGAGCTTCGGTGGCTGACGAGCTCGAGCGCGCGGTGCGGGCGCGCGAGCAGGGCGGCGAGGCCCTGGCGGGGCTCGTCGGCGGCGAGGTGGAGCGCCTGGGCAGCCGGGGCGAGCGCGCCGCGGCCTCGCGCGCGTGGATCGCCTGGAACGAGGTGAACGGCGATGTCGAGCGCGCCCACACGACGGGCGTCTACGTGGGCGCGCCCCGGCGCGGCGAGCGCGACCCGGAGCTCACGGTCTACGTGGACTCCGCCGCGTTCCTCACGGACTTCTCGGCCAACCGGGAGATCTACCTCGCCCGCCTGGAGACGGCCGGCCTGCGCTTCTCGCGCGTCACCTTCCGTCGCGGCAGGAGGGGGACGGGTTCCTCTTCACGGAAGGGGGCAAGCCACCCGGCGCCGGCCACGGCATCGGCCGCCGCGCCGCCCGAGCTCACCGACGCCCAGCGCCGCGAGATCGCCGCACGCGTCGCGGAGCTTCCCGAGGCGCTGCGAGACAGCGTTTCTCGGGCGATGAGCGCCTCCTATCGCGCCCAGAACAGCCGACATAGCTAATTTGTTGAGACTGCCCTCAGCGCGCCTCTCAGGGCCCCACAAGCGCTATCATCGTTCGGTCCATGCAGTTTTTGGCATCGGCTGAGTGAAACTACGCCCTTACAGGGAGGATGTGCGCGTGGCAAAGAAGAACGACTACGGCGGGGAGTCCATCAAGATCCTCGAGGGCCTCGAGGCGGTCCGCAAGCGACCGGGCATGTACATCGGCACGACCTCGGCCTCGGGCCTGCACCACCTGGTGTGGGAGATCGTGGACAACTCCGTGGACGAGGCCATGGCCGGGTTCTGCACCAAGATCAAGGTGACGGTCCACCCGGACAACTCGATCACCGTGGACGACAACGGCCGCGGCATCCCGGTGGAGAAGCACCCCGTCAAGAAGATCCCGACCCTCGAGGTCGTCCTCACGATCCTGCACGCCGGCGGCAAGTTCGACAACAACGCCTACAAGGTTTCCGGCGGCCTGCACGGCGTGGGCGTCTCCGTGGTGAACGCCCTCTCCAAAAAGCTCGTGGCGCAGGTGCGCCGCGACGGCAAGGTCTACGAGATGGTCTTCGAGCGCGGCAAGACCGTTCAGAAGATGAAGGAGGTCGGCACCTCCAAGGCCACGGGCACCTCGATCACGTTCTGGCCGGACGAGGAGATCTTCGAGACCACCACCTACAGCTACGATACCCTGCACGACCACCTGCAGGAGACGGCCTTCCTCAACAAGAATCTCAAAATCACGCTCGTGGACGAGCGCGAGCTCGTGCCGCGCACGGACGAGTTCTGCTACGCCGGCGGCATCGTGGACTTCGTGAAGTTCCTCAACGCCGAGAAGGACATCCTGCCCGGGCTCTCCCGCCCGATCTACATCGAGGGTCGCTCCGCCCCGGACGCCCCCGAGACCCAGATGGGCGAGGTCGAGGTCTCCATGCAGTGGAACACCGGCTACTCGGAGCACACCCTCTCCTTCGCCAACGACATCTTCACCGAGGAGGGCGGCATGCACCTCGAGGGCTTCCGCACGGCCCTCACCAAGGTGATCAACGACTACGGCCGCCGCCAGAACATCATCAAGGAGAAGGACGCCAACCTCACCGGCGACGACATCCGCGAGGGCCTCACGGCGGTCATCTCCGTGAAGCTGCCCGACCCGCAGTTCGAGGGCCAGACCAAGGCCAAGCTCGGCAGCTCCTACATGCGCACGCTCACCAACCGCATCGTGTCCCAGGGGCTCGCGGAGTACCTGGAGGAACACCCCAACCAGGCCAAGGAGATCCTGAAGAAGGCCTCCCAGGCCGCCAAGGGCCGCCTCGCCGCGCAGAAGGCGCGCCAGGCCACGCGCCGCAAGAGCCTGCTCGAGAGCGCGGCGCTGCCCGGCAAGCTCGCCGACTGCTCCGTGCGCGACCCCGAGATGACCGAGCTCTTCATCGTGGAGGGCGACTCCGCAGGCGGCTCGGCCAAGGACGGCCGCCGGCGTGACATCCAGGCCATCCTGCCCCTGCGCGGCAAGATCCTGAACGTGGAGCGCGTGGGCGACCACCGCGCCTTCTCCTCCGACACGATCCAGGCGCTCATCACCGCCATCGGCACCGGCGTGACCACGGGCTCGGGCGAGGGCGGCGACTTCGACCTCTCCAAGGCGCGCTACCACAAGATCATCATCATGACGGACGCCGACGTCGACGGCGCGCACATCCGCATCCTGCTCATGACCTTCTTCTACAAGTACATGCGCCCGCTCATCGATGCGGGCTACATCTACATCGCCACGCCGCCGATCTTTGGCATCAAGGTCCGCAACAAGATCCACTACGTCTACCCGGACGGCAAGACGCCCGAGGACGAGATCCTCAACCGCTCGATCCGCGAGCTGGGGCTCAACCCCAACGAGGAGGACGAGGCCGACGTCAAGTCGCAGGCCGCGATCAAGGGCTCGGGGCGCCGTCGCAAGGGCTACTCGGTCCAGCGCTACAAGGGCCTCGGCGAGATGGACCCCAAGCAGCTGGCCTCCACGACGATGGACCCCAAGACGCGCATCCTGCAGCGCGTGACCATCGAGGACGCCGCCATGGCGGACCGCGCGGTGCGCGAGCTCATGGGCAACCAGGTCGAGTACCGCCGCGACTACATCGAGAAGCACGCGCACGACGCCCGCTTCCTGGACGCTTAACAACCGATAAGAGAAAGGCCACACGTGGCAGACGATAAGAACACCAGCTCCGAGATGCCGGAGGACCTGCGCCGCCTGCTCGCGCGCGCCGAGTCCGACGAGGGCGCCGACGTCTACGTCGAGGACGACGCCGAGGAGGCTGACGAGGACGTCGACGACGGCGAGCTCGAGGAGAGCTTCGGCGCCAACACGCGCGGCGAGGACGCCGGCGAGACCGACATCAACGGCGGCCAGCTCCAGGTCAGCGAGTTCGGCTCCGAGATGAAGCAGTCCTTCATCGAGTACTCCATGTCCGTCATCACCGCCCGCGCCCTGCCGGACGTGCGCGACGGCCTCAAGCCCGTTCACCGCCGCATCCTCTACGCGATGAACGAGTCCGGCATCTTCCCCAACCGCCCGCACAAGAAGAGCGCCTGGACGGTCGGCGAGGTCATCGGCAAGTACCACCCGCACGGTGACTCCGCCGTCTACGACACGATGGTTCGTCTTGCCCAGTGGTTTTCCATGCGCACGCCGCTGATCGACGGGCACGGCAACTTCGGCAACATCGACGGCGACGGCGCCGCCGCCATGCGCTACACCGAGAGCCGCCTGGCCAAGCCGGCCATGGAGCTGCTGCGCGACCTCCAGAAGGACACCGTGGACTGGCAGCCCAACTACGACGAGTCCCTCGCCGAGCCCGTGGTGCTGCCCGCGCGCTTCCCCAACCTGCTGGTCAACGGCTCGTCGGGCATCGCCGTGGGCATGGCGACCAACATCCCGCCGCACAACCTCGCCGAGACCGTGGAGGCCACCTGCGCCTTCATCGACAACCCGGACATCACGGTCGACGAGCTCATGCAGGTCATGCCCGGCCCCGACTTCCCCACGGGCGCCGTGATCATGGGCACCGACGGCATCCGCCAGGCCTACGAGACCGGTCGCGGCTCGATTACCATCCGCGCCAAGGCGCACGTGGAGTCCACCAAGACCGGCCGCAGCCGCCTCGTCTTCACCGAGATTCCCTACCAGGTGAGCAAGGGCACCCTGCAGGAGAAGATCGCCCAGCTGGTCAACGAGAAGCGCATCGAGGGCATCTCCGACATGCGCGACGAGTCCACGCAGAAGGGCATCCGCCTGGTCATCGAGCTCAAGAAGGGCATGGTGCCGGAGGTCGTCCTCAACAACCTCTACAAGTTCACCTCGCTGCAGACCACCTTCGGCGTGAACAACCTGGCGCTCGTGGACGGCGTGCCCAAGTGCCTCTCGCTGCCTGAGATCCTGCGCCACTACGTGGACCACCAGGTTGACGTGGTGACTCGTCGCACGCGCCACGACCTCAAGAAGGCCCAGGCGCGCGCCCACATCCTCGAGGGCTACCTCATGGCCCTCGACCACATCGACGAGGTCATCTCCATCATCCGCTCCTCCCAGACCGACACCGAGGCCTCCCAGCGCCTGATCGAGCGCTTTGGCTTCACGCCCGAGCAGACCCAGGCCATCCTCGAGATGCGCCTGCGCCGCCTCACCGGCCTCGAGCGCGACAAGATCGAGGAGGAGCTCGCGGGCCTGCGCCGCGCGATCGCCTACTACGAGGACCTTCTCGCCCACGAGGACAAGATCCTCGGCGTGATTAAGGACGAGATGCGTGAGATCGCCGCCAAGTTCGGCGACAAGCGCCGCACGGAGATCGGCGGCGCCGTGAAGAGCCTCGACGTGGAGGACCTTATCGCCGACGAGGACATGGTCGTCACGATCACCCACACCGGCTACATTAAGCGCATCCCGGTGGCCACCTACCGCTCCCAGAAGCGCGGCGGCAAGGGCGTCCAGGGGCTCTCCCTCAAGGACAACGACTTCGTGGAGGACCTCTTCGTCGCGAGCACCCACGACTACGTGCTCTTCTTCACCAACTTTGGCAAGGTCTACCGCCTCAAGGTCCACGAGCTGCCGATCGGCAGCCGCCACGCGCGCGGCTCGGCCATCGTGAACGTGCTCTCCCTCGCCGAGGGCGAGCACCCGGCGGCCGTGATCACCTGCCGCGAGTTCCCCGCCGACGAGTACCTGATGTTCGCCACCCGCGACGGCATGGTCAAGAAGACGGCCATGAGCGAGTACGACAAGAGCCGTCGCGACGGCATCATCGCCATCAACCTGCGCGAGGGCGACGAGCTGGTCAACGTCCGCCGCGTCCGCCCGTCCGACAAGGTCATCCTCGTCTCCACGGACGGCAAGGCGATCCTCTTCGACGAGTCCGAGGTCCGCTCGATGGGCCGCAACACCTCCGGCGTGCGCGGCATCACGCTCAAGGGTGACGCGCGCATGCTCGGCATGGAGATTACCAACGGCAACGGCGACCTGTTCGTCATCACTGAGAACGGCTACGGCAAGCGCACGCCCGTCTCCGAGTACCCCGAGCACAAGCGCGGCGGCCAGGGCGTCTACACGATCGCGATGACGGCCAAGAAGGGCAGCCTCGTGGCGTGCCGCGTGGTGGGTCCGCAGCACGAGCTCATGATTGTGTCCGAGGAGGGCGTGGTCATCCGCGTGAAGTCGGGCGACGTGAGCCGCCTCGGCCGCTCCACGCAGGGCGTCAAGGTCATGAACATGGTGGCCGGCGACCGCGTGAGCGCCGTGGCCCGCATGGTGGCCCGCAAGAAGAAGGCCCCCAAGCGCGACGAGAACCAGACGACGCTCGACATCGACGCTGCGGGCGCGAGCGGCCCGGACGAGCCGGACAGCATCGACATCGGCGGCGACGAGCAGATGGACGACACGCTGCTCGACGACGAGGAGTAACGGCGACGGGCGCCCGCAGATCATCCTGCGGGCGCCCGTTTCGCCTAACTTGCCTAAAAGGGGTCAGACCCCTTTTAGGCAACTATTCGGCGTCCTGATCGCCGGGCGCGACGTTGAAGTCCTCGGGCGAGAGATTCTCCACGAAGGCGTGGAACGCCTCCAGCTCGTGGGCCACCTCGTCCTTCTCGACCTGGCGGAAGTCGGGCATGGCGGCGGCGTCGAGCACCGCGTCGTCGGCGTAGACGGGTACGCCCTCGCGCACGGCCAGCGCCAGCGCGTCGGAGGGGCGGGCGTCCAGGAAGACGCGCTCGCCGTCGGCGCGGTCGAGCACGACCTGGGCAAAGAACGTGGTGCCCCGCACGGACACCACCCGGACCTCCACGCAGGTCGCGCCGAGCGCGGAGATCGCGGAGGCGAGCAGGTCGTGCGTCATGGGCCGCGCTCCCGGTCGGCTCAGGGTGCCCATGGTGATGGCGGTCGCCTCGAACGTCCCGATGCGGATGGGCAGCTGGCGGACGGCGCCGTCCTCGGCTCCCTCGCCCGTGCGCAGCACGACGAGCGACGCGACGGCCCCCTCGCCCACGATCACGCTCTCGATGTCCATTCTCCGCAGCGACACGCGACTCCCTCCCTGTATACGCTCGGATATCCTACCCAATCGTCGGCGTTTCGCAACCAGCGTCGCGCCCCCGTCGAGAAATTGCAAAAAAGTCGTTGACCGGAGCGGGGCACCTGTGTAATATATCTCCTTGCGTTGGGCCTGTAGCTCAGTTGGTCAGAGCGTCCGGCTGATAACCGGGAGGTCACAAGTTCGAACCTTGTCAGGCCCACCACTTCCTGACAATAGTCGCCCCAGCGTTAGCCGAGTCGCCGCTGGGGCGATTATTCTTTTCCGGGGACGTAGCTCAGTTGGGAGAGCGCGGGCTTTGCAAGCCTGAGGTCGTGGGTTCGATCCCCATCGTCTCCACCCGTACCGCCGCCGGGGCCTGAGGGCCCCGGTTTTGTTTTGACGCGGTTCCAAAAGTCGCCGCCCTTGTTCCGAGGCGTTCCAGGAAATCGGTCCCTTGTCCGAGGTCCTTCTCGGATTTGGCGCCCTTGTCCGCCGAGAAGGGCCTCGGCTGGGACAAGCCCGCGATTATTCGGAAGAATTTGGTGCAAGGTCCCGCTTTCCCGGAGCCTGCGCTGACAAGGGGCGGCATTTCCGGATCGCCCTGCGACAAGGGCCCATTTTTCTAGAACACCCTGCGACAAGGTCCCGAATTCCCGGACGTGCCGCCGCCCGCCGCCGGCTGCGGTATCATCGCAGCAGCAACCCGAGCGAGGAGGACGCATGGCCGAGAAGAACGAGCTGCTCGAGGGCGTCTCGCCCGAGACCGACGAGCTGGCGAGCACGCTCATGGGCGACGCACTGGACCTGCTCGCCGCCGGCGACCCGTTCTGCGTCCTTCTCGCCGTGCAGACGTCCGACGGCGCGGTCCAGAGCTACGAGTTCGAGGACGACGGCCCGGAGGCCTGCCTCGAGGCCGCCCACGCGCGCGTGGGCCAGGTCCCGCACGCGCGCCGCTACGCGATCGTCTACGAGGGAGCCGTCGAGACGGACGGCGCCGGCTTCCTGGACGCCCTGCTGCTGGAGTTCGGCGAGCGCGGCTACCGCAGCTACTCCGCCTACTCGCTCGTGGACGGCAAGGGCGCCGGTGATGGTTTCACGTGGACCGACCCCGCGCCGGCCGGCGAGGTGCCCCCGCTGCTGTAAAGTACCGTATGGCGAGAAATACGGACCGCCGGCCGAGAAGAGCCGGCTCAGCAGAACCGAGAGGGACCCATGCGCCAGGAGAACATCAGGAACATCGCGATCATCGCGCACGTCGACCACGGCAAGACCACGCTCGTTGACCAGATGCTCAAGGCGACCGACGCCTTCCGCGAGAACCAGCAGGTCCAGGACCGCGTGCTGGACTCCAACGACCAGGAGCGCGAGCGCGGCATCACGATCCTGGCCAAGAACATCTCGATCGAATACCAGGGCGTGAAGATCAACGTCATCGACACGCCGGGCCACGCCGACTTCGGCGGCGAGGTGGAGCGCGTGCTGCGCATGGCCGACGGCGCGCTGCTGCTCGTGGACGCCGCCGAGGGCCCCATGCCCCAGACGCGCTTCGTCCTGCGCCACGCGATCGACGCGGGCCTGGCCATCATGATCGTGGTCAACAAGATCGACCGCGAGGGCGCGCGTCCGGAGGCCGTGGTCAACGACTCGCTCGACCTCATGGCCGACCTCGGCGCCACGGACGATCAGCTCGAGTTTGCGATGGAGCACGTGATCTACGCCTCCGCCGTGAACGGCTTCGCCCGCCTGGACCCCAATGACGGCAACCAGGACATGTTCCCGATGCTCGACATGATCGTGAACGACCTGCCCGCCCCGGACGTGGACGTGGACGGCCCGCTCGCCATGCAGTGCGTGACGATCGACCACTCCGAGTACGTGGGCCGCATCGGCATCGGCCGCATCTACTCCGGCACCATCCACGACGGCGACAAGATCCTCGTGGTGAAAAACGACGGCTCCCGCGCCATGGGCCAGGTCAAGCAGCTCTTCACCTTTGACTACCTGGGCCGCAAGGAGTGCACCGAGGCGCAGGCCGGCGACATCGCGGCCGTCGTGGGCATCGACTCCACCGACATCGGCGACGTCTACACCGACCCCGAGAACCCCGTGGAGCTGGAGCCCATCGAAATCGACCCGCCGACCCTCTCCGTGGTCTTTGAGCCGTCGACCTCCCCGCTCGTGGGCCGCGAGGGCGACATCGTGGGCGGCCGCCAGCTCAAGGAGCGCCTCATGCAGGAGCGCGAGAACAACGTGACCATGCGCATCGAGGAGCTGCCGGACAAGACGGGCGTCGAGGTGGCCGGCCGCGGCATCCTGCACCTCTCGGTCCTCATGGAGACCATGCGCCGCGAGGGCTTTGAGTTCCAGGTGGGCCGCCCGCGCGTGCTCTTCAAGAAGGACGCCAACGGCGCCATGACCGAGCCCGTGGAGCAGGCCGTGGTGGAGTGCCCCGGCGAGTACTCCGGCAAGGTCATCGAGGTCTTTGGCAACGCGGGCGGCACCATGACCAGCATGGACGCCGGCACCACGCAGACCCACCTGGAGTTCAAGATCCCCACGCGCGGCATCATGGGCCTCAAGAACCGGATCCTCAACGTCACCCACGGCGAGGCCGTCTTCTACCACACGTTCCTCGAGTACGGCCCCTACGCCGGCGAGATCGGCGTGCGCCAGAACGGCGCGATGATCTCCATGAGCACCGAGAAGGCCGTGGCCTACGCGCTCGGGACGCTGCAGGAGCGCGGCCAGCTCTTCGTGGGCCCCGGCGATGAGTGCTACGAGGGCATGCTCGTCGGTGAGCGCTCCAAGCCCGGTGACATGGTCGTCAACATTGCCCGCACCAAGAGCCTGGGCAACCAGCGCTCCTCCACCGCCGACATCGCCGTGCAGCTCACGCCGCCGCGCACCTTCACGCTGGAGGAGGCCCTCGAGTACATCATGGACGACGAGCTCGTGGAGGTCACGCCGCAGAGCGTCCGCATGCGCAAGCGCATCCTCAACGAGACCGAGCGCCGCAAGTGGGCCGTCCGCACCGGCAAGGTCAAGAAATAAAAGGGGACGGGTTTTCTCGCTCAGAGAATTTGGGACGGGTCTGGGGCGTGTCGTGCAGCGCTCCGGGCCCGTCCCCTTTTCCACTACCGGCGCTTCGAGCGGCGCCGCGTGACGCGCACGAGGCGCACGGCCCGGCGCACCGGCGCGCTCACCTTGGGGCCCAGGTCAACGTCGGCAGGCGTCCGCACGTCAAAGCGCAGCGACCAGCGACGGAGTCCCATGGTCACGGCGACGCACAGCGCGCTCGCCCAGAGCTTGTTGAGCGAGAGGAACATCACGGACACGTAGTAGGCGGCGCTGCCCGCGAGCGCGCACACCGCGTAGAGGTTGGAGCGCTGGAAGATCCGGGGCACCTCGCCGAGAAAGACGTCTCGCAGCATGCCGCCGCCGACGCCGGTCATGATGCCCATGAGCAGGCACGAGGCCGGCAGGAGGTGGTGCACCACGGCCTTGTCGGTGCCCACGAGCGCGAACAGCGCCACGGCCACGATGTCGAGCCACTCGAGCAGGCTGCCGGCGCGGTCGATGGGCCTCGGGAAGAAGAAGGCGACGAGCCCCGTGGCCACGCTCGCCGGGATCGCGAACGGCGACTCCAGCATGTAGACGCTGCCCACCTGCATCATGACGTCGCGGATGAGGCCGCCGCCGAGCCCGCAGAGCAGCGCCAGTCCCACGAAGCCCACCGCGTCGAGGTGACGGGACCGTGCGACGACGACCCCGCCGGCCGAGCCCACGATGACCGAGGCCAAATCGACCCAGGTGGGCAGCGAGACCGCAGCCAGCTCGGGGCTGTAGGTGGTGAAGATCTCCAGCACGCGCCCTCCTCGGGCCTCTCGTCGTTTCCGGCGTCCATTGTAACGTGGAAAAGGGACGGTCCCCTTTCCACGTCGCGGGTGAGAAATTTCCCTCGACCGCGCGTGCGACATACGCTATACTGACCGCTGCACCATTTCATGGAGAGTTGTCCGAGTGGCCGAAGGAGCACGATTGGAAATCGTGTAGGCGCCTAAAGCGTCTCCAGGGTTCAAATCCCTGACTCTCCGCCAGAACTTGCTCGCGGCGCCTTCGGGCGCCGCGTCACCCTTCGGAGGGGTGGCAGAGTGGTTGAATGCGGCGGTCTCGAAAACCGTTTACCCCTTCGGGGGTACGAGGGTTCGAATCCCTCCTCCTCCGCCAGAGCTCGTACGGACCGGTCCCCCGAGGGCCGGTTTTTTGTTACATGGGCCCGCCACGCCCGCGCGCCGATGGGGTACGCTACGGGAAGGCACGGCAAGCCGAGGGAGGATCCACGATGAATGACGCCGAGCTCGAGGGCTTTCGTCCCACCAGGTACTTCGCGCGCTCGTGGGCCCTGCTCACCCGTGACCGGGGCTGGATCAAGCCGGTCCTCGTGATGGTTGCGGCGACGCTGGTCCCCGTCGTGGGCGTGATCGGCGTGATCGGCGCCATCGGCTACGCCGTCGAGTGGGCGCGCCTCACCGCCTGGGGCGTCACCTCGTCCCCCAAGCAGAAGAACGTGCAGGTCGGCGCCTGCATCGTGAGCGGCTGGCGCGTCTTCGTGGTCGTGCTGGTCTGGTCGCTCGCGTGCGGGCTGATCTCCGCGCTGCTCGCGGCGGTGCCGCTCCTTGGCCCGGTGCTGGCGTTCGCGTGGATGATCTTCTCGATCCTGCTCAACCTCATGGTCATGGTCGCCGCCCTGCGCGCCACGATCTACCAGCGGATCGGCGCGGGGCTGCGCGTCTCGGTCATCTGGCAGATGGTGAGAAGCGACGTTGACGGCCTCATGAGGATCTTTGGCATGCAGGTCGTGGGCGCCGCCGTCAGCGCCGTGGCGTCCTTCGCCATCAGCCTGACCACCCTCGCCGCGCTGTTCCCGAAGATCCTCTACTACGCCGACTACGTCACCGAGTTCGACGCAATCATGTCGGACTCCATGAAGATGTCCCTCTTCTTTGAGATTCTGGGCTCGCTCTTCTCGGTCATCGGGCCCGCGCTCGTCGTGATGGCCGTGGTGGTCGACATCATCTCCGTGGTCATGATGCTGCTCGGCTACACCGCCGTCGGGCTGTGGATGCGCCAGTTCAACGTCCCCGCCTGGGGCCGCGAGGAGGATCCGCTGCCGGGCTCCGTGCCGCCTGCGGGGCCGGCGTACGGCGCGGGAGGCCCGTACGCGGCGCCCCGGCAGCAGCCGCAGGCGCCGACGTCGGCGCCGCAGCAGACGCCGCCGGCGGGCCCCACGTCCTTCTCGCCCGCCGGCCTTCCTGGCGCGCAGGATGCCGAGAAGAACCTGCCCTAGCGGCCCGTTCGTGGAGATGCTGTGGCCCCGCGCGGTCCCGCGCGGACCGTGGCGCGCGGAAACGGTGCCTCTGACCTCGGGCGTGCAAGCCAGCTGACGGCTGGCCGGACGACATCGGGAGGATTGGTGTCAGGTCCGCCCGCTAGCATCCCCTCCAAGGCGATGTGTGGAAGGTTTCAGCAGCTCGGAAAGATATGCTATGATGCTTCGCCGAACCTTTCCTGCTCCGGGCGACCTTCACGACCCGGGGCCATGAGCCCAGAGGAGGTGAAACACATGAAGGCCTATGAACTGCTGTATTTTGTCGACCCCACGTGCAACGAGGAGACTCGCGCCGCCGTCATGAAGCGCATCGAGGTCGCGCTCGGCGAGACCGGTACGGTCGACAGCGTCGAGGACTGGGGCAAGCGCAAGCTCGCCTTTGAGGTCGACGATCTCACGGAGGGCGACTACACCCTCATCAACTTCCACGCAGATCCCACGGTGATCGCCGAGCTCGATCGAGTTCTGCGCATCAACGACGCCGTCAAGCGTCACATGATCGTGCGCCGCGCCGACAAGGAGTAGGCATGGAAGAGCGGGCCGCGAGGCCCGCACGAGAGGGAGTGAGACCATGAGCATCAACAGGGTGAACATCTCGGGCAACCTCACGAGGGACCCGGAGCTGCGCATGACGGGCAGCGGCACGCAGATCCTCGCGTTCGGCGTGGCCGTGAACGACCGTCGTCGCAACCCGCAGTCGGGCGAGTGGGAGGACGTTCCCAACTTCATCGACTGCGTCGTCTTTGGCGCCCGCGCCGAACCGCTCTCCCGCTTCCTCTCCAAGGGCTCGAAGGTTGCCGTCGAGGGCAAGCTTCGCTACAGCTCCTGGGAGACGAAGGACGGGCAGAAGCGCAGCAAGCTCGAGGTCGTCGTCGACGAGGTGGAGTTCCTCTCCTCGCGTGGCGGCCAGCAGGGCGGCGGTGCCCCCGCGTTCCAGCAGGGCCAGCAGGCGGGCGCCTATCAGCAGGCCCCCGCGTACTCCGCCCCCGCGCCCGCAGCGCCGCAGCCCTCCTACGGCGCGCCCGTCCAGACCCCGCCGTCGACCGACGTCTACGACGAGGACATCCCGTTCTAACCATCCGGCGGCCCCGGGCCGCCAACAGAAAGGCAAGAAGACATGGCTCAGCAGAAGCAGGATTTTCAGCGCCAGCCGCGTCGCAAGTACTGCCAGTTCTGCAAGGAGGAGACCGAGTACATCGACTACAAGGATGTGCAGCTCCTCCGCAAGTACATGACCGACCGCGGCAAGATCAAGCCGCGCCGCGTCACTGGCGCCTGCACGCAGCACCAGCACGACATCGCGCTTGCCATCAAGCGCGCCCGTGAGATGGCGCTTCTCCCCTACACCGTCCCCGTGGTCTCCAGCCGCGGCGGGCGCAACCGCGGCTAGCCCGCGGCTCTGATCAGAGCGCAGGCCATGGCCGGCTGGACGGACAACCGCCGACCCCCGGCGCCCCACGGCGTCGCGGGGGCAGCGCGCGAGGAGCGGGGCATCGTGCCTCGCGGCCAGGGAGGGGACGAGCGGCGCTCCGCGCTCTCGCTTCCCGCCGGGCTCTTCTTCTGCGCGCTCGGCGGCGCGGTGGCGAGCTCGACGCTCTCCTTCGTCGGGCCCGCCCTCGTGGCGTACGGGTACCTGCTCGTCGCCCCCGAGGGCGGTCGTCGCGCCCGTCTCGGCTGCCTCGCCGCCACGCTCGTCCCCGCGGTCGCCCTGGGCCTCGCGACCGGCGTCTCGACTGCCGCCTCGGCCGTCGTCGCCAGCCTCGTCGCCCTGGCGGTCTGCGAGATGACGGCCTCCCGCCGCCTGACCTCCGGCGCGCTCTGCGCCACGGTCGGCCTGGCTGCGGCCGCCCTTCTCGCCTCGGACGAGCTCGTCGCCCTGGCCAGCGGCTTCACGCTGTCCGACGGCGTCCGGGCCCTGCTCGACGCCTACCGGCAGCAGCTCGCCGGCATGCTCGTCGGCGCGGCCGACCAGGTCGACCTGGTCTTCGCCGCCGTCGGCCTGCTCTGGCCCGTCGCGTACGTCCTGGCGGCGCTCGCCTCGTGCGTCTCGACGCTCGTCGGCACGGCCGTCGCGGCCTCGCGGGCGGGAAGCCCCGTCGAGCGCCCGCTGCGCCTCGCGGAGTTCGACGTGCCCCTGTGGGTGGTCGCCCTCCTCGTGGCCTCGGTCGCCGGCATCGCCTTGGCGGTCTCCGTTGACGGCACGGTCTCGCAGGTCGCGCTCGCCGTCTCGGCGAACGTGGCCATGGCCGTGAGGTTTGCCCTCACGGCGCAGGGGCTCGCCGTCCTCGCGTGGCTCGTGCGGGGCAAGGGCCTCGGGACGGTCGCCTCGACGCTCGTGGGCGTCGTCGCGCTCTATCTGGAAGTACAGTTCGTCGTATTGACCGTCGTCGGCCTCGTGGACGTCTGGGCCAACTTCCGCCGCCTCCCGCGAGGCGCGCGCTCGGCCGCTGCGGACGCGGGCACGACGACGAAGGACTAGCGGCCGGGAGACCGGCCGAACGAAGGAGTGTCTCATGAAGGTCATTCTCTTGAGTGAGCTTCGGGGCAAGGGCGGCGAGGGTGACGTCGTTGACGTCGCCCAGGGCTTCGCGGAGAACTACCTGTTCCCCAACAAGATCGCCCAGCCCGCCACCCCGGGCAACATCAAGCAGCTCGAGGAGCGTCGTCACAACATCGAGAAGCGCGAGGCCGAGCGCATCGCCGCTGCCGAGGCCACCAAGGCGGCCCTCGACGGCAAGTCGGTGACCGTCGACGCCAAGATCGGCGAGGAGGGCCAGCTCTTCGGCTCCGTCACCCCCGCGCAGATCGCCGATGCCATCCAGGCCCAGCTCGGCCTGGAGGTCGACCGCAAGCGCGTCGGCCGCGGCAACAACATCAAGACCTCCGGCAAGCACGCCGTCGAGGTCAACCTCTACCGTGAGATCACGGCCACGGTCAACGTCCTCGTGGGCGTGACCGAGGAGGAGACCGCCGAGGCCGAGGACGAGGCTGCCGCCGAGCCCGAGGTCGAGGAGGTCGTCGAGGAGTCCGCCGAGTAGCTCGGGCACTTTTCGACGCACCTGTTTCTGAGCTGCGGGTTTCTACAATAACCGCAGGTCAGCGCGAGGTAAGCAAACGCCCCGGTCAGCACGCGTCTGACCGGGGCGTTTCTGTGGGCCTTTGAGAGCATACCACTGTCTACCTGCGGTTTTGTAGCTCGCGGGGAGCGCCCGGCTGCGCCCGTCGGCTCCCTCCGCCACGTTTTCTCCGCGCGCGGAAATGTTGAAAACCAGTCGAAAACATGGCCAAAGGGCGAGAAAAAAAGTTGTTGAAAACGTTGAAAGAGAGCAAACTCCCCGTTCAGGCCACACGGATTTGCGACGCTCAGTGTAGAAGAGCGCCCGCCGCCAAAATGACCCCTTGACAACCGCCGAGAAGACGCGTCCCGCCCATGTCGCGTCCTTCTCGCCCGGCGCGCTAGAATGGTCAGACGCGAGAGAGCAGGAGGAGAGGACTTGAGCGACTACGACGTCAACCCCACGCGCATGACGGTGGAGAGCGGCGCGGCCATGCCCCAGGACGTGGAGGCCGAGGCCTCGGTCCTCTCCGCCATGATGGTCTCGGCCGACGCGCTGCAGGAGTGCCTGATCGCCCTCGAGCCGGACGACTTCTACCTGCCCTCGCACCGCACGGTCTTCACCGCCATGAGGGAGATGTTCGACAAGAACCTCCCCGTGGACACCATCTCCCTCGCCGACTACCTCAAGTCAACCGGCGAGCTCGAGCGCGTGGGCGGCCGCAGCTTCCTGCTGGGCCTGGGTAACAACTCGCTCGCGCTCGTGGGCTGGCGGCGCCACGTGGAGATGCTCCACCGCGACACCACGCTGCGACGCATGATCAACGCCTCCGCGCAGATCACCGCGCTCGCCTTTGACGCGCCGGAGGACACCAAGGAGGTCGTGGACCGCGCCGAGCGGATGCTGCTCGACGTCACCAACCGCGACGTTCGCTCGAGCGAACAGTCGCTCGAGGAGATCATGAGCGACCTCTACGAGGAGCTCGGCGCCAACGCGGCCAACAAGGACCGCGTGCTCGGCGTCTCCACCGGGTTCCCCAAGATCGACGAGTGCCTGCTCGGCCTGCGGCCGGGACAGATGGTCGTCATCGGCGCGCGCCCGGGCGTGGGCAAGACGTCGTTCGCGCTCAACCTCATGACCAACGCGGCCTTTGCCGGGGCCTCCGTGGCGTTCTTCTCGCTCGAGATGTCCAAGGTGGAGATCGCGCAGCGCCTGCTCGCGGCCAATGCGCGCGTGGGCCTGCAGGAGATCCGCTCGGCGAACATCAGAAACGAGCAGTGGCCGCAGATCCTGCAGGCCACCAACGACCTCTCCCAGCTGGACATCGTGATCGACGACACGCCCGGCACCACCGTGACGGAGATCCGCGCCAAGGCGCGCCGCATCCTGCGCGGCAAGGAGCTCGGCCTCGTGATCGTGGACTACCTGCAGCTCATCTCCCCGCCGGCCGGCCAGCGCCGGGCGGACAGCCGCGCGACGGAGGTCTCCGAGATGAGCCGCGGCATCAAGATCATGGCCAAGGACCTCGGCGTGCCCGTCGTGGCGCTCTCGCAGCTCAACCGTACCGTGGAGAACCGCACCGGCAAGCGGCCGCAGCTCTCCGACCTGCGCGAGTCCGGCTCGATCGAGCAGGACGCGGACATCGTCGCGCTGCTCGACCGCTCGATGAACGAGGACGAGGCCGCGCGCGAGGACCGCCCGGCCATGAACGAGACCACCTTCATCATCGCCAAGAACCGCTCGGGCGCGCTCGCGGACATCCCGCTCACGTTCCTGCCGGGCTCCACCAAGTTCGTCGAGGTCGACAGCTTCCACGACTAGAGATTGGGCCTCGATTGTGTCGAGTCTGTAGTTTTTGGCGGAGGCCCCGAGTACAGACTCGACGATCGGCAGGAGATTCGCAGGTCAGAGCGTTGCTCGTCGAGTCTGTATTCGTGGGGAGCCTGCCAAACTACAGACTCGATGAAAGCGCCGCCCAAGATTCTTGCGAACGCCCGCCGGCTGCGGCAAAACCGCACGTTGCCGTATAATGAGCCCGAATGTGAATCGCGACGAAAGGGCGCACATGTCGGCATCGGTGCTCGTGGGAACTCAGTGGGGCGACGAGGGCAAGGGCAAGGTCACAGACCTCATCTCCGGCGATTTTGACGTGGTCTGCCGCTACGCCGGCGGCGCCAACGCCGGCCACACCGTCATCGCCAACGGCAAGAAGCTGGCGCTGCACCAGGTCCCCTCCGGCGTCATGTACGAGGGCACCTACCCCGTGATCGGCAACGGCTGCATCGTGGACCCGGAGATCCTGCTCCAGGAGATTGACATGCTCGCCGAGCAGGGCATCTCCGCCGACCGCCTCAAGATTTCCGGCAACGCGCACATCGTCATGCCCTACCACAAGGACCTCGACGGCGCGCACGAGAAGAAGCTCGGCAAGAACCTCATCGGCACCACCAAGCGCGGCGTCGGCCCCTGCTACATGGACAAGATGAACCGCACCGGCCTGCGCATCCAGGACATGCTGGACGAGAAGATCTTCCGCCAGAAGCTGGAGAGCGCGCTCGCCTATACCAACCCCATCCTCGAGAAGGTCTACGAGCTGCCCACCTACACCGTCGAGCAGATCTGCGAGACCTACCTGCCCTACGCCGAGCGCATCCGCCCCTACATCGTGGAGAGCAGCCTCTTCCTGAACGAGCAGCTCGAGAGCGGCAAGAACATCCTCTTTGAGGGCGCGCAGGCCACGATGCTGGACATCGACCACGGCACCTACCCGTTCGTGACCAGCTCCAACTGCACCGCCGGCGGCGCCGTCACCGGCTCCGGCGTGGGCCCCACCAACATCGACCGCGTGCTCGGCGTGGCCAAGGCCTACCTCACGCGCGTGGGCTCGGGCCCGTTCCCCACGGAGCTCTTCGACGAGGTGGGCGACAAGCTCGGCGAGGTCGGCCACGAGTACGGTGTGACCACCGGGCGCAAGCGCCGCTGCGGCTGGTACGACGCCGTCGTGGTGAACTACGCCGCGCGCGTGAACGGCCTCACCGACCTGGCCATCACCAAGCTCGACGTCCTCGGCTGCCTGGACGAGATCAAGGTCTGCGTGGCCTACGAGTGCGACGGCGTGGAGTACCGCACCGTGCCCGAGCACCAGAGCGTCTTCTACCACGCCAAGCCGGTCTACGAGACCCTGCCCGGCTGGAAGTGCGACATCTCCGGCATTCGCAACTTCTACCAGCTCCCGCGCGAGGCCAAGGACTACATCGACTTCCTCGAGCAGCTGGCGGGAGTGCGCGTCTCCATCATCACCGTCGGCCCGGACCGCGAGCAGACCATCGACCGCTACTGGCACTAGGCGGGAGGCCCGCGTGGCCGAGAAGGACTTCGCGATCGTCTGCGACGACACGTGCGACCTGTCCGAGGGGTTCCTGGGCAAGGCGCGCGTCCGGCTCGTGCGGCCAGACGGTCCTGGCGCGGCGGCCGCGCTGGAGGGCGCGTATCGCGCGCTCGCCGAGGATGGGTTCGCGCACGTGGTGTCGATCCACTCGTCCGCGTCCTTCTCGCCGGTCGTGCTGGACGCCCGTGCGGCGGCCGCGAGCTGCGAGGACGTCGTCGACGTGCGCGTGGTCGACTCCGGGGCCGCGTCGGCCGCGACCGGCATGCTGATCGACCGGGCCGCGCGCTATCGTCACCTGGGCGTTGCCTTTGAGGACGCAGTCGCCGGGCTGGAGGCGCTCGCCTCCCACGTGCGCCTGCTCGTGGTGCCCGCTCCGTCCTCCCGGCTCGCCGCCTCGCGCCGCTCTCACCGGACGCGCGGCGGGCTGATCGGCCGTGCCGCCGCGACCCTGCGGGTGCGCATGACCGGCGAGCGCGGCCTCTACCTGCTCTCGCAGGGCAACGTCACGCAGCTCGCGCGCAACAACGACGTCGAGGTCCTCGCGCGGCGGCTGGCCCGCGCCGTCGCCGCCGTGTCCGAGAACGAGGGCTCGCTCGTCCACGCCCTCACCGCCTCCAAGAACGTCCGCGCCCTGCGCGCCGTGGAGCGCGCCCTGGCCGAGTCCGGCGCCGTGACGCGCTGTTTGGGCACGGTGCACACGAGCGCGCTCACCGAGGAAACGTTTGGCCAGGGATCGGTGGCCGTGGCCATGGCGCCCGAGTCCGTCTACTGCCGCGACGAGGCCGCGCTGGCAGGCTTGGGCTCGCGGGACGCCGCCCCGACGGGCATCGACGAACAAAACGAACAAAATCGCAGGATCCCCTGACGCTGAGCTCCGCGCGTGAGCCCAAGCCTCACGCGCCACGACGCAAAGACGGCCCCGCAGGGCCCGAACAAGGAGGTTTTCATGAACAAGAAGGTCGACATCCTGCTCCTGGGCTCCGGCGGACGTGAGCACGCGCTTCTCGCCAAGCTGGCGGAGTCCCCGCACGCCGGACAGCTCTACGTGGCGCCGGGCAACGGCGGCATGGACGTCATGGCGCAGAAGGTCGAGGGCCTGGACGCGGAGGACCCGGTCGCCGTGGCCGAGTGGGCCCGAGCCCACCAGATCGGCCTCGTGGTCATCGGCCCGGAGGCGCCGCTCGTGGCCGGCGTGGCCGACGCCGTGCGCTCGGCGGGCATCGCGTGCTTTGGCCCCAACGGCGACGCGGCCCAGATGGAGGGCTCCAAGAAGTTCGCCAAGCAGGTCATGAGCCGCGCCGGCGTGCCCACGGCCGCCTACCGCAGCTTCACCGACGAGGAGACCTGCGCGGACTACGTGCGCCGCGAGGGCGCGCCGATCGTGATCAAGGCCGACGGCCTGGCCGCCGGCAAGGGCGTGATCGTGGCCAAGACCACCGAGGAGGCGCTGGCAGGCGTCCACGAGTGCTTCTCGGGCGCGTTCGGCGAGGCCGGCGCTACCGTCGTGGTGGAGGAGACCCTCGACGGCCCGGAGTGCTCGCTGCTCGCGCTCACCGACGGCACGACCGTGGTGCCGCTCGCCACCGCGCAGGACCACAAGCGCGCGCTCGACGGCGACAAGGGCCCCAACACGGGCGGCATGGGCGTCTACTCGCCGGTGCCCGAGCACCTGGTCACGCCCGAGCAGCTCGCCGCGATGGTGGAGATCGAGCGCAAGGTGGTCGCCGAGCTCGCCGAGGAGGGCATCACCTACTCCGGCTGCCTCTACGGCGGCTTCATGCTCACCTCCGAGGGCCCCAAGGTCCTGGAGTTCAACGCGCGCTTCGGCGACCCGGAGACCCAGGTCGTGCTGCCGCGCATGAAGGGCGACCTCGTGGAGCTCTTTCTCGCATGCGACGCGAGGACCCTGCGCGAGGACATGGTCTCCTGGGACGACGACTGGGCGGTCTCGGTGGTGCTGACCTCGGCGGGCTACCCCGGCGCGTACGAGAAGGGCAAGGTCATCACCGGCATCGACCGCGCCGAGGCGCTCGACGGCGTGACCGTCTACCACGCCGGCACCGCGCTCACGGCGGACGGCACGCTCGTCACGGCCGGCGGTCGCGTGCTCGACGTCACGGCCGTGGCGCCCACGTTCGAGGAGGCCCGCGAGCGCGCCTACGCCGCCTGCGAGCTCATCGACTTCGAGGGTAAGACGTACCGCAGCGACATCGGCGCGCGCGCGATCAAGCGGTAGCGAGCGCACGGGTTTCTCGGCTTGTGGCGGCGATACGGGTCGCACGTGAATTCACGTGCGGCCCGTTTTGCGCCAGAAGCCGAGAAGAACCCCTGCCCGTGAATCCGCGTGCAGCGCGTCCCCGGCCTCCTGTTAAACTTGACAACCTTTGTTAAACTTGACAACCTTTGTTAAACTTGACAACCTTCGCCCTGAACCAGCGGGACGTGGAGAGGAGGCAGGGGATGCGAAGGATCAACCCGTTTAAGCCAACGGCCGGCATGAATCCTCCCGAGCTCATCGGCCGAGACATGATCCTCGATGACTTCTCGGAGGCGCTCGAGAACGGTCCTGGCGCGCCCGATCGTCTGATGCGCATCTCCGGTGTCCGCGGCGTCGGCAAGACGGTTCTCCTCAATGCGCTGGGAGACATCGCCCGCTCGAGGGGCATGACCGTGGTTGACGTGGCCTCAAACCCCGAGTTCTGTGAGCGGATCCTGCATGCGCTGCAGGAGCGGAGAAAGGTCGAGTCCCTTACGATTGCACCCTCGATCCTAGGCGTGAGCCTGGGTTCGGCAGAGCTGGCCAGGCCCTCGACGGAGCTCGGCGAGGCGATGCTCGCCGTCGCAAAGTGCGGCGGACTGCTCGTCACGCTCGACGAGATTCAGGACGCGCAAATCGACGAGCTTCGCGCGCTGGGAAACGAGGTCCAGCTGCTGATTCGCCGTGGGGCAAACGTCGCCTTTGCGTTTGCGGGGCTTCCCGCCGCAGTTGACGGGGCGGTCGGCGTGGAGACGCTGACCTTCCTCCAGAGGGCGCGGCGCGTGGAGCTGACCAAGCTCGGCACCGATGAGGTTGAGGCGTCCTTCGAGGAGACGATTCGCCAGTCTGGCGGCACGGCGGCCCCAGGTGTGTCGCGCCTTCTTGCCGACGCCGCCGTGGGGTATCCCTTCATGGTCCAGCTCGTGGGGTACTACACGTGGCAGGCAAGCGCGCGGAGGAAATCGGACACGATCGAACTTGCGGACGCGCGCAGGGGAATCGCCGTTGCCCGCAAGAGCTTTGATGAGATGGTGATAGAGCCCGCCCTGCGGCGCCTGCCCCAGAGGCAGATCGAGTACCTTCTCGCGATGGCCGCCTGCGAGGGCGAGGTCGTCTCGAGCGGAGAGGTTGCCGCGCAGATGGGTTGCAGCGCGCGTGACGTGGGGACATACCGAAAGCGCCTGCTCGACGCCGCGCTCATCGAGCAGGTCGGCTATGGCCGCGCGACGTTTGCCATCCCCTATATGCGCGACTACCTGCGCGAGCATCACGACGAGCTGGCGTTGTCGGACTGAGCTTCGCCTGCGCTGCGGATGCCGGCACGTGAATTCACGTGCGGCCCGTTTTTCGTCAGAAGCCGAGAAGAACCCCCTCTCGTGAATTCACGAGTGCCGGCGCATGGGACCCGCCCCGCCGCCCGCGCGCCCCGTTGCCCTATCATGGAGCGAGAAAAGCGACAGTCCCGAGGAGGACCCATGTCAGATACCAGCAAGCGCGCTGAGAAGAACACGCAGGAAGCCGCCATCGACGACATGCGCGAGTCCGTGGCCGCCTTCACCTACGACGGCGACCGCTCCAGCCTGGACCACCTCTCCGGCGCGCCCGAGGAGCGCGACCTGGTCCTCGGCGACGACGACCCGCGTGACGCCTCCCTTGCCGAGAAGCCCCTCACCGAGGACGTCGCCTGGACCGGCCGCATCTTCAACGTGGACCGCCTGCGCGTCGAGCTGCCGGACGGCCGCGTGGCCATTCGCGACGTGGTGCGCCACCCCGGCGCCGTCGCCATCGTCGCGCTCACCGAGGACGGCCGCATCTGCCTCGTGCGCCAGTACCGCACCGCGCTCGGCCGCGTGACCGTGGAGATTCCCGCTGGCAAGCTCGCCCCCGGCGAGGATCCGCTCGAGTGCGCCAGCCGCGAGCTCCTCGAGGAGACCGGCATGTCCGCCGAGAAGATCGCCTTCCTGACCACCATCGCCACCTCGGACGGCTTCTGCGACGAGCTCATCCACATCTACATGGCGACCGGCCTCGAGTTCTCTCGCTCCGAGCCGGACGCCGACGAGTTCATCAACGTGGACCTCGTGCCGCTGGACGAGCTCGTGGACGCCGTGCTGGACGGCCGCATCGAGGACGCCAAGACCGTCGTGGGCGCGCTCATCTGCGACTCCGTCATGCACCGCCTCGCGCCGGAGCCGGAGGAGGAGGCGTAGCACCCCCTGTCGCCGCTACATTTTCGGGCTCAACCCCACTACATTTTCGGGGAAAACTCACTACATTTTCGGGCTCAACCCCACTACATTTTCGGGATTCATGCTAGGATAGCTCGAAAAACGTACTTGACGAAGGTGTAGCATGGACATAGATGGCGCCCCATACATTCCCCGCTTAATCGACCAAGTTGTCGACCGGCATCTTGCTGCATTTGGTGCCGTGGAGATCACGGGCACCATGTGGTCGGGAAAAACCTGGACCTCACGCGCGCATGGCGCCAGCCGTGTGACCCTCGACAATCCCCAGGCCCGCTCGCTCGCCGAGATAGATCCCGAGGCGGTCCTACGGGGAGCCGCACCTCACATCATCGATGAGTGGCAGGAGATTCCCTCGATATGGGATCTTGTGCGGAACAAGGTTGACGCGTCCCCCTCCCAAAGAGGCCTCTTCATCCTCACGGGGTCATCTTCGCCGGCTAAGAACAAGGTGCACCATACGGGGTCTGGGCGAATATCCCGCCTGAGGATGTGGCCGATGTCCCTCGCGGAACTCGGAATGTCAAACGGGACGGTCTCTCTCAGGGGTCTGTTTGACGGCAGGTTTGAGAGCCGCCCGGTGGAGACGAGCCTCGACCAGCTTGCATCGTCTATCTGTCGGGGTGGCTGGCCTGCCTCGGTTGACCTTCCGGATGATCTGGCGACGTTGATTCCTCAGCAGTATCTTGACGCGCTCTTTGCAAAGGACGATGTTCGTGCCCCGGGAACGGAGCGCGAGCTCCGAAGCTTCCTCCGCTCCCTTGCAAGAAATGTGGGCAGCGCCGTTACGCTCAGAGTTCTTGCCAAGGACATGGGTCTCAGTGAAAGGGCCGGGACCTCTCGTGACGCAAACGAGCGTCGCGTCCGAGCGTTCCTCGACTATTTCCTCGGACGTTACGTGGTCTGTGAGCTGCATGGGTGGGATGCTCCCATCAAATCTCCCAGTCGGCTCAGAACCAAGCCCAAGCACTGCTTTGCCGACCCGTCCCTTCCGGCGAGCTTGCTGGGCGTGGACAGAACGACGCTTCTGGACAACACGCAGCTCTTCGGGCAGCTTTTCGAGGAACTCTGTCTTCGTGACCTGCGGGTGTACGCCTCGGTGCTGGAAGGGTCCCACCCAGACTCTCTTTCGTATTACCGTGACGCGGACGGCCTTGAGGTTGACGCCGTCATCGAGCTTCGCGACGGACGCTGGGGAGCGATCGAGATCAAGCTGGGGGCAAACAAGGTCGAGGAAGCTCAGGCCAGCCTATTGAGACTAAGAAACAAGGTCTCCGCAAACCCAGCGGCAAGGAACCCCGAGCCAAGCTTTCTCCTGGTTCTCGTGGGAAAGACCGATTATTGCTACCGCACTCCTGAAGGGGTGCTCGTGGCGCCGATTACTGAGCTCACTGCGTAGCGACATGCCCTTTGATATATACGTGATATAGAGCTGATAAAGAGAATTCAGGGCACCACGCGCGAGAAGAACCACAAAGAAGCAGGTCAGGGCCTTGCCTCTTCGTTCAACACGCTCCCGCTGACGCGAAGATGATAGTGAGTGATATAGAGAACCACCCAGATTCACGCTCGCGCCCGCGTCCAGACCCGCGCGCGCCCCTAGCTCCACGCCGGAACGTACCTCCGATAACGGCTCCCCGCGTCGGGGTCCTCGTCCTTGATGAGCCCGTGCTCACAGCACTCGCGAATGAGCCGCGACACCGCAAGCCTGCTTTTCTGCGAGTCGTCCAGCCCAAACCGCTCGCGCACGCTTTGGTTGCTGATGGACGAGCGCTGCGCGAACATCAGGCACGCGTGCCAGTAGACGGCCGCCATGCGCTGCCGCTTGGTCATCCGGTCAAATCCTCCCCCGCAGAAGAGCGTGACGGTGGTCCCCTCGCCCTCGACGGAGCGAATCTCCGGGGAGAGCAGGTGCGCGGCCTCGCATGCCTCGATGGTCACGTCCCAGCCCGTGCCCTCCTCCTCGCAGATGTCCATGAGCCTCAGCATGTCCACGAGCCGCCCGTTGCGCGTCTTGGGGAGCGCGTTGAGAATGCGCTCCTCCGGAACGAGCAGCGTGCCCGGGTTGGAGAACTCGAGCCGGTCCTCAAAGACATGAACCTCGGGATATTGCATCGTGTTGGAGAGATCCTGGTGAATCACCGTGTTGGCAAGCAGCTCCCTCACGGCCGCCCGAGGAAAGGCGCTTCGCACCCGTCGATACATGCCTTCAAGCTCCTCGTGCGCGGGGGTGACGGACATGAGAAACTCCTCGGCCGCGGGCAGCGCCGTCACATAGCCCTCGTCAAAGAAGCGGTCGTCGATGATCGCCAGCCTCGACGTCCCATCAAACCGCACGACCCTCAACTGACGTCGCCGCAGCCCGGGAAAGTCGGTGAGGCGTTTGGCAATGAGCAGCGCTCCGAGGTTCGAGATAGAGTACCGCCCGTTGTCCTGCGCAAGAAGAAGTTCCTGAGACACAAGGTCACCAAGAACAGCGTTGGCGTCAGAAGGGGGCCGCAGGCCAAGTGCGTCATAGTACGCCTCGAAGTTCAGAAGGTCGCCGACTTCGTCCGCGCGGACGTCCTCTTTGGCGGCGAGTCCCTCAAAGTCCCGAGTCTGCAGACGCCTCCAGAGCTCGGCCTCGCGTTCGGAGCCGCTCTCAAGACGCGTGGTGCTGGAGCCCTCCCGAATGTAGGCCACGCCCTCGTACGTCACCGGCTGGCGCACGGCGGCCCAGATGGTGAGGATGACAAGGCGCTTGCCGTCCAGATGGGTCTCGGAGAACTCATAGGTTACGTTCGAGGAAAGGACGCGCTTGAGCCAGATGGGCAGGAGCTGGTTGCCCACCTTCATGCTGAGGGGACGAAACTCCGTTCCCACAAGCTCATGCGACCCGTCGGCAACACCCCAGATCTTATAGGCGCAGTCTCTCCCGCAATAGGCGGCGGAGTTCGCAAGAGCGGAAATGTCCCGTGCGATGGGGATGCGGTCTTGGTTGTCCGTCTTGAACTCGAGCCACTCGGTCTCCTCGGGCAGTTGTGAGAGCGAGAGAAGAAGCTCGTTCATGGTTTCGTCGCTCATGGTGCCTCCGGAAGGGTCCACGATGCGGATTGATATAGAGATGATATAGAGCTGATAAAGAGAATTCAAGGCACTACGCGCGAGAAGAACCGCAAATCCGCAGGTCAGAGCTGTGTACTTCCGGCCGATCCGCCTTTGGTGACACGAGAATGATAGTGAGTGATATAGAGAATCGCTCCCGAGGTGCCCTTCTCGGGCCTTGACGCCCGCTATGAAGATTCTATGTGTTTCGGAGAAGTGACGTTGAGGCACCGTTTGTCGAAGATGCAAAACGAGGCCCCTGCCCCATTTAGGGACCCTCCTGCAATCTATATAAAACCTGAATACTTAATCGCTGCTGAAAAGTATGTTCTCAAAGGTAAACGGATTGCCGATAAGAACAACGGAATTGCAGATTCCTAAGACACATTGAGATGCGCATCAGAGGTACACGAGAAGAACCCTGATGTGGGGGAGGGTATATAGCAGCTAATCTACCTGCGGTTCTGCTACGAAAGTACCACCTAGCTAACCGAAATCTAACAGGAAACTCTCGACGGTTGGTTTAGACTGTCACGAGTCTAGTTCTGTGGGCCCTGCCATATCTGTGCGTGGGGTCGGGTGTTCGGGAGGTTCTGAATGCAGCACATGAAACACACCAACCGGGGGAGGGTTGCTTCCAGAGGACATCTGAAGCACTTCAGGACCGGGAACGGGCCTCTTTCTGAGAAGCTGAAGAAGGGCCTCGCCGGCGTCGGCGCACTGCTGGTTGCCGGTGCCGTGGTCGTGGGCGCGGTCGTCGGCTTCAACCAGGTGGCGGGTGCTGCCGGGACCACGGTGGTGGATCCCAACACCTCTGGCACGTGGGAGAACTTCACCAACCCCGGCGGCGTGACCTCCACGCAGAATGTGGGCCGCATCTGGACCGACAAGAGCGTGTTCAACGGCAACTACACGTTCAGCGGCAGCGAGGATCTGAGCGGCCAGACGGTTAACAAGAGCAACGACTCAGACTTCTTGGTGAGTCTCTCGGCTCTCTCCTCCACCTCCAACCTCAAGACCACCACGACAACCACCACGCCGCTCGACATTGTGCTGGTTGTCGACACCTCTGGCTCGATGGATAACGGCCAGGGTGACAGCATGGGGTCTGTTACTACCTATGAGCAGATTTACGGACAGAACCTCAATGGCAATCGCACCTATTATGTGTTGGTAGATGGCGAGTACGTTGCTGTCGAAGCCCATGGCGACTACTGGAACCGCTATTGGGCATCTGATGATGGCACGCAGTATACGCCCATCCAGAACCGCTGGGACGACGACCGATCTCACGTTCAGTTCTATCAGCGTGTGACGAAAAGCGTCAACAAGATGGAGGCGCTGCAGAACGCCGCGAATACGTTCGTCGATTCGGTTGCTGCCCTGAACGACGACATCAGCGATCCCAATCAGCAGCATCGCATCTCGCTGGTTAAGTTCGCCAGCGATGAGAGCAACACTATCGGGAACGGAACCAATTGGCAGGGGTACAACAATTCCCAGGTTGTGTCCGACCTGACTGCGTATACCAGCACTACCTCTTCGACGCTCAAGAACACCATTAATAGACTTTACGGTGAAGGTGCAACCCGCGCAGATTATGGTTTGCATCAAGCGCAGCGTGTACTGACCGGCGAGGGCGACACCACTGGTGCGCGTTCAAACGCGAAGAAAATTGTCATTTTCTTCACTGACGGCAACCCTACGAGCGGCAGCTCTTGGGAGGGCGATGTGGCTGCTCGGGCTATCAACTACGCGCACGATATCAAGGCGACGGGCGCGCAGATCTATAGCATCGGTGTGTTCCAAGGCGCGAATCCGAGTGACACGACTGGCAACTTCAACAGGTATATGAACGCCGTTTCCAGCAACTACAAGGATGCGGAGTGCGCTTCCAACGTAAATGTTGGCGAGTGGTGGAATCCTGAGTATGAGTGGCAACAGACCAATGATTTTAGCGACCTCAATTTGGGCGACCGCGCTGAGGGCGCTCAAGGCGAGGACGCTCCCGACTACTACTTCGCGGCGGGCGACGCTGATCAGCTGAGCCAGGTCTTCGATGACATCACCTCGTCCATTACCGAGGGCATCGGTTCTGGCTCGCCGATTGAGGAGACCACCTCGCAGGGCAACACCAATCCCGGTACGCTCACGTTCGAGGACCAGCTTGGCAACTACATGCAGGTGACGGGCACCGGTGCGGGTGCGGACAAGATTCAACTCGCCTATGGTGACCAGATTTACACTAGCGAGAGCAAGGCTACCGAAGACAACATTGACATCTATCACTTCGCCGACCAGACGGTCGGTGGCAACGAGGTGTACGGTGAGGCTAACCTTTCCGACATCGTGGTGAGGGTCGAGCGCAGCACCGACCTTTCGGTAGGCGACAAGATCACCGTGACCCTTCCGGCGTCGCTGCTGCCCATGCGCCACTATGACGTGGACACCGACAACGGCACCATGACCGTGAAGGCGGCATACCCCGTGCGCGTGTTCTACGGCGTGACGCTCAAGGCTGATGCAAAGACGGCTCTGGATTCCGCATCGGGCGATACCTATCAGGACATCCTGAACAACGTGGAAGTCTCCGAGGACGGCACGCTCGACTTCTATTCCAACGCCTTTGCGGAGAACTCTGCCAGCGGCCTGACCACGGCCACGTTCACGCCCAGCGAGGGGAACAAGTTCTACTACTACACAGAGAACACCCCGCTGTATGTGGACGAGGCCTGCCAGACGCGCGCCACGAGCAACAACATCGGCCGTTACGACACCGTCTACTACGCCGACACCTATTGGAAGACCGAGAACGGCGTCACGTCTGAGACGACGACGGGTGTGGTTGTCGATCGCAACGGCTCCGACTTCAGCAAGATTCAGTACGACTGGCAGGGCCAGGCATACATGCCTGCCCACACCCAGCGCGCCGATCGTCCCAGCACGCTGGTTTCCAACAAGGAGGATTTCGAGGGCGGCAACGCCACCGGCACCGCCAGCAGCGTGCTCGTTCCCTCGTGGAACGGCGACGGCACCGTGTCCCAGGCGCTGGGCAACAACGGCAAGCTCTCGCGTCCCGCTCCTGGCGACCTTGAGATCAAGAAGGAAGTTGACTGGGGCAACGCCTCCGACAGCACCAAGACCTCCAAGAACACCTTCACGTTCCAGGTGTCTCTTGCCACCGAGGGCGGCACGGCCCTGAGTGGTACCTACAACTACGCCGTGTACGGTGCCGGCGCTGACCCCGTTCGCACGGACACCATCTCCAACAACGGTACCGTAAGCATCACGCCCGACGAGCGCGTGCTGATCACGGGTCTGCCCGCCGGCACCACCTACACGGTGACCGAGCAGGGTGCCAACAGCAACGGCTTCACCACAACCGATAGCTCTACGGGCGACGGTGCCAATACCACCGACGGCAAGGTCGAGGGTGCCATCGTTGCTGGCAGCCAGCAGTCGGTCTCCTTCAAGAACACGTACAACGCCGCTTCGGTGAACCTCAACACCAAGGCTACGCTGCAGGTGCAGAAGAACCTGACCGGTCGCGATTGGCGCGCCACCGACGAGTTCACGTTCGAGATCGACGGCCTCGCCAACGTGGCGACGGGCGAGACCGCTCCTGAGCCTGAACAGACGACCGTCACCGTGACCGACGAGACTCCGAATCACACGGCGGCCTTCGGTGACATCACCTTCACCAAGCCTGGCGAGTACCGGTATGCCATCACCGAGCACAACGACATCAACCCGATCGACGGCATCGACTATTCTGCCGCCCGCTATCGCGCGATTGTGACGGTGACGGACAACGGCACGGGCAACCTGGCGGTCGACTCGGTGACCATCGAGCAGCGTTTGAATGACGATGGCGAGCGACCCGATCAGCAGCCCACCATCACCAGCAACACCGTGGTGTTCACCAACAACTACGACGTGGACAACGGCACCACCAACATCGACGGTACGAAGAACTACACCGACACCACCGGCGGCAACCCGATTGATGCCGACAAGTTCACCTTCCAGCTGAAGGCCGTGGGCGGCTTCGATACTGCCGCCGGCTCGACGAGCGGCTACACCATCGCCGCCGCCGACGTGCCGATGCCTGTGGGCGCCGACGCGAACCACGCCGTTACCACCACCAACACCGGTTACGGCTTCGGCTTCCCAACCATCAGCTATGACGGCAACGACGTGGGCAAGACCTTCGTGTACGAGGTGACCGAGCTCGCCGGCAAGGAATCCGGCATGAGCTATGACACCACGACCACGCACACGGTGCAGGTGGCTGTGACCGAGGCTGAGGATCCGGAGCACCCGGACCAGACGGTCATCGTGGCCACGCCGAACATGACGCCGGAAGAGGTCGTGTTCAACAACACCTATGACCCGACGGACGCCACGCTTAAGGGCGAGGATGCCATCCACGGCACCAAGACTCTGACTGGCCGCGACATGCTGGAGGACGAGACCTTCTACTTCCAGCTGACCCAGACCGGTGGCCCAGCGACGGTCGACCCCGATGATGGCGACGCGTACGTGACCGTGCTGCAGAACCCGGAGACCGCAAAGGTTTCCGCCGGCGATGACGACATGGCCTTCAATTTCAGCGACCTGGCCTTCCCGCAGACCGGTGAGTACACCTTCACCGTCAACGAGGTGGCTGCCGATGGTAGCGAGCCGGAGGACGGCAGCGGTCTGACCTACGACAAGAACATCTGCACGGTTACTGTCAACGTGACCGACAACAAGCAGGGCGCTCTTGTCGCTGACGTGACCTACTCCAACCAGGGTCATGACGAGACCGACCAGGCCGTGTTCACCAACACCTACAAGTCCAATATGGACTACGGCGCGACCGGTGCCGGCGGCATCAAGGTGACCAAGCAGATCCTGGACCGCACGATGGCCGAGGGTGATTACACCTTCACCATCACCGGCGAGGGCGAGGCTGCTGAGCTGGTGACCGATGCCGATGCCAGCTTCACCAACACGGCCGCTGCCGTGGACGGCATCGTGACCATGGACAAGCTGCAGAGCCTGAAGTTCGATCAGGACGACGCCGGCAAGACCTTCACGTTCACCGTGGATGAGGCCGACCCCGCCGAGGGACAGGCGATTGACGGTGTTACTTACGACAAGTCTCAGTACAAGGTCGAGATCGAGGTCGTAGACAACGGCAACGGCACCATGCACACCGTGACCACGGTCACCAAGACCATGAAAGCCGCCGGAGAGCCGGAGAACGAGGTTGTGGTTGACCATGCCAACTCCGACGCTGACGGCTACGCCGCGCCGACCTTCGGCTTTGTGAACGACTACAATCCCGGTTCCGTAACCATCGGTGAGGATGCGGGCAACCCGATCCAGGTCACCAAGACCGTGGCGGGTGCGCCTTCGCCTGCGGACGTGAACTACAGCTTCACGCTGAAGTTGACGAGCGACAACAAGTCCGGCATCTCCGAGGGCCTGACGCAGGAAGGTGACGCATGGGTTGCCCATGTGAGCACCAACGGCGTCATCAACCAGGATGCTGCGGACGGTACGCAGGACGACAGCCAGACGGTGACCTTCGGCAACATCACGTTCACCGAGCCCGGCACCTACACGTTCGAGGTGGCCGAGGACGCGCCTACCGCCGATGACGGCTGGACGTTCGACACTACGCCGAAGACCGTGACCGTGACGGTGAGCGACCTTAACGAGGACAACCAGTACGACGGCAACCTGCACATCGCCAGCGTTTCTGGCAGCCCCGTCCAGGTGACCAACCGCTACGAGGCGGAGCCTGTTGTCGTGGGCGGCGAGGGCGCCGAGCAGCAGATCACGGTAAAGAAGTCCGTGACAGGCGCTGATTCCACGGCCGACTTCACCTTTGACATCGCTCTGGTCGATGAGGACGATTCCAAGCGGAACAACGTCGAGGCTGTTGAGAGCCCGTATGACACTCAGACCACCATCGCCGACGGCGTGACCCAGGCGCAGTCCAAGACTGCGACCTTCGGTGCGATCAAGTTCAAGGCCGAGGGTACCTACCAGTTCACCGTGACCGAGAACGGCGCGACCGACTTCAACGGTGGCTCCGACCGCAAGGGCTGGACCTACGACGAGCATTCCGTGACGGTGACCGTTACGGTGACCGATACCGATTACGACGGTCAGCTCGACGCCACGGTGACCTACGATAACTCCAAGGCTACGACTGACACCGACAAGGCCGTGCAGGACGCCGCCGCCTTCACCAACAAGTACGTGCCCGCCGAGGTAACGACTGGTGATGACGCGACGACCGGCATTCAGGTGACCAAGAAGGTAACTGGCCACGACGCGATTGAGGCGTTCGACTTCTCGCTGAACCTGGCACAGGGCCAGGATGGTTCCAACGTGTTCGAGGGAACGGGCGAGGACAAGACCCCCTTCGACGGCATGACGGTTACCACCTCTGAAGCCATCAAGAACGGCGCAACCGAGACCAAGACGTTCGACGGCATTACGTTCACCGCAGCGGGCGACTACAAGTTCGTGATCGATGAGACGACCGAGACGACCCACGGTGGCTGGACGTATGACACCGACACCGCTGAGGTGACGGTCCACGTCAAGGACAGCGGCGAGGGCGCGCTCTACATCGACAGCATCGATGGCAACAACCCCGAGTTCGAGAATGTCTACAAGCTCCAGCCGGCCATGTTCCGCGCCGCCCGCTTCCAGCTCCAGGGCAACAAGGTCCTCGATGGCCGAAACTGGGAGCCAGGCGACGAGTTCACTTTCACGCTGACCCCCGGCCGTGGTGACAACGTCGATGGCTCCGCGATGGCTGACGGTGAGGTTGCAGCAACCATGCCGACCTCAACTTCCGATACCATCCGCCCGGGCGACAACGATGGTTCCAGGGTGACCGACAATTCTGCGCAGTTCACCTTCACTGACGAGCGCTACCCGGGTGAGGACATCGTTCCCGGACAAGATGCGGACGACACCTTCACCTACACCAAGCCGGGCACCTACCGCTATCTCATCCGCGAGACCAACCCGAACGTCTCCGAGGCCGGCTCGGGCATCCTGGGCGTGAGCTACGACCAGACCGTATACCGCCTGACGGTTGTGGTTACCGATAACGGTGACGGCACCATGAGCGCTAAGGGCTCGTATACGAAGCGCAACGCCGACGGTACCTGGACCGAACTGACCGGTAGCAACGAGGTCACGTTCACCAACAAGTACTCGTCCGACGAGGTCGACATCACCTTCAACGCGTTCAAGGTCCTGAAGGACCGTGAGACGAACATGGCGGACGGTGAGTTCACGTTCCACATGGAGTTTGCTGGTTGGGCTGCCAACGACGCGAACGCCGATCCTAACGTCGATGCAGATTGGACGATGGAAGACACCACGGACGCCCCCAAGGCGGCCGAGGACACTGGCAACATCGTTCGTGGTGATGTGACCTTCGGCGAGATGCCGTTCACGAAGGACAACGTTGGCTACACCTATCGCTACGCGATTACTGAGGTCAACGGAGGAAAAACGATCAACGGTGTGACCTACGACAACTCTACGCACTACGTGACCGCCAAGGTGACGAGTGAGCAGCAGCAGAATGCGGACGGAACCTTTACCGAGCACGTTCGCGTCGAGACGAGCGGCGAGGCCGAATGGAACGAGGAGACCGACACCGCTCCGACGACCGGCGCCATCTTCACCAACACATACGATGCCGGCTCCACGGATGTTGACACCGGTACTGCCGATGTTCAGCTGACCAAGGTGCTCGACGGTAAGGCATGGGACGGGGATAAGTTCACGTTCAAGATTGAGCCCGTCTCCAACGATGCGGGTATCGAGCTTGATCAACAGCCGATGCCCGACCCGACCGAGGTAACGGTTGACGCTGCGACCGGCGAGGACGCGGAGGGTAACGATCAGGCGACCTTCTCGTTCGGAAACATTACCTACGACACCGAGGGCACCTATACCTATAAGGTGACCGAGGTTCCGGGCAAAAACGCTGGCATCACCTACTCGACGAACGAGGCTGAGGTCAAGGTGACGGTGGTCGACAACGATCAGGGTGGCTACACCACAGGTGTCACAGTTACCAACAACGTCTTCACCAACGAGTACGCGAGCGAGCTCGACTACAACGGTGCAGAGGCTGGCATCAGCATCGTCAAGACCCTTGTGGGCCACGAGATGGGCGAGTTTAGCTTCACGGTGACTCCGTCTGATTCTGAGTCCGCCACCAAGCTGGGCATCGCTGAGGGTGGCGAGACCCTGACCGTCAAGAACGGCACCACCTCCGAGGACGGACTGTCTTCGGTGGGTAGTGTCGCCATGCTCGACGGCAAGGGTGAGCTGATGTTCAACCAGGGAGACGAGGGCAAGGAATACTCCTATACGGTGCAGGAGGTTAAGCCCGACCCGGTTCCCGCTGGCTACACTTACGATGACACGGTCTACACCGTGACCATCACCACCAATGATGACGGTCAGGGCGGCATCGAGGTGTACACCAACGTCAAGGCAAACGACGGTAGCTTCGAGAAGACGTTTACCTACGACAACAATGACGACACCGAGAACGTGGCCGCATACATCCCGTTCGAGAACTCCTATAACGTCTCCGGCGAGCTCGGCGGCGAGGGTGAGACGAGAATCGTTGCCACCAAGCAACTGACCAACCGCCCGATGACGGATCGTGAGTTCCACTTCACGGTGGCCAATGTGGCCGATCCGGACAACGTTGTTTCCGACGGCTATAACGACGCCGACGGCAACATCACCTTCAGCGGCATCAGCTACAGCACGCAGCAGATGCAGAAGGACGTCCAGAACGGCCTTGCCAACCTTGGCACCGAGGACAACACCTACGTCTATCAGTACAGGGTGACCGAGGACACTGCGAAGCTCGCCGAGGGCGTTTCCGCGATTGACGTTAGGGGATTCCAGGTTGAGGTCACAGTGACCGATAACGGCGACGGCACGCTCGGCTTTGACGTGGCCTACCCCGATGATGCGGACGGTCTCACCTTCCGCAATACCTACGGTGAGGGCGAGCAGGGCCAGGCGACTATCCGCATCAACGGCGTCAAGGGCTACAAGACGAACGGCCTCGCCGGCGCTCCTGACATCAACGGCAAGTTCACCTTCACGCTGACCGGCTCCGACGGCGCCCCGATGCCCGAGGGCACAACGGACGGCAAGAAGACCGCCACCAACGACAAGGGCAACGTGGACTTTGGTGACATCACCTACACGATGGAGAACGTGTTCGGCGACACGGGCAGCCAGGACGTGGTGACCAACGCCGAGGACGGCATCGCCACCCAGTCCGCCGAGCGCATCAAGACCTTCACCTATACGGTGACCGAGACCGGCTCCGTCGAGGGTGTTGACAACGACCCCAACTCCACGGACACCTTCACCGTCACGGTGACCGACCACGGCAACGGCAGCCTCACGGTGGAGACGAGTTCCAACCAGGATCACGGCCTCGCGCTCTTCGGCTTCACCAACGAGTACAACGTCGACCCGGTGACCAGCTCGCCCACGGCTGACGGCGGCCTCACCATCACCAAGGAGCTCACCGGTCGCGACATGGCCGAGGGCGAGTTCACGGCGGTCATGGTGGACGCCAACGACGCGCAGGTCTCCCAGGGCGCCAATGACGCCTCGGGCAACATCGCGCTCGACGCGATCGAGTTCACCAAGCCCGGCGACTACACCTACGACATCTACGAGGCGCCCGGCAGCAAGGGTGGCGTGACCTACGACACCGCCCACTACACGGCCACGGCGCACGTGAAGGACAACGGCAACGGCACCATGTCCGTGACGTGGGACTTCGCCAACGCCTCCGGCGACCCGATTGACGCCGTCACCTTCCACAACACCTACGAGGCCGCGCCCACGAGCGTTCTTCTCGGCGGCTCCAAGGTGCTCGAGGGCCGCGATCTTGCCGCGGACGAGTTTGAGTTCCAGCTGGCCGACAAGGACGGCAACGTCCTCCAGACCGTCACCAACGACGAGAACGGCAGCTTCTGCTTCGACTCGATCGCCTTTGACCAGGCCGGCACGTACGAGTACGTGATCTCCGAGGTCGCGGGCGACGCCGAGGGCGTGACCTATGACGACACGACCTACGCGGTCAAGGTTGTCGTGACCGACGGCGGCGAGGGCAAGCTCACGGTGTCCGAGCTCACCTACAACGGCGAGGCGTCGCTCCCGGTGTTCCACAACACCTACGTGGAGCCCGCTGAGCCCGCCGAGCCGGAGAAGCCGGAGCTCCCGCAGACCGGCGACGCCACCAACACGACCCTCCCGGCGGTCCTCGCCGTGGGCGGCGTGGCCCTGGTGGCCGGAACGATCGCTTGGACGCGCCGTAAGAACAGGTAGACGGCAGTCTTGAGGTGATGAGCGCGGCCGACGTCCCCGGGCGTCGGCCGCGCGTCACGAAGGGACGGAAAAGATGGCTGACACCAGAGCGGACGCGCGCGCGGGCCACCTGACGCCGACGGAGCGCCGCATCCTCGCGTTTGTCATCGAGCACGAGGGCGAGCCCTGCTCCAAGGCCATGATCGCCGAGGCACTGGGCCGCAACCAGAAGACGATCGACCGGCTGGTGGCCCACCTGCGCAAGGAGGGCTACCTCGTGGTCGAGCACACCTGGACCGCCGACGGCGGGCAGGGCGCCAACGCGTACCGTCTGGGCCGCGCCCCCATGGCGTGACGCCCGCGCGGTTCTTCTCGCCCGGCGCTTGTGAATTCACGCGCGAGAAGCGCGCCCGCAATCGCGCCCGTGGTACCCTCGTGGCCGTATGTCACGCGCCGACTCGGGAGACCGCTCCATGTTCCGTCGCTTTCTCACCTACTATCGCGGCCAGCTGCACCTCTTTGTGATCGACATCGTCGCCGCCGTCACCGTGGCGGCCGTGGACCTGGCCTTCCCGCAGATCCTGCGCGGCCTGGCGAGCGGCCTGTTCACCGAGGGGCCGGACGCCATCCTGCAGGTGCTCGCCTACGTGGCGCTGGGCCTCGTGGCCATGTACGCGCTGCGCTTCGTGTGTCGCTACTTTGTCATCTACTGGGGTCACGTTATGGGCGCGCGCATGGAGAGCCGCATGCGCGAGGACCTCTTTGACGCGTACGTGCGCCAGAGCTTCTCGTTCTTTGACCGCAATCGCTCCGGCGACCTCATGAGCCGGCTGGTCTCCGACCTCTTTGACATCTCCGAGGCGGCGCACCACGGGCCGGAGTTCCTGCTGATAGGCATCGTGGAGATTGCTGGCAGCTTTGTGATACTTGCGACCATCAACGCGCCTCTCACGGCCGCGCTCGCGCTCATCGCGGCGCTGCTCGTGGCCTACAACGTGTGGGCCAACGTGCGCATGCGCGAGGTCTACACCGAGAACCGCGTGCGCATCTCCGGCGTCAACTCGCGCCTGGAGGACGCGCTCGGCGGCATGCGCGTGGTCAAGGGCTTTGCCGCGGAGGACATGGAGCGCGAGAAGTTCCGTCGCTCCAACGACGCCTACCTGGACTCCAAGACGCGGATGTACCGCGCCATGGGCCGGTACCAGGCCGCCATCGCCGTCATGATGGGCGCGCTCAACACCGTGGTGGTGGTCCTGGGCGGCTGGCTCATCGCGCAGGGGCAGATGGAGGCCGCGGACCTGGCCACCTACGCGCTCTACATCTCGCTCTTTACGGCGCCGATCACGTCCATCCTGGACTTCACCGAGACCTTCCAGAAGGCTATCGCGGGCTTCCGCCGCTTCTGCGAGGTGCTGGACGAGCAGCCGCAGATCCAGGACCGTCCGGGCGCCCGGCCGCTGCAGGTCCGCGAGGGCGCCATCCGCTACGACAACGTACATTTTTCCTACTTGCCTAAAAGGGGTCAGACCCCTTTTAGGCAAGATGAGGTGATACGGGGGCTGACGCTGGACATCCGTCCCGGCGAGACCATCGCGCTCGTGGGCCCCTCGGGCGGCGGCAAGTCCACCACGTGCGCCCTCCTGCCGCGCTTCTACGACGTGGACGCGGGCTCGGTCACGATCGACGGCCAGGACGTCCGCGACGTCACGCAGAAGAGTCTGCGCGAGGCGATCGGCCTGGTCCAGCAGGACGTCTACCTCTTTGACGGCACCATCGCGGAGAACATCGCCTACGGCTGCCCGGATGCCACGGCTGCGGAGATCCGCCTCGCCGCGCGCCGCGCCAACATCGCGGAGTTTGTGGAGAGCCTGCCGGACGGCTATGAGACGCAGGTCGGCGAGCGCGGCAGCCACCTCTCCGGCGGGCAAAAGCAGCGCATCGCCATCGCGCGCGTGTTCCTCAAGAACCCGCCGATCCTGATCTTCGACGAGGCCACGTCCGCGCTGGACAACGAGTCCGAGCAGGCGGTCCAGGAGTCGCTCGAGGAGCTCTCGCGCGGCCGCACCACGCTGGTCATCGCGCACCGGCTGTCCACGATCCGCCGCGCGGACGAGATCGCGACCATCGAGGGTGGCCGCGTGGTCGAGCGCGGGACGCACGAGGAGCTTCTCGCCCGGGGCGGCACGTACGCGCGCTACTACGAGATGCAGTTCGCGTAGCGGGGGGCGGCCGGCCGGTTGGCTGATCCGCGAATCCGGGACCTTGTCCCGGCGGCGTCTAGAAAACGCGGGGGTTGCGCGGGCGCGGGTGCGCACAGGCGGCGATTCCCGGAATCCGGCGCGGTACGGTCCCGGTTTCTTAGAATTTGAGCCGAGAAGAACGCCGTTCTTCTCGCCCTGGCGGACAAGGGCCCGTTTTTCTAGACGCACCCGGAACAAGGTCCCGGATTCGTGGAACCCACGCAGCCCCGTCCCGCAAACGAGCAGCTTGTGAACGTTTACGCCCCTGCGGCTGGCTCCCCGCGCCCCGCGCTATACTTGCGAATCGGAGCGAATCCGTAAGGAAGAGTGAGCATGTTCAAGAGGGACGCGAAGGCCCGCCAGCAGCGCGGCGCGCTCACGGCCGACGAGGCCGAAGAGCTGTTCTCCACCGTTGACCACAGCGGCCACTCCGACGAGGAGCGCGCCCGGCGCCAGCGCGCTCGCCGCCGCGAGAAGGGCGTCTCCGTCGACGTGGACCCGCTCTCCGGCGACGACCCCTCCGGCTCCGACGTCAGCAAGGTCATCACTCGCACGGCGGTCACCTTTGTCCTGGTGTTTCTCGTCACGGTGGTGGCCGGGCAGGTCATCTTTGGCGTCGTCCGTCGCGTGAACACGGCGCACCTCGCCGACACCGCCAGCGTGCGCACCGTCGCGGACGCCCTGCGCGGCGGCGTGGAGTGGGGCGACGGCTTCACGCAGTTCCCGGCGGACTTCACCGTGCAGGAGGCCGACGAGAACACCGGCACCGTCGAGGTGAGCGTCGTGGACACCAACTCAGCCTCCGAGCTGCAGTGCTTCTCGTCCTCGCAGGTGCAGGCCACGGCGCTTGCCGTGAACGCCCTGCTCAACCCCAACATCGACACGGTGATCTACCACGTGAGCGTCCACACGGACGCAGACGGCAACATGCAGCAGTCGAGCCTCTTTGGCTTCCTCAAGCCGACCGGCGACGTCACTTCGTTCATGACCTTCGTCTGGCGCAAGACGCAGTCTGCCTCGGGAGTCAACTTCTCGTGTACGATCACCGGCATCGACGACTCGGTCCAGGCGGAGCTCCGCGACCAGGTGACCACGTCGTTTACCCCGGTAGAGGTGATGGGCGCCGAATAGGCGCGACCCGAACCGACCGCTCAGAGAACGGTTTCACTTCTGACGCTCCCCCTGTCAGCCGCGTCATGCTACCTTGTTGACGAATACGACAGAGGAGGGCCGTCAATGAGGTGCAAGAAGTGCGGGGAGGAGCTGCCGGAGCGGGCGCGCTTCTGCCTGATCTGCGGCGCGCCGGTCGAGGACGTTCCCATGCCCAAGCGCCTCGAGGAGCCGCTCGACCCGCTGGCCGCGGGCGCCGTCCCGCTGGTCCCGCTCGCGCCGCCGCCGCGCGCGTACACGCTCGAGCCCCGCGCCCGCCGCGCCGCCGCCCGGGGCGACCTCCGCTCGACGCTCCCCAGGATTCGCCAGCAGGAGCCCGTCGTGGAGGGCCCGGCCCCGGAGGCCGAGAAGGACCTGGAGCCCCGTGCCGAGGCACCGGTACGCGAGGACGCGGGCGAGAAGGACGTCGCGCCGTCGTCGACGGACGAGACCGTCGAGGCCGCCGCCGTCCCTGACGAGGGCGCGGACGCCCCCGAGCCCGCCGAACCCGCCACCGCCGCAGCCGAGAAGAACGACGAGCTCCCCGACCGCCGCGAGCCCGCCCGACCCGCCCGCGCCGCCTCCGACCTCGTCCGCGAGGCCGGCCGTCGGCTCGCCTCGGCCGGGCGCCAGCTCCGGAAGGGCGGCCGTGTCGTCGCGGACGGCTTCGAGGGGAGCCGCGTGCACCCGGCCGCGATCGCCGGCGGCGTGGTCGCGCTCGCGATCGTGGTCATGGTGGCGCTCGTGGGCCTGGGGACCAGCTGGCTCGGCCCGTTCGCGCCGCCCGACGAGGAGCCGCCCGTCGTGCAGCCGCCCTCGGACGGCAGCATCCCGCCGATCGGCGCGGAGGACGAGGAGCAGGACGCCGAGGTCGATCAGAACACTCCCGAGGGCGCGCCCGAGGCGCGCGACGCTGTGGCCGACTACTCCTGGGACGAGCTCGCTCAGATCTCCGCCCTCATCGCCGACGCCCCCACCGACGAGGAGGGGCTCAAGATTGCCGAGCAGTACAACCTCTGCGGGTCCGACGGTACGCTCGACGGCACGCAGACCAAGGACGTCGAGCTCTCCGACGGGACGAACGTCCCGTTTGCCGTCGCGGGCTTCCGGCAGGACCAGCGCGCCGACGGCGAGGGCACGGCCGGCATAACCTTCGTCGCGCGCGAGTCGCTGGGCACGGCCGCCTACAACCCCTCGGGTGAGGGCGTCTCCTGGGAGGACGCGCCGCTGCGCTCCTGGCTCAACGAGACCGTGCTCTCCGAGCTCCCCGACGAGCTCGCCGGCGCGATTGTCCCCGTGGACAAGACGACCAACGTCCCCGGCGGTGGTCAGTGCGAGACCTCCGACAGCCTGTGGCTGCTGTCCTTCTCGGAGCTGTGCGGATCGTCCGCCTCGGGCATGTCGGCCGAGGGGGACCAGTATCAGCTCTTCGCCGACCAGGGCATCGGCGCGGCCACGAGCCCGCTGCTGCAGCTCTCCGACGACTACTGGTGGCAGCGCGGCGCCTCCTCGGACGAGCGCTGGCAGCTCACGGTGACCCCCGAGGGCAACCCGCAGTACGCGCGCAACCCCAGCTACGAGTTCGACGTCATTGCAGGATTCTGCCTGTAGGCTGCCTGCTGTCTTTCTCGTCAGCGCCTTTCTTGCACCTAACGAACGGGGGACGGACGGCTCGCTGCCGCTCCGTCCCCCGCTTGCGTCGAGTCGCTAATCCCTAGGAGAGAAGCGCCGTCACGTCCCCGAGCGTGCTTTCAAAGCTCACGCCGCGCACCTGGTAGTCGGGCTGCTCGGGCGTGATCTGCATGGCGTGGCGCACGAGCTCGCTCGCAAAGCGAACGGCGGAGAGCAGGTTCTCGCCGGCGTAGACCGCCGCCACCAGGCCCGAGGCAAAGAGGTCGCCCGTGCCGTGCAGCATGTAGGGGAGCAGCTCGCCGGAGACCTCCTCGACCTCGCCCGCGCCGTCGGCCACCGCCACGTAGTTGCGGATGGTCTTCTCGCCCGCGTGGACCACGCCCTTGAGCACGACGGACTTGGCGCCCATGGCGAGGAGCGCGTCCGTCATGCGGCGCACGTATGCTTCGTCCACGTCCTGGCCCTCGTAGGCGATGCCGGTGAGGATGGAGGCCTCGGTGAGGTTGGGCGTGAGCACGTCCGCGCCGTCCACCAGGCCCTTCATGGCCTCGCACATCTCGTCGGTGTAGGTGGGGTACTTGGCTCCGCCGTCGCCCATGACCGGGTCAACAAGACGCAGCGCGCTCGGGTACTCGCGATAGAGGCGCAGGATCGCGTCGACCTGCTCGGCCGAGCCCAAAAATCCCGAGTAGACGCCGTCGAGCTCGATGCCCTCCTCGCGCCAGGCGTCGAGGTACTCGGTGAGCATGGGCGTGGTGTCGTGCATGTAGAACTTGGGGAAGCGCGTGTGGGCCGAGAAGAGCGACGTGGGGACCGGGCACACGTCGATGCCGGCGGCCGAGAGCACCGGGATCGCGATTCCGAGCGAGCACTTGCCGTAGCCGCACAGGTCGTGGACGGCCGCGACGCGCGGCAGGTAGCCGCCCTCGCGTTGGTAGAGGTGCAGATTGCTGGCGTCGTTCATGGGGTTCTCCTTTGTCCGCGGACTGATGGACCAGCGTACAAGGGCACAGCATAGACCTTCTGGGCGTTGTGTGGAGGCTCGTAACGCGCCGTTTGCCGTGGCTCAGGAAAACGCCGCGCCCGACCTGCGGCGTGTACGCCCCGTGCCAGTCCCGTGCGCGCCATCGGTCAGCGGGCGGGAAGGTCCCCCGCCTACGCTGTTCTTGTCGGCTGGCTGAGTTTAGGTATTGAAACAATATGTATTCCATACCTATACTGGGAGGGAGACATGCAAGGATACGACTGGGACCCAAACAAGGAGAGGATCAACGCCCAGAAGCACGGCATCGACTTCCTGACGGCGCTCGAGCTGTGGAGCGGGGACTACCTTGAGCTGGAGACCTATCCCGGCAACGACACCAACAGGCATCTCGTGATCGGGGACGTCGGCGGCTGGGTCTGGACGGCGGTCATAACGTATCGCGGGGACACGATACGAATCATCTCCGTGCGGCGGGCCAGGGACTACGAGAGGGAGGCACTCCATGAGTATCGAAGGGGCAGACAGGGTGACGGGGGCGACGGCGGAGGAGATTGACACCGCCTTTGACCAGGGCGAGGACATGCGACGGTACTTCGACTTCGAGCATGGCAAGCTGCGGGGCCCCGTCACGTTCAAGGAGGTGCGCACCTACCGGAAGGTGAACGTGGACTTCCCGAGCGAGGTGGTCGAGCTGCTGGACGCCTACGCGGCCCGGACGGGCGTCGCGCGCCAGGCGCTCGTTAAGACGTGGATCTGGGAGCGGCTGCGGGAGGAGCAGGAGCGCGACGTGCGCCTCGGGGTGGCGCCCGTTTCCGTGGAGGAGCGCAAGTAGAAGGTTCTTCTCGGCCGCTTTGTACCTATACTGGAAAAGCATATGCAGCGACAGAGGAGGGTCAACATGGCAGATCAGCCGCTCGTGGGAATCATCATGGGCTCCAAGTCCGACATGCCCGTCATGGAGGCGTGCACCGCGCAGCTCGACGAGCTGGGCGTCCCGTACGAGCTGGTCATCGCCAGCGCGCACCGCAACCCGGACAAGGTCCACGAGTGGGCCGGCTCCGCGGCCGAGCGCGGGCTCAAGGTGATCGTTGCCGCCGCCGGCAAGGCCGCGCATCTCGGCGGCGTGGTGGCCGCCTTCACGCCGCTGCCCATCATCGGCGTGCCCATGAAGACGTCCGACCTCGGCGGCATGGACTCGCTGCTCTCCATGGTCCAGATGCCCTCCGGCGTGCCCGTGGCCTGCGTGGCCATCAACGGGGCCAAGAACGCCGCCATCTACGCCACGCAGATCCTCGGCGCCACCATGCCGGAGTATCGCGAGAAGATCGTGGACTTCAAGCGTCAGATGGCGGAGGCCTAGGTCCCGGCGCGGCCGGGGTCGTAGCCGGAGCGAGGAGGGTCGATGGCTTCGCACTTCAAGCAGCCCGATGAGGGCGACGAGCGCCGGGGCGCCTCGCGGCGCGGCACGTCGCGGCGCGTCGGCGGCAACCCGCGCACGCGTCTCACCACGCATCGCGGCGGGGACGAGTCCTATCACGCGCCCGAGGGCAACCCCCACGCGGCCGGGACCCCCCGGAGCGACAGCGCCCACTACATCCCGGTCGTGTCCGGCACGCCGGTCGACGGCCGGCGCCGCCGCTCCCACTTTGCCGAGACCGACCCCTACGACCTCTCCGGCCGTCGCAGCCGCGACCCCAAGAAGCGCGCGGGCCGGGTCGTCTCCGTCGTGCTCTTCGTGGTGGGCATCGCGCTCATCGCCACGGCGGCGGGCATGTGGATCTACAACCAGTGGCGCTACCACGAGCAGGACGTGCTCAACGAGAAGCTGGCCACCTTCGCCGACGTCTCCGACAACGGCACCACGCCGCCGCAGGTGGACTGGGAGGGCCTCAAGGCGATCAACCCCGAGGTCGTCGGCTGGGTGCAGATTCCCGGGACCGTGGTCAACTTCCCCGTCTACCAGGCGGACGACAACGAGAAGTACCTCGACGCCGGTGCCGATGGCAGCTACGCGATCGGCGGCCAGATCTTCATGGACTGCGACAACACCGCGCCGGGCATGGTCGACGGGCAGACGCTCATCTACGGCCACCACATGCGCAACGGCACCATGTTCAAGACGGTCTCCGACATGACCAACCAGGAGATGTTCGACAGCGTCTCCACCATCTGGTACGTGACGGAGGACGCGACCTACGAGCTCGAGCCGCTGCTCGTCTACGAGACGGACGCCAACGACGAGAACGCCCGCCAGTTCACCTTTGACTCGCCGGACGCGCTGCACGCCTACCTCACCGATCTTCTCGGCAAGGCGGTCTCCAAGAGCTCCGACGCCGAGGCGCTGATCGACCAGACGAGCAACGCGCTGACGCTGTGCACCTGCAACTACACCCACGGCGACGACGGGCGCACGCTGCTCGTCTGCGTGCCCAAGCCCGCCGAGGCCGACGGCGAGAGCGAGGGCACGGGCGCCTAAAACTTGCCTAAAAGGGGTCAGACCCCTTTTAGGCGACACGAGGGGGAGGCATTGGACGAGAAGATTCACGAGGAGTGCGGCGTCTTTGGCGTGTGGGCGCCCGGGCGCGACGTCGCGCGCCTGACCTACTTTGCCCTGCGCGCGCTGCAGCACCGCGGGCAGGAGTCGGCCGGCATCGCCGTGGGCGACGGGCGCACCGTGCTCGTGCGCAAGGACCTGGGCCTGGTGACGCAGGTCTTCACCGACGCCGACCTCTCCGCCATGCCGGGCAAGGTCGCCTGCGGGCACTGCCGCTACGGGACCGCCGGCGCCAAGGGCTGGGAGTCAGCGCAGCCGCACCTCTCCACCGTGGGGGACGTGATCATCGCGCTGGCGCACAACGGCACGCTCGTCAACTTTGACGCGCTGCGCCGCGAGCTCATCGAAATGGGGATCCCCTTCCGCTCCAACACGGACTCCGAGGTCGCGGCCAAGCTCATCGGCTACTTCACCCAGCGCGCGGGGCGCCTGCGCTCCGGCATCGCGCACACGATGCGCATGCTCGAGGGCGGCTACGCGATGGTGCTCGTGCGCGAGAACGCGCTCTACGCCTTCCGCGACCCGCACGGCATCCGGCCGCTGGTGCTCGGCCGGCTCGGCGACGACGGCTGGGTCGTGGCGAGCGAGACCTGCGCGCTGGACATCTCCGGCGCCACCTTCGTGCGCGAGATCGAGCCCGGGGAGATCGTGCGCGTCTCCGACGACGGCATCCGCTCGGAGCGCGGCTGCGCGCCGGCGGCGCGGGCCAACTGCATCTTCGAGCACGTGTACTTCTCGCGCCCGGACTCGATGGTGCGCGGGTCGAGCTTCTACCTCATGCGCCACAACATGGGCCGCCGCCTCGCGCGCGAGACGCCCGTTGACGCCGACCTCGTGATCTCCGTGCCGGACTCCGGCACGCCCGCCGCCGAGGGCTTTGCCCAGGAGCTGGGGATTCCCTTCGGGACCGGCCTCATCAAGAACCGCTACGTCGCGCGCACCTTCATCCAGCCCACGCAGGAGCTGCGGCAGATGGGCGTGCGCCTCAAGCTCAACGCCCTGCCCGACGTGGTGCGCGGCAAGCGTCTCGTGATGGTGGACGACTCGGTCGTCCGCGGCACCACGAGCCGCCAGATCGTGCGCCTGCTCAAGGCCGCCGGTGCCACCGAGGTCCACGTGCGCTCCGCCTCGCCGATGGTCACGTGGCCGTGCTTCTACGGGATCGACACCGGCAGCCAGGACCAGCTCATCGCCGCCAACATGTCGCTCGATGAGATTCGCGCGCACATCGAGGCGGACTCCGTGGGCTTCCTCTCCATCGAGGGGCTTCTCTCCTGCGTGCCCGAGGACGGCTACTGCACGGCGTGCTTCACCGGCGACTACCCGGTGGAGATCCCGCGCGCGTACTGGGAGGAGCGCTTCCTGCCCGGCCGCGAGCCCAACAACCTCGAGCGGGCCTCGGACGCCTCCCGCACGCCCCTCGCGCAGGTTCCCGTAGAATGATGCCTAAAAGGGGTCAGACCCCTTTTAGGCAAGTTTCGCAGAAAGGACCGAGATGGCCGAGAACACCAAGCACGTGAGCTACGCCGACGCCGGCGTCGACACCGCCGAGGGCGCCCGCGCCGTGGACGCGATCAAGGCGGCCGTGGCCAGCACCAGCCGCCCCGAGGTCATCGGCGGGCTTGGCGGCTTCGGGTCGTGCTTCTCGGCCGCCGCGCTCAAGGGCATGGAGGACCCGATCCTGGTCTCCGGCACCGACGGCGTGGGCACCAAGCTGGCCATCGCGCAGCTGCTCGACCGCCACGACACCGTGGGCGAGGACCTCGTGGCCATGTGCGTGGACGACATCGTCCCCATGGGCGCCGAGCCGCTGTTCTTCCTGGACTACGTGGCCATCGGCAAGCTGCGCGCCGAGCACGTGGCCAAGATCGTGGGCGGCATCGCCGAGGGCTGCCGCAAGTCCGGCTGCGCGCTCGTGGGCGGCGAGATGGCCGAGCACCCCGGCGTTATGGCCGAGAATGACTATGACCTCGCCGGCTTTGTCGTGGGCGTGGTGGACCGGCCCAAGCTCCTGGGGCCGGAGCTCGTCCGTGAGGGCGACGTCATCCTCGGCCTGCCGAGCTCGGGCATCCACTCCAACGGCTACTCGCTCGTTCGCAAGGTCGCGATCGAGGGGCGCAGCGTGGAGGAGCTGGAGACGCCGCTCGACGAGCTGGGCGGCGAGTCGCTCGCCGACGCCGTGATGCGCCCGACCAAGATCTACGCGGGCCAGCTGCTCGCCGCGCTGCGCGCCGGGGCGCCCGTGCACGCGATGGCGCACATCACCGGCGGCGGCATCACCGAGAACCTGGACCGCGCCATGCCCGAGGGCCTCGACGCGCTCGTCTATCGCGGTGGCGAGAAGGGCCCCGCGTGGGACGTGCCGCCCGTCATCACCTACATGATTCGCGAGGCCGGTCTCACGCCGGAGGAGGCGTACCGCACCTTCAACATGGGCGTCGGCATGAGCGTGATCTGCGCGCCGGAGGACGCCGAGCGCGTGCGGGCGCTTCTCGCCGAGCAGGGGCTCGAGTCCTTTGTGATGGGCGAGGTCGTGGCCGGCACCGGAAAGGTGGTCTACGACGATGAGCGATAAGAACCGCGCGGCCGTCAAGCTGGGCGTTCTCATCTCCGGCAGCGGGACCAACCTGCAGGCCATCATCGACCGCATCGCCGATGGCACGCTCAATGCCTCGATTGAGCTCGTGGTAAGCTCGCGGCCGAGCGCGTTTGGCCTCAAGCGCGCGGAGGCCGCCGGGCTGCAGACGCTCACGCTCTCCAAGGAGATCTACGCGGACCCGGAGCAGGCCGATGAGATCATCGCCGCCGAGCTGGTCCGGCGTGGCGTGGACTACGTGATCATGGCGGGCTACATGCGCAAGGTGCACGACCCGATCCTGGCGGCGTTCCCCAACCGCGTGGTCAACCTGCACCCGGCGCTGCTGCCGAGCTTCCCGGGCGCCCACGCGATCGCCGACGCCTACGAGCGTGGCGTCAAGGTGACGGGCGTGACGGTGCACTTTGCCAACGCCGACTACGACGCGGGCCCGATCATCGCCCAGCGCGCGCTGCCGGTCGAGGAGGGCTGGACCGTCGAGGAGCTCGAGGAGCACATCCACGAGATCGAGCACGAGCTGTACCCCGAGGTCGTGGGGCTGCTCGCCGCCGGCCGCGTGCACGTGCGGCCCAATCTGACGGTGGCGGTCGACCCGGCCTAGGCGCGCTCGAGCGTGACGACCGACTCCACGTGCTTGGTGTGCGGGAACATGTCGACGGGCGTCGCGCGCGTCAGGCGGTAGCCGTGGGCGCGCAGGACCTCGAGGTCGCGGGCCTGTGTGACGACGTTGCAGCTGACGTAGACCACGCGCTGCGGCGCGAGCGCGGCTACGCCCGCGAGGAACTCGGGCGTGCTGCCGGCGCGCGGCGGGTCCATGATCACGACGTCAAAGTGCTGGTCGCGGCCCTCGTGCGCCATCCATGACGTGGCGTCCGCCGCGACGAAGCGGCAGCGGTCGGCGAGGCCGTTGGCCTCGGCGTTGCGCCGCGCGCACGCGACGGCGCCGCCCACCTGCTCGACGCCGGTCACCCGCAGCTCGGGATGGCGGGCCGCCGCGCAGATGCCGATCGTCCCGGTCCCGCAGTAGGCGTCCAGCGCCGTCCGCGCGTCGCCGACGCCCTCGAGCGCGAGCTCGTAGAGGACCTCGGTCTGGGCGGGGTTGGTCTGATAGAAGCTCGTGGGCCCGATCTCGAAGCGACATCCGAGCAGCTCGTCGTGCATGTGGCCGGGCCCGTGGAGGGTGCGGCAGCGTCGGCTCAGGATCGCGTTGGTGCGCCGGTCGTTGACATTGAGGACGATGCTCGTGACCTCGGGGCAGGTCGTAAGCAGCTCGTCGACCACGCGGCGCTCGTTGCGCAGCTCCGGCACGCGCGAGACCAGCGTGAGCAGCACGTCGTCCGTCTTCCAGCCGCAGCGCACGACTGCGTGGCGCAGCACGCCCGTGCCTCGGTCCTCGTCGTAGGGCGGGATGTGCAGGCGTTCGGCGACGCGGGCCACCCCGTTCAGGATGCGTCGCGCGCGCGGGTCCTCCACGAGGCACGTGTCGCATGGCACGATGCGGTGCGTTCCCGCCGCGTAGAATCCGCAGAGCACGCGCCCGCCGCGCGCATGGGCAAACGGCGTCGCCGCCTTGTAGCGGTAGCGCGTCGGCTCCCCCATACCCCGAATGGGCTCGACCTCGGCGCGGTCCTGCCGCGCCATCTCGCCGAGCAGCCGCTCCACCTGCTCCTGCTTGCGGCGCAGCTGGATGGGATAGGGCACCGCGAGCCACTCGCAGCCCCCGCAGTCCCGCGCGATCGGGCAGGTGTAGGTCTTGTATCCCATGACGCCTCCTTCGCAGCAAGCATACCCGACCGCCGCTCCAAGCAGGCCCCGGATCATGCGCGCGGGCCTCCGCCTGCTGAAAACCCTGCGCGCCGTGGCCTCTTGGGCCGCGTCGCCCCTTCGATTCACCGAGTCTGTATTTTTTCGGCGCACCTCAAAGTACAGACTCGGTTTCTGAGAAAGAACCCGCTGGTAGATGAGTTGCTCATCGAGTCTGTATTTTGCGATAGCGCGAAAAACTACAGACTCGATGAATGGGCGACTCAGAACAGCCGGCCTACGGGAGAAAGAAGGGTGTCGTAGAGCTCCATTTGCGCGCGGCGCTCCTCGAGCGAGTATTCGGGCTGGTCGATTCCAAGCCTCTTCCGGAGCATCCAGGTGAAGTTCTCGAACTTTGCGAAGGCGTTTATCTGGCCATAGGTTGCCGAGATGGTCTTGATGCCCATGGCCTCTATCGCGTTTCTTCGTGCCTGCGTGTGGTCGAGACGATATTGTCCGGTATGGAACCTGCGGCTGTCGTATTCGAGGTCGGCGCCAAACTCGGGCAGATAGAGATCGCCCTTGAGGAACCGGGAGCCGAGGAGCTCCTGTATTCTCTCGTCGATTTCAATCCTCTGGTTGGCGTGCATGACAAAGGGCCCCATCCCTCCCCGGTCTGGCGGCATCCCGTACGCCATCCCAAGGAAGACCTCCGTCGGCGACGCCAATCCGTCAATGACGTATGCGAGCGCCTCGCGGGCCCGTCGCACGCCTCGGGTTCCCGGAGGGAGGCGGTCAACGTAGGCGCGCAGGGCCTCCGCCGTGGTGAGCTGTCTCCGCTCACCGGTGTAGTCGCGCCCGTCGTCGCCTATGGAGAAGGTTGAGCAGAGATAGCACCCCACGCGCACGGTTTCGAGGAGGGGCTCGGATGCGGCCGCCTGTGCGTAGGTGAGCTCGGGCGAGGCTATCGTGTTATCCCCCGAGAGATGGCAGAGGGACCCCTCCGGCAGAGGGCGGCTCACCACGTGGGCAACCGCGCCGTCCATCCTGTGCCCCAGCCGACGGTCGGGAACGAGCAGGTGAAGAGGCCGTCGCTCGTCCGGGCCGAACGGCAGCGACTCCTCCCGCGCCTCCCGAAGCCCGGCGGTCGCGCGCACGATGGCCGCGCTGCTGGCGGGCTCCGGCAGAGCCTCGTCCCCCGTCTTGGTGAGCCAGTACCGCAGCGCCGACTCGTACCCGATGCACATCCCCATGAGGCACCTCCCCGCTCGAAGAGCCCCCCATCATACGGATCGGACCTTGCACGAATCTCCCAAGGCCACGCTCACCCGCCCCATCCCGCCGTTCGGCGCCGCCTCGACGAATTCTCCATTTGCAAAGAGACCAATGTGATATCACAATGACCTCAGCCGAGGCGGGCCACCCCGGGATCGCACGGCACCAGGAAAGGATCAACCATGACCGTAGAGAAGCAGGCTCGCGCCGCGTCCGGCTGGCCCATGCTCTTCGTCACCCTCGCCGCGTACGCCGCCTCCATCTGGGGCATGATCCAGGGCATCGTCATCCTGGCCACGGCCGAGGACGCCGGCGTCCCCGCGCCCGTCACGGGCCCGGCGCTGCTCGTCAGCGGCATCGTGCTGCTCATCGCAGCCATTATCGTCACCTGCGGCTTCTTCTCGCTGCAGCCGGGCCAGGCCCGCGTGCTCGTGCTCTTTGGCAACTACGTCGGCACCGTCCGCGAGTCCGGCTTCTACTGGGTCAACCCCTTCTACTCCCACAGCCTGGGCTCGGACGGCACCGGAGCCTCCATCGACGTCAGCCTGGAGGAGGGCGCCCCGTCCGTGAAGGCGGCCGCGGCCGCCAAGGCGCTCTCCACCAAGGTCTCCCTGCGCGCCCGCACCCTCAACGGCGACCGCCTCAAGGTCAACGACAAGATGGGCAACCCCATCGAGATCGCGACCGTCGTGGTCTGGCACGTGGCCGACACCGCCAAGGCCCTCTTCGACGTGGACCACTATCCCAGCTACGTGGCCATGCAGACGGAGACGGCCCTGCGCCACGTGGCGAGCGTCTACGCCTACGACCACATGGAGGACGACGATGCCTCCAACCAGTCCATCACGCTGCGCTCCAACATCGAGGAGGTCTCCCAGTCCCTGCGTGACGAGCTCGACCGTCGCCTCGCCCCGGCCGGCGTCTCCGTGGACGACGCCCGCCTCACCCACCTCGCCTACGCGCCGGAGATCGCCCAGGCGATGCTGCGCCGCCAGCAGGCCGAGGCCATCATCGCCGCGCGCAAGAAGATCGTGGAGGGCGCGGTCTCCATGGTGGACATGGCGCTCAAGGAGCTCTCCGACGGCGGCGTGGTGGAGTTCGACGAGGACCGCAAGGCCGTGATGGCCTCCAACCTGATGGTCGTGCTCTGCGGCGAGTCCGAGGCCCAGCCCGTCCTCAACACCGGCTCCCTCTATCAGTAAGCGGGCGAGAAGAACGTGGCCGCGCGCAAGCAATACCCGCTCCGCATAGACCCCGAGGTCTGGGCCGCAGTGGAGCGCTGGGCTGCGGACGACATGCGCAGCGCCAACGGCCAGGTGGAGTGGATCCTGCGCGACGCCCTGCGCCGCGCAGGCCGCCTGCCCAAGAAGGGCGGCCCGGCCGAGAAGAACGACAAGCGGTGAGACAGGGGACGGGTGAGACAAACGAGCCCGTCCCCTTGTCTCAAACGGCGAAGTTGCGTACAGCCGAGAAGCGCGATGCGGGCGTGACTTGTGTTGGTCGCGCGGCTTCCTGCGGAAACCTTGGTTTTGAAGGCGGAAAAACCAAGGTTATCTAATAACCTTGGTTTTCTGCTACGGTAGAGCAAGGTTACGAGGAGGTGCCATGGGAGCATACGAGACCGCATACTGGCTCACGGATACGTGGGGGATGAGCCGTCGAGAGCCCCGAAGCGGCGCGTACCACCCCTACCGTCCCGACCTGATCGGCGGGTTCGCCCCGTCCTTCTCGGCCGCCGCCGTTGCGTCCATCTCCCGCGCGGAGTCGGCGATTCGTGCCCTCAACGAGACGTCCTCGCATCTGACGGATACCGAGCCGCTCGCCCGGCTGATCATGCGCGCGGAGGCGCTGGCCTCGTCTCGCATCGAGGGGCTCGAGATGCCCGCGGGAAGGCTCCTTGAGTTTGAGGCGCTCGACGAACTCGGCGTGCCCCATCGTGTCGACGGCGCCGAGGCGGCAGTTATCGGCAACATAGCGGCGATGCAGCGGGGAGTCGAGCGCGCGGCGTCGTCATCGAAGCTCACGGTCGACTTGCTGTGCGACATCAACGCTGCCCTCCTCGAGGGCACCGGGGCGGCCGGATACGCCGGCGTTCTGAGGACCGAGCAGAACTGGGTTGGCGGCAACCGGGTCAACCCGCTGGGGGCGGCGTATGTTCCTCCGCGCCCGGAGCTCGTTCCGGGTCTCGTGGACGACCTGGTTTTGTTCTGCAACTCCTCGGAGCTTCCTTCCGTTGCGGTGGCGGCGATTGCTCATGCACAGTTTGAGACGATTCACCCCTTTGCGGACGGGAACGGTCGCACCGGACGGGCCCTGGTCCACATCATTCTCCGTCGGACGGGGCTGGCTCCCCGCGTGGTCCCCCCGGTGTCCCTGGTGCTGGCCACTGACCGCGAGCGCTACATCGACAACCTTGCCGCATATCGGGCGGACTCTGCCGCAGACGAGGCCAGCGCCGACGAGGCGGCAAGCGACTGGGTCGAATACTTCTCCAACGCGTGCGTCGTCGCCTGCGAGCGTGCCGCCTTCTTCGAGGCGTCCGTCGGGCGCATCCAGGACCGCTGGAGGGAGCGCGTTCGTCCCCGAGGGAACTCTGCGGCCGATCTGCTGCTGAGTGCTCTTCCCAGCTCCCCGGTCATAAGCATCGAGTCCGGGGCGCGCCTCACGGGAAGAAGCCGTGAGGCTGTCAGGCAGGCGGTGGCGACCTTGGTGGATGCCGGCGTGCTCTACCAGAGCGCCAAGAACCGCAAGAGCAACATTTATGCAGCCCGAGACATACTTGACGCATTTACGGCCTACGAGCGGGCACTTGCCGTTCCCGGGGGAGACACTGCGGTCGAGAAGAGCGCGCGGCACGTGCCCCAACGCCCCGCGCATCGGAGATAGGCGCCTCGCCGGCGAGGTTATGCGCAGCGCCGGAGGTTATGCGCGGCGCGGCGAGGGGGCGTTCTTCTCGCCGTGCGGTCTAGCTGCGGATATAGAAGACTGACCTGTGCGCACAACCTCTGCTGGTGCGCATAACCTACGCCAGTGCGCATAACCGAGAAGAACGGCGTGCCCGAGACTTGTGTTGGTCACGTTAAATCTGGTCGCACGTGGGACAAAATCGGAATCGTTTTCCGGTGGGCCCTCCCGCTTTTTTGCTAGAGTTTGCGTGATACTCCGCATCAACGCATTTCAAACATACCGGAGTCCAAAGTCGAAGGTGAGGTCTTCAATGCGCAAATTCAGAATGGGGGGGGGGTTCCTCTAGAAGGGGAACAAGCGCCCGCCTGAGGAAGTCGCGGGTGGTCGGCGCGCTCGTCGCCGTGCTCGCGGTCTCCGGAGCCGTCTTTGGCGTGGTTTCCTCCGCCCAGGCAGCGATCGGCGACGCCGACCACACGGTCACCGGCGTCAGCCCCCGTGGCACGACGATCAATCTGTTTGATTACTGGATTCAAAGCCGCGACGCAAGCGATCAGACCAACGGTGACGACTACCAGAACCGTGGAATTAACGCTGGCCATGTGCTCAAGTTCGGTGCAGGTATGGGTACGCAGGCGGACGAAACTGTCGTCAATACCAGCGCGGTGAACCACTGGACGAGTAGCGCCGCGCCGCGTCAGGGTATCGTAGCCGAAGGGCTCGGCGATGATGGCTATCCGGTTCTTTCCGGTACCGGTGGCATTGGCACGGATTCGCTCGGTTATCTTTTTGACTCCACTGAGTTTGAGGGCAAGGCTGCCTATATGGATGTTGACGGCCTGCTCCAAGTGGACGATCAGGGCTATTACTACTACAACAGCCAGCAGAACTTTGCCCAGTTCAATGAAGATACGGATAACTTTACGCTTTACAGAGCATGGGGCGTAAAGGCAGCAGGTTCCTCTCCGAACGGTCAGTTCTTCCCCTTCAACAACGCGGCGGGGAATGATCAGGGCGATGGTGCCATCCTGAGGGAGCAGGGCTCCGGCATAACCCAGACGGACATTACGTCGACTAATGCGGCGATTAACCACTACTTCGGCCTCAACATGTCTACGCGTTTTGTCCAGCAGGACGGTGGCTATACCGCTCCGCAGGATCAGGGCGGCGTGCCGGTTACGTATGAGTTTTCCGGCGACGACGACGTGTGGATTTACATCGACGGCGTGCTTGTTGGCGACCTTGGCGGCATTCACGATGCTTCGTCCATCTCGATTAACTTCGCGACGGGCGATGTTGTGATCAACGAGGGCAAGACCAAGCAGGTTGATGCCTCCCAGGGACAGTCGGGTGCATACTGGAACGGGCAAAAATGGGTCCGTGACGTCTCTATTGAGCAGCACACTACGCTCGGCGACATCATGCGCGGTGCTGGTGTGGCCAATGGCCTTGCCGGCAACACCTTCGCTGACGACACCTACCACACCCTCGACTTCTTCTACCTTGAGCGCGGCAACACCGACTCCAACATGTCGCTCAAGTACAACCTCGTGAACATCCCCGAGTCCGGCATCGTGAAGGTTGACCAGTACGGTACCGAACGTTCGGGCGTGCAGTTCACGCTCAGGCAGGCGAATGCCCAGTACGAGCCCGTTGCGGATGCGACGACCGTTTCTGGTCGTACCGACGCTAACGGCGAGATGATCTTCACCTACAAGAACAGCGCCGGGCAGGATATGCCAATCACGCTCGAACAGATGGGCGAGCGCAGCGCATACTGGATTCTCGAAGAGACAGAGAGCGATGCGACTGCCGGTTACCGTAACCCTGGTACGGTTGAACTGCGCTTCTCGACCATAAACAGGGACGGCACGGGCGATGGCGTGCTGCTCTCCAGCAACCGGTGGGAGACGGGCGCGTACTCGCAGGCTCATGTGACCGCTACAGCGCCGACGTACGTGACCGATGTCAACAACGGAACGCATGGATCCGCCAACGGTCTGATGTTTGCTGTGGTTGCCCAGATTGACGATCAGGGCAATTACCACCCCGTGACGGGAGATGCGTTTACTGGCTGGAATGTGGCAGATGCCACCATTGATAACGCCGCTACGAGCAAGGAGGCCATTGTTACGGCTGCCAAGGCCTCTGGCTATCAGTTCTTGCTCGGCTCTGGTGGTGCGTATCAGACGACGATCGAGGACCTGCCGGGCGACATCAACACGTATGAGTACATGCTGACTCAGAGCGGCGGCAATCCGGATGACGCTCAGTATGCCGTCAAGTACTACTGGTCCAACGCGACGTCGTTCGACGACCTGACCGCTAATAGCGATATATATGAGATTAACCCCAACGCGGGTGACGGCTTTGAGCGCATCTTCTCGGTGACGCTTTCGGTGCCTAACATCAAGAACGAGCTCTCGCTGGTGAAGACGGACGTAACCGACGCTGCAAGCCCTGCAGCGATGCAGGGCGTCGAATTCAAGCTGTATGCCGACGATGACCATAACGGCGTGGCAGACGGCCAGACCGCTCTCAGCACGCTGACCACCGACGAGAACGGTGAGCTTCAGGTCTACTCCAACATGGATGAGCAGATCCTCGCCAACGGCAGCTACGTGCTCGCGGAGACTACGCCTGCGGACTATCAGGAGGAGACTGAGCCCATCCAGATCGTCGTCGATGACGATGGCGTGCACGTGAACGCGGGCGAGGATGACGACAACGTGACCGTGGAGACGGGCATTGGCAACCTCGTCTACAGCATGCGCGGCTTTGCGGCTGACGACAAGGTCGATTCCACGCTGCACGAGGTCAAGGCTCAGCCGCAGACCTCTGATACGTATCCTGTGGCTGGCACGGATTGGACGAACCAGGGCACCGAGCTGCACTTCCAGTATCAGGATCGTGGAGATAGCAACGCGCTGACCTACCAGCCCTCGCAGGGCAACGACGCCACGTATACGGCCGACGCCGGTTGGTCGCGCTTCAACGTGACGCAGTGCATGGATTCCACCCACGCGACCGGCAACGGCACCGATTACAAGCAGAACCTTGGCGACCAGAGTCTCAACGCCCTCTTCACGGGTGACGTGACCATCCATGTGACCAACAAGCAGATTCCCACCACGAGCTCGCTCACTATCAGCAAGACCGTGACGGGAGAGGGCGCTTCCACGAGCAGGGAGTTCACCTACACGCTGGGACTCACCGATGACGACAGTCAGCCACTGACGGATTCTTACACCATCACGAAGTACGATGAGAACAACGATGCGATCGGTTTGTCGGAGACCATTACCAACGATGGAACCTTCACCCTCACGCATAACCAGCACGCCGTTATCGACGGCCTGCCCATTGGAGCCACCTACTCGGTGACCGAGACTGCGACCGCCTACTACGATCCGAGCGTTACGCCGGCCGGTACGATTGATGAAACCACCGGGAATCTGACGACTACGGGCACCATCGATGAGACTGCAGCCAATAACACCGTTGCTTTCACCAATACCTTCTGGGGTGGCTCGGTCGATTACGATTACGCGACTGACGTCAACATAGCCAAGACCTTCAACGGCCGTGACATGAAGCAGGGCGAGACGTTCACCGTCAACGTTCAGCCGAAGGATGACCAGTCGGCTCAGCTGTTTGGCCTCACGGATGCGTCCGAGAAGCTGACCATTCCGTTCACCAACTTGGACGACGGCGTAAAGGGCTCGGTCAATCTGCTCGCCAACAAGGACATTAAGCTTACGGCAGGCAACGTCGGAACGTATGAATACACGGTGTCCGAGGAGCGTCCTGCCGACAATCCGAGCGACGGAATTGCGTACGACGAGACTTCCTACACGCTGACCATTACGGTCTCGGCAGATAATGACGGCGTAGTCACGGTGAAAACGAGTGCTACGGACGGCAAGGATTTCAACAAGGAAGTTTCCATAACTGGCGACAAGCACGTTAGTACGGGCATCGAGCTGCCGTTTACCAACACCTACAACGCTACGGGCGAGCTTGGTGGCGACGCCGAGGGCGCCACGGCCATCGAGGCCCACAAGACGCTCAACAACGACACGCTCAAGGGCGACGACTTCACGTTCAGCGTATGGACGGTGAACAGCGCGAATGAGACGGTCGACAAGGTTTCCGAGGCCAAGAACGACGCCGACGGCGACATCATGTTCCCGGCCATCGAGTACACGACCGAGTCGCTCAAGGCGGACGTCGCCGACGGTGTGGCGCAGAAGGGCGTTGATGACAGCGGTAAAGCTACCTACACCTATGTCTACCGTGTCATGGAGGACACGGCAGACTTTGCCGAGAACGGCCTGAGCACGGCACAGGCGTCGTTTGACGTGACGGTCGTAGTGACCGACAACGGCAACGGCACGCTCGGCTTTACTGTCACCTATCCTCAGGGCTCCGAGGACGGCCTCGAGTTCGTGAACACCTACGGCGCCTCCGCCAAGGCTCAGCTCAATGTGGCCGGCACCAAGATCTACGAGACCAATGGTCTCGAGAACGCGCCGAACATCGAGGGCAAGTACACCTTCACGCTGAAGGGCGTGGACGAGAAGGGCGATCCCGCCCCGCTGCCCGCGACTACCACGGCCCAGAACCAGGCCAACGGTACCGTTGACTTTGGCACCATCAACTACGACATCGCCGACCTGGACGGCGCCGACTCCAAGACCTTCACTTATAAGGTGACGGAGAGCGGCGTGGTCGCGGGCGTCGACAACGACGCGGCGGCCTCCGAGGGCAAGACCTTCTCGGTGACGCTCATCGACAACCAGGACGGAACCATCAGCGTGGATGCCGCTGCACAGCAGGCGGCGGGCAGCCAGTTCAGCTTCACGAACACCTATGATGCGGATCCGACCGTTCCCACCAACCCGACCGACCCGACGACCGGCAACCTGATCATCACCAAGACGCTTGACGGCCGCACGCTCAACGAGGGCGAGTTCAGCTTTACCATGGCCGCCGCTGGCGGCTACGGCGATGCGGTGAGCCCCGCCTCAATCACTGCAACCAACACGGTGAACGAGGACGGCACGGGCAGCGTGGTCTTTGGTGACGGCTTCACCTTCGCGAAGCCGGGCGACTACGCCTTCGCCATCAGCGAGGACAACAACGACCTCGGCGGCGTGTCCTACGACGGAGCCGTGTACACCGCCGTGGCGCACGTCGAGGACGACGGTGCAGGCGCGCTGACGGCGACGTGGACCGTGACGGACGCCGAGGGTCAGCAGCTCGATCACATCACGTTCGCCAACAACTACGAGGCGGCGCCGACCACGGCGACCCTGAGCGTCATCAAGGAGCTCAAGGGCGGCGCGCTCGCGGCGGGGCAGTTCTCCTTCGAACTGACCGGCTCCGAGGGGGCGCCCATGCCCGAGGCCACCACGGCGACCAACGCCGCTGACGGCACGGTCAGCTTTGGCGCGGTGGCCTTCGACAAGGCGGGCGAGTACGACTACACCGTCACCGAGGTCAACGACGGCCAGGACGGCGTCACCTACGACGAGAACGCCGACCGCACCATCCACGTGAGCGTGACGGACAACGGCGAGGGCAGCCTCGTCGCCGAGGTCAGCTACGGTGAGGACGGCTCGCACTTCGTCAACACCTTCGCCGGCACCGGCTCCGGGACCACCGACGGCACGTCCGGCAACGGCGGCCCGCAGGACGTCATTCCCCAGACGGGCGACCAGTCGTTTGCCTACGTGCCGGTGGTCGCGCTTCTCGGCGTGGCCGTCATCGCGGGCGGCGTCCTTGTCCGCAGGTACTTGAGGCGCGAGTAACCAAGAGCTCATAGGCTCAAGCACGGGGCGGCTCCGGCAACGGGGCCGCCCCTTTGTCTCACCCGCCCCCACCGTTCTTCTCGCCCGCTGCCCGATATGTCCGCAACACAGCGCCCTCCCGTGGGTAAGGTGAATGACATCGTGCACACACCCCGTTCGAGGGAGGCATCATGGCAGCTAAGGGAAGCGAGAAGGTCAAGAACGTGGTCCTTGTGGGCCAAGGCGGCGTGGGCAAGACCATGCTGGCCGAGGCCATGCTCCACCTGACGGGGCGTACCACCCGTCTCGGCGGCCACGCCGGCACCAAGCCCACGCTTGACTACGACGGCGAGGAGGGCGAGCGCGGCTTCTCCATCTCCACCTCCATCGCCCCGATCACCTGGGAGGGTACGCGCCTGAACGTGCTCGACGCCCCGTGCTACCCGGACTTTGTCGGTGACGCCTACGCCGCCATGAGCGCGTGCGAGACGGCCGTCTTTGTGGTGGACGCGGCGAGCGGCCCGGGCACCATCACCACTCGCCTCTGGTACGCGGCCGAGGAGCTCAGCCTCGCCCGCGCCCTCTTCATCAACCGCCTGGACCGCCCGGACGCGGACTTTGACGTGGCCATGGCCGCGCTGCAGGAGCGCTTTGGCTCCAACCTGGGTGCCGTGACCATTCCGATGGGCTCCGGCGAGGCGTTCTCCGGCATCATCGACGTCGTGCACATGACGGCGCGCCACCTCGAGGGCGGCAAGCCCGTGGTCACGGACGTCCCCGCCGAGTACGCCGACGCCGCCGAGGCTGCCCGCGCGCAGCTCACCGAGCTCGTCGTTGAGGCGGACGACGAGATCATGATGAAGTACCTCGAGGGCGAGGAGGTCACGCAGGAGGAGCTCGAGGGGCTTCTCGCAAAGGCCATCCGCGAGCGCGTCTTTGTGCCCGTGTTCTCCGGCAGCTGCGTGCGCGAGGAGGGCGTCATCTCCTTCATGGACGCCGCCGTGGCCTGGTTCCCCACGATGGCCGACTTTGGCCGCATCCCGCTGGTCAACGGCGAGCAGCTTGACATCTCCGAGGACGACGAGCGCCCCGTGGTCTTTGCCTTCAAGTCACTCAACGACCCGCAGAACGGCCGCCTCTCCTTCCTCAAGGTGCTGGCCGGCACCATCACGCCGGGCATCGAGCTCACCAACGCGCGCACGCGCAAGACCGAGCGCCTGGGCCACCTCTACCAGATGTGCGGCCGCGAGACAACGGACGTGCAGAGCGCCGCGGCCGGCGACATCGTGGTGGTGCCCAAGCTCGAGGCCATGACCGGCGACACGCTCTCCGTGACCGGCAAGGTGGAGGCCGCCGAGTTCCGCTTCCCCAACTCGCTCTACCGCATCGCAATCGAGCCGGACGCGCGCGGCACCGAGGGCAAGCTCTACGCCTTCCTCGAGAAGTCCGCGGACGCCGACCCCACCCTCAAGGTGGAGCGCGACGAGGACACCGGCCAGACCGTCATCTCCGCCATCGGCGAGGCGCAGGTCAGCGTGCTGCTTGACCGGCTCGAGGACCGCGCGGGCATCACCGCCCACACCGTGGCGCTCAAGATCCCGTATCGCGAGACCATCCGTCGCGTGGCCTCCGCCCAGGGTCGCCACAAGAAGCAGACCGGCGGCGCCGGCCAGTACGGAGACTGCTGGCTGCGCATCGAGCCCAACCCGGGCGCTGGCTACGAGTTCGTGGACGAGGTCGTGGGCGGCCACATCCCGCGCGGCTTCATCCCGGCGATCGACAAGGGCGTCCAGGAGACCATGCGCGAGGGCGTGCTCGCCGGTTACCCGATGATCGACGTCAAGTGCGCCGTCTACGAGGGGTCCTACCACCCCGTGGACTCCAACGAGATGGCGTTCAAGACCGCCGCGCGCATCGGCTTCCAGAAGGCCGTGGCGCAGGCCGAGCCCGTGCTGCTGGAGCCGATGGCGCACCTGCGCATCACCGTGCCGGAGAGCTACGCCGGCTCCGTGATGGGCGACGTCTCCGCGAGCCGCGGCCGCGTTGAGGGCATGGAGGCCGGCACCGGCGCGCAGGCCGGCGAGACCACCGTCGTGGCCACCATCCCGTATGCCGAGGTCACCGACTACGCCACCCGCCTGCGCTCGCTCTCGCGCGGCACCGGCGAGTTTGAGATGGAGGTCAGCGGCTACGAGCAGGTGCCGCACGACATCCAGCAGCGTCTGGCGGACGACTACGCCGCCCGCCGCGCCGCCGGCGAGAAGTAACGTGGAAAGGGGACAGTCCCTTTTCCACATGTGAGCCCCCCACGCGGGCGGTCGGCATTTGGGCCGGCCGCCCGTTCTTCTCGCCGGGGTGCTACACTGCGAGCAGGTATCCCACACTTCCAAGGAGGGCCCATGCTTTCCGCAGTTCAGATCAAGCCGGACGTCTACTGGGTCGGCGCGCTCGACTGGAACGCGCGCGAGTTCCACGGCTACACCACCGAGGCCGGCATCACCTACAACGCCTACCTCATCCTGGACGAGAAGGTCACGCTGATCGACACGGCCAAGATCACCTTCACCGACGAGCTGCTCGAGCGCATCTCCTCGGTGATCGACCCGTCCAAGATCGACGTGCTCATCGCCAACCACGTGGAGATGGACCACTCCGGCAACACGCCCACGATCAAGCGCCTGGCGCCCAACTGCCAGATCTACTGCTCCGCGCCGCAGGGCGTGAAGAACATGACTGCGCACTTTGGCGACCTGGGCTACAACGGCGTCAAGACCGGCGATACCCTCTGCATCGGCAAGCGCACGCTGGCGTTTGTCCAGACGCCGATGGTCCACTGGCCGGACAACATGGTCACCTACGACGCCTACGACAAGATTCTCTTCTCCAACGACGCGTTTGGCCAGCACTTTGCCAGCTCGGCGCGCTTTGACGACGAGAACGACATGTGCGAGGTCATGCACCAGGCGCACAAGTACTACGCCAACATCGTGCAGCCGTACCGCATGCAGGCGGCGGCGGCCGTGAAGGCGGTGCGCGGGCTCGGCCCGGACGCGCTCGACATGATCTGCCCGGCGCACGGCGTCATCTGGCGCTCCCACGTGGAGGACATCCTCAAGGCGTACGAGGGCTTCGTGTCCGGTGAGGTGCAGGAGCGCGCCGTGGTGGTCTACGACTCCATGTGGCACTCCACCGAGAAGATCGCCCGCGCGCTGGTGGACGGCTTCCTTGCCGCCGGTGTTCCCGCGCAGCTCATGGACCTCAAGGAGAACCACGTCTCCAACGTGATGGATGTGTTCATGGACTGCAAGTACGTGTGCGTGGGCTCGCCGACGCTCAACAGCCAGATGCTGCCGACCGTCGCCGGCTTCCTCACGTACATGAAGGGCCTCTCGCCCAAGAACGACAACCGCGTGGGCCTGGCCTTTGGCAGCTACGGCTGGGCGCCGGCTGGCCCCAAGAACGTCGCCGCCGAGCTGGAGGCCGCCGGGTTCCGGATGCCGGTCGACACGCTGGCGATCAATTGGATCCCCAGCGAGGAGCAGCTCGTTGCCGCGCGCGACTCGGTTGCCAAGCTGATGGCGTAGCGCACACGCCCAGAGCAAAGGGAAGGGGTCGTCCTCACGGGCGGCCCCTTTTTTGCTATAGTACATAACGTACAAACTTAATAGTATTAGTGTAAGGACGGCATGATGAAAGCTCTGCGCATAGGATTTGAATCCGCGCTCTCCTTCTGGCGTGCCGTCCGCGTTGCGGCCCAGCCCCTTTGGGACGACGAGCCTGAGGGAAAGGTCTACGGCACGCGCGAGCTCACCTTCGGCGAGCAGGTCGGACGGGCGCTCGACCTGTGTTCCGCCGACGGCCCGCTGGACGTCGTGGTTCCCGACACGTCGGCACGGCTTGGACGTCGTGGGGACGTCCGCAGCAGGGTGTGGGCGGGGCCGCTTCTTGAGCGACATCTGTTCTCGGTGGGGGACGGAATCTCGATCTGCCGGCCGGCGGTGACGTTTGTCCAGCTTGCAACTACCATGGACGAGATCTCACTTGCGGAGGTCGGTTACGAACTGGCGGGGAGCTACGCGCTGGCGACGGATTCGCCGCGCGGCTTCGAGAGCGACGTGGAGCCGCTTGCGACGGTGGAGGAGCTGCGCACCTACGCGAACGCGGCCCGAGCCCTTGGCGTGCGCGGGGCCGCGCGGGCCATCAAGGCCCTCGCGCTCGTGGCCGACAACTCGAACTCGCCGCAGGAGAGCTGCGTTGGCGTGCTGCTGGCATTGCCTCGGGTGCAGGGCGGGGCGGGCGCGCCGGGGTTCAAGATGAACGTGGCGGTTCGCCTCCCCGGGGAGTTCGCCGACGCGTTGGGCCAGAAGACCCTCATTCCCGACTTTTCCTGGCCTAACGGTACCGTCGGGGAGTACGACAGCGACCAGGAGCACCTCTCGCCCGAGGCCCGTGCCCGTGACGAACGGAAGCGGCGGGCGTTTAGGGCCGTGGGCATGGACTGCATAACCATGACAAAAGGAACCTTCCGCAGCAACGTCGAGCTCAACCTGTTCGTGAGCGATCTCGAGGGCAGCCTCGGCCTGCAGCGGAGGCCTCCGACTGCGCGAATTCTTGAGGCGCGGGCCCGGCTCCGGGAGCGGCTCTTCGGGCCGGAGTCAGAGGAGGCGGCCCTCGGGGCGTTGCGCGGCAGGGAGTGACGGCCGATTCCGCTGCAAAACGGCCGCTCGTGTGATGAATCGGCGTGGTTCGCTGCAAAAGTGACCTTCGTGTGATAGAGAATCGAGGCCGCTACGGAAACTGATTTGACTAATGATTTTGCCAACTGGGGAAACGCGGATTGAGGCAGGCCAAAGGACGCCGGCGGGCCGAAAAAGCCATCACACGAGAGGCTGTTTTGCAGTGCGGACGAGCATTTCATCACACGAACGGTCGTTTTGCAGATGCGGCGCCGCCATCCATAAACTAAGACGCTACCGAATGCGCCCGCCCGCCCGACCTGCTAAAATCAATCCATTGTGCCAGCGGCGTCGGCGTTTGCGCCGCAGCACGCATCTGTCTTCCGACCAAGGAGGTTGCGCACGAGCGCATGGACGTAGCGATATCTATTGTGGTCACGTTCCTGCTCACCCTGGCCAACGGCTACTTCTCGATGTCAGAGCTGGCAGTGGTGAGCGCCAAGAGGGCCGTTCTCGAGCCGGAGGCGGAGGAGGGTGACCGCAAGGCGCGCGCCGCCCTTGACCTGGGATCCAACTCCGAGCAGTTCCTCGCCACCATTCAGGTTGCCATCACGCTCGTGGGCTTTGCGTCCTCCGCGTTCGCGAGCACCAGCCTCTCCGACCCGCTGGGCGGCTGGTTCATGAGCCTCGGCATGCCCGAGGGCGTCGCCGTCCCGCTGGCTCCCATCCTCATCACGCTCGCGGTCTCCTACCTCTCCATCGTCGTGGGCGAGCTCGTCCCCAAGCGCATCGCGCTCTCCGACGCCGAGCGCATGGCCAAGTCCGTCGCCGGCCCCATTCGCGGCTTCATGCACGTCGCCCGACCGCTGGTCTGGCTCACCGCCAAGTCCGCCAACGGCCTGTCCGCCGTGCTCGGCATCAAGTCCGCCGACGAGCGCGACAGCGTCTCCGAGGAGGAGATCAAGTACATGGTCGCCGACGCCGACGAGCTCTCCGACCAGGAGAAGTCCATGATTCACGAGGTCATCGAGCTCGGCGACACCATCGCCCGCGAGGTCATGGTCCCGCGCGTGGACATGACCGCCGTCGAGGACACGGCCACGCTCTCCGAGGTCCTGGCCATCATGCGCCGAACCGGCTACTCGCGCATCCCCGTCTACCACGAGTCCGTCGACCGCATCGTGGGCATCGCGCACATCAAGGACATCATCAGCCCCATCCTCGACGAGGGCCGCGGCAGCGACCCCGTCGCCCGCCAAGCCCGCACGGCGGACTTCGTCCCCGACACCAAGGACATCATCCCCCTGCTCTCCGAGATGCAGTCCAGCCACGACCAGATGGTCATCGTCGTGGACGAGTACGGCGGCACGGCCGGCGTCATCACGATCGAGGATATCGTCGAGGAGGTCGTCGGAGAGATCGAGGACGAGTTCGACCCAGACAACAAGTACCTCACCCAGCTCTCCGAGCGCGAGTGGCTCGTGGACGGCCGCTTCTCCATCGACGACGCCATCGAGCTCGGCTGGCCCGTCGAGGACTCCGAGGAGTTCGAGACCATCGCCGGCTTCGTCCTCGACCAGGCCGACAAGCTGCCCCATCCCGGCGACGTCTTCGTCAAGGATGGGTATCAGTTCCGTGTGCAGTCCATGCGCGGCCGCAGGCTCTCCATGCTGCGCGTCATCGCCCCCGAGCCCCCTGCGGAGGACGGCGAGGGCGACGCTGACGGAGAGAAGCAGCCGGATCCGGCGAAGGAGTAGGCCCGCGCAGCGAGTTTAACTACAATGGGGGAAGGGTAGGTCCGGCCACGGGCCGCGATTGAGAGGGAGCCCCGGATGGCTCAGCTGTTCGATTTCAAGAAGGTCACCGTCGGGCCGCGCGCCCTTGTCGCCACGGTGGAGCTCGCGCCGAGCGCCCCGCTCATGACGGGCGACGACCCCGCCGCCACCGACCTCGTCCTTGACCTCCTGCCCGGCCTGCTCGACCATGTCTGCCTGGGCGACGTCGCGCCGACCTTCGGCGAGGTCGCTCAGGACACCGAGCTCGCGCACCTACTCGAGCACGTCACGGTGGAGCTGCTCGCTCAGACCAACCTCGGTGACGAGGTCTCGTGCGGCCAGACCGCCGAGGTCGGCGAGCGCACCTACGAGGTCACGCTCGGCTGCCCGGACGACGTCCTCGTCGTCGGCGCGCTCTCGAGCGCGGCATGGATTCTGCAGTGGGCCTTCTCGGGTGGCGGCGAGCCGAAGCCCGACGTGCCCGCCATCGTCTCGGGGCTCGTGAGCCTTGTGGAGAGCGTCTCCGACCAGGCAGCCGAGAAGGACGTGGAGTCCGAGGCCGAGTTTGCTCCGGAGTTTGTGCCGGAAGTCGCGCCCGAGCCGGAGGTCGTCCTCGAGCCGGAGCCCGAGGTTATCGTCGACGCCGCGCCGGAGCCAGAGCCCGCCGAGCCCGAGCCCCAGCCCGCGCTTGAGTTCCAGCCCGAGTCGGAGCCCGAGCCCGAGCCGGCGGTCCCGGAGCCTGAGCCTGAGCCCGCCCCGGCGGAGTCCGTTCCCGCCCCCAGCCCGTGGGACATGGACGACGTCCCGCGTCCGCACCTCGTTCGTTAGTGCGCGCCACCCGCGCCCGTACAGTCCGCATCGACAGGAGGTACCAATGAACAAGAAGACGGTTGGCTTCATCTGTGGAAGCATCGTCGGCGCTGCCGCCGGCGTCGTTGCGGGCATCATGCTCGCCCCGCGCTCCGGCGCCGAGAGCCGCGCGATGGCCGCCGACGCCATGAACGACGCCTGGGACTCCGCCGTCGACACCTACGAGCGCGGCGCCAGCGTCGTGACCGACAAGTTCAACGCCGTCCGTCCCACCGTCGACGCCAAGACCGACGAGCTCCGTGCCAAGGTCGACCTCGCCCGCGAGCGCATGGACCAGCTCCGCGACTCCCTCTCCGAGGCCGTGGCCAACGCCTCCGACCAGGTCAAGGGTGCCGCTAGCGCCGTCGCCGACCGCGTCTCCGCGATGACCGACCCCGCTCCCGCCGGCGAGAAGGCCGCCGAGGCCGTGCACGTCGAGGTCGTCGACGACGACGAGACCCCCGAGGCCTAGCGCGTGCTTAGAATAGGTTCGCTCACGGGCCAGCGCGTTCTTCTCCACAAGAAGTCGACCAAGGCCAAGGACGGCACCATCACGGACAAGTACCAGAAGTTCGGCAAGGTGCGCACTGCGGTCTTCTCGCCCGACGGGAAGCACGTCGCTGGCTTCGTGATCAAGCGCCCGGACGTGGCGGGCATGGTCAAGCGCGCCGACGCCTTTGTGGCTTGGGATTCCCTCGAGCGCATGGACGAGAAGACCCTCCTCGTCTCGCGTCCCAAGGACGGGCTGGACGACGCCGCGCTGCGTCGCCTCGAGCTGGACTGGGACCGCTGCATCATGTGGTCGGGCATGGACGCCAAGACCACGGAGGGCAAGGCGCTCGGCTACGTCTCCGACGCGGAGTACGACGAGAAGACCGGCGAGGTCACGCGCTTCTTCACTGCCGACGGCGGGATGGCGCGCGCCCTCATCGGCTCCTTCGTGATCACGGCCGACATGGTGCGCGGCTATCGCGACGGCTTCATGATCGTGGACGCGCGGGGCAGAAACGTCGCACTCGACGGCGGTCTGGCCGGGGCGGCCGGCGAAGGCTACGCGCGGGCCAAGGCCGGTGCGTCCGAGGTGGGCAAGAAGGTCGGCGCCGCCGCCGGCGAGGCGGTGGACAAGGGATCGTTCGCGCTGGGCCGCGCCCTCGGCAAGGCCAAGCGCGCTATCGCCGGCGCCGCGACGCCCGAGGACGAACCGCCCGCCGTGCCCGAGGTGCCTGCGGCCGACGTCCGCGTGGAGAAGCCCGTGGCCCGCATCGCCGAGAAGGGCGTCGATCCGGCGGACGCCCCCAAGAAGCCCAAGCCCAAGACCTACGCGCCTGCCGCCGCGAAGAAGCCCGCGCCCAAGACGGCCAAGAAGAAGCCCGCGCCCTCGACGAGCGACAAGGTCGCCCGCGCCGCCGGCAAGCAGCTCAGCGGCCTCGGCAAGATGTTCGGATCCTTCAAGGACGAGTTCGACAAAGCCAGCAAGGGCAAGTAGCGACAACGTGGCACACCCGCTTTCCGAATGTATTCGGAATACTTGGAATACATTCCGATGCAATCGGAATGATTCGGAATGGGATTCCTAATACAGCGCGGTTATCGCATTTTGCATACAATTAAGAAAACTTTGCATATATCTGCAAAGTTTTTTGCATACATATACAAAACTGCAGCGAGTTGGCGTGAATGTCGGCAATCTCCCCATGTTGAGACTCCGTTATTCCAGTCGTATTCCGATAATTCGGAATAGATTCCGATACATTCGGAATATCTGGTATCCTAATCGAAACCGACGGAAGGATACGTACGATGGCGGCGCCGTGGACTGAGTCTCTTTCTGTTGAGTTCAAGAGCGACAGGAAGACCATTTCGGAAAACGTGATAGTCGAGGAGGTTGTTGCCCTCTCAAACACCGAGGGAGGGGACCTCTACATTGGCGTTGAGGACAATGGTGAGGTGACGGGCGTCCAGGCTCAGCATCAAGATGCCATTAAAATGGCGGCGCTCGTTGCAAACAGAACCGTTCCTCCCGTATCGGTTCGACCGGAGATTCTGGAGCTCGACGGACTTCCTGTCCTCCATCTCGAAGTTCCCCAGTCGGCCAGCATTATCGCCACATCATCGGGAAGGATTCTCAGGCGGAGGATCAAGTCGGACGGAAAGCCGGCATCCGTCCCCATGTACCCTTTCGAGATAACGACGCGCCTGTCAGACCTGGGACGGCTTGACTTGACCGCTCAGGCGGTCCCGGATTCCACGATCGATGACTTCGATCCGGTCGAGTTGACTCACCTGCGAAGGATTGTCGAGGACTCCAGAAATAGCGATAAAAGCCTCCTCGAGCTTTCCGACGAGGAGCTTAGAAGGGCGCTGCGCCTCACGACGACCGTTTCTGACATGGAGGTCCCCACGCTTGCCGGGCTGCTTCTGGTTGGTAAGCGGGCATCGCTGGAGAGGCATGTCCCAACTGCGGGCGCAGCCTTCCAGGTCCTGCAGGGTACCGATGTACGTGCGAACACTTCTTTCGACACTGCGCTCCTTACGACGATCGAGCAGCTGATTTTGGCTATAGAGCCATGGAACCCTGTAACCGAGGTGTCCCTCGGGGGCATATTCACCGACCCAGTTCCCGCTTTCGACCGTCGTGCCATCAGGGAGGTGGTTGTCAACGCCTTTGGACACAGGGACTACTCGGTGCTCGGTCGTGTTCGCGTCCTCATTGACGACGAAGGTTTCTCGATAACAAATCCGGGAGGATTCGTCGAGGGAATTACCGTGAAGAACCTTCTGACTGCCGACCCGGGCGGAAGGAATCCCTGTCTGATGGATGCCCTCAAACGTGTTGGGTTGGCCGAGCGCACCGGCCGAGGTGTTGACAGGATCTATCAGGGCTCGCTTGCATACGGTCGGCCCCTGCCCGATTATTCGGAGTCGAATGCGCGTCAGGTTAGGCTCTTCATCGCCAGAAGTGAGCCGGACGAGTCGTTTGTACGCCTCATCGTCGAGGAGCGCGAGCGCACCGGAAGGCAGATGTCACTCCAAGCCCTGTTGGTCCTGGACTGCCTCAAGCGACTGCGCCGTGCGTCGGCAACGGCGCTCGAGGGAGAAATTGATCTCCAGCCCTCGCGGCTCAGGCAGACGCTCGAGCAGCTGACGGAGGCCGGCCTTGTTGAGGCCAGTGGCCAGGGGAGAGCTCGCACTTACATGCTCGGCTCGCGGGTGTACGGTGCCGCGAGGAAGAGCGTGGAGTATGTTCGTCAGACGGACATAGATCGGCTTCGTCATGAGGAGCTCATCCTCAAGCTTGCCGAGCAGAGCGGGAGGGTCACCAATTCCGACGTGTGCAATCTGCTGCACGTCGATTCGCAAGCCGCATACGGTGCTCTCACAAGACTGGTCAAGGCGGGCAAGCTCGAGAAGCGCGGAAAGACGCGCTCGAGCTATTACGTGGCGGCGAGCAACAAGGGGCGGTAGACCCCACGACCCTAAACTTCCAGCACGCCCAGCAGCGCGCGGTGATCGGTGCCGGTGACCTCGGCCGTCTCGAGCTCGCTCACCGTGATGCCGGAGTCGCGCGCGTAGACGATGTGGTCGATCTCCACCACGGACGGCAGGGCTCCGGATGGAAACGTCATATGGAACCCCTCGCCGGCCTCGGCGCCCGCGTCCACAAATCCGGAGCCAAGCAGCTCGCGGAACCGCGCGTGGTCCCACGTGGAGTTGAAGTCGCCCATGACCAGGTAGGTGTGGTCGTAGTCGGCAAGCGAGCCGATCACGCCGAGTCCCTCGTCCCACAGGTCCTGCGCCCCGCGCACCGGCGAGTTGGGATGCACGCTCACCACGCGCACCGCCAGCCCGCCGACGTCCACCGTGCCCGCCGGCATGGAGCTCGTCTCGATCGGCAGCAGGTTGCTCGAGATGTTGCCCATCGGCGCCAGCGTCCAGATGCCGTTGCGCCCGCCGTTGCTGATCGCGGACGCCTCGTCGGAGATCACGTAGTATGGCAGCAGGTCGTAGAGCCCGGCCGCCGAGAGGTCGGCGAGAAAGTCATCGGTGAGCTCCTGGAGACAGAGGACCTCGACGTTCTTCTCGCGCACCAGCGAGACCACGTCCTCGGCCGAGGCGCCGCCGTGGGCCGTGTTGAGCGTCATGACGCGCGCGACGCTGTCGGTGGGGTCAGCTGCGGTCTGCGCGACGGTGACGGCGGCGTCTGAGACCCCGTCGCGTGGCAGCAGATAGCCGGCGTGCCACCACAGCATCACGGCGAGGGAACCGGCGGTCACCACAAGGAGCACCCAGCGCCGCCAGAACAGTGCCAGCACCAGGCACAGCAGGATGGGCGCAAAGAGCCAGGGCACAAACGAGACCGCCTCGGGCACCAGGCGGCCATTCGCCAGCTCGGCCGGCAGGCAGCGCAGCGCCATCAGAGCCAGGACGCCCAGCATGACGAGCCAGAGCAGTGAGGAGAGACAGCCGTGGCGGGCGCCGCGCCGACGACGTGGCTCGCGTGGCAGCCGAGAAGGACGCGCGGGCGCAGGTCGAGAAGAACCTCCCGCCGCAGGCGGAGTCGCCGTGACGGCGCGCGGCCCGGGCGCCGTCACGGCGACCTTGCCGCTGTCTGACGCGACGCTGACGGGTGTCTGCCGCACGACGGTCGCCGACGGCTCGAGCCACGCGTCGACGGCGCGCTCGGCCGCCGTGTCGGACGCGGGCTCCGGCACAGCCTCGCCCATGGCCCACTCCTCGTCCGGAATGGGCTCCCAGCGCGCGCTGGTGTCCTCGTCTTCGTACGGCTGCGCCATGGGGTCTCCTCGTCTGCTGACAGGCATATCGTACCCTTGGGCTCGCGCCGTCCGGCGCTCACCACAACTTTTGCAGCCGCAACGGTCACCTTCGCATAAATCTCAATGAGTGACAAAAACACTCACTACAGTTAGCAAAAATACTAGATACAATGAGAAAAAACGCAACGCGGTGAGAGAGCAGGAGGTCAGGCATGTTCCAGAGGGCTCAAGTTGACATCCTCTCCGGCCGGCTGTCTGAGCCGAATATCTGGACGATGCAGTTTGTTGTTGGGCCGCGCCAGACGGGCAAGAGTACGATCCTGGCCCAGGCGCTCGCCAAGGTGGATGTTGCGCATCATTTTGTGAGCGCCGACGAAGTTGCCAACCCAAACGCCGCCTGGATCGAGCGCGAGTGGCAGGTCGCGCGCGACATGACCCTCGGCGGCAGGCAGACTGTCGTCTTCTGCATTGACGAGGCGCAGAAAGTCCCTGGTTGGGCCCGCCAGGTCATGGGGCTCTACGACCGCGATCGCCGTGAGGGAATTCCGGTTCGCGTGGTGCTCAGCGGGTCGTCCTCGCTCCTGCTCCACAAGGGCATGGAGGACTCCCTCATGGGACGCTACGAGATAATCCGCTCGCCCCACTGGAGTCTCTCGGAGTGCAGCGATGCCTTCGGCTTCTCGATCGATCAGTTCCTGTACTTTGGAGGCTATCCCGGAGCTGCGGCGTTTGCGTCGGACGAGCTCCGCTGGAAGGCGTACCTGCGCGACGCCATCATCGAACCCACGATTGCGCGCGACGTCCTCGAGATGGAGGAGGTACGCAAGCCCGCCCTCATGCGCGCCCTGTTCCGCCTGGGTTGCGCCTACTCGGGGCAGGAGCTCTCTTACAACAAGATGCTCGGACAGCTCCAGGACAACGGAAACACGGTGACGCTCGCGCATTACCTGGACCTTCTGGACAAGGCGGGAATGATCTTCGCGATGCCCAAGTTCTCCGACAAGGAGCTCACCAGACGGCGGAGCTCGCCGCGCCTCATGGTCCATGACACCTCGCTCATGACGGCGACGTCGGACAAGGGGAAAGACGAGTTCCTTGCTCCGGGCGAGCTGCGCGGGCATCTCGTCGAGTCTGCCGTGGGGGCGTACCTGCTCGCCCGATCCGCGAACGAGGGCTTTGACGTCATGTGGTGGCGCGAGGGCAACAGAGAGGTCGACTTCGTGCTGCGGCGGGGCTCGTCGCTCACTGCGGTCGAGGTGAAGTCGGGGGCCGAGACCAGGCAGAGCGGCATGGCGCAGTTTCTCGACGGTCACCCTGGCGCCAAGCGCATCGTCGTGGGCGGCGCATCCGCCGGGGCCTGCTCCGTCGAGAAGTTCCTGCTCGGCGAGGTGGAGCTGTTTTACTAGCCGTCCAGCCCACGGCGTCGATTCGCCTTGAATGACATCGCCGGCCCCGTGGTGGGAAGCCGGCAACATAACGATGGCCAATTTCCAGCTCCTTGACAGTTTAGGAAAAAAGGAAAGCCATCCAGGAGTGCCGCCATGATTCAAGACACCATCTTCTCGCCGTCCTTTGGGAACAGGCCGTCCGCGCTCGTGGGTCGCGAGCAGATTCTCCGGGACTTTGCCATCGCTATCCAAAGTCAGCCCGGAAGTAGGGAGCGGGCGATGATGCTGCTGGGCCAGCGCGGCAGCGGAAAGACGGTTCTGCTCTGGGAGCTGGCCGATCGTGCGACACGTCAGGGCTTTGTCGTCGCAAGTCCGACCATAACCTCCGAGGATATGCTCGAGCGCATCGTCGAGAAAATCCAAGACCAGGCTGAGCGCTATATCGGTGAGAGGGAAAGCCGGCTGACGGGCGGATCCATCGGTGCCCTTGGGTTCTCCGTGGGGTTTGAGTTCTCGCGCGAGGTCCAGGAGACAAAGAGCGCCCAACACCGGCTCACTCAGCTGGCACGACGGCTCACGGCCGAGGGGCACGGTATGCTCATTCTGGTGGACGAGCTCCAGGCCAACTCGTCCGAGGTGAGACGGCTCGTCTCCGTCTACCAGGAGCTGGTGGGCGAGCGCCTCAACGTCGCAATCGCTCTTGCGGGCCTTCCCACAGCCGTGTCCGCCACGCTCAACGATCACGTGCTGACATTCCTCAACAGGGCGAACCGAATAACCTTGCCCCCGCTGGCCCAGGCAGACGTTGAGTCGTACCTTCGCCAGTCGTTCGAGGCTCTGGGAATACGGGTCCCTGGGTCCGGCTGCGAGCGCGCGGCGGAGTTTACGCAGGGATCGCCGTATCTGCTTCAGCTGGTGGGGCATGGCGTCGTGCTGGTGGCCGATGACTTCGGGAGAGTTACAGAACCCGGGCTGGATCGTGCCCTTGCGGCCGCCGCCCGGATCTTCGAGAAAGACGTGTGCGAGACGACCCTTGCCACAGTGTCCGAGAAGGACGCCGAGTTTCTTGCGGCAATGGCAGGCGACCAGCTGCGCTCCCGCGTGTCCGACATCGCGGAGCGGATGCACGTCACCGTGGACTACGCGCAGAAGTATCGGAAGCGCCTCATAGACGCAGGCATCATCGAGCCAGCAGGCCGTGGCTTTGTCCGCTTTGCCGTATCCTACCTGCAGGACTATCTAAGTCGGGAGTAACGACCCAGCCGGAGAGCGTCCACCGCCCGCTCCATATAGCTTACGTAAATCATGCTCCGCCACCACAAATGCCCAGCAAAGACCGCTATGATTAAAAGTTGATGAAAGCGCATGGGGAGAGGCTGCAACTCAGCCGCTCCCCTGACTGATAGGAGCTGGTATGAAGGTCGTCATCCTGGCTGGGGGCTTTGGCTCCCGGATTTCCGAGGAGAGCCATCTGCGCCCCAAGCCCATGATTGAAATCGGTGGCAAGCCGATTCTCTGGCACATCATGAAGGGCTACGCCCATTATGGGTTCAACGACTTCGTCATCTGCGCGGGCTACAAGCAGCAGGTAATCAAGACTTACTTCAACGACTACTTCCTCGAGATGTCTGATGTCACGTTCGATTATCGTGACGGCAACAAGGACGTTGAGGTCCACAGCACCGTCGCCGAGCCGTGGCGCGTGACCGTGGCGGATACCGGTTTTGATACCTTCACCGCTGGCCGCATCAAGCGTATCCAGAAGTATGTGGGCAACGAGCCCTTCCTGCTCACCTATGGCGACGGCGTCTCGGATGTGAACCCCAACGACATAATCGCCCATCACAAGAAGGTCGGCGGCCTTGTCACCATTACGGGCGTTGTTATGAGTCAGCGCTTTGGCGTGCTGGACATAGACGAGACGGACCACATCTCGTCGTTCCGCGAGAAGCGCGACGCGGACAACGCCTTCATAAACGGAGGCTTCATGGTCGTGGAGCCCGAGGTCTTTGACATCATCGGCACGAGCGGCGTCCCTGCGGACCGCGAGGACTTCTCCGGCGTAACGATGGAGCGTCTCGCTCGCGAGGGCCAACTTACCGTCTATCCCTACGAAGGCTTCTGGCGCTGCATGGATACTCAGCGCGACAAGCAGAAGCTTGAGGATCTCTGGGAGTCTGGCAACGCTCCATGGAAGGTGTGGTAGCACATGACCACGCAAGGCTCTCTTCGCTCTTTCTACGAGGGAAAGCGCGTGCTCGTCACGGGCTCGACTGGTTTTAAGGGAAGCTGGCTGTGCCGCATGCTCCAACTTCTGGGGGCCGAGGTATACGGCTATGCCCTCGAGCCCTCCACCACCCCGAGTCTTTGGGGCATCGCCGGGATGGGCGAGAAGGCCGCGCACTCCATGGCGGACATCCGTGACTTAGATGCCCTCGCCAAAGCATTCGACGAGTTCCGTCCTCAGGTTGTCCTTCACCTCGCCGCGCAGCCCCTCGTCATTGACGGCTACGAGCGCCCCCGCTATACCTACGAGACCAACGTCATGGGCACCGTTAACGTGCTCGAGTGCGTGCGGTCCTGTGACAGCGTCACGTCCTTCCTCAACGTCACCACGGATAAGGTCTACGAGAACCTTGAGCGTCCCGGTTACGGCTACCAGGAGGACGACAAGCTTGACGGGTTTGACCCCTACTCAAACTCCAAGAGCTGCTCGGAGATCGTGACCCACTGCTACGCCAAGAGCTTCTTCGACGAGGGTGCGACCGGCGATGCGGCAGGCCGCTGTGCCATCTCCACGGCACGCGCCGGCAATGTGATTGGCGGCGGTGACTTCTCCGCCAACCGTATCGTTCCCGACTGTGTGCGCGCCGTGCAGTCCGGTGAGCCCATCGTCATCCGTAACCCCAACTCCGTGCGTCCCTATCAGCATGTTCTTGAGCCCCTCGTTGCCTACTTGCGCATTGCGGCGGGGCAGGAAGCCGACCGTGCGCTCGCCGACTGGTACAACATCGGTCCGGACGACAAGGATTGCGTGACCACCGGTGAGCTCGTGCGTCTGTTTGCCAAGAGCTGGGGCGACGGCTTCTCCTTCGTGGAGGGCCATGTGGACGGTCCGCACGAGGCCAACTTCCTCAAGCTGGACAACACGAAGGCCAAGCAGCGGCTGGGCTGGCAGCCCGTATGGGACGTGGCCGAGGCCATCTCTCGTACGGTAGACTGGACACGCGCCTGGCTCGACGGCGGCGACGCCGCGGCAGTCGCCTGCATGGACGAGCAGATCAACGACTATCTTGGAGCTCTGATTTAGATGGCTTTTGAGGACAAGACCGAGCAGGAGGCACGCGAGGAGATTCTGGCGCTCGTGGCCGAGTATACGAAGGCTTACAAGATGCCCAAGCCTTGGCAGCCTGGGGAGCGCATTAGCTATGCCGGTCGCGTGTTCGACGAGCGTGAGATTGTTGATCTGGTGGATTCCTCATTGGACTTCTGGCTTACCGCCGGCCGCTACACAGAGAAGTTCGAGCGTGAGTTCGCCAAGTACGTCGGCGTCAAGTATGCCGCCGTCACCAACTCCGGCTCCTCCGCTAACCTGTTGGCCTTCTCCGCCCTGACAGCTCAGGATCTCGGCGACCGCGCTATCCGCCCGGGCGACGAGGTCATCACCGTGGCCGCTGGCTTCCCCACCACGGTGTCGCCCATCATCCAGTTTGGCGCCGTCCCCGTCTTTGTGGACGTGACCATTCCTCAGTACAACATCGACGTCACCAAGCTCGAGGAGGCCGTCTCGCCCAAGACAAAGGCGGTCATCATCGCGCACACGCTGGGCAACCCGTTTGACCTTGCTGCGGTAAAGAGCTTCTGCGACAAGCACAACCTCTGGCTGGTGGAGGACTCCTGCGATGCCCTGGGCTCCAGGGCCCTCGTCGACGGCGAGCTTCGTATGTGCGGTACCGTTGGCGACATCGGAACGGCGAGCTTCTATCCCGCCCACCACATGACGATGGGCGAGGGAGGTGCCGTCTTTACCAACAACCCGCTGCTCAATCGCATGGTCCGCTCGTTCCGCGATTGGGGTCGCGACTGCGTGTGCCGCGGCGGCGAGGACAACCGTTGCGGCCACCGATTTGACGGCCAGTACGGCGAGCTCCCGCGTGGCTACGATCACAAGTACGTCTACTCGCACTTTGGCTATAACCTCAAGGTCACGGACATGCAGGCTGCCATCGGCTGCGCGCAGCTTGAGAAGATCGCCGACTTCGTCGAGGCGCGTAAGAAGAACTGGGCGTATCTGCGAGACGTGCTTGCCGGTACGGAGGACAAGCTCATTCTTCCGGAGCCGCTGGCCGACTCCGATCCCAGCTGGTTCGGCTTTGTCATCACCTCTGCGGAGGGTGTGGACGGCAGCGAAGTCGCACGTCGCGTGGAGGCGGAAGGCGTCCAGACCAGGCGTCTCTTTGCGGGCAACCTCCTGCGCCACCCGTGCTTCGACCCCATCCGCAACACCGACCGCTATCGTGTGGTGGGCTCCCTCGACCAGACCGACCGAATCATGCGCGATACCTTCTGGATCGGCGTCTACCCCGGCATGACGGACGAGAAGCTCGAGTACATGGCTAACGCCATCAAGAAGGCGGTGGCGTAACGTGGCAATTCGCGTTGCGGACTACATCGCCAATTGGCTTATAGCCCACGGCATCACCGACTGCTTCTGTGTAACCGGCGGTGGCGCGATGCATCTGAATGACGCGCTTGGGAACAACCCCGGCATGCACGTCACCTACAACCATCATGAGCAGGCGTGTGCGATTGCGGCCGAGGGCTATGCGCGTCTTACGCAGCGTATCGCCGTCGTTAACGTGACGAGCGGTCCAGGTGGCACCAATGCTATGACCGGCGTGCTTGGCGGCTGGCTCGATTCGATTCCCATGCTGGTGCTCTCGGGTCAGGTCAAGTACGAGACAACCATTGCGTCAACTGACGTGCCTCTGAGGCAGCTCGGTGACCAGGAGTACAACATCGTGGACTCCGTGCGGCCCATGACCAAGTATTGCTCCATGGTGACCGATCCCAGTCGCATTGCGTATCACCTCGAGAAGGCCCTCTATGTGGCCACGAACGGGCGACCCGGCCCCTGCTGGCTGGATGTTCCCCTCAATGTTCAGGGTGCCCTGATTGAGGAGGACCAGCTTCTTCACTTTGACCCCAAGCACGATGACCTGGGTTCAGGGCGCATGCCGCTTCTCAAACAGGAGCAGGTTGCACCCGTTGCGGACGAGACCGTGAAACAGCTCTTCGAGCTCATCCGCAATGCCAAGCGTCCCGTGGTCCTTGCTGGTGGCGGCATCCGAACGGCAAAGGCATACGACGAGTTCCTTGCCGCTATTGATGCGATGGGCGTTCCCGTGTGCACCGCCTGGAACGCTCACGATCTCCTTCCCGATGAGCATCCTCTCTACGCGGGCCGTCCCGGTACGGTTGGCCTGCGTGGCGGGAACCTTGTTGTCCAGAATGCTGATCTGCTTATCTCTTTGGCGTGCCGCATGAACATCCGGCAGATTAGCTACAACTGGGAGAACTTCGCGCCCAAGGCGTACAAGGTTGCTGTCGACATCGATTCTGCCGAGTTGGTAAAGCCGACGCTTTCGATTGATCTGCCAATTCATGCAGACGTCAAAGACTTCCTCACTAAGGCCGCTTCCTTTGGTACCCGCGTGGAAGCTTGGGAGCACGAGGGCTGGCTCTCTTGGTGCAAGATGGTCAATGAGAAGTTCCCCGCCACGCTCCCCGCGCAAGGGGTTCCCTCCGAGCCCATGAATCCCTATGCTTTCATGGATGTGCTGAGCGCCGCTGCTCCCGAGGGACAGGCTGTGGTTGCCAGCAACGGATCGGCGTGCGTCGTGGGCTTCCAGGCGTGGCGCATGAAGGAAGGGCAGAGACTCTTCACCAACTCCGGTTGTGCGTCCATGGGCTACGGCCTGCCTGCCGCCGAGGGCGTGGCGGTAGCACGCAAGGGCGAGCCGGTCATCTGCCTCGAAGGCGACGGCTCCCTCATGATGAACCTTCAGGAGCTTGAGACAGTCGCGTACAACCATCTCAATATCAAGCTTGTCATCATCAACAACGACGGGTATCACTCCATCCGTCAGACGCAGACCAATACGTTTAACTCGCATTTTTGCGGCGTGGACGAGAAAAGCGGCGTCGGCTTCCCCAAGTGGGAGAAGATTGCCGCTGCCTTTGGGATTCCTTTCCACAGGGTCTCGTCGCTCGATAAAGCTGAGAGGGCGATTGACGCTTTCCTCTCCGAGGAGGGCCCCGCCATTCTTGAGGCGGTAGTGACGACTGGACAGTTCTTCGAGCCGAAGCTTGGCTCGAAGAGACTTCCGGACGGCACCATGGTGTCTCCGTCGCTCGAGGACATGTCCCCGTTTATTCCTGACGAGGATATGACCAACCTGCTGAGCAAGCTTGAGGAGATGGCCGGTGTCTAGCGCGCCGCTCAACATCCAATGTGCCGTTATTACGGGCCCGACGGGAGCCGTGGGCACAGCGTTGATAAACGAGCTGGTTGCCAACGGCATCGAGGTCGTGGCGGTGCCCCGCGAGGCCTCCAAGCGCCTTTCGTCCATCCCGAAGCACCCTCTCGTCAGGGTGGTGGAGTGCTCGCTTGACCACTACGCTAGGCTTCCCGAGCTGGTGGGGGAGAAGTGCGACGCCTTCTACCACTTCGCGTGGGACGGGACGTTCGGGGCCCCTCGCCAGGACTGGGCGACCCAGACAAAGAACGTCGACTTCTCCGTCGATGCCGTCTGTGCCGCATACGAGCTGGGATGCAAGGTCTTTGTGGGTGCCGGTAGCCAGAGTGAGTTTGGGCACGTGGATGGTGTGCTCCACCCGGATATGCCCTGCAACCCGGACAACGGCTACGGCGCCGCTAAGCTTGCCGCCCGCGAGATGACCAAGGCCTACTGCACCCATCTCGGCATGCGCCAGGAGTGGTGCCGGATTCTCAGCCTCTTTGGTCCCGGAGATGGTGAATACACCCTCATCTCCCAGACCATCAGAAAGCTCCTTGCTCATGAGCACCTCTCCTGCACCAAGGGGGACCAGGTCTGGGACTACATCTACAGCAAGGATGCGGCCCGCGCCTTCAAGCTGGTTGCCGAGCGGGGACAGCATGGTTCGGTGTACTGCTTTGGAACGGGCGAGACCCGTACCCTGCGCAAGTACATCGAGGCCGTTCGGGACATCATCGATCCCTCGGCAGAGATTGGCTTTGGTGAGATAGATTACTACCCGAACCAGGTCATGCATCTCGAGGCGGACATAGCCAACCTAAAGGAGGATACAGGTTTTGTGCCCGAGTTCTCTTTTGAGGAGGGCATTCGCGAAACAATCGATTCGATAAGGGCTGCTGAGTAAGCATACCGAGGAAAGGAACCGCCATGAACGTAAACGGCAAGAAGATGGTCGAGCTGCTCAAGGAACTTCGTGACGACTACGGTTGTGTTGCCGTGAAGGCCGAGTTTGAGGCCGAAGGCTCCCGCACCGATGAGATGATCATGCTTTGCGAGGTGCTCAACACCGTGGACATCCCGCTGACCATCAAGATTGGCGGCTGCGAGGCCGTGCGCGACCTCGACCAGTGCAAGCTGCTCGGCGCCAAGAGCATCATGGCCCCCATGATCGAGACGCCGTTCGCCCTGAGCAAGTTCAAGGGTGCTGCCCGGAAGATCTACGGCGACGAGATGAACGAGATTAACTGGGTCATCAACGCCGAGACCATTACTTGCCACAACAACTACGATGCCATCCTTGAAGAGGGGAAGGGCTTTCTCGACATGGTGGGCATCGGGCGCGTTGATTACTCCGCTTCGCGCGGCCTCACGCGCGCTGACATCAACAACGATGTGATGCTCGAGGCCTGCATTGATATTGCAAAGCGCTCCCGTGAGGCGGGCCTGATGGTCGCCTTCGGTGGCGGCGTTTCCTTTGACGCTATTCCCTTCATTCAGGCCATGGCGCCCTATGCCGATCGCTTCGAGACGCGTAAGGTCCACTTTGAGGTCACCGATAATGCCGAGAAGCTCAAGGGCGGCATCTTCCGAGCCATGCAGTTTGAGGCGCTCTACCTCGAGAATAAGTGCTCGTTCTATGACAGCATGGCCAACGAGGATCGCGCTCGAATGAAGATGATGCATGAGCGCATCGCTAAGGCCGAGCAGGACTTGGGGCTGTAAGTCGTGACACGACCCAAGCTCGTCATATTCGATTTGGACGGAACCCTTCTCGATACCGTTGAGGACGTTGCTGATTGCTTCAACGCGGCCCTATGCGAGTGCGGTTTTCCGGCGAAGTCTCTCGATGACATTATCGCCTTGGTCGGCGGTGACCTCGAGACGATTGTGAGCAAGCTGCTGCCTCTAGGCGCATCCCAAAAGGATGTGGCTGAGGTGAAGGATTGCTACCGTCGAATCTATGCGGCGAGCGAAAAGCCAAAGACTCGTCCCTATGACGGAATTCCCGAGCTGCTGGGCGAGTTGAAAGCCAACGGGGTAGATATCGCCGTTAACACCAACAAGGGTCAGGACCTAGCGGAGAAGTGCTTGGCATCTGCGTTTCCCAACATGAAGATTCCCGTTAGCGGTCTTGTGGACGGAATCCCGCACAAGCCTGACCCCTGTGGGGTGAACGTGTTGCTCGATGCTGGCCCCTATAAGGCCGAAGAGGCGGTATACGTTGGCGACGGAGTGAGTGATGCGCTGACGGCGAGTAATGCGAACATGCGCTTTGTATACTGCGCCTGGGGACAGGGCGACGAGCGTCGGGTGCTTGCGGTCTCCTCGGATGCGCCGGTTGCTCGCAACGCCCGCGAGCTTAAATCGATTTTGATGGAGCGATAGCAGACGCCATGAATGAGACTACACAGCAACAAAAGAAGCTCGTGAGCATATGTGTGCCCTGCTTCAATGAGGTTGACAATGTCATACCGATGGCGGCCGCCCTTAAGGAGCAGATGGACGCGCTGCCTCAATATGACTACGAGATTATCTTCATCGATAACTACTCGACGGATGGTACGCGCGACAAGTTGCGCGAGATCTGCGCTGCGGGATCTAAAGTGAAGGCCATTCTCAACTCGAGAAACTTCGGCCAGTTCAACTCGCCGTATTACGCCCTCTGTCAGGCAAGCGGGGACTGTGCCATTTCGTTGAGCTGTGACTTCCAGGATCCCCCCGAGCTCATCCCAAAGATGCTCGAGCTCTGGGAGGACGGGCACGGCATAGTGTGCCCAGTCAAGACACAGAGCAAGGAAAGTGGATTCGTCTACTTCCTGCGGTCTTGCTACTATAAGCTAATCAGAAAGCTTTCTTCAGTCGATCAGATTGAGCACTTTACTGGTTTCGGTCTCTATAGCAGGGCATTTCTGGATGTCATGCGCTCCCTTGAAGATCCCACTCCCTTCTTGCGCGGAATTGTTGCCGAGCTCGGCCCTGCGGACCGTGCTCTTCTTCCTTATGAGCAGCAGGAGCGCAAGAGCGGCAAGACGCATAACAACTTCTGGAGCTTGTACGACGCCGCGATGTTGTCTTTTACAAGCTACACCAAGGCTCCGTTAAGGGCAGCGGTGTTCATCGGGTTTGCGGCTTCGGCGATCAGCTTGATTGTTGCTGTTGTGTTCTTGGTGCTTAAGTTGACGAACTGGTCTGCTTGGCCGGCCGGCTCAATTCCCGTCCTTTTGGCGGTACTTGTTCTGGGCTCGCTCCAGCTGTTTTTCATTGGACTGCTGGGGGAGTACGTATTAACCATTAATGCGCGAAGCATGAGAAGACCTCTAGTGGTTGAGGATCAAAGAATCGGAGAGTGGGGACAACGGGGGCCGGGGCATGCTGCAAAGCAGTAGAAGGGCGCTTGCTCTTATATAATCAAATAACAAAGTATAAATAATACGTAATATCAGCAAGTATGAGCAAGGAAGCAGCATATGGCAAGAAACACGAAGATTAATCGAGCAATGGATGTAACGGTAATCCTCGCGGTCTTTGCCACTTTTTTTGTGCTAGCTGCCTACTACGACTTTCTGAGAGACCAATTTAGGATTCGGGGACTAGTGATATCCCTGGCGTTTGTGTTGGCCACGGCCATTGCGGCTGCGGTGTTCTTGATGGAACTCAGACTCCGCTTTAAACGTCCCGCGGCCAAGCAATGGCTGATTGAGAATAAGGCGCCATTGTTCGGGGGGCTCGCAGTCGCTGCAGTTGTTCTCGTTCCGCGTCTATTCCAGTTGCACGTCCCCTTATTCTGGGATTCGGCCTTTTATTGGCATGGTTTACAGTTAGCTGCAGAATTCAACTTCTCCTTCTCAGACTTAATGCATTATGCCGCGATTGGATATCATCCATCACAGGCATACAGCATCTTTCTTTTGATCGGGTACTATCTCGATCCATATGGAACCACAGGTGTCAACGCTATACGTGTCCTTATGTCTATCATTGAGGGAGTATTTTTATACCGAATTATCTTAAAAATTGTACCGAAGGCTAGGCCATCGATGGCAGCGCTCGGCGCGGCCCTCGTCGTGTCGTCCCCGCTTTACTTAGGGGTATTTGGCACTCTCAACTTGGATTGGCCGCTGCACATCTTTACTGTATACACTATTTATTTCATTCTATTCAATCATGAAATACTTTATATTGCGTCGGCGCTGTGCCTAGTCTTTTCCAAAGAGCCTGGTGTAATACTGCTGTTTGGCATCATTGGGGGAATGCTGCTTGCTAAGCATGGAAAGAAGCACAATGACGATGCTATAAAAGTGGGCAGCTTCGTGCTAATTGCTCCCCTGGCTTTATCCGCAGGAATCTATGCCTTTTCTAGGCTGTATGTACAGTCTTGGGATCCATCTGCGGCAAATGTCTCATATTTTGACTATATTATAGAACATCTAACCATAGAAACAACAATTGATTTAACTAAGTACTTCATTTTTCGATTTATTACATGCTTTCTAATTAATTTCAACTGGCTCTATTGGATGCTAACGGCGTGTCTCGCCATTATTCTGACGAAGGGAAGGCTGTTTACAGCAGGGATATGGAAAAATTACCCCCTCTGCCACCATATAACGCTGGTAATCATGGTATGCGTTATTCTGTTCGGTGCCTTTTCAATACTCTATGTCACACTGAACAACCCAAGGTATTCGATGCCGCTGGAGCTGTTCGCCTCGACGCTCTGTGCTATCTTTCTTGTCTTGGCATCAACGTCTGGGCATGCAAAATACATGACTGTCGCAGCAACGGCGCTGGTCATTATATCCATGGTTCAGGCTTACACATCAATTGACCCTATTACGAGGCTGCTCGGCGTAGGTATTCCGTCGGGTAGAGAGGGAGTGGAAGTGTACGCGCCTCAAAAGGCAAACCGCTTTTATGGCAGCAATCGTATAGAGAATCCTATTGTATTTACCAATGGCGGGCCGGATATGGCCGTATACAACGGACAGCTGCTTAGTCGTGGAGAACTAATTGACGAGATTTTGAATGAGGCTGGATACGATGGGACGCAGGGCGTGCTGGCATACAACAACTCTCAAGTCGTCGACGTTACTCTCTCCGTTACTGGCGGAACGATAATTGATGACGGAAACGGAGGGCGCATTGACTTGGGGCTAAACTGGGATATTGCTGAGGGGAGACGAACGTTAAGAAAAGAGGATGGGAATAGTATTGTCGACCTAAAGTGCTGGGATGCTGACGAGTTTAGAAGCTTGGCAAGTGAGGGAGATAGCTTGCCATCTACGATTATTCTGATAGGGGATCCATTCTCGCAAAGAAACTTTGATGGATCCAACGTTGACTCCTATGCCGGTTTCGAGAATGCGATGGACGACATCCTCTTATATTTGGGCCAATGGTACGCTGCGGGTGAACCGAACTGGGTTTCCATCCCGATGCAGTCCGAGATGTGCTTCTATATATTAGAGAAGAAATAACACACGTATTGTCTGTCTCCGAAGAAGTGGAAGAATGTTGAAATACGCCGAAATGGTCTATGGACCGAATCAAATAGAAACGCACCAGTATGGGAACCTAGGCGACTGGTTCCAAACATATGCAATGGACTATATCTACAAGTCCATATCGATACAGGATGATCTCATCGTCCGTATAGACAGAAACAGACTGTCGAGTTATTCGGGCGAAGCCTGCATCTTGCCAATGCAGGGATGGTTTGGACGAGTGGGCGGCATCGAGACCTATCCACTTTCATCACATATCACCCCGGTATATCTGGGCTATCACTCTGTTGATCCGCGACACTACAGCAGCCTGGCAGTCAAAACGATAAAGGGGCATGAGCCGGTTTGCTGCAGGGACGAGGCAACATGCGAGATGATGAGGAGAAAGGGCATTCGCGCATACTTAACGGGTTGCACAACAGTTGTGTTTCCAAAACGCAGCGAACAAAAGAAGGGTACCAAAGTATTTCTTGTTGATGCGCCCTCCGGCATCGAGGACTATATGCCAGACTACCTAAAAGATAATATAGAATATCTGACGCAAGAGGTCCCATACTTGAGCAAGTCCTTTGATGACGAGGTTGCACGGCTCGACTCTTTGGCAAAAAAGCAATTAAAAAGATATTCGGATGAAGCACGTCTTGTTATAACCTCGCGTCTCCATTGCGCGGGACCATGCTTGGGCATGGGGATACCAGTTATTCTTGCCAGAAAGTATTTTGATGAAAGATACGGATGGATTGAAAAGTATCTACCGCTATACACTCCTGATCGCTTTTCGCAGATTGATTGGGACCCGACGCCCCCAGATATGACTTGGATAAAGCAAGAGTTGATTAACCTTGCTAAAGCGCTACTGATTGACGGGGGGGGGCAATCTGAAGAGATAATGCGTGCTATCGACTCGTACTATCGAAGTAGAGCTAAGGCCCATCTTGCTACGCCATTTTATGTAAAGGCATATCACTTAATTCATGGTCGGTATCCAAGAATGGCTGATTTTATAAGAGAGAAGATGCTGCAAAAATATACAATAGCGACAGGTAGAGAAAAGTCACCTAAGTGAAAGAAATAACCGCTCAAACAATTGTTCATGAATATGGAATTGGTGGAAAATGAACAAGAACATCAAGTCGAGCGTCACGGTGATACTGGCGTATTATAATGGATCAAAATATATTGAAGAACAGATCGACAGCATTGCTGCGCAAGAGAACGTAGCAACAAATATCGTTGTATTTGACGATGGATCCAGTAATGATGAGATAAAATACGTTAGAACAATTTCAAATAAGTATCCTAATGTAACAGTTATTGATAGCGATAGAAATTATGGGCCAAAGCTTAGCTTTTTTGCTGCGTTAAGAGATGTCCCGAAAGCAGATTTCTACGCATTTTCTGACCAAGACGACGTATGGCTTAAAGATAAGCTTGCAAGAGCGGTGTCGATGATTGGCGAGTTTTCCGACATGCCGGCTCTCTACTGCGCGAATACGCTGGTCGTCAATGCAAATTTAAATGACCCTCATCCTCAATACATAAAGAACCCCTTGCAGAATATAACTACGAAGAGCCTCCTTTCCATGAGTGCGACCATGGGTATGACACACGTGTTTAATGGGAAGATGCGTGATTTAATATCCAAAATTGATATAAATGATATGCCGATTCTATTCCACGATCACTGGATGGTTTTATTGGCGTCGCTATTCGGTGTAGTCCAATATGATTGCAGGCCTTGTGTTCTGTACAGGCAGCATGGCGCAAACCAAATTGCTGATACGTCTAATGATATGAAATTCATAGATAAACTAAAATCGAAGGCAAGATTCTTTACTGATCCAGATCGATACGGTGAATATCCATTGAGCTATGCTTCAGACCAACTAATTCGATGGTACGGAAATGACATAGATAATGCAATTAAATCCGGCAAAGTCGATCCAGACTTTCGTCGGTACCTGCTTATGAGTAGCGAATGCCGAGAGTCGGCTGCAAAGCGTCTCGCCTTCGCCTTCAGGGCGCATCGTGATGACTTAGTGGGCACCGCGGTATTGAAATTTAGAGTCTTATCGAATCGCTATTGATTTCGGTAAAATGTACAATTGATTATGTATCAATCTACTATAAAACAGCTATAGAGTGAATTGATGGGGACGTAATTATGAGAGGCATTATCCTTGCGGGCGGATCCGGCACTCGCCTCTACCCGCTCACACTCGTGACGTCCAAGCAGCTGCTGCCCGTCTACGATAAGCCGATGATCTACTACCCGCTGTCGGTGCTCATGATGGCGGGCATCCGCGACATCCTGATCATCTCCACCCCCACCGACCTGCCCAACTTCGAGCGACTGCTTGGCGACGGCTCGCAGTTTGGCATCAGCCTCTCCTATGCGGAGCAGCCCTCGCCCGACGGCCTCGCGCAGGCCTTCATCATCGGCGAGGAGTTCATCGCCGGCGAGCCCTGCGCGCTCGTCCTGGGCGACAACATCTTCTACGGCAACGGCCTCTCCCGCCACCTGCGTCGCGCCGTCGAGCGCGCCGAGGCCGAGGGCGGCGCCACGGTCTTCGGCTACCACGTGGACGACCCGGAGCGCTTTGGCGTCGTGGAGTTTGACGCCGAGGGCCGCGCCCTCTCCATCGAGGAGAAGCCCGAGCACCCCAAGAGCTCCTACGCCGTGACCGGCCTCTACTTCTACGACTCCCGCGTCTGCGAGCTGGCCAAGAAGGTCAAGCCGTCCGCGCGCGGCGAGCTGGAGATTACCACGCTCAACCAGATGTACCTGGAGGACGGTTCGCTAAACGTGGTCACGCTCGGCCGCGGCTACGCGTGGCTGGACACCGGCACGATGGAGAGCCTCTACGAGGCGAGCGAGTTCGTCCGCGCCGTCGAGCGCGCGCAGGACACGCCGGTCGCGGTGCTCGAGGAGATCGCCTACGAGAACGGCTGGGTCGGTGCGGACGCCCTCCTCGCTGCCGCGGACGCTTACGGCAAGAGCGTCTACGGCGCCCACCTGCGCCGCGTTGCCGAGGGCAAGGTCGTGCACCAGAAGCGGGAGTGGTAGTCCATGGAGTTCGAGAAGGATTTGCGCGTTACCAAGACCAACATCCCTGGCCTGCTGGTGGTTGACCTGCCCGTGCACGGTGACGCCCGCGGCTGGTTCAAGGAGAACTGGCAGCGCGCCAAGATGGTCGCCGCCGGGCTGCCCGCCGACTTCCGCCCCGTGCAGAACAATGTCTCCTTCAACGCGGAGCGCGGCGTCACGCGCGGCGTCCACGCCGAGCCCTGGAACAAGTTCGTCTCCGTAGCGGCGGGCCGCATCTTTGGTGCGTGGGTTGACCTGCGCCCTGGCGAGACCTTCGGCCGCGTCTTCACCTGCACGCTCGATCCATCCCGTGCGATCTACGTGCCGCGCGGCGTGGGCAACTCCTTCCAGGCGCTCGAGGACGGCACCGCCTATACCTATCTTGTGGACGCGCACTGGTCCGCCGAGCTCAAGAAGACCTACACCTTTGTGAACCTCGCCGATCCCGAGCTGGGCATCGAGTGGCCCATCCCGCTCTCCGAGTGCACGCTCTCGGAGGCCGACAAGAACCACCCCATGCTCGCCGACGCCCTCCCCATGGCGCCCGAGCGCACGCTCGTCACGGGCTGCAACGGCCAGCTCGGCCGCGCCGTGCGCGCGCTTATCGAGAAGCGCGGTCTTCTCGCCAACTTTGACTTCTGCGACATCGACGAGTTTGACTTCTCCGACCCCGCCCAGTACGACCGTTACGACTGGTCGCTCTATGGCACGGTGATCAACTGCGGCGCGTACACCGCCGTGGACCGCGCGGAGACCGCCGAGGGCCGTGTCGCCTGCTGGCGCGCCAACGCCACGGGCCCGGCGCTGCTCGCCCGCACCTGCGCGGAGCACGGCATCACGCTCGTGCATGTGAGCTCGGACTACGTCTTTGACGGGGCGACCGAGAACCACGGCGAGGATGAGGACCTCTCACCGCTGGGCGTCTACGGGCAGAGCAAGGCCGCCGGCGACCTGGCCGTGGCGGGCTGCCCTGCGCACTACGTGGTGCGCTCGAGCTGGGTCATCGGCGACGGAGGAAACTTCGTCCGCACGATGGCGGGCCTCGCGCGCCGCTGCGCCGACCCCGCGGACGCGATCGAGTGCGTGACCGTGGTGGACGACCAGCTGGGGCGGCTCACCTTTACCGACCAGATGGCCGAGGGCATCTATGCTCTTCTCGACGCCCATGCTCCGTACGGCACCTACAACCTCACAGGCTCCGGCCGCGTGGCCTCCTGGGCCGAGATTGCCCGCGAGGTCTTTGAGCTCACGCGCGGCAACGGCGACGCCGTCGTGCCCGTGGCCACCGCCGAGTACTACGCGAGCGCCGTTGGCCCCGTGGCCCCGCGCCCCGCCCACTCCGACCTCGACCTCTCCAAGATCCGTGCGGCGGGCTTCTCGCCCCGCGACTGGGAGGACGAGCTGCAGGAGTATCTACAAGTCTAGCGCTCGGTGCTAGCTTCCCTGAATTGCGTTTACCAAAGGGAGGTCGTGGTGGTTTGAAGTGCGTGTGGCGCCGAGAACGATAGATGCAAATAGCAGAATAAGAGCCAGATTGATGACCACTCCCCCCCAGTATAGAGGGTAGACAACAGATTCTGGAGTATTTCCTGGAAGGGAGACGATAGGCAAAGTGATGGTGCAGACCGAGAGCGACAAGAGACAGAGCTCAATTGACTCTGCTTTATTCGTATGAGAAGAGCTCAGTCTGTCACGGATGCCCATGGTGAGTCCAGGAAGAAGCATGACTAGGGAATACGTATAGCTGACCGAAGGGACAATGACGCAGAGGAGGCCAGCAATAACGAACTTAGTCCAAGAAGACGTCTCGCGGATCAAGAAGTAGATTCCTAGAACTAGAACTGCGAAGCAGAGGACTGTATCCAGACTACGCGGTAAGGCATGACCAAGAATCGCCTCGAGAACGTGCAGCATGTTCAGGATTGAGAACTGTAGGCCGAAGCCGTGCGCTGAGTGGTCGTTGACAAATTGATTAAGTCCAGCGAGCAGACCAAATAAGGCATCCATTCCGCCGAGCAAGGCAAACGGCACAATAAACAGCATAAAAATGAGCAATGCTGTGAAGGAAAACGCCCGGTACCTGTGCTCGCCCAATAAAATAAATGAAAATATAAACGGATATATCTTAATTGCGGCTGAGATGGAAAGCGAAATGTAGGCAATGATGCGGAGGGCCCTATTGGGTGATTGATGGAGGGCTGCAAATATGAAGGTCCCGCATACGGAAAGCAGCAGCAGGTTACCCCGTTCGAGAAGAAACAGAAAAGGGCCGGAGAGAATATTGATTAGTACGATACAATATCTTAAATGCTCCGGAAGCGAGCGAGTCATGTGGATGATGGAGATGCATATCCCGACCACGCAGAGCATCGTAAAAACGATGTAAGAAATGAAGGCTGGCTCATAGTTCCTCAGAAAAAAGCCAGTGGTCGCGGTGCCTGATTGGACAAGCTGGTCTGCGGTCGGCACTCCAGTTGGAACAATATAATGAAGTATTTTTAAAGCAATGAAACAGAGAGGGGGATAGTTCGAACCGTCTGCATAAGGTTGATCAGAGGTTGCCATGGCAAGACAGTTGAAGTAGTCCATTGCCGAGTCAGTTGGCGCGGGATGGAAATAGGAGTCAAGTAGAAGTCCGCGGGAGAGTAGAATGGCCAGGAAAGACGCACCACTCACTATTGCAAATAAGAGAAGAGGAGAATAGCGTCGCAAGTATGATGGCTTACTCACGAGAATCCCTTCGAATGTACTAGATGGAATGATTAGAAAACGAAATTGCCCCCGCCAAGTATAGTGACCGACGGGGGCGTTCTTTATGATGCACTAAATGCAGAAGCCAGGGGCAACGCCAAAAGCGTTCGAGGCGGCACCCCCGCGGAAAGCCTCTCCTCCCTCAGATGTGTAATAGAAATTCGCCGCCACATCTGCTGCGGACGAGCGCTGCCACCAAGGGACTGCAGATATTCCGGGCGCGGTGGCCAGTGTTTTCTGAAGAGTGGGCAGGGGAACGTTTCGTGCCGCCCCGCAGTTTGCATACAGTTGATACTGACTGCCTTCACAATCGAGAGCCCCAAAGTATGCGGAATTACTACCATCTGAGGGGCCCTCAATTTCGATTTGGGAGAGTAGCCACAAGCTGTCAGATGAAGCTGTAACGGAGTTTGGATCACCAGTGAAACCAACACTATTGGTGAGCTTATTCACGGGGACAATCCGCGATTGGAGATCCTCAGGGAGAAGGGCAATGAGATCGCTGTTCATCCAAGCGCGCATCTCGCAATTTGCCCAACCGCCCTCGGTGGTTCCGTTGGAGTTCATAACATGTTGTCCGATGGCGTCCCTGAAGACGAACGATATGCCCGCCTTACCAGATCCGTCAGACTTGTCATCATGGTAAAAACCAAGGATCTGGACTTCGGTGGTGGTGCCATCGGCGAGTTCAAGTTGCTTCACCTGCGTGCCGTCAAGCGTGCCGTCGGGATTAGTGAGGTTGTAGCTCTTGGCGACCTCAAGGGCTTCCTCCTGGCTGCCGCAAGCGGAAATCTGGGCAGAAATCTTCGACAACTCTTCCCAGGAGTAATCGTTTACTGTTGCCCTCACCGGAACACCAAGGAGACCAAAGCCGTTGGTGAGCACTGCGGCGACCGCCACAGCAGCGACTATGAAGACTGCGGCGAGAACAGGGATGACGACGCGGGCCTTTGACTTCTTGCGCTTGGGCCGAGGCTGCTCGGCGACGGAGGAGTTGGACTGGATGGGAGGCTGCCCCTCAACGATCGGGGCCTCCTGAACACGCCGGGCTGGCTGAGGCGCGGGGGCCTGCTGTTGGTTGTTGCTTACACTAGCGGAGGGCATAAGCGGTGCCCCGCATCCTGTGCAAAACTTTGCGCCGTCAGCGTTCTTGGTGCCACAATTAGTGCAGAACATATCTCCTCCGATGTTCGAGGACGTTTCTGTCGTTCATTCTAGTTGAGAGCTCGCCTTATGCCGGGAGAAAAGCTCGTTAACTGCGCCGAACGGCTACCGTTTGGCAGCCGATTCGGGCGCTGGGTGGGCCCCAGGAAGAGCTAGGCCCCTATGCAGAGCATCGCGGCTGCGGATGCGAAGGCGGCAACGGCTACAATCCAGGGAATTGCCTTCACGTACCACTCTTTGGGCTTAAGGGGAAGCGCTATGAGACCAGCGAGCAACGAGAAGCTGCCCACAGTCGCTAGATTAATCGCGATGACGAGCTTGACGTCAGGAGCCTTCTGACAGCCCATGTTGACGTTCACGAGAGTAAACACGGCAGCAAAGATGGCCATGAGGGTCATAACATTGCCGTAGATGCGCTTCTCGATCCCCTCGACCTCGGTCGCCTTCTTCTCCACTTTCTTGAGGTCATGCTCATAGCGGGACTCGTAGTCGCCTAGGCCCCTGAAGGCGTCTTCGTCACTGAACGCTCCCTCGTACGGGGTGTCCGTCGGTTGGTCGAGACGCTCGAAGACGAGCTGCGCGATTCCCTTCTTGGTGTCGAGCACGATGACGTCGCCGGAGACATTCGTAACCCTAAAGTAGACACGCGTTTCGTGCCCCGGGAAGTAAAGGGGCGCGTCGAGATGTAGCCCCAAGCGAAGACGTGAGTTTTTGATTCTCACGCTACAGGCAAGGTTGCTGGGAAGGTCGACAACCTCAACGGAGGCGGCAAAAACGGAGTCTCCCGGGTTGAGGGTGTACGAGACAAGCCCCTGGTTATAGCTCACCTTGTCGGTAAAGAAGTTCTGCGTGGTAAGATCGTAAGAGACAGGTCCAACGTTCGCAGTCTTTCCGTCCTTGATGACGCCATCATTTATGCACGCGAGAATGCTTTGATGACTTAACAGCATCGCGAGGCCCCCTGCCACAATCTCTTCGATGCCTTGCAAGTATAGCACGGTGTGATGCGGTGGTCGTTGGTGTGGTTTCGTGAGTAAACTAGACCAAGATGGCAGATGGTGGGGACTGGTTGGAGATTCAAGACACTCGGCGATGGGGAGGGCTTGCACGTAAGAAGCACATGGTTAGTTTCGTGCGGCGCTTCTGCAGTGGCGATGCTGACGGCCGGGTTGCTCGTCCCCATGTTCTTTGGAGCCAACGACGATTCGTGCACTATTCAGATTCTCTTGGGTGGTGGCGGCGCCGCTGCGGAGCCCCTGCCGATGCGAGCAAGGCTGGTCGTTGCTGTTCTCGCCGCCGCCCTTGTCCTGGCTCCGGGCGTCGTTACGGTGAATCTTCATCTCCGCCTCTGAGAGCGCGTGCGACCTGCTGCTGCGTTATATGCGTAGCACCTATGGCGACGACGTCGAGATGCGCCAGGTTGACAAGATTGCCGGCGGCATGAACGTGTACGAGTTCGTGCGGGCAGGGGAGTAGGTGATACGTGGTTCACGGCATCCAAGCACAAGCAGGCTCGACACTGGCGCCTTGGATATCTGCGGGCAGCCATCTCTTGCATGCGTTGCAATCTACTATGTTCTACCAGCGCGTGGGTCAATTTACCGGTAATCTGTGGGTCCAATTGTCGATAATCCGTGGCGATAAACGACGGTAATGTGCCTCCTACGCTCCCGCCTCTGTGCATGAGCGGATGAATCTCGCGAATTCGTCGAACGAGCGGGCCTCGCGGGCGCGGTCCACGAGCGAGGCGTCGGTGAAGAGGCCAAACAGCGACTCGTAGACGCTCTTGAACGTGTCGCGGGCGTCGTCGCCGATCGCGATGAGAAAGACGACGTGCACGACGGAGCCGCCCCACCGGACGCCCTTGTCGCTTATCGCCACGGCGATGCTGGTGCGAATCACGTCGTCGCCCACCACGGAGTGGGGAATCGCCACGCTGCCAAACGCCGTCGACGCCGCCCGCTCGCGGTCGAGCACGTTCTCGCAGAAGGCCTCGCGCACGCAGCCCTCCCGCAGCAGCCGGTCTGCGAGCAGTACGATGAGCTCAAACTCGTCGCTCGTCTCCGGCGCCGGCGAGACAAAGAGCTCTCGCCGGAAGAAGCGCGCGAAGTTGTTGTGCAGCACCTGGTTGTGACGGCGCTGCATGATGCGCGAGACGGCCGTGTTGATGGCGGCAAAGTTGAGGTCCTTGGCGTAGGGCGTGACCTGCACTGTCTCGAAGCTCCCAAGGGTGTGCACGGGCACCGAGGTTATGAGCAGGTCAAACTTGAGGTGCTCGATCTGATGCTCGTAGGAGACCGTCTGGATGATGCTCAGCTGCGTTGAGAAGTTCGCCTGGATCCGGTTGCGAAGCGCCTCCGCCATCCCGTGATAGCTGGGGCAGAGTATGACGCAGCTCACCTTGTCCGCGACGGTCTTCTGCCGCTCGATCTCCGCCCCGACGTGGAGAGCAACGAAGGTGATCTCGTCATCGTTGATGTCGAGCGCGAGGGCGTCCTTGAGCATGAGGGAGATGCTCACCGCAACGTCGTAGATCATCGGACAGTCGTACTTGAAGGTGAGCGCAAGGGGGTTGCTGATGTGGGCACCCGCCTTCCTCCGGAACAGCAGCGTGTTGACGTGCAGCGCAAAGGGGACGAGAAAGCTGTCGTCACGCAGGTCGATGAGATACAGGTCGTTGATTTTGCATGCGATCGAGTAGGCCAGATCCAGGAGCTGCTCGTCCACGATCTTGCAGGCGTCCTCGGCGCTGCTCTCCATCTCGGTGCCGGTGAACGACCGAAAGAGCAGGTATATGCTCGCCCGCTCCCGCTGGTTGATGCAGATCGAGAAGGCCTCCTCCAGCTGGTCGCACACGTCGGAGACGAGCTCCTGCTGCGGGTCCCCCGTGGCCTCGAGGGTGGACCCCTCGGTGATGGACTGACCGTTCTTGATACGGCTGACCGTCACGATCAGATGGAGCAGGAACACGACCCTCGCAAAGTCGTTTATCGAGTATCGATGCGCGGTCAGGCCGTCGTCGAGGATGCGCGAGACGCGCTCCACGGTGTCGGCCGGGAAGCTCTTCTCGAGGACCGACGCGCCCATGAGCCCGCTCCCCGTCTCCTCGAACAGGGCGCTGCTGATGAGGGAGCGCTTGTCGAGCTCGGAGCCCTCGAGCCGAACGACGTCGTGCTCGATGGAGAACGTGACGTTGAACGAGGCGTAGCGCTCGTTGAGCCGCGAGATGGTGCCGCGCAGGGTCGAGTAGCTCACATGGAGGTCGTCGCACAGGTCAAACATGCTGATGCCGTCGGCGCCGTCGAGCGCAAAGCGCTTGACGATCTGGTGCTCCCGCTCGGCGCCCGTGCGCGGGGCGGGAGCCTCGTCGAGCTGATGGAGCAGGGGCCGCGCGAGGTCGCGCACGGCCGTGTACCCTCGCCGCGACGACTGGATGGGCAGCCCGCCCACGAGGCGCTCGCCCGTCTTGTTGAGGTCGGAGACCCGGTACTTGACCGAGCGGACGGAGATGCCGAGCAGCTCCGAGAGCTGGCCGGCGGTGAGCGGCCCCTCCTGCGCCAGCAGAATGCGCAGCAGCTTGATCGCGTCTCTTCTCACCGCTCTCCTTCGTCTCGGGGCCGTGCCTGCGGGCCTGACGCCAGTGTAGGTACGCCGCCCCCGCCGTCGCGCAGTCGCTTGCACCGTAGCGGGCAGGGGCCCCGCAGGGCTCCTGCACCCAACGATGCAAGCGGCGATTTGTCCGCCCGCGCGGGGCGGTGGATGCTGTGGCCAAGGTCGACCAAGGCGCACGACAGTACGTACCCACGAGAGGAAGAGAGATTGCGATGGAGAACATTCGCGTCCTGCTGTGCTGCGGCGCAGGCATGAGCTCGGGCTTCCTTGCACAGAAAACCCAGCAAGCTGCAAACGCCAAGGGCGTCGCCATGCGCGTGAAGGCGGTGAGCCAGAGCGTCGTGGACGACTATCTGGACGAGATGGACATCCTGCTGCTGGGGCCGCACTTCGGCTCCCACCTGAGCGAGTTCGAGGACCTTGCCGCGCCCTATCACGTTCACGTCGCGGTCATCCCGCAGGCCATCTACGGCAGCCTCGACGGCGCCGGCATGGTCGACTTCGTTCTCTCGGAGCTCGGAAGGTAGCGACCGGATCGTTCTTCTCGACGTTCCCCAAAGGAGGTTTTCATGGAAAAGTTCATGAACTGGCTGCAGTTCAGTCTTGCTCCGGCGGTGCAGCGCTTCACCACGCGCCCGTGGATCGGCGCGTTCTCCTCGGCGATCGTGAAGTGCCTGCCGTTCATTCTCACCGGCAGCCTGATCTACTTCTACAACGCGCTCATGGTGTTCTTCCCCTGGCTTCCGAGCCTGAGCGCGGTCACGGACTACACGTTCTCGATGCTCGCCCTGCTGGTCGCGTTCATGATGGTCTATCAGGCCATGCAGTACCTCAAGCACCGCGAGTACCAGGTCGTGGGCGGCCTGACTGGCATCTGCTGCTACATGATGTCCATGGGCGGGGAGACCGTTGACGGTGTCTACTCCGTGACCTGGAACCGCTTTGGCCCCACCGGCATGATCGTCGCCCTCATCGTGGGCATCTACGTGGCGGTCATCTTCAACCTCATCGCCAAGCTCAAGCTGTTCGAGAACAACACGACCGTCCCGGAGTTCCTGCAGGAGTGGATCAGGAACATCATCCCCATCTTCCTGTCGGTGTTCATCCTCAAGTTCATCGTGCTCGACTTTGGCGTTGACCTGTTCCCGATCGTGACGTCGGTCTTCACCCCGATTCAGGCCATCGCGCAGTCCTACCCGGGCTTCCTGTTCATGAACCTCTTCATCACGCTGTTCTACTCGATCGGCATCTCCGGTTGGGTCTTCTCGGGCCCGCGACAGGCAATCTTCATCCCGGCCATGGCGGCCAACGTCGCTGCGGTCGCAGCCGGCGGCGTCGCCACCAACATCACTACGTCCGAGACCTGCTCCACCATCGCCCTCATCAACCTGGGCGGCATCGGCTGCACGCTCGCGCTCAACCTGCTCATGCTCCGTTCCAAGAGCAAGCGCCTGCGCTCCCTCGGCAAGGTCTGTCTCGCCCCCTCGATCTTCAACATCAACGAGCCGCTGCTCTACGGCATCCCGATGGTCTTCAACCCGCTGCTCATGATCCCGATGTGGCTCTGCGTGTTCGCCGGCTCGACGCTGGTGTACGGCATCATGTCGTTCGGACTGCTCAACATCCCGTCCATCCAGCTCTCCATGGTGGGCACGCTCCCGGCCCCCTGGTCCACGGTCGTGTTCTGCGACGACTGGCGCGGCATCATCTGGTGGGCCGTCTGCCTGATTCTCTACCTCGCCATCTACTACCCGTTCTTCAAGGCGTACGAGCGTCAGGTGCTGGCCGAGGAGGCCGAGCAGGAGGCGGCGGCCGGTACTGAGGACGCCCCGTCGAGACTCGTGGACGTTGAGGCTGCCAAGGCCGTTGCCAGCGCGGCGGCTTCCGAGAGCCCGGCGGCCGATGTGGACGCGGCGGCCCGGCCGGCTGTGGCCTAGGGGAGGCGACCATGGACGACGAACTGACGACCATCGCCATGCAGATCATCCTTGCCGCCGGCGACGCGCGCAACAAGGCGAGCGAGGCCGTGGACCGGCTCCTCGCTGACGAGGATGACGCCGTGGACGCACTGATCGCCGAGGCCAGAGCCGACCTTCAGGAGGCGCACCGCGCCCAGACCGGGGTCATCCAGGCCGAGGCGGCCGGCAACAAGCACGAGATCACGCTCCTCTTTGTGCACGCGCAGGACACGCTCATGACCATCACCACCGAGGTCAACAACTACGAGAAGCTCATCGCGGCCTACCGCCGCCTCAGGAAGGAGATCGCCTCATGCAGATCGTAAAGCCGTTCCCCGAGGGGTTCATGTGGGGCGCCGCCACGAGCGCCTACCAGGTGGAGGGCGCAGCCGAGATCGACGGCAAGAAGGACAGCCAGCAGGACGTCATCAACCGTGAGATTCACGACGAGTACGGCTACGCGGACTGCTCCGTTGCCTCCGACCACTACCACCACTACAAGGAGGACGTGGCCCTGATGGCCGAGATGGGCTTCTCGTCCTACCGCTTCTCCATCAACTGGTCGCGCGTGCTGCCGGACGGCACGGGCGAGCCCAACCCCCAGGGCGTCCAGTTCTACCACGACCTGATTCACGAGCTGCGCGCCCACAACATCGAACCCGTGGTGACGATGTGGCACTACGACCTGCCCATGGCCCTTGTCGAGAAGTACGGCGGAGGCTGGAAGAGCCGCGAGCTGGTGGACGACTTCGAGTACTACGCGCGCTTCCTCTGCAAGGAGTACGGCGACGAGGTCAAGTACTGGCTCACCATCAACGAGCAGAGCATCGTGGTGAACTACATCGACCGGAAGAACAAGATCTCGGTCGAGGACATGTTCAACCCGCGCTTCCGCTGGCAGGCCAACCACTACATGAACCTCGCGCACGCCAAGGCCTGCATCGCGATCCACGAGCTCGTGCCCGGCGGCAAGGCGGGCGCCGCGCTCGACATCGCCCCGTACTACCCCAAGACCAGCAAGCCGGCGGACGTGATGGCGGCGAAGAACGCCAACGAGTTCAAGAACTACTTCTACATGGACGCCTACTTCAAGGGCATCTACACGCCGTCCGTCATGAGCTACCTGCACCGCCAGCACCTGGACTTTGAGATCCAGGACGGCGACATGGACATCATCGCCGAGGGCGCGCGCTGCTTTGACTTCCTGGGCGTGAACTACTACCAGAGCCAGTGCGTGGAGGCCGCCGCGCCGGGAGCCGCGCGCCGCTACAAGCAGAACAACAAGATCGGCAAGGGCGGTCACGTCACCTACGAGATCCAGCCCGACCTGTTCCAGGGCTGCAAGAACGAGTTCATCGGCGAGACGGACTTCTCCATGCCCATCGACCCGAGCGGCCTGCAGTACATGCTCGAGGACATCTACGACCGCTACGGCAAGCCGATCATGGTGTGCGAGAACGGCTTTGGCGGCTACGACACGCTCGAGAAGGACGGCTCCGTCCACGACCCGTATCGCATCGAGTACCTGCGCGAGCACATCAAGGCCATCGGCCGCGCGATCGACAACGGCGTGGAGATGCTCGGCTACAACCCGTGGAGTGCGATCGACCTGCTCTCCACGTCAAACGGCATCGCCAAGCGCTACGGCTTCGTCTACGTGGACCGCACCGACGACGACGTCCGCGAGTGCAAGCGCTACCGCAAGGACTCGTTCTGGTGGTACAAGAACGTCATCGCCACCAACGGGGCCAACCTGGAGTAGGGGGCGAGCGTCATGCGCGAGGCCACGACGACCATCCGGAATCGCACGGGGCTGCACGCGCGGCCGGCGACCGAGCTCGCGAGGGTGGCATCGTCGTTTGCGAGCGACGTGATCCTGCTGTACGACGGCAGGGCGACAAACGCCAAGAGTCCGTTCGCGGTGCTCTCGGCGGACGTCCGGCCCGGCGCCGAGGTCACGGTTCGGATCGAGGGCAGCGACGAGAACGAGGCGCTGGCCGCCGTGCTGGCGTGCCTACAGAGCCTGCCCGACTAACTTCCCGGACTTGCCTAAAAGGGGTCAGACCCCTTTTAGGCAAGTCTCCCTCGTCCGAGCGTTCGTTGCCCTACGCTCGTTTAATTCCCACCGCAAACACGATGCCAAACCATACGGTGAGAATCGCCATGAGGCCCAGGTAGACCCACGAGGCGCCGTCGATGCCGGCCGCGCCGACCGCAAACGGGCACGCCACGAACGCGAGCGCGGACACGACCACATATCCCGGGATGAGCTTGTTCTGCCAGCGGATGATCGTGAGCCCGGTGGTGAAGAGCGTGGCCATGGCCAGAAATCCGCCGCCCGCCAGCAGCACCAGGAGGTCGACCTTGTACGGCGCGAGCTCGGTGTTGTAGAGCAGGTTGAGCACCGGCACGCCGACGAGCCACGCCCCCGCGATGCACACGAGCGTGATGCCCACGATGATGAGGACCTGCAGGGCAAAGCGCCGCGCGAACGCGTCCCGGCGGCCCTCCGCCCAGTCGTCGGCGAGCGAGGCGATAATGGGGTTGTAGATGAAGCCCGCGAGCAGCCCCACCACAAAGACCGGCATGGCAATGTAGCCGTACTGCGCCTGCGCGACGTCGTCCATCACGGCATCGATGGCGTACTTGGGCGCGTTGCCAATGTAGAAGAGCAGGAAGGCGGCGAGAAACACGGGAAAGCACTCGCGCAGGAGCGCGACGGTCTGCCGGCCGAGGCGGCCGGTCTGTTGGGGCGCGTCGTCACACGGCAGGCCAAAGCTCCGACGCGCCCAGATCGTCTCGCCCACAAAGAAGAGCGCGGTGAAGACTGTGGTGACGGTGAGGGAGAGCAGCAGGTTGCGCGTGACGGCAATCAGGACGGCAAAGACCGCGATCATGGTTGCCATGCGCAGCGTGAGCACCTTGGCGCCCACGTCGAGTCGGCCGTGCTGCTGGTAGTTGCCGTGGAACACGTCCTCGTAGGCGTCGATCGCCTTAAAGAGGAGCATCATGAGGACCACGAGGGTCTTCTCGACCGTGTAGCCGACCGTGAACGCGGACCACGCCGTCCAGGCGACGCCAAAGACGACCATGCCCAGCACGCTCACGACGCGGGCGGCGTGGTAGGGGGCGAAGGCGTACTTTTCGTCCACGTCGGAGACCTGGAAGTTGCGGACGCCGTACTTGCCCAGATTGAGGAAGAGGTTGGCATTGGCGTAGGCTATCGTGAAGATGCCCGCCTGCACCGGGTCGCACACGTGCGAGAGCACGACGAGCATGACTACGGACTGAAAGGCGTTGAGCAGCCCGGCGGCCGTGTTCCAGACGTAGGCCGCGCGCTCGATGGCGGCGTCGGCGGCGGGCTGTTGCTTGGCTGCGCTGTTCACGTGCTCCGCTCCCCTTGGGTACACTTGTTGAAAACGTTACGGTAGCGATGGTACTCGGCAAAGGACGAACATGCAGCAGCCCGAGGCATCTTCAGGAAAAGAGTGCGCCTCCGCTCGCGGTGCGTGGCCGGTCGCGGCCGCTGCCGCGGCCATTGCGATGGCGCTGGCGATGGCGCTTATCCCCATGTTCTTCCCCACCAACGATGACCCGTACGCCCAGCAGATCATGGCGGGCCTCATCGCCCCAGAGCCCAGCGGGTACATCTCGTTCATGAACTACTGCCTCTGCTGGCTCGTCTCAAGGCTCTACGCGCTGATCTCCGGGGTGGCGTGGTGGCCGCTGGTCCAGCTGGCGTTGATCTACGTCTCGATGACCATGATAGGCTACGCGGCGTTTTGCGTGACGTGCCAGCGTTTGCCGAGGCTGCCCCGGTGGGCGGCCTTTGCGTGCCTCACCTGTGCGGAGGTGGGGCTCTTCTCGCTGCTGGTGGCCCGGCTCCAGTTCACCGATACCGCGTCGTTGCTCATGACGGCCGCGATCGTGTGCTCGTGCTGTGCCCCCGGGCGCGGCGGCCACCCGGTTGCCCGCGCAGTCCTTCCGGCGGTTCTCGGCGCCATCGGGTTTGCGATCCGTGAGCAGTCGGGGCTGCTGGGTCTGGCGTTCTGGGGGTGCGCCGTTGTCGCCGCCCTCGTCCGCGTGTCGGGCGGGGTGCGGGAGCGTCTTGCGACAACGAGGCGATATTGGTCCGCGCTCGCAATGTGCGTGGTGATGTGCCTGGGACTGTTCGTGGTTCAGAGGGTCGTGTACGGGACCGCCGAGTGGCAGGCCGCCTTTGACGGCTCGATCTCTCCCTATACGGACTACCCTCGTGTGTCGTACGAGTCGGATCCCGAGCGCTATGAGTCCGTGGGCTGGGACGAGGACCTGGCGGAGCTCGTCGCCGACTGGTACGCCATGGACGAGCGCATTACTCCCGAGGCGCTCGACGCGGTCATGGCGAACAACAACACCTGGCTGACCGAGCTGCTCCAGGACCCGGGTGAGGTCACGGCGAGCCGGCTCTCCGAGGCGTCCCAGCGAAGCACGGTGAGCTACTTCGCGCTGTTTGCCGGCGCGTTTGTGGCCGTGGTCTCCCTCACGCGATGCGGTACCCGACGCGTGGCCCTGCTGACCGGCGTCCTCGCCCTGGGGCTCCTGGGATACCTGTTCCTCCGAGGCCGGATCCCCCAGCGGGCGGTGTTCTCAGTGGTGCTCCCGGCGCTGGGCGCGCTGGCATCCGTCGGGGTGGGAGAGAGGCGCCCCGGCCCGCGCGACAAGGCTGCGTGGCCGACCATTGTGTCCTTGGTGCTCTGCGCAGGTTTCTCGGCGCCGCTGTTTGTCTCGGCGGCACGGGCGGGGCGCTTCGTCATCGCTGTGTCGCTCATGACGATGGCGCTCGCCGCGGCACGGGACCTTGCCGTGCGGCGTGGGACAAACGGCCGCGTGTTGCGCGTCCTGAGCGGCGGCATCCTGGCGCTTCTCGCTGCGCTCACGCTGCTGCCCGCCGCGTGCGCGGTCACGCAGTATGGATATGGCAGCGAGGACTACGCAAAGGAGGCACAGCGCGAGCGTAACGTCGACGCGTTCTACGACTATGCGGAGGCCCATCCCAACACCCTCTTTATCTTTGACGGATCCGCGTCGCTGGTCTCGCAGGACCCGTGGAACCTCCGGTGCCCCAACAACCAGGTCGCGTGGGGCGGGTGGAGGTATCTCGCCCCGTGGTACGACGAGGCCCTCAAGAAGGCCGGATTCTCGGGGCGTCAGACGACCGAGGACTTCTTTGATGAGAACGTGCGCTTTGTGAGCGGCTCAGAAAAGAGCACCGACCTGCTCAGGAGCTACCTAGAGGGGCTCTACGGACCCGTAACGTTTGTCTCGGAGCGCGTGCTGGGGACCAACTCGAACAATGGGAGGGATACGATTGTCGTCTACCGGATAGAGCGGGTGGGCTGACGCTGCCGCTCCCTGGCGTGCCCTCCCGTGGAAAATAACCCGCAAATAATGATTTCATATTTATATATTCGCTGGAAAGAATTTTGTGAATGTCAGATTTTGCTGGTTAATTTAGCAAGCAAGAAATCAGGGCCTCTCCACGTGTAGTCGCGTTGTTTTTGAGTTGAGACCGTTGCGAATGTGCCGGGGCTGATATCCTTAAGAATACGTGAAACGAATCCCACCGCACGCGAGGGGCATGAGGACGCAGCTGACAGACACACAGGTTTCCGTGGGGAGCCCCGCCGCCAGCAGGGAGGTGGATTCCCAGCTCGCGGAGCTGCACGAGTTCGCGGACCGCTACGCGGACCGTGGGCAGTACCGTCAGACCGCCAAGCTGGCATACCGCCTGGTCAAGCGCGCCTTCAACATCGTGTTCTCGCTGCTCGTGCTCGTCGTCCTTCTTGTCCCCGGGCTCATCCTCTGCCTCGCCATCATGCTGGAGACCAAGGGCTCGCCGATCTACGTGCACGAGCGCGTGGGCTACCACGGCCGGCGCCTCGGCGTGCTCAAGTTCCGCACCATGGTCGCCGACGCGGACGACCTCGAGAAGTACCTCTGTGACTGGGAGCTCGCCCAGTTCCGTCGCGAGCACAAGCTCGACCACGACCCGCGCGTCACGCATCTGGGCGCCTTCCTGCGCAAGTCCTCGATCGACGAGTTCCCGCAGTTCCTCAACGTGCTCGCGGGCCAGATGAACGTCGTGGGCCCGCGTCCGGTCACCGAGGAGGAGCTCGCCTGGTTCGGAGACGACGTCGACGAGCTGCTCTCCTGCCATCCCGGCATCACCGGCCTCTGGCAGACGCTCGAGCGCAACGACGCCACCTACCAGACCGGCGTGCGCCAGGAGATGGAGCTCACCTACGTGCGCAAGCGCTGCATCAAGATGGACCTGGACATCCTCGCGCGCACCTTTGGCGTCATGGCGAGAAAGACGGGGAAGTAGCATGGCCACGCCCGCGTACTCGGTGCTCATGTCCTGCTACGCCAAGGACCGCCCGGAGTGGCTGGCCCTCGCGCTGGACAGCATGGCCGCCCAGACGGCGCCTCCCGCAGAGATCGTGCTGGTCTTTGACGGGCCGTTCACCGAGCCCCTGCTTGCCGCCATCGACGCGTTCGACGCCGCCCACCCGGGCCTGCTCGTTCGTGTTCCGCTGAGGGAGAACGTGGGCCTGGGCCCCGCCCTCAACGCGGGCCTCGCGCACTGCTCCTGCGACGTCGTCGCGCGCATGGACGCCGACGACTACTCTCGCCCCGAGCGCCTTGAGCGCCAGCTGGCCAAGCTCGATGAGGGCTACGACATGGTGGGCTGCAACGCGGCCGAGTTCTCAGAGGACGTCGATCACCCTAACGCCTCTCGCATCATGCCCGAGACGCATGACCAGATCGTGCGCTTCGCCAAGAGGCGCGCCCCCTTCGTACACCCCACCTTCGTCGTGCGGCGCGCCGCGCTGGAGGCGGTCGGGGGTTATCGGAGCGTTCCCTACGCCGAGGACTTTGACCTGTTCATCCGTCTGCTCAAGGCGGGCAACCGGGGCTACAATCTCCAGGAGACGCTCGCGGACGTGCGGGTCGACGCCGGCGCGTACCGCCGTCGCGGAGGTCTGCGCTACGTCTGCGACATGCTCTCGTTCAACGCGCTCGAGCTGCGCGAGGGCTGGTTCTCCCCGGTGGACTTCCTCGTGCGCTCCGCCGCCAACGTGGGCGTCGCGCTCGTCCCCAACGGCGTGCGGGACGCCATCTACAAGCATCTTTTGAGGAGGAGTTCCTAGTGTCACCCGCTGAGCAAAGGATCGCCACGGCCGAGAAGGGCGCGGCGGGTCCGTTCTCCCGTTTGGGCCTCGGCGTGAACGAGGTCCTTCTCGTCCTGATGGTCGTCGCGCTGAGCGTGCAGGGACCCAACCTCTTTGCTTTTGGCGGCATGGACTTCACGCTGGGGCACGCTCTCGTGGGTGCGGTCGGTGCTGCGGCGGTGGCGCGGGTGCTGCTCGCACATGCGCGGCCCGTCCTTCCCTCGGCGTCGATCAACGTGCTGCTCGTCGTGTTTGCCGCGATCACGCTCGTGGACACGCCGGCGCACGGCTTTGGCTCGACGATCCTCAAGTACGTCTTCCAGTACCTGGTGCTGGTGGTGGCGCTGAACCTCATGGTGCTCGTGGGGGGCGAGAAGAGCGAGCGGCTCGTGATGGCGGGCGCCTGGATCGTGTTGGCCATCGTGCTCGTCAACGCGGTTGCGCACGCCGGCGCGTTCCTCGAGTATTACGACCACCCGTGGGACGGTCATCCCAACTACGCGACGATTTTCTCGGGCGGCGTGAACCTGGAGGCCACGTGGCCGGCCATGCTCGGCGTGTTCTGCCGCAACAACCGCAGCGGCTGGACGTACCTGGGCATCACGTACGTCTTTGGTGCCCTGACGCAGAGCCGCGCGGGCCTCATGCTGGCCGTCGGCGCGATCGTCTACGTGCTGCTCATCAAGGACGCCGGGCGCCCGGCGCTGCGGCGCGTGCTCGTGGTCTGCGCGGTGGCGGCCCTGGCGGTCGTCTACACCTTCTACGGTCCGCGCGCGGGGTCCGTCCGCGCCGCCGCGGAGAGTCCGGTTCTCGAGGAGGAGACGCTAGACCCGGATGCGCCCCAGGGCATCCCCGGGCGCCGCGGCATCTGGATGGGCTCGGTCGAGGCCTTCTATGACGCGCCCGTCTTGGGTTACGGTGCCGGCAACGCGATGGACGCGGTGCGCGCCGTCACGGGCTACCCCTACCACGAGGACAACGTGCACAACTACCCGCTGCAGGTCCTTCTCGACTTTGGCCTGGTGGGTCTGGCGGTCTTTGCGGTGGTGGTCGTGCGCTTCCTCGTGCTGGGCGCTCGCGCGCACTTCCGTAGCCCGTTCGTGGCGTTCGTCGTCCTCTACCTGGTGGGCGGGATGATCCAGTTCAAGGGCGGTGAGCTGCTCGTGGGCTTTGCCCTGGCGGGCCTCGTTGCCTTTGGCTATGACATGCTGCGCGAGAGGGCCTAGCATGGGGGCCGCGCCGCGCTTCTCGGTGGTCATGCCCGTCTACAACGTGGGCGCCTACCTCGACGAGTCCGTCGGCTCGGTGCTTGCGCAGACCTGTTCCGACTACGAGGTCGTCCTCGTGGACGACGGCTCCACTGACGGCTCGGGTGAGAAGTGCGATGCGTATGCCGCCGCCCACGATAACTTCACGGTGATCCATCAGGAGAATCGCGGGCTGCTGCTGGCGCGGCGGGCGGGCCTCGCGGCTGCGACGGGGGACTACGTCGTCACGCTCGACTCCGACGACGCGCTGCGTCCGGACGCGCTCGCCGTGATCTCGGCTCAGATTGACGCGCATGCTCCCGATATCGTGGCCTTTGACTTCTCGCGCTCCGTCGACTTTGCGACCTTTGGGCCGAGCCGCCTGGGAATCGCACCCGGGTACTACGGAGCGGACGACTACGGCCTCCTGCGCGCCGAGGTGTGCGGCGGCCGGCACAACAACCTTTGGAGCAAGTGCTACCGCCGCGCCATCGCAGACGTCGACGCCGACTACTCCTCGTTACGCGGGCTCACGCACGCCGAGGACCTCCTGCAGCTCCTACCGATCGTGGACGCGGGGCGGACCTTCTCGTACGTGGGGGAGTCGCTCTACTACTATCGGCCCAACCCGGCGAGCGCCACGGGGAGCTACAAACCGCGCCAGCTCGATGACCTGTCCGCCGCGCTCGACGCGCTGCTGCGCCATGCGGCGGCGTGGGGCGACGAGTACCTGCTCGCCGCGCGCAAGGGGGCGCTTCTTCAGGTGAGCTATCTGCTGCACATGCTCGTCTCTTCGCGGCCGGGGACGAGCGCCTTGCGCGAGCAGGTGACGCGCATCCATGACTACGCGACGGGTGCGGGGCTCTTCGGTCCGTGGGAGCATGACCTGCGTCCCGACAAGCGTCTGGAGGTCCGGGCGCTCGAGCGCGGCAGCTGGCGCGGCGTCGTTCAGCTCGTTCGTGCCTTTGAGGCGCTCAAGCGGGTGCGCGACGCCCGCGCGAGGCGGTGAGCGGCGTGCCGGTCAAGGACGTCGTCAAGGGCGTGATCCAGGGGGCGGTCCTCTCCGGCCCCGTCTACGCGCGGCTTCGCTCGGCGGCCCTGCGGCGCCCTGTCACTGAGGTGCCGGACGCGCGCGAGCGGCTGGAGGCCATCTCGCTCCGGCCTCGCGGCATGCGCGCGGAGCCGACACCCCTGCCGCCGGCGACGTTGGACATCAGCGCGATCGTCCCCGTCTACAACGTCGAGAAGTACGTGGGCGCCTGCCTCGAGTCCATCCTCGGGCAGGAGCTCGACGGCACGCTCGAGGTCATAGCCGTCATCGACGGCTCGCCGGACGGCTCCGAGAAAATCGTCCGCTCCCTTGCCGAGAAGGACGCGCGTCTGCGCGTGGTGACGCAGGAGAACGCGGGTCTCTCGGCGGCGCGCAACGCTGGCATCGCGCTCGCCCGTGGCCGCTGGCTCGCGTTCGTCGACTCGGACGACCTGCTCGCGCCCGGGCACCTTGCCGCCCTTCTTGCCCGCGCTCGTGAGGGCGGGTGCGACGTTGTGGGCTCCCTCTGGCGGCGCATAAGCGAGGACGGCGTGGTGGGCGAGCTCGGCGAGCCCGTGCGCACGCACATGGCGCCGTGGGGCCGGCTGTATAGGCGTGAGGTCTGGGAGCGGCTGCGCTTTCCCGTCGGCTGCTGGTACGAGGACCTGATCACGCCCTGCTGCATCCAGCCGCTCTTTCACGAGGAGTTCGTCGATGACGCGGGGTACCTGTACCGCAGCCGGCCGGGCTCCATCGTCGAGGAGAGCTCGTCCAACCCCAAGGCGCTCGACTCCTACTGGGCGCTCGAGGAGATGCTGGGCTGGCGTGACGAGCTGGGCATCGTTTACGGACAGTCGGACTACGACCGCATCCTGCGCCTGATGGGCCCGCTGCTCATGGGGCGCACCACGTTTCTGGATGACGCTGGCCGCCGCGCGCTCTTCTCGGCCTGTTGTGACCTGCTGGCGTTCCTGGACGAGCTGGGCGACGCCCGGACGACGCTCGGCGGGGCGTGGCCCGACGCCGAGCGCGCCCTGCGTGAGCGGCGCTACGAGCTGTGGTGCCTCGCCTGCGCCGCGCTCGTCCGCGAGGAGGGGAGCATCAAGCTCGCCACTGCGTGGCGCATCTATCGGCAGGCGGTGAGGCGACGATGAGGGTCGGAATCGTCACGTTCCACTGTGCGTACAACTTTGGGTCCGCGCTGCAGGCGTGGGCATTGCTGCGCACGCTCGGGACGCGCGGGCACGAGGCGCACGTCGTGGACTACCGCGGGCGCGACTTTGACCAGTACCGCCTGATCCAGACCTTCTCGCCCAAGGCGTTTCTCGCGAGTCTTGCGTTCTACGGGTCCAACCGCCGGCGCCGAGACTCCTTTGAGCGCTTCATTGCCGAGCGGCTTGTGCCGACCGCGCGCTACGGTGTGGATGACGAGGCGCGCATGGCCGCCGAGCTGCCGGAGCGGTTCGACTGCTTCGTGTGCGGGAGCGACCAGATCTGGAACCTCGACTGCACCTGCGGTCCGGTCGGCCCCTACTTCCTGAGCTTCGCCGGGGGAGTGCGACGCGTGGCCTATGCACCGAGCCTCTCGCACACTGCGTTCGCGTCGGAGAACTTTGGCCCCGCGCAGCGGGAGCAGATCGCTTGCTGGCTGTCGCGCTTCTCGGCTGTTTCGGTGCGCGAGGCGTCGACAGCACCGCTCTTCCAGCCGCTCTGCCCCGTGCCGATCGAGACCTGCCTCGACCCCACGCTGCTTCTGGACGCGGCGGACTATGACGCCATTACGACCCCCGTGACCGAGGCGAAGGATACCCTCCTCGTCTACATGCTCGAGAAGAACCCCGAGCTCGTGGCCTATGCGGCGCGCCTCGCGCGCGAGACAGGCGTCTCGGTGAGCTACGTCTCCAAGCACCGCTTGGACTTTGGTGTCCCGGCGCGCAACTACTATGGCGTGGGGCCCTCGGAGTTTCTCGGCCTGGTGCGCGGCTGCTCGGCCGTGGTGACCAACTCCTTCCACGCCACGGTCTTCTCGCTGCTCTTTGGTGTGCCGTTCCAGACGTTTGTCACGGAGCGCAGCGGGTCGCGCATGCGCGAGCTTCTCGCCGAGCTGGGCCAGGAGAGCCATCTGGTGGACGGCTCCGTGCTGACGGTTCCGACGGCGGTGCCCCCCGAGGTGCTGGCGCCGCGCCTGGAGAAGCTGCGTGCGAGCTCCCTGGCGTTTCTCGACCGGGCGCTCGCGGAGTAGACTGGTCACCTATGGGAGAGGCGAGAAGACTCATAAAGAACACCGGCATCATCGCCGTGGGCGGAATGGCGACCAAGCTGGTCCAGTTCCTGCTGCTGCCGCTGTACACCTCGGTGCTCGCGCCGGCGGAGTACGGCGCCGTGGACTACCTCAACACGATCGCGCTCTTCTGCGTGCCCGTAGCGTCGCTGCTCATGGATGAGGCGCTCTTCCGCTTTTTGATCGACTGCCGCTCCGAGGCCGACCGTCGCCGGGCCGTCACGGCCACGATTGGTGTGCTCGCGGTGGGCTGTGTGCTGTTTGCCGTGCTCATGGGCGTGCTCGACCTGATCTTCCACCCCGAGAGCTTCTGGTGGATCGTGGCGCTCGTCTATGCGGGGGTGCTGCTGCAGGTGGTCTCCGCGCTGCTCAGGGGCTTTGGTGACACGACGGGCTACGCGCTCGCCAACTTCCTCGCCAGCGCCATCATGATCGTGCTCAACGTGCTCTTCATTGCGGTGCTGCGCTGGGGCGTGAACGGCATGCTGGCCGCCACGGTCATCGCCCAAGGGGGCATCGCGCTCGTGTTTGCGGTGCGAAAACGGGTGTGGCGCTTCGTTGACCTACGGTCGATCGATCGTGCGTACATGGGGCGGCTCGTCCGCTACTCCGTGCCGCTCATCCCCAACAAGGTCTCCTGGACCATCATGAACATGCTCGACCGCCTGGTCATCATGATGTCGATCGGTCCGGCGGCGGCCGGCCTCTACGCGGTGGCGTACAAGTTCCCCAACGTGATGGACCAGATCTACGGGTTCTTCTACCAGTCCTGGAAGGAGAGCTCCGCGCGCGCCCTCAACTCCAGCGAGGACGAGGTGGGCTTCTACAACCGGATCTACTGCGCCCTTAGGCGTCTCATGATGAGCGTGGTGCTGGGCATGACGGCGCTCATGCCCTTTGTCTATGACCTCATGATCGACTGGCAGTATCACGAGGGTATCCTCTACGTGCCCATCCTGCTGCTGGCCACGTACCTGAGCAACATATCGGGGTTCTACGGGGGCATCTTCACGGCCCACAAGGACACCAAGATCATGGGTACCACCACGATCGTCTCCGCGCTCGCGTGTCTTGTGCTCAACCTGCTGCTCATCCCGCGCTTTGGGCTCTACGGTGCGAGTTTCGCCACGATCGCGGCCATGTTCATGGTGAACGAGTACCGACGGGTCAAGGTGCGCGCGTACGCCCGGCTCGTCGAGGACCGCCGCGAGCAGCTTGTCACGCTCGCGTGCCTGGCCGCCACGTTCGCCTGTTTCTATCTGGAGGCGTACCTGGATCTGACGTGGCTGCTCTATGTGGGTCTAGCCGTCTCGGTCGCGTTCTTCCTGTGGGCCAACATGGACATGTTCCGCTTGGGCGCCCGGATGGCCCGCGATATGGTGGGTGTGAGGCGCAATGGCTGAGCCCGGCCGCGCAGTCCCCACGCTCTTCTCGTCTGCGGACGAGTGTTGCGGGTGCGGGGCGTGCCATGAGGCGTGCCCGGTGGGTGCCATCAGCATGCACGAGGATGAGTGCGGGTTTACGTATCCCCGCATCGACGCTGACGCTTGCGTCCGGTGCGGGCGTTGCAAGCAGGTATGCGGCTTTCAGCGCGGGCTGGGATGGGTCACGGGGCCGCGCGCCTACGCTGCGGCGACGGTCGAGGACGAGATCGAGCGGTCGGCCTCCGGGGGCGTCTTCGGCGCCCTGGCGCGCACGACGGTCGCGCGTGGCGGCGTCGTCTTTGGCTGTGCGTACGAGCAGGAGGAGGACGGTCTTCTCGTCCGGCACCGCGCGGCTCGGACGGAGGGAGAGCTCGAGGGACTCTATGGGTCCAAATACGTCCAGAGCTCGGCGTCGGCGTGCTTTGGCGAGGTCGAGCGGGAGCTGAGGGCCGGCCGCGAGGTGCTCTTCTCGGGCACGCCGTGTCAGGTCGCCGGCCTGCGGGGTTATCTGGGTCGTCCGTATGACGGTCTGCTCACGGTGGACATCGTGTGCCATGGCGTCCCGAGCGAGCGTATGCTGCGGGAGTACCTGCGGGGCCTGGAGGGCTCGGGCGCGCGCGTGACGGACGCGAGGTTTAGGCCCAAGTGCGACGGCTGGTCGGAATCGCTGCAGCTCGAGCTCGTGCGTGCCGACGGGGCACGGAGGTGCGTCCCGTCCGGACGGTCGAGCTACTACGACTGCTTCCTGCGCCTGGAGACGCTGCGTGACAGCTGCTACGCGTGTCCGTTCGCGGGGCCGCTCCGCCCGGGCGACCTCACGATCGGGGACTTCTGGGGCATCGAGGAGGTACGCCCCGATCTGCTCGATGATGCCGGCGGGCCGTTCAGCCTCCGGCGCGGGGTGTCATGCCTGCTCGTGAACACCGACGCGGGCGCGCGCTGGCTTGAAGAGCTGGGCAAGAAGATCGTGCGCGAGCCGGTCGCGTTTGAGAACGTGGCGCTGCACAATGACCAGCTGCGCCACCCGGCCGAGAAGCCTGCCGGCCGCGCGGCGTACCTAGCGGCCTTTGCCGACGGCGGCTGGGACGCGGTCGAGGTGCTGTGGCGGCGTGCGGCACGGCGACGTCGCGCGTTGCAGGTCGCCAAACGCTGCGTGCCCCAGCCGCTCAAGCGCGTGGTCAAGCGATTGCTGGGCCGCTGAAGTTACTGTCCGACGTTCTTCTCGTCTAATCATTTATAAGATAATTATTTGCAAATACAGCGGATAACGGGGAGCGATATCGTGAGAGGAACGGTGGAGTCGATTTGTCCCAAGTTCGAGCGACGGATAGCTGCCGAGCGAGGAGACGCCGCCTTTGAGGCGCGCCTTGTCGAGGCGGTGGGCCGAGGGATCGCGGACATCGAGACGGGCCGCTATGCCACCTCAGTTGACGAGGCGTTCGAACGGGCTGAGGAGCTGAGGAGAAAGCGCACCTAGGGCGGAGCTTCGACTTGCCGACGATTTTGTTAAGGCACTTGTCGAGGTGTCTTCCGAGCACGTTTTGAGGGTTCGGGGCGCGCTGGATAGCCTGCCGGCCTCTCTCGAGCTGGGTCGGCAACCGTGCTCCGCTGTCTGAGGTCCGGCATGGCAAGGGGCTGCGACAGATCACCATCTCGACGCTCCTGATTGTGTATCGTTATGACGGAAGCACGGTCGACGTGCTTGCCCTGGTCTACGGACCGGCGGTGGTCTAGCGCGGCGGCGCGAGAGAGGATTCCAACATGCCTGACACCTTCAACCCCACCAACATCATCGTCACCGGCGGGTGCGGCTTCATCGGCTCCAACTTCGTGCACTACGTGGTCAACAACCACCCCGGCGTGCACGTGACGGTGCTGGACAAGCTCACCTACGCCGGCAACCCCGAGAACATCGCCGGCCTGCCCGAGGATCGCGTGGAGCTCGTGGTGGGCGACATCTGCGATGCCGAGCTGCTCGACCGTATCGTCCCCGGCCACGACGCGATCGTCCACTACGCGGCGGAGTCCCACAACGACAACTCCATCGCCGACCCGGAGCCCTTCGTGCAGACCAACGTGGTGGGCACCTACCGCCTGCTCGAGGCCTGCCGCAAGTACGACGTGCGCTACCACCACGTCTCCACCGACGAGGTCTACGGCGACCTGGCCCTGGACGACCCGGCGCGCTTCACCGAGGAGACGCCGTACCGCCCGAGCAGCCCCTACAGCTCCACCAAGGCCAGCTCCGATATGCTCGTCCGCGCCTGGACCCGCACCTACGGCCTGCGCACCACGATCTCCAACTGCTCCAACAACTACGGCCCCTACCAGCACGTGGAGAAGTTCATTCCGCGCCAGATCACCAACGTCTTGTGTGGCATCCGTCCCAAGCTCTACGGCGACGGGAAGAACGTCCGCGACTGGATCCACACCGAGGACCACAGCTCCGCGGTGTGGGAGATCCTCACGCGCGGCCGCTACGGCGAGACCTACCTCATCGGCGCGGACGGCGAGAAGGACAACATCACCGTCCTGCGCGAGATCCTGCGCGCGATGGGCCAGCCCGAGGACGCCTTCGACTGGGTTCGCGACCGCCCCGGCCACGACCGTCGCTACGCGATCGACTCCACCAAGCTCCGCCGCGAGCTGGGCTGGCAGCCGCGCCACACCGACTTCGCGAGCGGCCTCGAGGCCACGATCGCGTGGTATCGCGACAACGAGGCCTGGTGGCGCCCGGCCAAGGAGGCCACCGAGGCCAAGTACGCCGCCCAGGGCCAGTAGCGCGGTTCTTCTCGGCAGGCATATCTGAGTGGAATGGGCTCCGGATATGATCCGGGGCCCCTTTTCTTGGGGGTGCCTCAGAGCGCGTAGAGCTCTTCGAGCGTTACGAGGTGCACGTCAGCTCGGTGGGCACACTTCTCGGCGGTTGCTTCGGAGACGGCCCGCTTGGAGAACAGGTAGAGGTGCGAGGCATGGTATCCGCGCACCAGGTCGCGCTTAGCGATCTGTGCGCACCGCAGCCGAGTAAAACGCCTTTTCTAAACGTCTCCGATGCCGAGCAATGTCTCGCCCTTCTCGGTGAGAGCAAAACGAAGAGGGCGCCCGCTGACCTTTTTGGCGAACCCGATCTCTTCAAGAGCTTTCACGTGCTTTCTCGTCATCTCACGGTGGAGGCCGAGATACTCCTCCATAACCTCAATTGGCACGTCGGGGAAGGCGCCGAATAGGTCAAACTGTGCGAGCATGAACAGGAGGTCACGCTGTTTGTCCGGAATGGATGCTTGCTCGGACAGCCGTTCGAGGCCTCTCTGCACGATTTGGAATTGGCCGCTCCTAATCTCCAGGTCGCTGAGGATGCGCTGTTGGGCGACGTCAACATATGTGAGCAACATGATGACGAATGGCGTGAGCTCGCCATGGTTGAGCGGGTGTTCGACCTCCCGGAACGCCTTGTAGTACGGGCTCCTGTTCTCTGCGATGACACGTGAGAGGGAGAGCGCCGTAAGCGTCGAGAGGGACTGGCTGAGATAGAGTGCCAGCAGGTAGCGACCCGTTCTGCCGTTGCCGTCGTAGAACGGGTGCGTGTACTCGAAGATGAAGTGCGACGCTGCGGCACGATATGTTCCAGGAATGTCGGGAGAGGATGCAAGGCCGATCATCTGAGACAGCGCGGAGATGATTCTGCTCTCGGGCGAGAGACCCTGATGTATCACTCGGCCGCCATCCCCGATGATGCTCACTTCCCCTTTCCGAAAGAGCGTCCCGTCCGGCGCATCCTCGCCCAGCTCCTCTCCTGACATGATGCGGTCGTAAATGCTCCTGATGTCTTCTGGGGTCTGGGGAAGAACGCGTGCGTTGTCGCTCAGCTCGAGATAGAGTCGCGCCAGTTCCCTAAATCTCCTGTGGCTTAGCTTGCTCGAATCTATGGGCAAGGTCTCCAGGAGCTCATTGATTTGTCTTCTGGTGCTGTATACGCCTTCGAGCTCGTTCGAACAGACAACCTCATCGATGACGAGGCTGCGGATAAGGGCGCCACGGGCGATGGCGGGAAGATTGGAGAGGGCGACGGCGATTTCCCGTTCACGCCCCAGAATGGTCTCGTTAAGCAGGGAGAGCTCACGAGGCGTGGCCAGGAAGAGCTCCTCGCCACCGATTTCAAAGCTCGTCTTGAATGTGGATTCCGCCTCACGACGAGATGCGGCAAGAGAGACGTTGTTCTCAAAGCGCTCATTGCCGGCGTCCATATGGAAGAGCTTCTCGAGGGACTGATAAGGCATACCGTTACCTCCGATGTCGAGAGAGTAGAACTATACCGCAAATCCGATGCTCTTATTTCTACTATTCCGTAAATAGTAGAAATAAGAGCGACCGCGGAGGCCTTCAGATTGGATTGACCGCGTTTTTGGTGGCGCCTGAAAGCGCGGCCTTCTCGCCCCCCGCGCGCATGTCATAATCTTACAAACGGAATAACCCGATTGCAGGAGGTAGTCGTGGCAGAGGTGGTTCGGCGCGCCCGCGTGGGCGTTCTGGGGAGCGGCGCGTGGGGCCTCGCGCTGGCGCGGCTCTTCTCGCACGAGGGGCACGACGTGACCGTGTGGTCCGAGTCCGCCCAGACCGTGGAGCGCCTGCGCGCCACGCGCACCATCCCGCTGCCCGGCGACCCGGACCTGCCCGAGGAGGTCGCCCTCACCGCCAGCGTCGAGGAGGCGGTGGCCGAGAAGGACGTGGTCGTCTTTGTGACCTCGTCGCGCTTCGTGCGCGGGATGGCCGCGCAGGCGGCTCCCCATCTGCGTCCGGACGTCGTGCTCGTGTGCGCGACGAAGGGCCTCGAGGAGGGCACGCTCGACACCATGACCGAGGTCATCGCCGGCGAGGTCGCCAAGGCTCGGCCCGACGTCGCTCCCGTGACCGTGGCCCTCTCCGGCCCCAGCCACGCCGAGGAGGTCGCCTTCGAGATGCCGACCGCCATCGTGGCGGCCAGTCACGACGAGCGCGCCGCGCGGCTCGTCCAGGAGCTCTTCTCCAACGACGCCCTGCGCGTCTACACCAGCGCCGACGTGCACGGCGTCGAGCTCTGTGGCGCCATCAAGAACGTCATCGCCCTCGCGTGCGGCATCGCGCGCGGTCTGGGCTTCGGCGACAACTCCTCGGCCGCCCTCATCACGCGCGGCCTCGCCGAGATCCGCCGCCTGGGCACCGCGCTTGGTTGCGACCAGGAGACCTTCTTCGGTCTGGCCTGCACCGGCGACCTGGTGGTCACGGCCGGCAGCCTCCACAGCCGCAACCTGCGCTGCGGCAAGCTGATCGGCTCGGGCGTGCCCGTCGACGAGGCGGTTGCGCGGATCGGGGCCGTCGTGGAGGGCCTGAACGCGCTGCCGGCGGTGCTGGAGCTCTCCGAGCACTGCGGCGTCGAGATGCCGATCTGCGAGATGGTGGGCCGCGTGGTCTCCGGTGAGGTCGCGCCCGAGGATGCGACCGGCCTGCTCATGGGTCGCGAGCTCAAGCCCGAGGGCCCCGCCGCGTACGAGGCGTAGCGCGGTCGCCGCGCGGGGCCCGGCCGCCCCGCGCGGCGAGACAGAGAAACGGCACGGAATCGCGTCTGTTGGCGCCCGATTCCGTGCCGTTTCTCTGTTTGGGCGGGCACGTCCCCGGAGTCAGCGCGACAATGGCGAGAAGAACCGCGCTCTCGTTAGGGAGGTCGCCATGTCCGTCGTCGCCGCGTTCGCCGTGCCGCATCCGCCGCTCATCGTGCCGGGGGTGGGCCACGGCCGCGAGGCGGGGATCGCCGCGACCGTTGCCGCCTACGAGGAGGTCGCGCGCCGCGTGGCCGACCTCGCGCCGGACACGCTGGTGATCTCCAGCCCGCACACCACCTCCTACCTCGACTACCTGCACATCTCGCCGGGCGCCGACGCGCGCGGGGACTTCCGTGACTTCGGCGACCGCGCGGACGGCTCGGAGGTGACCTACGACCAGGAGCTCGTGCGCGAGCTCGGGCGCGCGGCGGAGGCAGCCGGCATCCCGGCGGGCACGCGCGGCGAGCGCGAGGCCGCGCTCGACTGGGGCGTGCTCGTGCCGCTCCACTTCATCCAGGCGCGCTGCCAGGGCTTCAAGGTGGTGCGTATGGGGCTCGCGGGCTTCTCGCCGCTCGAGCACTACCGCCTCGGCCGCCTCGTGCAGCAGGCCGCCGCTCGCCTGGGCCGGCGCGTGGTCTACGTGGCCTCCGGCGACCTCTCGCACAAGCTCGCTGCGGACGGCCCCTACGGCTTCTCGCCCGACGGTCCGGTCTTTGACGAGGCGGTCTGCGACGCCCTCGCCACGGGCGACTTCCTTCGCCTGCTTACGATGGACCCCGGCCTCTGCGAGCGCGCGGCGGAGTGCGGCCTGCGCTCGTTCCAGATCATGGCCGGCGCGCTCGACGGCACGCCCGTCCGTGCCGAGCTGCTCTCGCACGAGGGCCCCTTCGGCGTGGGCTACGGCGTCGCCGCCTTCACGCCGACCGGCACGGAGGGCTCCGACCCCGCGCGCCGCTTCGAGGGCGCCTACCTCGCGTGGCACGAACGCGCGCTCGCGCGGGTGCGCGCTGCCGAGGACCCCTACGTCCGCCTGGCCCGCGCCTCGCTGGAGCACCGCGTGCGCACGGGGAAGACGCTGTCGCTGCCGGCCGACCTTCCGCCCGAGCTCACGGAGCGCCGCGCCGGGGCGTTCGTCTCCCTCAAGAAGGACGGCCGGCTGCGCGGCTGCATCGGCACCATCGCGCCCGTGCGCGCGAGCCTCGCGGAGGAAATCGTGGAGAACGCGGTCTCGGCCGGCTGCCATGACCCGCGCTTCTCGCCCGTAACCGCAGACGAGCTCCCGGAGCTGGTCTACGACGTGGACGTCCTCGGCGAGCCGGAGCCCGTGCGCGACCGCACTGAGCTGGACCCGGCGCGCTATGGCGTAATCGTGAGCACGCCCGACGGCCGGCGCGGCCTGCTGCTGCCCGCGCTCGACGGCGTGGACACGGTGGAGGAGCAGCTCCGGATCGCGGCGCGCAAGGGCGGCATAGCGCTGGGCGAGAAGGACGTGCGCCTGGAGCGCTTCGAGGTGGTGCGCCACCTATGAGCGGCGCGGCCATCTGCGACGTCTGCCCCCGGCACTGCCGGCTGGCGCCGGGCGCGCTCGGGTTCTGCCGCGCGCGGCGCAACGCGGGCGGCGCGGTCGTGCCCGAGGCCTACGGCCGCGTGACGTCGCTCGCGCTCGACCCGGTGGAGAAGAAGCCCCTCGCGCGCTTCCATCCGGGCTCCTACCTGCTCTCCGTTGGCGGCTACGGCTGCAACCTCGCGTGTCCGTTCTGCCAGAACCACCAGATCTCCCAGGCGGGCGAGAAGGACGTGACGTGGCGCGAGCTCCCTCCGGAGGACCTCGTGGCGCTCGCGGACGAGGCGCGTCGTCGCGACCCACGCGTGATCGGCGTCGCGCACACCTACAACGAGCCGCTCGTGGCGTGGGAGTACGTGCGCGACGCGGCGCTTCTCGCTCGCGAGCGGGGCCTCGTGACCGCGCTCGTCTCAAACGGGTGCGCCGACCTGCGCGTCATTGACGAGCTGGCGCCGCTGCTCGACGCGGCGAACATCGACCTCAAGGGCTTCTCGCCCGCGTTCTACGACGCGTGCGGCGGCGCGCCGGACAGCCTCGACGCCGTGCGCGCTACGATCGGGCGGCTGGCGGCCGAGCCGGGCTGCCACCTGGAGGTCACGACGCTCGTGGTCCCCGGCATGAACGACACGGAGGCCGAGGTGGACGCCATTGCCGCCTGGCTGGCCGCCCTCCCCGGCGACGTCACCTACCACGTGACGCGCTGCTTCCCGCGTTGGCGCATGGCGGGCGCCCCCGCCACGCCCGTGGCCACCGTGCGCCGTCTCGCCGACGTGGCCCGTCGCCATCTTGCCCACGTCTACGTCGGCAACTGCTGAGCGCCGCGCGGAGTTGCCTAAAAGGGGTCTGACCCCTTTTAGGCAAGTTACCCGTGGCGAAGCTCGTCGAGGTAGGTCGGGCGCCGGACGAGCGTGCCGCGCGCGTCGTCGACGGCCCGGCGCAGCTCGCCCGCGCGCTCGACGTACTGCCGCAGCACGTAGCGCACGTCCTCGTCGCCGAGCCGCCCGATCAGCGCCCCCGCCTCGCCGACGCCCGTGCCAAAGCGCTCGGGGTCGCAGCGCGCCTCCGCCAGGTCCACGACCGCGCGGAACGCATCCCGCTCCGTCGGACCCACGGCGCCCAGCCGCACCAGCAGCTCCAACTGCTCCAGCTCGCACTCAAGCTCCCAGAGGCAGAAGAGCATCCGGTCCGCCGCGTCGCGGTAGCGCGCGACCTCGGCGATCTCCGCGTTCTTCTCGCCCGAAGCGGAGATCGCGTCGAGCAGCGCGTTCGCCTGCGTGTGCAGCATCTGGAAGTGCAGCAGCCGCTCGGAGGAGACCACCGTGTCCACGCGCTCGTCGAGCGTCGTGCGCACGAGCCCCCAGCTGCGGCGCACCATGGCAAAGAGCTGGCGGACGTCGGCCGCGAAGAGCCGCCGGTCCGAGGTGGGCAGCACGAGCCGGTTGACCAGCGCCACGGTGACCACCGCCAGCGCGAGCGAGCCCAGGCGCATCATCGTGGCGTAGCCGTCGTCGATGGAGGCCGAGGCCATCGTCACCGCGTAGGCCGTCGCAAAGAAAGCCGAGGTCACGGTGCCCGGACGGGCGGCGTAGAGCGGCGCCACGAGCACCATGCCCAGCACCATGATGCCGACCCAGCCCAGGTTGAGCAGCGCCACGGCGTGCACGAAGACGCACCCGAGCGCCGTGCCCACCATGCGGGTGCGCATGCGGCGCGAGCTCTCGTCGGGGAAGGGCTGCAGCAGCAGGTAGGCGTGCAGCACGTACCAGTAGAGGTGGTCCACGGGCAGCAGCAGGTTGACGCTGCAGCTCACGGCCAGCACGATGCCGCAGCGCACCGAGAAGCGCATCTCGAAGGAGTCGAGCGTGGGCCGCTTGCGAAAGAGCGCCGTGCCGGCCGCGTGCCGCGCGGACATGTGCCAGACGCGCTGGTGCGGGTCGTCGGCGGTGCGCAGGATCAGCAGCAGCATGTTGAGGTAGCTGCGGCAGAAGATACGGAAGCGCGGCTCCTCGACGCGCAGGTCGGCGAGAAGGGCGCGGACCCGGTTGGCGAGCACCGCGCGCAGCGCCTCGTGCGCGTTCGCGTCCACCACGTCGTCGAGGCCGCGCGTGAGCTCGGCGAGCCGGGCGAGAAGCGCGGCGTGCTCGGCGCGGTGGCGATCTTCCCAGTCGAGGCTGCCGGTCAGGTACGCCGTGCGCTGCGCCAACGTGGCCATCATGTCCAGCAGGTTCACGGTGCGCGGCGGGGCGGCGGAGTCCTCGCGCGCGGAGTAGGCGAGGGCGGCGAACTCGCGGCGCAGGGTAAGCAGCTCAGCGCGCAGGTTCTCGTCGACGCCGCGCTCCGCCGCGTGCGCGAGGCCGTCGGCGAGGCGGCGGACGCAGTCGTGCAGGCGGCTGCGGGCCTCCCGCGCGCGATGGCGGACGGCACCGGCCACGAGCAGGCCCGCGCTCAGCGTGAGGCAGCAGGCCACGAGCACCGCCGCCTGCGTGGCGAACGACGTCACGAGGTTGGCCGGCCGGAGCTGCAGGAAGGCAAAGAGCATCGTGTACGGGAAGTAGCGGCGCGGGTTGAGCTGAGACGAGCGCATGAACACGAGGACGAACGGCATCGCCAGGTTCACGGCCACGCAGAGCGCGAGGTTGGTTACCGCCAGGCGCGCCCCCACGAGCGCGAGCGCGCTCACCAGGAAGAAGCGGGCGTACTGAGCCGGCGGGTTGTACTTGGTCAAGCGCGTCTCAAAGAGCGTGGTGAACGGCGAGACCGCGAGGAGGTAGCGGTCGCCAAAGCCGAGCTGCACGATCCAGAACAGCGCGATGAAGAACGCGATGACGGGCAGCGTGCCCACGAGCCGGGCGCGCCTCGCCTCGAGCCAGCCTCTGATCTCTTTGCTAGTCATGGGCCTATTGTATTCGCATCGTAAATCAGATCGGCCTGCATGCGGCCGCAAAACGGCCCGCCACGTGAGCGCGGCTCTTGTGGACGTCGAGTCTGTACTTTTTTGCGGAAGGGCGGAGTACAGACTCAATATTCCGAAGAAGAATCGCAGGTAAATGGGCCGTGCATCGAGTCTGTATTTCGCGATTTTGGAGAAAAGTACAGACTCGACGTGCGGCGTGGCAAAAGTCATGCCAAGGCCGCCGAACCGACTATAGCCCCATCGCCTGCATCGCGAACATGATGACGGTGAGGACGGTCACGGCCACGATCGTGAACCAGGTGAGCGCGTTCCAGAGGCGGCTGTTGGCAAAGCGGCCCATCACGTGCCGGTCGCTCGCGATCAGCACCATGAAGACGAGAAGCACGGGCAGCAGCACGCCGTTGATGACCTGCGCGACCATCATGATGCCAAAGAGGTTGACGTTCGGCAGCATGACCACCAGCGCGGACACGGCGATGACGGCGGTGATGATGCCCCGGTAGGTGGGCGCCTCGGCCCAGCTGCGGTCCGCGCCGCGCTCCCAGCCAAACGCCTCGCAGATCGCGCTCGACGTGATGCCCGGCAGCACGCAGGCCGCGAGCAGCGACGCCCCGGCCAGTCCCGCGCCAAAGAGCAGCTCGGCGTAGTCGCCCACGAGCGGCGCGAGCGCGGCGGCCGCGTCCTCGGCGCCGCTGACCTCGATGCCGGCGGGGTGCAGCACGGCGCCCGTCGTGAGGATGATGAACCAGGAAATGACGCTCGCGGCCACGGCGCCCGTCACGGTGTCGATCCGCTGGTAGGGAAGGTCCTCGGCGCGCGCGTTCTTCTCGACCACGTTGGACTGGGCCAGAAAAAGCATCCACGGCGCGATGGCCGTGCCCACGCTCGCCACCAGCAGCGACAGGTAGCGCGGCGTGGCCTCCACGTGCGGGACCACGGTGTGCAGGAGGGCGTCGCCCCAGTCGGGTCCCACCATGACGCCGGCCACGATGTAGGTCACAAAGACGCACGCGATGGCGAGAAGGACCTTCTCGATCCGGCGGTACGACCCGCTCATCGTGAGCAGCCAGATGGCCAGGGCCGCCGCCGGAACGCTCACGTAGACCGGCACGCCGAAGAGCGCGAGGGCCGACGCGATGCCCGCGAACTCCGAGAGCGTGACCGTGGTGTTGGAGACGAGAAGCGCGAGCATGGCCAGCGCGGAGAGCCGCACGCCAAACTGCTCGCGGATGAGCGAGGCCAGGCCCTTGCCCGTGACGCAGCCCATGCGTGCGGCGGTCTCCTGCGCCACGATGAGCAGGAAGCACATCAGCGGCACGGTCCAGAGCTGCGCAAAGCCAAAGAGCGCGCCCGCGTTGGAGTAGGTGGCCACGCCGCCGGCGTCCGCACCCGCGAGCGCCGCCACCATGCCGGGTCCCATCGCCGCGAGGATGCGGCGCGGCTCCAGCCGCGTTTGACGGGACTCCGCGCTCTTCTCGCCCTGCGGCATCTAGAACCCCGCCCCCACCACGGCGCCGGGGCCGGCGAGCGCGAGCGCCGCGCCCGTGAAGACCGCCACGGCCACGAGCATGGCCACGAGCGAGAGCGTGAACCCGGAGGTCTCCTTGTTTGCCGCGTCGCGCGCGCGAAGGACGCCCAGGTAGACGGGCGTGAGCGCGAACGAGACGAAGGTGCTCGCCGCCGCCGCGAGGCCGCCCGTTACGAGCGCGTCGCCGAGGCTGCCCTCAAAGACCCCCGCCGTGGGGACGGCCGGCGAGACCAGCACGTTCATGAGGGCGACCACGATCAGAGCGAGCAGGACCCCCAGCGCGGCGCCGATGCCCACGCCCTTGCAGGTGAAGCCCAGCATGGAGGGCGTGTCCTCGTCGTCGGGGTCGTTCTCCAGGAAGAAGTTGGTGACGTAGGAGATGGAGTCGTCCGCGAGCACGAGTGCCACGGCGAGCGGGATCGCGATCGTGAGGGTCTCCGCCAGCGTGAGGCGCCCGCCCACGGCGAGCGCGAGCCCCGCCACGCCGAGCGCCCACAGGGCCACCCACACGTTGCGGCGCACGAGCCAGATGAGCGTGCTCGCGTGCCCGGAGTCCTCGCCGTCCGCCGAGCCGCCGGCCACGCGCAGGTCCTCGGCGTGCTCCTCCTCCAGGACGTCCAGCGCGTCGTCCACGGTGACGATGCCCAGCAGGCGCCCCTCGTCGTTCACGACGGGCATGGCCAGCAGGTTGTACTTGGCGATGTCCTCGGCCACGTCCTCCTGATCGTCCTCGGGGCTCGCGGTCACGAGGTCGGCCGTGGCGAGCTCCGCCAGGCGCGTCTCCGGCGCGGCCACGATGAGCGCGTTGAGCGTCACGACGCCGGCGAGGCGCCCCTCCTCGTCCACGAGGTAGACGTAGCGCACGGACTCGAAGTCCTCGTCCAGCCCGCGCAGCATCTCCACGGCGTCGGCCACGGTGGCGTCCTCGGCGACGGTCGCCACCTCGGAGGTCATGATGCGGCCGGCCGTGTTCTCGCGATAGCCCAGCAGCTGGCGGATCGCGCGCTGCTCCTGGACGCCCATCAGGCGCAGGAGCTTCTCGGCCTTGTCGTAGTCCAGCTCGCTGACCAGCTCGGCCGCGTCGTCCGGGTCCATCTCGGAGAGGATGCGCGAGGCGTCGGTCTCGGTGAGGTTGCCCATGAGCTCGGCAGCCATCGCGTCGTCGTCGAACTCGGCCATCGCGCCGGCGCGCTGCTCGTCGTCGAGCTGCGCGAAGACCTGGCCGCGCAGGCGCGGGTCCAGCCGCTCGATGATGTCGGCGATGTCGGCGGGGTGCATATCGTCGAGCGTCTTGTGGGAGACGGAGAGCTTGACGTTGGAGAGGTCGCGCTCCACGAGGTCCATGTAGCTCCACGCGATGATCTTCTCGGGCAGCGGGTGGCCAAAGGTGCGCGCCAGGCGCAGCGCCACGCGCTCGAGCGCCGGGTGGAGGCTCCGCAGCAGGCCGCGCGCGCCCACCTCCGCGCCCAGCAGGCGCAGCTGGGTTGAGCTCGTGTCCGAGAGCTTGAGGTCGTTCACGCGCACGACGCGCATGCCGTGCGTGTCCACGATCTGCTTGTTCAGGATGTCGCGGGCAAGGAGCACCTCGTCCGGCTGCAGGTAGGAGAAGCGCAGGTCCGTGGCGATGACCTTGAGGTGCACCTCGTGCTCGTCGTAGGTGTCCACGAACTTGCGCCAGCTGATCATGATGGGTGTGCGGCCGGGGCCCATGAAGGCCAGGCTCGTGATGCGGGGGAAGACCTCGCCCGTGGCGATGCCCAGGTCGGAGACCGTGCCGACCTTCTCGCCGTCGGCGTCAAGAACGGGGTTGCCCAGGAGTTGGGACAGGTAGATCATTCGTGCTCCTTACGTGCGTCGCGTGGGCGCGCTCGCGTGGTTCGCGGGAGCACGCCGCAGGTCATCGACTGTGAGGTCGAGGTTTCATGCGGACCTTTCTCCTAGGTGGATTCGCCGGCTGTATTGTAGCCCAAGCGCGCGTCGGCGGGCGAGAAGAACGGCGCGCTAGAACCGCGTCCAGGGCAGCTCGCGCTCGCCGTCTCCGCCGGCGCCGCGCCGGGGGCCGACGCTCATGCGTGGGCGGTAGCGCATCCCGCCGATCCTGTTGCCGGGGAAGCTCGTGACCAGGGCGTTGTAGCTGCGGACCTCCTCGTCGTAGGCGCGGCGCGCCTGCTCGAGGTCCTTCTCGGCCTGGGCGATCTGGCCCATGAGGGCCACGAGGTCCGGATTGGTCATGAGCGCCGTCGAGCGCTCCGCCACGGCAAAGAGCTCGCGAAGCGTCTGCGTGAGGGCCTGCGAGGCCACGATCTTGTCGGCCGGCCGCTCCGCCGCGTCAACGGTGGCGCGCGCCTGGCTGACGGCGTCGAGCATCTCGCGGCTGTGCCCGTCGCGCCCCGCCATTGCCGCCTCGAGCGAGGCCACGAGCTCCCCGCGCCGCGCGAGCGCCGCGTCGAGGACCTTCCACGTGGCGCGGCATTTCTCGTCCGCGCCCATGATGTTGAGGTAGGTGCGGGTGTACACCATGACCAGCGCGATGAGCGCCAGGCCAAGCAGGAGGATGACGACGATGGGGTCCACGGGCGCTCCTTGGGGCCGAAGGGCGCGATGGCGGAGGAGGAGGGATTCGAACCCTCGGAACGGGGGTTGCCCGCTCGACGGTTTTCAAGACCGCTGCAATCAACCACTCTGCCACTCCTCCGAGCGCGCGAGCACTAGTATCCTACCCCATGTGGCACGGTGCGAGGCGCGGGAGGTGCGCATGGGCGAGAAGGACGACGGCTCGACGGCGGCGGACGAGAAGTACATGCGCCTGGCGCTCGAGGAGGCCGAGGCGGCCGCCGCCGAGGGCGAGGTGCCCATCGGCGCAGTGGTCGTGTGCGACGGGCGCGTCGTGGCCCGCGCGCACAACCGGCGCGAGACCGACGCCGACCCCTCGGCCCACGCGGAGTTTCTCGCCATGGTGGAGGCGTCGCGCGAGCTGGGGCGCTGGCGGCTCACGGGCTGCACGGTCTACGTGACGCTGGAGCCCTGCCTCATGTGCGCGGGCCTCATGGTGAACGCGCGTGTTGACCGCTGCGTCTACGGGGCGGCCGATCCCAAGGGCGGCGCGGTGGGCACGCTCTTCGACGTGAGCCACGACTCTCGGCTCAACCACGAGTTCGAGGTCACACCCGGCGTGCTCGCCGACGAGGCAGCGGGGCTCCTGCGCTCGTTCTTCCGCGCGCGCCGCCGACGCTAGGGCGCGGGCGTTCTTCTCGCCTGCGTGCCCTTCCCGTCGGTGACAACGCGCACGGTTTGCTTCAACGTTACATAACCGCAGTTAAAAATAACGCGCACGGCAATCTGTGCGCGTTATTTTGGAGGGCGACAAAAACGCGTCGCCGCTACAGCACGAGCGAGCCCACGTACACGATGACCGCCATCACGACGGCGTAGGCAAAGGCGTACTTGGCGATCTTGCCGAGGATCTCGCCGTCCTTGCCCACGAGGCCGCAGGCCGCGCAGCCGATCGCGATGTTCTGCGGGCTGAGCATCTTGCCGGCGGAGACGCCGAGCGAGTTGGACGCCACGAGCCAGGTCTCGTTGGCGCCGATGGACTGCGCGGCGTGGAGCTGCACGTTGCCAAAGAGCACCTCGCTCGAGGTGCCGGAGCCGGTGACGAACGTGCCGAGCGCGCCCAGCAGCGGCGCCACCAGCGGGTAGAAGCTGCCGAGCGCGGCCACGAAGAACGCGGAGATGCTCGCGATCATGCCGGAGTAGCCCATGATCTTGGCGCAGGCCAGCACGCCGAGCATGGTCACGATGGTCTTGGCCATCTGCTTCACGGTGGCGACCAGCACGCCCAGCATGTCGCGCACGGAGCAGCGCTGGATGAGGCCGCCCACGATGCCGCAGATGAAGATCAGCACGCCGGGCGTGTTCACCCACGAGAACGTGAGCGTGGCCGTGGGGTCGCCGGCGTAGATGTTGACCGTGCTCTTGATCGCGGAGAGCGGCCCGTTCACGAACGGCACGAGCTTGCTCGTGGCGAGAAGGACCACAAAGATCAGCGCGAACGGCGCCCAGGCACGCAGCTTGTCGGCGACGGACTCCTCCGGCGCGTCGTCGTCTGCGGCCGCGACCAGACGGAACTTCTCGGGCACCTCGGCGCCGCTCTTGTGCATGTGCAGCGCGTAGGCGAAGGTGAGGACGAGCGAGACCACGGAGGCCACCACGTCGGGCAGCTCGCCGCCGATGAAGTGGCCGGCCACCACGAGGCACGCGGCGAAGGAGACGCCCGAGACGAGCGAGATGGGCAGCATCCCCTTGAGGGCCTTGGGGCCGTGGCCCACGAGCGCGACCATGAGGATCGGGCAGGCCACGACGAACGGGAAGACCTGGATGGCCTGGACGGTGGAGAGCTCCACGACGTCGATGCCGGTGATGGAAGCGAGCGTGGTGGTGGGGATGCCAATGGAGCCGAACATCGTGGGAACTCCGTTAGCGATGAGGCACGCCAGGATGGCGGTCACGGGGGAGATGCCGAGCGCCATGAGCATGCTCGCGGGGATGGCGACGGCGGTGCCGAAACCGGCCATGCCCTCGAGGAAGCCGCCGAAGCACCAGCCGATGAGCAGCGTGAGCACACGCCGGTCGGCGGAGACCGAGCAGAGCATCCGCTTGATCGTCTCCATGGCGCCGGTGTGGACCGTGAGGTTGTAGGTGAAGACCGCCGCGATGATCACGATCACGATGGGCCAGAGCGCCATCGCGAAGCCCTCGAGCGCGGCCGTGGCCATGTTGACAGGCGTCATGCCCCAGCCGAGGGTGGCGCAGACGGCGGCCACGACGAGCGCGCCGACGCTGGCGAGGTAGGCCTCCATGTGCAGGCCGCACAGGGCGATGACGAGCCAGATGATGGGGGCGAGGGCGAGGACGAACATTCCAAAGAGCTCAAGCATAGGGTGACTCCTAGGGTCGCGCGTGCAATCAACCCCTTAATCTACCAAAACTTGCCTGAAAGGGGTCAGACCCCTTTCAGGCAAGTTGGAAAACGAAGAAGTCGAGGTAGTGGCTCTCGGGGAAGCCCCAGAGGATGGGGTGGTCGGGTGCCTGCTGGCGCTCCTCGACCTGTCTGAGCTGCACGTTTGCCTGGTGCGCGGCCTCGGCGATCGCCTTGGCGAGAAGATCGCGCGTCATGAAGTGGGAGCAGCTGCAGGTGGCGAGGTACCCGCCGCGCGGCAGCAGGCGCAGTGCCTGGTAGTTTATCTCCCGGTAGCCGCGCGCGGCGTGGGAGACGGTGCCGCGGCTCTTGGTGAAGGCGGGCGGATCCAGCACGATGAGGTCGAACGGGCCGCCCTCCTCACGCAGCCGGGCGCGGTCGCGGGCGAGCTCGGGCAGGTAGTCGAGGACGTTCGCGCAGGTGAAGCCCATGCGGTCGTCCAGGCCGTTGAGGCGGGCGTTCTCGCGCGCGAGGTCGATGGCCGTCTGGCTCACGTCCACGCAGCGCACGAGCTCTGCCCCGCCCGCCGCCGCGTTGAGGCCGAAGGGCCCCACGTGGCAGAAGCAGTCCAGCGCGCGCCGTCCGGCTGCGATCTCGCGCACGGCGCGCCGGTTGTACTTCTGGTCGAGGAAGAAGCCGGTCTTCTGGCTGTTCTCCAGGTCAAGGTCAAAGCGCAGGCCGTTTTCGCGCACGACGAGGCGCGCGGTCTCGGGCACGGAGACGCCCGGGCCCTCCCACCAGCCCTTGTAGCGGGGCAGCCCCTCCTTGGCGCGCGCCGCGCCGTCGTTGCGCTCGTAGATGGCGTCGATCTTCTCGCCGTCTGCGGCAAGCGCGTCCACGAGCGCGCGGTACACCACGGGGCGCAGCCGCTCCATGCCCACGGTGCCCACCTGCGTGACCAGCACGTTCTCGTAGCGGTCGGCCACGAGCCCGGGCAGGCCGTCCGCCTCCGAGAAGACCACGCGGCAGCAGGTGGTGTCCGGCTCGGCGCCCGGCAGGCCGCGCCCGCCCATCGTGGTGCGGCGGTGCTGCCACGCCCACGTGACGCGCCGGGCCCAGAAGGCGTCGTCAAAGCGGTCGTTTGCGTTGCGGCTCACCAGGCGCACGCGGATCTTGGACTCCTGCGAGAGCAGGCCCGCGCCCTGCCACGTGCCGTTCTCCTCAAAGACGTCCACGATGACGCCGTTCTCGGCGGGCTCGGCGGAGATGACCTCGCCCTCAAAGACCCACGGGTGCCCGCCGGCGAGCGAGCGCGCCGCCTTGCGCGTGACCGTGACGCGAGGGTAGGGGCGGGTCTGCTTCATGCGTCCTCCTGTATGTGAATTGGGGACAGTCCCCAATTCACATAAATGATTTGTGTAAATCGGGGACTGTCCCCAATTAACAGACTAGTAGTGGCGACCGTAGCGACCGCCGGCGATGCCGCGCCCGCGCGAGCGCGAGCCGGCGAACATCGTGCGCGTGGAGCGCTTGGTCGGGCGGTCGGCCTGCGGAACGATGCGCCCGGCGTCGTAGGCAAAGCCGTCGAGGTCCCACACCGGCACGAGCTTCTTGGTGAAGTACTCGATCTCGCGCAGGGGGCTGATCTCGTCCGGCGCCACGAAGGTGTAGGCGTGGCCCGTGGCGCCCGCGCGGCCCGTGCGGCCGATGCGGTGCACGTAGTCCTCCGGGTCCATGGGAACGTCGAAGTTCACCACGGCGTCGATGCCGGAGACGTCGATGCCGCGGCTCATGACGTCGGTCGCCACGAGGACCTGGACCTTGCCCTCGCGGAACTTCTCGAGCGCGCGCTCGCGGGCCTTCTGCGGGCGGTCGGCGTGCATGACGTCCACGCGCACGCCGGCGGTCTTGAGGGTCTTGGAGACGTCGTCTACGCGGTGCTTGGTGCGGCAGAAGACCAGCACGCGCTCGGGCTTCTCGCCTGCCGCTCCGCCGGTGTCCAGGAGGGCGCGCAGGAGCTCGGTCTTCTGGCCCTGTGTGACGGGGCAGAGGTGCTCCTCCACGGTGTCCGCCGTCTCGCCCACGCGGGCGATCTCCACGGTCGCGGGGTCGGTGAGCAGCGCGTCGATCGTGGACTTGATCGACGGTGGGATGGTGGCCGAGAAGAGCAGCGTCTGGTGCTTGGCCGGCAGGGCGTGCATGATGCGGCGGACGCTCGGCCAGAAGCCCATGTCCAGCATGCGGTCCGCCTCGTCCAGGACCAGCACCTTGACCTGTGCCAGGCTCACGTGGTTGTGCTCCATGAGGTCGATCAGGCGGCCCGGGGTGGCCACGAGCAGGTCGCAGCCCCGCTCCAGCTCGCGAATCTGGCGGTCGAACTTGGCGCCGCCCATGACGATGACCGCGCGCTGGCCGGTCTGCTCGCAGACCACGCTCACGACGTTCTCGATCTGCGCCGCGAGCTCGCGCGTGGGCGTGACCACGAGCGCGTGCGGTCCCTTGCCCTTGGCGCCGGCCACGAGCTGCAGCGCGGGCAGCGCGAACGCGGCGGTCTTGCCCGTGCCCGTCTGCGCGGAGGCCACGATGTCCCGCCCGGTGAGCACCACGGGAATGGCCTGTTCCTGGACGGGGGTCGGGGTGGTGAAGCCGAGGGCGTCCACCCCGGCGAGGATCTGCTCGTTAAGCCCGAGCTCGGCAAATGTAGTAGTCATGCGGCTAAGTATAGAGCATGGGCGGCGTGGCGTGGGTATACTGGACAGGTTCACGCGCAGAAACGGAGCCCCCATGCCCATCAACATCCCCGACGGCCTGCCCGCCAAGACCATCCTCCAGCAGGAGCGCATCTTCGCCCTTGAGGAGGAGGTGGCCAGCCACCAGGAGATTCGCCCCCTGCGCGTGGCGATTCTCAACCTCATGCCCACCAAGATCGAGACCGAGACCCAGATCCTGCGCCTCATCTCCAAGTCCCCGCTGCAGGTGAGCTGCGACTTCATGCGCGTCTCAACCCACGAGTCCACGCACGTCTCGCAGGACCACCTCGTCAAGTTCTACGACACCTTCGACGCCTTCCGCGACAAGAACTACGACGGCCTCATCATCACCGGCGCGCCCGTGGAGCACCTGGAGTACGAGGAGGTCGACTACTGGGACGAGTTCTGCGAGATCGTGGACTGGAGCCAGGAGCACGTGTTCTCCACGATGTTCCTCTGCTGGGGCGCGCTCGGCGCCCTCTGGCACCTCTACCAGATTCCCAAGCGCCAGCTCGGCGCCAAGCTCTTCGGCGTGTTCAAGCAGCGCCTCTGCGACGAGTACAGCTTCCTCACCAACGGCTTCGACGAGGTGCACTACATGCCGCACAGCCGTCACGCCGCCATCGACACCGGCGAGCTGGCCAAGCACCCCGAGCTCTGCACGCTCTCCGAGGGCTTCACGAGCGGCCCGTCGCTGCTCGCCACGCGTGACTTCCACGAGGTCTACGTGACCGGTCACTTTGAGTACGGCCGCGACACCCTGGCCGACGAGTTCTGGCGCGACTTCCACAAGGGCCTGCCCATCCGCGTGCCGGAGAACTACTTCCCCGACGACGACCCCGAGCGCCAGCCGCTCTTCACCTGGCGCGCGCACGCCAACCTGCTCTACCGCAACTGGCTCAACTGGGTCTACCAGATGACGCCGTACAACCTGGACGAGATCCCGGCCGCGATCGCGGAGCTGCGCGCGCGGAGCACGGCGGCGACTGGCCACGTGGACAAGTTCTAAGGCTTGCGAGAAGGACGCACCGCCTGATGCGGCGCGCGTAACCTCGCGTTACCAGCAATCCCCGCTTACGTACGCCGAGAAGCGCGCGTAAGCGGGGATTCTTGGCAGAGCGGACACGTTTCTCCGGTTGCGCGATCTTCTCGGCTGCGCGCAGCGCGCGTAACCACGGATTGCCGGTAATCCTCGATTGCGCGCGTCGCCGGGCGCTAAGATGTGAGCGTCCCGTACACGTCTCAGAGGAGCGTGCCATGGCCGAGAAGAGCGAGATGCCGCGCGAGCGTCTGACCAGCGAGCTGCTCGACCAGCTGCTCAACGCGCCCACGCCGGAGTCCTACCTTGACGAGGGCCTCACGATCGACCGCACGCTGCCGGAGTACCTCGAGCAGCTGCGCGCCGCGAAGGGCCTCAAGCGCTCGGAGATCATCCGCGCCTCCGACGTCAACGCCACCTTTGTCTACGACGTCTTCAAGGGCAAGAGCCGCCTCGGGCGCGACAACGCCATCATGCTGGCCCTCGGGATGGGCTGCACCCTCGAGGAGGCCCAGCGCCTGCTGCGGCTGGACGGCGTGGCGGAGCTCTGGCCCAAGGTGCGTCGCGACGCCATCATCATCTGGTGCGTCAACCACGGCTACACCCGCCTGCAGACCGACGAGGAGCTCTATCGCCTGGGCGAGAAGACCCTCTTCGGCACGAGCCCGCTCGCGTGACGGGACCGGGCGCCCGTCGGCGCGCGGGCGCGATTCAGTTCCCAACTGAGGAATCAGTCACCAACTGAATATAACCTGTACCATTGACAGGAGGGCAGCCGGACGATCGGGGCGACGGAAGTGAACGACCAGCAGGTCATGCACGCATTGGGCATCGATGACGCCTACAAGGTCGACCGCGTGCTCGCGAGCGGGCCGGGCGGCGTGACCGAGCTCGTGTCGCTCGACGGCTCCGTGCCCTTCATCCGCAAGCGCATCCCCTCCAAGCTCGCGCGCCGGGGCGTGTGGGCCATGCTCTCCGAGTGCGGCTGCGCGCGCCTGCCGCACGTCGCGGCCACCTACGAGATGCCTGACGAGTTCGTGGTGGTCTGCGACTTCGTCCCCGGCGAGAACCTCGAGCAGCTCGTGGCGGAGCGCGGCCGCCTGCCCGAGAAGGACGCCTTCCAGCTGGTCTCTCAGCTCTGCGAGGCGGCGCAGGCCTTGCACGAGCACGGAATCGTCCACCGCGACATCTCGCCGACCAACGTCATCGTGGCGGCGGACGGCGTGCACCTCATCGACCTCGGGATCGCGCGCTTCCGCAACGAGGACGTCACGCACGACACCACGCAGCTCGGCACGCGCGGCTTTGCCTCGCCGGAGCAGTGCGGCTACGCGCAGACCGACGCCCGCTCCGACGTCTACTCGCTCGGCCGCGTGCTGGGCTACCTGCTCACGGGCGTGCGCCCGGAGACGCCCGACACCGCCGAGTACGAGCGCGTGCTCGCTGACGACTCCGTGGTGAGCCCGGGCGCGCGGGCAATCGTGTCCCGGGCGAGCGCCTTGGAGCCGAGCGCGCGCTACCAGAGCGCGGCGGACCTCGCGGCGGCGCTGGGAGGCGAGAGGGACGTGGCGCCCGCAGCCCCGACCGCCGCGTCGCCGACGTCCGGTCCCGCCTCCGGGGTGAAGCGGAACGGCTGGGTCAAGGTCCTTCTCGCCGTGATGGCGGCCGTGGCGTTTGTGGCGGCGGTCGCGATCATTCTTGTACAGGCGCTCGGGCAGGGCGCGGGCGAGAAGAACGCCCCGGTCGCCACGCCGCCTGCGGACGAGCCCGCCGCGAGCGCGCCTGCGGCCGACGACGAGCCCGAGCCGGACGACGACGCCACGGCGGCTCCGGCCCCCTCCGACGCGACGTCCGACCTCGAGATCGTTGAGTCCGGGTGGTCGGCGGACTCGCAGGGGTACGTTCACTACGCGGTCGGGCTGCGCAACAACGGGGACGTCACCGTGGTCACGCCGGGCTTCACAATAACGGGGCGCGATGCCTCGGGACGTGTGGTGTTCTCAGACGAGCAGGTCCTGTCGATTCTCGAGCCCGGCGCGACCGCGTACTGGGGCTTTCAAACGGGCAACGGGACCGCGCCCGCGACGGTGGACTTTGCCCCGATCGAGCCCCAGAGCTACCAGCTGGAGGCGGGGGCCGAGGCGTCGCGCTTCTCTGTGTCGGGCACGAACGTCGTACCCGACGGCCTCGGTGGTACGAACTTCACGGGTGACGTCATGACCGAATCCATGGGCGACCAGGTGCTTAAGAGCGGGCAGGTGGCCATCGTGGTGGTGCTGCGCGACGAGACGGGCGCCATTGTGGGCGGGGATACGGACTTTGTGAGCGCGCCCGCTGAGGGCGAGTCCATGTCGTTCGAGGTCCACATATACGACGCGCCCGACTACGCGTCGTACGACGTGTACCCGCTGGAGTGGTAGCGCTCGGACGCGCGCGGCGACCGCTCGCATAATTCAGTTGCCAACTGAGGAATTGCCCCGGCTCCCTTCTCAGAATGGGTCTCACCCTTCTGAAAGGAGCCATGAATGGCCGAGAAGAACGTTCAGCCGAAGACGGTTGCCGTCGTGGCGGGGGTGGTCGCGGCGATTCTGCTGGTAGCGGCCTTCTTCCTGCCGTATGCGTCGGCGACGGAGGAGTATCGCGCGGCGTTGGGGATGCTCTCGCAGAATCCCTTTGGGCTGGAGAACGGGGAGCTGGCGGATGTCTCGCTCTTTGAGTACGTGCGCATCTACCTGAACGCCGCGTCGGAGACGTTCGCTGCCGTCTATGTTCCGCTGACGGTGGCGCCCGCGGTTCTCGGCGTGCTGACAGTGTTCTTTGCCGCGCTACGCAAGCCGATTCCATCGATCGCGTTCTCCGTGCTCACGGTTGCCGTGACGTTCCTGCTGAATTGGGACTTCGAGGACCGCGGCGTCATCCCCAGCGATTCGTACGACTGGGGTATCGCGAAGTGGGTGTACTTGGTTGCGGGCGTCGCCGTGATTGCGTGCGCCGTCTGGCAGATTGTGCTGCGGAGAAAAGCAAAGCGGGCGTAGGGAGCTTGCTGCTGAATAGGGGGCAGGTCATGAGGAAAAGTCTTGTGTACGTGGTTGCTGCGGCCGTTGTCCTGTCATTAGGGGCGTGCTCTGGTGCAAAGACAAGTGAATCATCTCCGGAAGGGTCGGTCCAGGAGGAGGCTTCGGGCGAGAGGGCGGAGAATGAAGGCGAACCCGCAACCGAAATAATCCCTTCCCCGGACAAGTACACGTGGTACATAAAGGACTACGTTGGGATGAACGCCGCCTCCGTAGGCTATGAGGCCATAGATGGATTCAGGCATGATGCTTATGGGGACGGCAACATTAAAGTGATTTATGTTGCCGACGATGGGACCTATGTTGACCCGGGCAACGAGGAGCAGCTCAAGGGGTATGTTGTCGCAGGGCAGAACCTGGAACCCAATACAGAGATGAAGTATACGTATGAGGTTGACAGCGAAGGCGAGGAATACAGCAATCTCGTGAACTTCCAGACCATCGACGAGATCGTTCTCTCCGTAAGCAAGGTCGGAGTATCTGAGGACGCTCCTGAGCTTACGACGATTGATCCCTCTCCTGATAAGTACACACATTACGTGCGCGATTACGTTGGTCGGAACCTTGCCGAGTGTGGCTACTACTCCATATCGGGGAATCTCACCGATGCGTATGGCCACGGCTATATCACCTTTGATCTTGTTGCCGATGACGGGTCGTTCATCGACCCCGAGGACAAGGCGTCATTGGCGGGCTATATGGTTACGAGCCAGAGCGTGGCTCCAAACACCGCGATCGAGATGACGTATACGACCGACAGCAATGGGAATGAGTACAGCAACCTCATTGACAGCCAAACTCTCCAGTCGATCACGCTAAATGTGACCAAGGCACCGGACTCGGGTTATCCGGTTGGGGATGACGCGGAGGCTGAGTAGGCGATAAGGGCGCGGTTCGGGATAGCGTGACGCTTAGTGTCGCGCGGGAGCCGTTCGAATCGGTTGGGCTGACAGCTGGGGAATTGGTCCTGCGCCCCTCTCGGAATGTGGGCCGTCGGGAACGTCTGGAAGGAGATTGTTATGAAGTGGCAGCCCGTTGTGTTGGCGCTTGTTTTGTGCCTTACGACGACCGCATGTTCGGCCGCTCCGTCTGAGGGGACAACTCCTGCAGCTTCGGGGGAAGGGAGCGAGGCAAGCGCGGCGACGGAAGAAGCCTCTGTACCAGAAGTCGATGCTTCATGGCTTACCGAGGACGGAGCGGCTATGTGCCCGGGCGTGTACGTGGTTGGTGTAGACATTGCGTCCGGCAATTACATATTCAGTTGTCCCGATGAGGACGACGCGCGGGCCAACGTCACGGTGTTCGAGACGAAGGATTCTTACTCCGCCTACCATCAGATGAGTCGATTTACTGTTGGAGAGGAAAACGAGGCCATCGCCGCTCACTCCTCCCTAGACGAGTACCTGAGCGCAGGTGAATCGGCTGCACTCAACCTGAAGGAGGGCAACGTTCTGATGGTTGAGGACGGAGTCGGTCACATTGTTGCTTCGGAGGGCACAACGTCAGACAAGGGGGGCGAGGTGACTGGTGACCCACTAATGGTTGTCGATGGAGTATATGAGGGAGGAAGCATTCAGAGCGGGGCATATATCCTCGTGAACACGGATGATTCTGGGTGGAATGCCGTGGTATTTCCAAATGATGCCGCTTACGAGGCGTTCGAGAACGCCGATCACTTCACCAATGGTGAGTGGGGCGCAGCGGTCGAGAAGAACGCGTGGAGCGATTTCTACCTCAACGAGGACGGCGCCTGCTACCTGAACCTGGATAAGGACGATGTGCTTATGATTTCCGGTGGCTCGGGCGTGTTGGTTCCAGTTCAGATGGCATGGGCGCTCTAAAGTGCGGGAGGCCGCATCCTTTGTGGACGATAGGGGTGCAGCTAGGTAGGCGAGCGGAGCCTGAGTCGACAGGGTTCTTGTCGACAGCGAGTGAGGTCATTCGGGCTGTAGGAGACGCTAAAAATCAATGAGGTCTCGTACGGGCATGTCGAGCGCCTTCGCGATGCGGATGAGCACGTCAATCCCCACGTCAGCCGCTCCTGTCTCGATTTTCCAGAGATAGGAGCGGCTCGTGCCCGTCATGAGCGCGAGCTGGCGCTGTGAGATGCCGCATCTGGTGCGCTCGGCGCGTATTCGAGAGCCGATGGCCCGTTTCTCCTCCGCGTTGTCCATGCGGGAAAGGATAGAAGCGGTACCATCGGCTCATGCTCTCTGTAGAGTGCCATTGAGGTTATGAGGAATGGGCAATGTGCGCTGTGGCTGCAAATCGTCCTGTCGGCTTCGGCCATGCGCCGAGGTTTTGTTGTAGCGCCGAGGATAAATTCGCGCGAAGCGGGATGGCTTCCAGCTGGCTCAAAATACGCTCGCTGACCGCAAGCCTGACGACCGTGCTCATGACTCAAACTAGAATGCAGGGAGTCAGCCCGTAAGTCTCGACCGCTCTGACTGGTAATTCCGCTGTTTGTCGAAGGGGAATCATCGTGTCCAAGGTGAAAGTCGTCAGCGACCCATATCATCGTTCGGTGCAATTTATGAGCTGGAGCGGTGCTTGGGCACCCCTCGATTATGGGAGCAATCCAAACAGCGCGCTGCTGAGCAAACAGTTTGTTCAGGGCTTTCTCCCCTTCAAGGCACATCAGATTGTGGAAAGCATCGTATCTGAGTACGGCAGCTTGGACGAGCCGACAGAGATTGTGTTTGAGGGCCCGGACGATGAATGGGCGGAGCTTATCGGCGTTTGCGCAAAGTCGCCTCTGCGAGAAAGAGTCAGGCTTGTTCGAGGAAACCGTTTTCTTGCAAACGCGCGCGACATCCTGCCCTTTGTGAGGACGGAGTTCGAGAGCGTATCTTCGATCATCTCGGGCTCCCTTGAAGGTGATGCGGATGCCGAAGGCCTTCTGAAGATGTTCAAGGACGCCTCGGGTGATGTTGTTCCCGTCTGTGTTGTTGGCAACTACAGCTCCGGAAAGTCGACCTTCATCAATGCGCTTATTGGGGCCGAACTGCTTCCCAGTGGGGACAAGCCGCTCACCGCTCGCGTCTACCAAATCGAGCGCTCCGACCAGCCGGATAGAGCAAGCGTTTCGATTGATTATATGAATGGCGAGCTTGCTGTCAGTCTCTCCGATGGCGGGATGACGCTTTCTGGCCCCGACCAAAACGGTGCTCTTGCACAGAAGATTGTAGCTGCGGTATCCCCAGAAGACGCGTCCCCCATTGTGGACCGAGCCCGTAAGGTCCTCACGGCGATTAATGAACATAGGGCCGAAGATGCGGAGCTCATCGGCAATCTCGTAAAGGTGAAGGTCCCCTACAAGAGGGGCGCCTGGATGGATGAAAAGCGCTTCGTCATCTTTGACACTCCGGGATCAAACTCAAATTCGAACATCGACCACCTTCGTGTTCTCCAAGAGGCCATGAGGGGCATGTCTGACGGACTCCCGATTTACGTGACGGAGTACAGCGCAATAGACAGCAACGACAATGCGGAGCTCTATGACGAAATCAAGAAGATCGAAGCTCTTGACGAGCGCTTCTCGATGATCGTTGTGAACAAGGCAGATGCGGCCGACCTTTCCGAGGGTGGGCTTACGCCTGATGACGTTGACTATGTGATGGGGACTGCCGTGGCGCGCAACATGTACGCGCAGGGCATCTATTTTGTCTCATCGGTCATGGGGCTCGGGGCTAAGACCGGTGGGCATCTCTCTGATCGTCACTATGACCGCTGCTATCGTCAACTGCTTGCGAGCTACCAGGACCCCGAGGATCGATACTACACGAGGCTCTATGACTACGATCTTATGCCCACTCAGCTCAGGACAGAGATGCTTGCCGACGCGGAGGGCTGTGCGGATACGGTTCTTGCAAATAGCGGTCTCTACAGCGTCGAGTGCGGCATCGAGGATTTTGCCACCAAGTATTCCGTGTACAACAAGTGCTATCGCTCCGACGTTCTGCTTCGCAAGCTTATCGAGAAGACAGACGACGTGCTCGAGGACGCCTCCACAAGGCTTCAGGAAAGCAAGCGCCTAGGTGAGGATGATCTGGATGAGAGCCGCGCCGCACATCTCGATCGCCTTAATGCAACGTCGGATGCCCTACGTGAGCGGTCAACGGCCGGCTACCTGCCCTTCATGAACGAGCGAGACTTCACGGCCGGTGCGATGCTTGACACGGATCTGCTCCGCAAGTGGGAAGGGGAGTATTCGAAGGTCCGTCAGCAGGAAGAGGGGGTCGATGAGAAGGACCGCGCTGCTGACGAAACGCGCCATGCGGTCTCGAGAAAGTTCAGGGAGCGCTTCTCCAACCTGGTTGACTCACGGGATTTTCTGGGCTTGGGCAATCTCGCCACAAGCTTGGTTGGCGACATCTCAAAGGCGGTGGAGAGTCATTCCGAGGAGATGGACGCGCGACACGCTGCTGACAGAAGCGCCTCAGAAGACCTCCTCGGTCACGTTCGCAAGCACTTTGATATTGAGCTGAGCCGGGCAATCAGCACGGTCGAGGCGCGTTCAAAGCATTATTGGGAACTGTGCGCCCAAGAGGCAAAGGATAGCCTACTAGAGCTGGTTTCTAATGGCGAGGGGGTAGATGAGACCCAGAGAGAGGCCCTTCGCAGCATCATTCTGAGCTTCCGTCCCTTGAGCCTGGCCGGCTCAGTTCCGGAGATTAAGGACATCCGGCTTCCGTTCGACCCCAACAAGCTCTGGAAGGCGCCCCTTGCCCTGCAGCACAACCTCGAGCTCTCGCGGCGCGTCTCAAGGTGGCGCTCTGTTGTCGAGCCCGCACACGAGGAAAGCTTCCTCGGGTGGCTGGAGGAGCTTACCGATGAGCTGGGCGAGAACATCGTTGGCCTCAATCCCGAGCTTAGGTCAAAGCTCGAGTTCATTCGCAAGAACGAGCGAGAAATTGCTGAGCTCAGGCTCAAGCGAGACAGACTGCAGCGTGCGGAAGAGCGCGTCTCGTCGCTTATGAGCTGGCGTGGTGAGGACTAGGAATGGGCATCAAGAACATCATCAAAGGGGCAGTGGGCAAGGCTGCGGGCAAGGCGGGAAACGCGGTTTCAAAGTTGTCCGCCCTCAGTCCGAGTCAGCTCGAGGAGGTCGAGGAGCGACGCGCTCGCTATCTGGAGGAGATGCCCTCTTCCGATGACGCCACGGCGGTCGAGCAGACAAGCCGGCTTATTGCCGCCGCAGGCGTGGAAATCTATGCTGCCTATCTCCCTCAGATAGGCAGCATCTACCTGCCCCTCACCGCCAGCGCGGAATATGATGGGCCGTTCGATGCCGCACGCAACATCAGGTTTCTTAACATTACCAAATGGGTGAGCGATCCGGAAGAGAACAGCTTGGAGAAGCTCGTCAACGTTTATGACGTGCTGTCCAACGAGCGATGCAATATCGCGTTGGTGTTCCACCGGACCAAGCTGACGACAGAAGTCTACCTTGCCGTTGTCAATACGGAGAATGCCGACAACAACGTGGACGCCGACTCGTTTGTGCGTCGGCTTGAGGAAGCGTTGCGCGGCAACTTCCCGGGGTCGGAGTGCTCTGGGGGAGTCGGCTCCGGCACCCTGCCCTGCCTTCGGGGATTGGGCGAAGTCTCAGTTGCCACGGTCTCAAACGTGCCTACCGAGAAGTCCGAGAAGTTCGTGAGCCAGACCATCGAGAAACTGCTCGACGGGATTGTTCCGCGCAGTCATCGAGAGGAATACACGCTCATTCTGCTAGCGACGCCAACGCTTGATGTTGAGGAGCGCAAGCTACGCCTTGAGCAGCTCTACACTGGCCTGGCACCGTATTCCTCGTGGCAGACGCAATATACGTATCAAGAGTCCAGTGCTCAGGGCTCCTCGGCGACCGTTGGTGTGAACGCGGGTCTGAGCATTGGCAGCCAGCAGGGGAATAACCAGTCGCTGAGCGACGGTGAGGCCCTGGCGGAGTCCGAGAGTCGTGGGACCACGGATACCGAGGGCGATTCGAGGCAGGTGACGGAGTCGGAGTCTGAGACTGATACTGCGGGAGGATCATCGAATGTTTCCGTTCGAACCCCGGTCCTTTCTCCGGTTTCTGTTCAAGGCAGCGTTTCTGCTTCATATTCAAAGGGACTAACCAAAGGCATCAGCGAGACCGTGGGACGCACCACCAGCCGCGCCCTCTCCAACACCCTTGGCAGATCTGTCACCCGTTCTCTTACCAATACCGTCGGCAGCTTCGCCAGTACCAACCTTGGCGGCAATTTCGGCGTCAACTTTGCACGCTCTTCTACCGTTACGGCAACGATCGGAAAAAACGAGGGCATCACCCAGACTCATACCAACTACGCCATCAAGCATGCCCTCGAACTTCTCGAGAAGCAGATGGCGCGCTTGGAGCAGGGTGCGGCGCTCGGCCTCTGGGATTTTGCCGCCTATGTCTTGAGCGAAGATGTGGTGACCGCCAACAACGTCGCCCACTCCTATCTGGCGCTGACCCAGGGCGAGGAATCCTTTATGTCGCAGGCGTCGGTGAATGTCTGGCGTGGCGATGTTCCAGACAACCATGCCGCGGCTACAATCTGCAGCTACCTAAGGGACCTGCGCCACCCCGTTTTTGGCCTCAACCTCGATATCGTGGAGAGTCAGCCCAACGTACTCCCGTATCCCGCAGCCGTGACGGCAACGACGACTCTGACCGGCAAGGAGCTTGCTCGGTCGCTCAACTTCCCGCGCAAGTCCGTGGCGGGCCTCCCAGTCTTTGAGTGTGCCAGTTTTGGCAGGAACGTCTCTACCTTCGACGGGCGAGCGTGTGGCAAGAGCGTTCGCCTCGGCTCCATCTTCCACATGCATCGCGAGGAGCCTACCCCCGTACTTCTCGACATGGATTCGCTGGCGTCGCACGTCTTTGTGACGGGCAGCACCGGTGCGGGCAAGAGCAACGCCGTGTACCGACTGCTCGAGGGCGTTGCCCAAGAGGGCGCTGGCTTCCTTGTTGTGGAGCCGGCAAAGGGGGAGTACAAGGACGTCTTTGGCACTGACGCAGGGGTGAGCGTGTACGGGACCAATCCCGAGTACGCGCCTCTGCTCAGGCTTAACCCCTTCAGCTTCCCTGCGGGCATGCACGTGCTCGAGCACCTTGACCGGCTCGTGGAAATCTTCAACGTTTGTTGGCCAATGTATGCGGCAATGCCAGCGGTTCTCAAGAGCGCTATCGAGAAGTCCTACGAGGACTGCGGTTGGAATCTAGTGGAGTCGCGGAATCCGTATGGGGACGGCCTCTATCCCTGTTTTGCCGATGTGGCTCGCAACGTGCGCGAGATCATCGACTCAAGCGAGTATGACGCCGAGAACAAGGGTGCCTACAAGGGGTCGTTGCTCACGCGCCTGAGCTCGCTATCCTCCGGCATCAACGGGATGGTGTTCTCCTCGGACGAGACCGATCAGGCCGACCTCTTTGACGGACGGGCAATCGTTGATCTGAGCCGGGTCGGCTCGAGTGAGACGAAGTCCCTGCTCATGGGCATTCTCGTTCTCAAGCTGCAAGAGAGGCGCATGACCCAGGGGATTTCGCACAATGCGGGGCTGCGCCACGTGACCGTTCTTGAAGAGGCGCACAACCTTCTCAGAAAGACGTCGACGGAGCAGCCCGTTGAGGGTGGCAACCTGCTAGGTAAAAGCGTGGAGATGCTCTCGAATGCCATCGCCGAGATGCGCACGTACGGGGAGGGCTTCATCATTGCCGATCAGGCTCCAGGCCTGCTTGATGCGTCGGTGATCAGGAACACAAATACCAAGATTGTCATGCGCCTTCCAGATGGCAGCGACCGCCAGCTCGTTGGTGGGGCGGAGGCTCTGACCGAGACGCAGACGACTGAGCTTGCGAGGTTGCCGCGCGGCGTTGCGGCGGTGTACCAGAACGACTGGATCGAGGCCGTGCTGTGCAAGATCGACAAGGCTGAGCATGGTGGAGGTCGGTATGAGTATGTGCGGGAGGGGCAGATTCGCCAAGACGAGGCTCGCGATGTTGACGCGGCGCTGGAAATCGCCGGCCTTCTAAGTCGATGCGAGCGTATAAGCGACGAGGCTAGGCTAAGCGATATTCGAGAGAAGATGGACCGTCTTGGGATTGATGCTACGACAAAGGTGGCTATTCTCAAGCTCTTGGCCGAGCCGCCCAAGAAGCCGAGAATGACCAGACTCGCACCGATTATGAGCGCTCTTTTTCCAGAGGTGCATGCTGTGGCGGTGGAGGCGATAGCGTCTGGCAATGAGATGATTGAGTGGACAGAGCGCGTTCGGCGAGCGCTTTATGAGCTGACCGGAAGGATGGAACGGGATCAGCTGGAGCGCGATATCGTTCAAGGCATCTTTGTCGAGTGTCTGCTCATCGAGCAGGGAGATATTCAGAAGCTGGAGCGTTGGACAACGGAAGGAGGTCTCTGGTGAGCCCAATGGGACATTCGGAAGTTCGGGGGAAGAGCGAGATTAGTGACGTAAAGTCTCCGAGCAGCTCGTTCGATCCTGACGCGCGGGTTGAGAGGCCGAGGGCGGAGGCCTCGGGAGAATATCGCGGCGGAAGCTACAGAGACGTTTTTGTCGGGGGTAGGGGTGACCGCATCGAGGTGCATCATATGCCGGCAGACGAAGTTAATGGTCTTGAACGTAATGATGGCCCGTCCATTGCAATGGACAAAGCTGACCATAGGATGATGTCGAGCACGGGCGCTTCAAAGGAGGCCCGAGAGTATCGTGCAGAGCAGCTAAAGTTAATCGAGTCTGGTGACTTCAAGGGCGCTCTGAAGATGGACATAGATGATATTCATGGCAAGTGTGGCGACAAATACGACGGTGCCATACAACAGATGCTCGATTACGCTGAAAGCAAGGGCTACATCTCCGACCAGAAAGGACTTCTGAATGACTAGGGTAACTGCCGAGCCACTGAAGCGAGTTGGGGAGATTGATCTCGGGGCTTCTCGCCCTGCCGTTCGTGAAGTCGCTAACCTTCCCTACAAGGAGTTCAAGAAGACGCCTCTGAGCACTAACACCACGGATGACTTCGGCGCGTTCCACGTGTACTACGACGATGACGACTGCTGCGAGGCCGTCGAGTTCTTCGACGACGTTGAGGTTGAGGTGGACGGAAAGTTGGTCTTCCCGACGTCATCGGAGGAAGTCCGTCGCGTCATTCCCTCGCTCGTCCCAGATGGCGACGGTCTCGTCTCTGTCGAGGAGTCCATCGGGATTAATGCCCCGGGGGGGACGATGGAAAGCATCCTCTTTGGCGTGAAGGGGTATTACGAATAACAGGCGGAGTTCTCATTCTTTTCGTGAGGGTCCATATCGTGTTGCCGGGGCATGATGGTCGGGAAAATTGACATTACTGTCGGCTTTTCCGACCATCATGCCCTCGTTTGTATGGGCAGCGATGCAATCAAGGTGATTGCGGGCATCCGACGTTGCGGAAAGACCCGCCTGGCATTTACGTTCTTCCGAGAGCTTTTGCGGAAGTCGAGCGTTCCTGACGACCCCGTGATCGAAGATACCCTCGATGACGGGCGAGACCAACGCTGGCTTTCGCGACGTCAAGGCTCTCTTATGGACGACGACGGCATCCTCACGATGGGACTGTTCGACTTTCGGCCGGATCCGAACAGCCTTGATAGTTAAGCAGTCGTTGCTGGCCGCTCCGGCGTTCTTCTCGCTTGCAATAGGGCCTCGTCATTCGCAAATGCTGTCAACAGAAGGTCAATCTCAAGGGAAGTGAGTGGCGCGGAGGGACGCTGGGCCTGCGGTGAAGCTCCGCCGCAAGGACTCTCCAATTAATTGGCTCCGGTATCTTGAAATACAAACTAATGTTCTATCATATAATAGAACATTAGTTCGCTCAAGAAGCGCGATTTGTGCAGAAGGGGCGCCGGACGCCTCTCTCAACAAATCGCTTCGAGATAGTTCTTCTCGTCCGACGAGTGACTGCATATATGTTCTCCTTTGAAAGAAGATGCGATGTATGAAGCGATCTTCTTCGAAAGGGAAAACGGTGAAGCCCCGGTCCAAGAGTTCTTGGGCGGCTTGCCAATCAAGCTGAGGGAGAAGGCCTTGAGAAGCCGGATACTGCTTCAGGAGCTCGATTCCAAGCTCCGTGGAGAGGAAAAGGCATATGTTCGAGACGGCCTGTTCGAGCTCAGGACGAAGTTCGGGAGCGACATCACCCGAGCCTTCTATTTCTTCTTCGTCGGACAGAGGGTTGTTGTGACGAGCGGCTTTGTGAAGAAGAGCCCAAAACCGCCGCAGCGCGAGATAGAGCGGGCGCTTCGGTATAAGAGAGCCTGGGAGGAGGCCCATCGTGAAGACGCTTAACGAGTACGTTGAGCAACAGCTCGAGAACCCCGAATTTGCCGCCGCATGGCGCGAGGGCGAAGGCGAGTATCAAGCCATGCGGGCGCTCGTTCTGGCGCGCGCGGAGGCTGGCCTCTCGCAGAGGGAGCCCTCCGACAGGGCGGGTGTGCCCCAGAAGACCATCAGCCTCATAGAGACTGCGGACACCAACACGACCGTCCGGACGCTGTCCAAGCTTGCGAAGGGTATGGGGAAGGTGCTCAGGATTAGCTTTGAGGATCGTGGGCAGGATGCGGACGAGGTGCTGGAGGAATGAGTGCAGGCGTAAGCGCCATGAGGTTCAACTATCCCGGCTACTTAGAGCCCAACGAGCTCGGGGGCTACAGCGTGTGGTTCCCCGACCTCCCGGAGTGTCATACGGACGGCGATGATCTTGACGACGCGGTGAACATGGCCGCTGAGGCGCTCGAGCTCGTACTTGAGTCCTATATCGAAAATGGTCGCGAGCTTCCGGAGCCCACGCTCGATGCACCGGTGCCGGAGGGCGCCCGAGGGCTGCTTGTCTCGGTGGACGTTGATTCTGAGAATCGCCTGGTCACTGCCTATGATGCCGCCAAAATGCCGGGCGTGAGCGACGCACGCGTCCGTTAGCTCATCCTCAGGGGCGTCCTTCTCGCCGAGGCGCCCTGCGCGCTGCCCGGAGCGGCGGCGATTGCGTCCGTCCGCCGTGCTACGCTCGTCGCACCGTAAGCGCGAGCGAAGGGACGCCCATGCACATCTACAACTTCCTGGACAACGACGACGTCAAGATCATCTCCGGCAAGGGCCCCTTCAAGGTCGCGGAGTGGCAGCGCGACCTCTCCGTTCCCTACGGCGGTGCCATCACGGCCTACTACGCCGCCGAGATGGGCGTGCGCCGGCGCCAGCTCGTCTGCGAGCTTGACGGGCGCACCGGCGTGACGCTGCAGGCAGGCGCCATGCAGTGGACGGTCGGCAACATCCAGGCCACGACCGGCGTCAAGGGTGTGGGCGACTTCTTTGGCAAGGCCATCCGCGGCTCCGTGACCGGCGAGTCTGCCATCAAGCCCGAGTACGTGGGCGCGGGCACCATCGTCTGCGAGCCCACCTACCGCCACATCCTGCTCATGAGCCCGCAGGCGGAGATGGGCGGCACGATGGTCATCAACGACGGCCTGTTCATGGCCTGCACCTCGGACATCAAGCACCGTGCGATCATGGTCAAGCGGCCGAGCGCGGCGGTGGCGGGCAACGAGGGCCTGTTCAACCTCGGACTTTCCGGCGCGGGGACGGTGGCGCTCGAGTCGCCCGTCCCGGCGAGCGAGCTTGCGGTCGTCGACCTCGAGGGCGAGGAGCTCAAGGTGGACGGCAACTTTGCGATCGCCTGGACCGAGTCGCTCGACTTCACCGTGGAGCGCAGCGGCAAGTCGCTCATCGGGTCCGCCGTCTCGGGCGAGGGCCTCGTCAACGTGTATCGCGGCTACGGCCGCGTGCTGCTCTCGCCGGTGGCGTCGCTCACGCCCAATCCTAACGCGGGCAGCGGCGAGGTGTAGCGCGGGGCACGCTGGCGGAAACACCGCATCGCCGGTGGAAACAACATACACTGGCGCGGTAATTATCGCCAAAAGCCGAGAAGAACTTTCAGGTTCGCTGATCCAGTGTATGCTATCGACAGAGCATGTCGAGAAGAACGGGCGGGCCCGGACATTCGCGTCCGAGCCCGCCCGATTGCCGTGCGTTCTTCTCGTCCGCCGTTCTAGCAGGTCGCCCCGCCCACGACGGTCTTGTTGAGAATCGCGTCCTTGTCGATGGGCGCGCTCAGCAGCTTCTCCTGCACGTAGTCAAAGCCAAGGCGCGCCACGGTGTCCGCGAAGCGCTCGCCGCTCTGGCCCTCGTCGCGGAAGAAGAGGATCGCGCGCTCCACCACGTCCATGACCTCGTCCTCGCTGGTGAAGATCTTGTCCAGCGCGCGGCCGTGCGCCGTCTTCTTGCCCCAGCGCCCGCCGATGTAGACCTTGTAGCCGGCCAGCCCCTCGGTCACGGCGCCAAACGGGCACGCGCCCACGCAGCGGCCGCAGTGGTTGCACGCGGAGCCGTCGATCGTGATCTTGCCGTCCGGGCCAATCTGAGCGTCGCCCATCGGGCATGCCTTCACGACCTGGCAGACCTTGCACGCGCGGCACTTCGTGAGATCGATCTGCGGCACGCGCTGGCCAACGATGCCCAGGTCGTTGAGGTCGGGCTTGACGCACATGTTGGGGCAGCCGCCCACGGCGATCTTGAACTTGTGCGGCAGCTCCACGCCGTGGTAGCCCACGTAGAAGCGCTCGTGCAGCTTCTCGGAGAGGTCGAAGGTGTCGATCAGACCGTACTGGCAGGTGGTGCCCTTGCAGCTCACCACCGGGCGCACCTTGGAGCCGGTGCCGCCGGCGTCCAGCCCCGCGTCCTGCAGGAACGCGATGCACGCGTCGATCTTCTCGTACCTCACGCCCTGGATCTCCAGCGTGAGGCGCGTGGTCATGGTGACCTCGCCGGAGCCAAAGCGCTCGGCGGCCTCGGCCACGGCGCGCTGCTCGTCCACCGTGATCTTGCCGTTGCGCGTGATCACGCGGATGTTGAAGACATCGTCAAAGCGCTTGTCCTGGAGGCATCCCAGGCCCTTGAGACGCTTGATCTCTGCGGCGGGAAGCTTGGCGCCGGCTGGGCGCGGCACGCGCACCTCGTTGAACGTGGCGCCGCCCTCGAGCACGCGCGTGTTGGTGTAGCCGGCAGCCTTGAGGCGGTTCTGCGTGAAGTAGCCGCGCTTGCCCTTGGCGCACACCAGCAGGAGCTTCTCGTCCTTCTCGTGCCCGGACAGGCCGTCCGGGCCGATCTTGGTGAGGTCCACCCACTCCGCGCCGGGGATCGTGGGCGCGGGCAGCACGTCGATGACGTGGTAGTCCTTGGCGGCGCCGGCGGCGTACTCGGCCGGCGTGAAGCTCTCCAGCGCGCCCGCGAGCTTGTTCTCCAGGATGTAGCCGGTCGTGACCAGCGGGTGGATGGCGGTCGAGAAGGGCGGCGCATAGGCCAGGTCCATGAGGCCCAGGTCCTCAACGGTGAGCTTCTGGTAGAGCGCCGTCACCATCACGTCCACGACCTTGTCCACCGCGCCCGCGCCCAGTACCTGCACGCCGAGCAGTCGGTGCGTGCCGCGGTCGGCGATGAGCTTGATGAAGAAGCTCGAGGAGCCGGGGTAGTAGTGGGCCTTGTCGTCCACCACGGAGACCACGCTCACGGGGTCAAAGCCCGCCTCGCGCGCCGCGGCCTCGGTGAGGCCGGTGCGGCCGCCGTTCAGCGTGGGCAGGATCCGCACGACGCTGGTGCCGAGCGCGCCGGGGTAGGGGGTCGGCGTGCCGGTGAGCGTGCGGGCGATCGCGCGACCGGCGATGTTGGCCGTGGAGCCCATGGCGCTCCAGAACGGCTCGCCGGTGATGAAGTTCGTGACCTCGGCGCAGTCGCCGGCGGCGTAGACGTCCGGCAGGTTGGTGGCGCCGAACTCGTCCACGAGCACGCAGCCCTTGAGGGTCTCCACGCCCGAGCCCTCCAGCCACGCGGTGTTGGGCCGGATGCCGATGGAGAGGATCACGAGGTCCGCCGGCAGCGTGCCGGACGCGGTCTCCACGGCCTCGGCCTTGCCCTCGCCCGTGATGCCCACGAGCGCGCACGACGTCATCACGCGCACGCCGGCGACCTTGAGCTGGCGCTGCGCGAAGCCGGCCATCTCGGGGTCAAAGACGTTGGGCAGAATCTGCGGCATCGCGTCGATCACGGTGACGGAGAGGCCGCGCGCGAGCAGGTTCTCGGCGACCTCCAGGCCGATGAAGCCGGCGCCCACCACCACGGCGCGGCGCGCCCCCGCGTCGGCGTAGGCGCGGATGGCCTCGGCGTCGTCTGGCGTGCGCACGGTGAAGACGCCCGGCAGGTCCGCGCCGGGAAGGCCCGCAGGCACAAACGGCGAGGCACCGGTGGCGATGACCAGCTTGTCGTACTTCTCGGCGTGGCTCGTGCCGTCCTTCTCGCGTACCGTGACCTCGTGCGCCGCCGCGTCGAGCGCGGTGGCCTCCACGCCCGTGCGCACCTCCACGCCAGTGAGCCCCGCATAGGCGGCCGGCGTGTTCACGATGAGCTCGCCGCGCGTCTGGATATCCCCGCCGATGTAGTACGGCAGGCCGCAGCCGGCGTAGCTGATGTCCTCGCTCTTAGTGACAACCACGACCTCGGCCGAGCGGTCGCAGCGCTTGAGCTTGGCCGCGACCTTGGTTCCAGCGGCCACGCCGCCGACGATCAGATACCTCATGGGCCCTCCTTCCGCGCCGCCCCTGCGACGCCCGTTGTGCCTATGGTATTCCTTACCGTGCCCTATCATGGTGCGCAGGTAAGACGAACGGAGGCCTCATGCCCGCAACGGCGGTTTTCAGCGACATCGACGGCACGCTGCTCAACTCGGCGAGCCAGGTCACCCCGCGCACGCGACGGGCGATCGCGGCGGTCCAGGCCGCCGGGATACCGTTCGTCATCGTGACGGCGCGCGGGATCTCCGGGACGTATCCGCTGCTCGAGCAGCAGGAGATCTCCTGCACGGTGGTCACCTACAGCGGCGGCGTGATCTTGGACGAGGCGCGCAACGTCATTCACCACCACGGGCTCACGCGGGCGCAGGCGCAGGAGGTCGTCGACTTTGCTGAGGCCGAGGGGCTGCCCATGACCTGGAGCGCGTACTCCTTCGAGGACTGGGTGGCGCCGGACGCGAGCGACCCACGTCTGCTCCAGGAGGAGCGCATCGTCATGGCGCGGGCGCGCGAGGGCACCATCTCCTCCATCGAGCGCGACGAGGTGCAGAAGATCCTCTGCCTCTGCACGCCGGGCCGCACCATCGAGGTGGAACGGCGCCTTAAGCAGCGCTTTCCTGGGCTTGCGATCGCGATCTCCTCGGAGACGCTCATCGAGGTCATGCCCGCCGGATCGAGCAAGGCCGGGGCGGTCCGCACCCTCTGCGACCTCTGGGGCATCAACCCCGCCGACGCCTTTGCCTTTGGGGACAACTACAACGACCTGCCCATGCTCGAGGCGGTGGGCCGTGGCTACCTCATGGGCAACGCCCCGGCTGAGCTGCTTGAGCGCGCGTCGCTCGTCGCCCCGAGCAACGATGACGACGGTGTGGCGCGCATAATCGAGGACCAGCTGCTGACTGGGTGCTCTTGAATCAGAATATAAATCAGTTCGGACGGTGTTTCCTTACTGGAGGCGCGGTGGCACCTGCAAAACGGCCGCTCGTGTGATGATTGGCCCCGCGCGCCTGCAAAACGGCCGCTTGTGTGATAGAGATTCGGGCGTCGCGCGGGCTTGCGGTGCGCTCGCAAGGACAAACGCCCAGTTGCACCTTATCCGGAGTCGCCCTCAGGGCCCAAAACGCATCACACGAGCGCCCGTTTTGCAGTTGGCCGGCAAGGATCATCACACGTGCGTCCGTTTTGCAGGCGCGGCGCCCTCGACAGAGGCTCCAAGTCCCGCCCACCGCCGCTCTTGTGCGAGAATGGCCGCGTCAAGCAACGCGGGCGCGCCGGCGCCCAACGAGAGGAGAGTCCCATGAAGGTTGCCATTCCAACCCTCGGCAAGGGTGGTCTGGACTGCGAGCGCTCCGGTCACTTTGGCCACTGCGACTGCTTCACCGTGGTCGACATCGAGGACGGCAAGGTCGGCGCCGTGACCGTCATCGACAACCCGCCCCACGAGGAGGGTGGCTGCATGCGTCCGGTGGCGCTGCTCGCCCAGAACGGCATCGACGCGATCGTGGCCGCCGGTATGGGCATGCGCCCGATGATGGGCTTCGCGCAGGCGGGCATCACTGTCTACTTTGAAAACCAGACGCCCGGCGTGGGCGACGTCGCGCAGATGGCCGCCGCCGGCACGCTCCCCGTCATGGGCGAGGAGCACGCCTGTCACCACTAACGTGGAAAAGGGACAGCCCCTTTGTCACGCGCGCTGGTCATAGCCGGCTGCCTGTCCGGCGAGAAGGGCGACGCGGGCATCGCCGCGCTCGTGCGCGAGCTCGCGGATGCCGTGGGCGCGGACGTGGTGGCGCGGGCGCGCACGGGCGGCCGGCCCGTGGGGCCGACGCTGCCGGAGACGCTGGACGACCTGCGGGAACGCGGCGTCCGGCGGGCGCTCGTGGCGACTACGCACGTCGTCGACGGCAGGCTCCAGCGCGGGGCTGAGGCGGCGGTCCGGGCTGCCGCCCCCGACTTTGACGAGCTGCGGCTCGCTCCGCCCCTGCTTGCCAGCGAGAAGGACGTGCGTGCCGTGGCCGCCGCGCTCGACGAGGCGCTGCCCTGGCGTGACGGATGCGTGGTGGCGCTCGCCGGTCATCGCGGCGCGGAGTGCGAAGCAGCGCAGGCCGCCCTCGAGCGCGCGCTGGCCGAGCGCGGCCGGGACGACGTGCTCGTTGGCACTCCGGAGCGCCTTCGCGCGCGGCTGGCGGGGAGCGGCGAGCGCGACGTGCTTCTCGGCCCGCTCCTCATGTCGCTCGGCCACCATGCCCGCCACGACGTACTGGGCGACCTCGCTCGGACCCTTTCTGCCCGGACCTGGCCGCACTCCCTCGCCGAGCTGCCTGCCGTCCGTGCCCTCGTGGTCGACCATGCGCTACATTGGGTCTGTTAATTGGGGACTGTCCCCAATTAACAGAAAGGAACTCCCATGAAGCTCGTCATCGCCTCCGACATCCATGGCGCCGCCGACGCCTGCGCGCGCCTCATGGCCGCCGTCGCCGCCGAGTCCCCGGACCGCATCGTCCTGCTCGGCGACCTGCTCTACCACGGCCCGCGCAACGACCTCCCCGCCGACTACGCACCCAAGCGCGTCATCGAGATGCTCAACTCGGTGGCCGACCGCGTGATCGCCGTGCGCGGCAACTGCGAGGCCGAGGTCGACCAGATGGTCCTCGGCTTCCCCTGCATGGCGGACCACAACGTCCTGCTCGACCCCGCCACAGACACGACGCTCTTCCTCACGCACGGTCACGTCTGGGGCCCCGGCCGCCACAACAGTGTGGACGCCTGGCCCGCGCTGCCGCCGCGCTCCGCGCTCGTCTACGGCCACACCCACATCAAGGTGAGCGAGAAGGACGAGGCGCACGACGCGTGGGTATTCAACCCCGGCTCGGTGGGCATCCCCAAGGATGGCTCGGCCAGCTACGGCGTCTACGAGGACGGACGCTTCGAGCATCGCCTGCTGTAGCCGTGTGCTCTCCCTAAAATGTGTGCGTCAAAAAATCTCATGTGTAGAGACTTAGATTATGTATAGAATCGTCACGCACAGGGGATAAACTCAACCGTACACACGGATACAGGCGAGCGGGCCCGCGCGACGGGCCCCACGCAGGAAAGGGAGAGCAACCATGGGCAAGATTCTCGGTATCGACCTGGGTACCACCAACTCCGCGATGGCGGTCCTCGAGGGCGGCGAGCCCACGATCATCGTCAACGCCGAGGGCGACCGCACCACCCCGTCCGTCGTGGGCTTCCGCTCCGACGGCGATCGCATCGTCGGCAAGGCGGCCAAGAACCAGGCCGTCACCAACCCCACCAACACGGTCTTCTCGATCAAGCGCTTCATGGGCCGTCGCTACGACGAGGTCACCTCCGAGCTCAAGACCGTCCCGTACAAGGTCAAGGCCGGCACCGGCAACCGCGCCGTCGTGGAGATCGAGGGCGAGGACTTCACCCCGGAGCAGGTCAGCGCCATGATCCTCTCCAAGATGAAGGCCGACGCCGAGAAGTACCTCGGCGAGCCCGTCACCGACGCCGTCATCACCGTCCCGGCCTACTTCAACGACGCCCAGCGCCAGGCCACCAAGGACGCGGGCAAGATTGCCGGCCTCAACGTCCAGCGCATCGTCAACGAGCCCACGGCCGCCGCGCTCGCGTACGGCCTCGACAAGAAGGGCATCGACCAGAAGGTCCTGGTCTTCGACCTCGGCGGCGGCACCTTCGACGTGTCGCTGCTGGACCTCGCGGACGGCGTCGTGGAGGTCCTCGCCACCAACGGCGACAACCACCTCGGCGGCGACGATTGGGACCAGAAGGTCATCGACTGGATGGCCGACAAGTTCCAGGCGGACAACGGCATCGACCTGCGTCAGGACCCGATGGCCCTGCAGCGCCTCAAGGAGGCGGCGGAGAACGCCAAGAAGGAGCTCTCCTCCGCGCAGCAGTCCACCATCAACCTCCCGTTCATCACGATGAACGCGAACGGCCCGCTGCACCTCAACTACACGCTGACCCGCGCCGAGTTCGAGCGCATCACGCGCGACCTGCTCGACCGCTGCAAGGGCCCCGTCACCAAGGCGCTGCATGACGCCAACCTCCAGATCTCCCAGGTCAACGAGGTCATCCTCGTCGGCGGCTCCAGCCGCATGCCCGCCGTCCAGGAGCTCGTCAAGCAGATGACCGGCAAGCAGCCCAACATGTCCGTGAACCCGGACGAGGTCGTGGCCGACGGCGCGGCCGTCCAGGCCGGCGTCCTCTCCGGCGACGTCTCGGGCATCCTGCTGCTCGACGTCACGCCGCTGTCCCTCGGCGTGGAGACCATGGGCGGCGTCATGACCAAGATGATCGAGCGCAACACCACGATCCCCACGTCCAAGACCGAGATCTACTCCACGGCCGCCGACAACCAGACGTCCGTCGAGATCAACGTCCTGCAGGGCGAGCGCGAGATGGCCGCGGACAACAAGTCCCTCGGCAAGTTCCAGCTCACCGGCATCCCGGCCGCGCGCCGCGGCGTGCCGCAGATCGAGGTCACCTTCGACATCGACACCAACGGCATCGTGAAGGTCTCGGCCAAGGACAAGGCCACCGGCAAGAGCCAGGAGATCACCATCTCCGGTTCCACCGCCCTCTCCGACGACGAGGTCGACCGCATGGTCAAGGACGCCGAGGCCCACGCCGAGGAGGACAAGAAGCACAAGGACGAGATCGAGGTCCGCAACCAGGTCGACTCGCTGTGCTACGGTGCCGAGCAGACGCTGAAGGACCTCGGCGACAAGGTCCCGGCCGACCAGAAGTCTGAGGTCGAGGCCGCCATCGCCGACGCCAAGAAGGCGCTCGAGGGCACCGACGTGGATGCCATCCGCGCCGCCGGCGACAAGCTGACCGAGGCCTCGCAGAAGCTCGCGCAGATCGTCTACTCCACCACGGACGCGGGCGACGCCGGCAACGCGGCTGCGGGCGCGACGGGCACCCAGGGCGGCTCCGACGACGTCGTTGACGCCGACTACGAGGTCGTGGACGACGACAAGAACAACTAGTTCCGAGCTGGCCGTATAACGGATTGACTGGGGGCGGCCACGGCTTCGCGGCCGCCCCCGTCGGATTTGCGGAAGAGTGTGGAAAAGGGACTGTCCCTTTTCCACGTTGAGGAGGGTGACGTGAAGGTGCCCATCGAGGTAGAGGACGAGAAGAACGAGGCCGCCGAGCCCGAGGCCACCGAGGCCACCGAGCCCGTCGCTGCGGACGAGGACGCCGAGGAGCGCGCCCGTGTGGAGGCCGCCATCCGCGCCGGGGAGGAGGCCGCCGAGCGCGAGCTCGCGGCGGACGCCGACAAGATTCGCTCCGAGCGCGACGAGCTGCAGAAGAAGCTCTCCGACGTGGAGGACCAGATCGAGGCCGCCAAGAAGGAGGCCGCCGACGCCACGGAGCGCATGCTGCGCCTCCAGGCGGACTGGGAGAACTATCGCCGCCGCACCGCCGCCGAGCGCCTCGCCGAGAAGGAGCGCGCGGCCGAGGGCCTGGTCACGAGCCTGCTGCCCGTGATCGACGACATCGAGCGCGCCATCGAGCACGCCGGCTCGACCGAGGACGACTCCCAGCTCAAGCAGTTCGTCGACGGCGTGTCCGCCGTGCACGACAAGATGCTCGCGGTCCTCGCGAAGGAGGGCGTCGAGCCCGTCGACCCGGCGGGGGAGCCCTTCGACCCGCTGGCCCACCAGGCCGTCGGGCGCGTGGAGGACGCGGAGGCCTACGACGAGACGGTCGCCCAGGTCTACCAGAAGGGCTACCGCATGGGCGAGAAGGTCATCCGCGCCGCCATGGTGACGGTGACCTACGGCGGGCCCAAGCGCCCCGCCGAGCAGGCGGACGACGCCGGGGCCGTAGACGCTGCGGAGGCCGAGAAGAGCAACGACGCCGAGAAGGACGAGGCCTAGCGGCCCGACGTTCTTCTCGCCAGAACCTGAGGCGCGAAGGGAGGCGCGTGTGACATGGCAACCAACAAGAGCTACTACGACATCCTGGGCGTGAAGCGCGACGCTTCCGACGACGAGATCAAGCGCGCGTTCCGCAAGCTCGCGGCCAAGTACCACCCCGACGCGGGCGGCGACGAGCAGAAGTTCAAGGAGGTCAGCGAGGCGTACACCACGCTCTCCGACCCCAAGAAGCGCCGCGAGTACGACCAGATGCTGATGTTCGGCGGCATCCCGGGGGCCGACTTCGGCGGCTCCGGCGGGCGCGGCCGCTACACCTACACCACCAACGTGGGGGGCGACTGGTCCGACATCTTCAACAACATGCGCGGCGGGGACGGGGGTTTTGGCGGCTTCGACTTCTCGTCGATCTTCGGCGGGGCCGGCGGCGCCCGCGCGGCCAACCGCCCGACCAAGGGCTCCGACCTCACGATGTCCGTGGACGTCACCGCCGAGGAGGCCTTCCGCGGCGCCACGCGTAAGGCCACCTACCGCGTGCCCTCCACGGGCGAGGAGCAGACCCTCACGATCAAGATCCCGGCCGGCGCCGTGGACGGCGGCAAGCTCCGCTACCGCGGGCGCGGCGAGTACGGCACCAACGGCGGCGACCGCGGTGACCTCGTGATCACCACGCACGTGGCCGAGCACCCCGTCTTCAAGCGCGACGGCGCGGACGTGCGTATGGAGCTGCCGCTCTCCGTCTACGAGGCCGCTCTCGGCGCCACGGTGGACGTGCCCACGCCGGATGGCACCGAGGTCCGCCTCAAGGTGCCCGCCGGCACGCAGGACGGCAAGACGTTCCGCTTCCGCGACCTGGGCGCGCCCAACGTCAAGCGCAAGGGCTCGCGCGGCGCGCTCTTCGTGACCGTGCGCGTGAAGGTCCCCACGATGCTCTCCAAGAAGGAGCGCGAGGCCCTCGCCGCCCTGCGCGACGCGGACACGCGAGACTACCGCGAGGAGGTCATGCGCTATGGCGCCAAGCGATAAGGACGCCCGGGAGCGCGGTCGCGACCGCGACAAGCCGCTCTACATGATCAGCGTCGCCGCCGAGCTCACGGGCATGCACCCGCAGACCCTGCGCGTCTACGAGCAGAAGGGCCTGGTCACGCCCGGGCGCTCGCGCGGCAACACGCGCCTCTACAGCCAGGCGGACATCGAGCGGCTGAACCTCATCTCCAAGCTTACCGACGAGGGCATCAACCTCGCCGGCGTGGTGCGCATCCTCGACATGCGCGAGCGGATGCTCGAGCGCGAGGCCGAGCTCGACGACCTGCGCGCCCGCGTCCGCGAGCTCGAGGACGAGGTCCACGAGTACAGGATGCAGGAGAAGATCACCGCGCTCGCCCGCTACGACGCGCAGGCGAGCCCCGAGCAGGTCATGCGCCGGCTGCTGCTGAACGGCACCACCGCTGCGGACGATAAGAACGAGGGGTAGCGGCCGCATGTTCTTCTCGCCGGGCTCAGGTGGAGCGGACGGACGTTTTTGTCGCCATGGCGACCGCAGAACGCCCGTCCGCTCCATCTGAGTTTTTATATTCGCGTGGCCGGCGCCCGTCTGCTCAAAATCTATCACATAGACACTTAGATTTGCGTATACGCCCCAGCTCAGGCGGGAACAATAGTCCTTGACTAACCACAACCCAGAAGGGGGCAAACCATGAGACTCGACAAGTGGGCCGTCACGGCCCAGGAGGCGCTGCAGGCCGCCGTGGGCGTTGCCACGGACGCCAGCGCCGGCCAGGTGCAGCCCGTGCACCTGCTCAAGGCACTTCTCGGCTCCGGGGAGCGCAACCTGCGCGCGATCATCGAGCGCGTAGGCGCGGACCCGGCGTCCATCGAGGCGCAGGTCGACCAGGCCATCGCCCGCCAGCCGCGCGTGACCGGCGATGCGTCCCAGATGGGCGTCGGCCAGGACCTCGTGCGCGTTGGGGATGCGGCGGAGAAGCTCGCGTCCAAGATGGGCGACTCCTACGTCACCTCCGAGCACCTGCTCTGCGCGCTCGCGGACAGCAAGGACGAGGCCGGCTCCATCCTCAAGGCCGCCGGCGTCACCGGCAAGCGCGTGAGCCAGGCCTACACGGACCTGCGCGGCGACGAGCACGTCACCAGCCAGGACGCCAAGCCCCAGCTCAAGGCGCTCGAGCAGTACGGCCGCAACGTCACGGACCTCGCGCGCCAGGGCAAGCTCGACCCGGTGATCGGCCGCGTGGAGGAGATCCGCCGCACGATCCAGGTCCTCTCCCGCCGCACCAAGAACAACCCCGTGCTCATCGGCGAGCCGGGCGTGGGCAAGACCGCCATCGTGGAGGGCCTGGCCCAGCGCATCGTCAACGGAGACGTCCCGTCCACCATTCGCGACAAGGACATCGTCGAGCTTGACATGTCCGCGCTCGTGGCCGGCGCCAAGTACCGCGGCGAGTTCGAGGACCGCCTCAAGTCCGTGCTCAAGGAGGTCCAGAACTCGGACGGCCGGATCATCCTGTTCATCGACGAGCTGCACACCATCGTGGGCGCGGGCGCCACGGAGGGCTCCATGGACGCCGGCAACATCCTGAAGCCGGCCCTCGCGCGCGGCGACCTGCACGCCATCGGCGCCACCACGCTGGACGAGTATCGCAAGTACATCGAGAAGGACGCGGCGCTCGCCCGCCGCTTCCAGACCGTCATGGTCTCCGAGCCCACCGTGGAGGACACGATCTCCATCCTGCGTGGCCTCAAGGAGCGCTACGAGCAGCACCACCGCGTCCGCATCACGGACTCCGCGCTGGTCAGCGCCGCCGACCTCTCCAACCGCTACATCTCCGACCGGTTCCTGCCGGACAAGGCCATCGACCTGGTGGACGAGGCCGCGAGCCGCCTGCGCATGGAGCTCGACTCCATGCCGGCCGACATCGACGCCGTGGACCGCCAGCTCACGCAGATGCAGATCGAGGAGCAGGCCCTCATGAAGGAGGAGGACGCGGCCAGCAAGGAGCGCCTGGAGACCCTGCGCGGCGAGATCGCCACGACGCGCGAGAAGCTCGACGGCATGAAGGCCGACTGGGAGAACGAGAAGGGCGCGATCGACCGCGTGCAGGACCTCAAGTCCAGGATCGAGGACGCCAAGACCGAGATGGAGCGCGTGACCCGCGAGGGCGACCTCGCGCGTGCCTCCGAGCTGCGCTACTCCACGATCCCCGGGCTCCAGCGCGAGTACGAGGAGGCCGAGGCCGCGCTCACCGCCAAGCAGGAGGCGGGCGGGCTGCTCAAGGAGGAGGTCACGTCCGAGGAGATCGCCGAGGTGGTCTCCGCGTGGACCGGCGTGCCGGTGTCCAAGATGATGCAGGGCGAGCTGGACAAGCTCAAGAACCTCGAGAAGGAGCTCCACAAGCGGGTGATCGGCCAGGACGAGGCCGTGTCCGCCGTGGCCGCCGCCGTGCGCCGCAGCCGCGCGGGCCTCTCCGACCCCAACCGCCCGATCGGCAGCTTCTTCTTTCTCGGCCCCACCGGCGTGGGCAAGACCGAGCTCGCCAAGGCGCTCGCGGACTGCCTCTTCGACGACGAGCGCGCGCTCGTGCGCATCGACATGTCCGAGTACATGGAGAAGTTCAGCGTCCAGCGCCTCATCGGCGCGCCCCCGGGATACGTGGGCTACGACGAGGGCGGCCAGCTCACCGAGGCCGTGCGGCGGCGCCCGTACTCCGTGATCCTGCTGGACGAGATGGAGAAGGCGCATCCCGACGTCTTCAACATCCTGCTGCAGGTCCTGGACGACGGCCGCCTCACGGACGGCCAAGGCCGCGTCGTGAGCTTCAAGAACACGATCATCATCATGACGTCCAACGTGGGCAGCCAGTTCATCGCCGGGGCTAACGCCTCGAGCGACCCGGACGAGGTCCAGCGCGAGGTCAACGACGCCCTGCGTCAGACCTTCAAGCCTGAGTTCCTGAACCGCATCGACGACGTGGTGGTCTTCCACGCCCTCGGCCTCGAGGACATCGAGAAGATCGTGGACATCCAGCTGCGCGACGTGCGCGAGCGCCTGGACCGCGACCGCATCCAGCTCGAGCTCACGCCGGCGGCCAAGCAGTCGCTCGCCTTTGACGGGCTCGACCCGGTCTACGGCGCGCGCCCGCTCAAGCGTCTCATCCAGCGCCAGGTCGTGGACAGCGTGGCCAACCTCATCATCGACGGCAGTGTCGGCGAGGGGGACGTGGTCCGCGTGGACGTGGGTGACGACGACCGGCTCTTCGCCGCGCGCGACGACGCCGCCTCCGAGCGGCGGCGCGCCGGCGCCGGTGCGGCCGGCGGCTCCGAGGACGAGCCCCTCGAGCCGGACGCGCTGGAGTAACGCGCTATCATGGCGTCAACGCCGGGCGAGACGGGGGGCACGATGGACGACAGGGACGAGAAGGACGAGTTCCGCCGCGCGGAGAACGAGGACGACGACGGCTACGACCCCTACTCGGACCGTCGCCCGGACCCCGAGCCCCTCTTCGAGCCCGACCCCTGGTCCTAACCTGCCAAAGGGGTCAGACCCCTTTGGCAGGTCTAGCGGGCGGTGGAGCCCCAGTTGGTCTGCATGTACCCCCAGACGAAGTAGACCACGACGGCGAGCACGGCGAGCACCACGAACAGCGCGACGGCCGTCTTGATGCGCGTGCGCCGCTCGCGCGACGCGAAGATGTCGCGCCGGCCCTTGGGGATCTCCAGGTACTGGCCGTAGTGGAGGTCGCGTCGGAGCTGCTCCCCCTCGGCGCGGGAGCGTCGGTAGGCGCGGCCGGAGAGCGCCCCGCCGCGCACGGTGAAGTCTGAGTCGTGGGTCACGAGCCCGTCCTCGTCCGGGTCCTGGGCGAGGTCGTCGATCGGCTCCACGCTGCGGTGGGCCGGGCGCTGGCGCACGTACGGGGCCGCATGCCGTCCGGTGACCTCGTCTTTCGTAGCCTTCGTGGGCTCGCTGCTGCTCATGGGGTCTCCAGCTCTCTCGACAGTCGCCGCCATTATGCTACAGCCCCGTGCGTTCGCAAAATCTAAGTCAACTATGCTTAGATATGATGAGTATGTGACGCTAAGAAAACTTCGCTCCGCGCGCATAAATCGAGCGGGGCGGGGAATAACTACCAACGAGCGACAGGGCGCCCCGGGAGGCGCCCACCACAGACAGAAGGAGTGAGCATCATGGCAGGCATGATTCCGTACGATCGTTACTCGAGGGCTCTCCGCAGCTGGCCGTTCGACGAGTTCGACCGCTTCTTCGACGCGCCGTTCGCCGCGCTCTCCACGGGCAACGCGGGCTTCAAGATGAACGTCGAGGACGCGGGCACCGCCTATGTGGTCACCGCGGAGCTGCCGGGCGTCAAGCGCGAGGACATTGACGTCGAGCTCAACGAGGGCCGTCTCTCCGTCTCCGTTGAGAAGAAGGAGTCCGACGAGGAGAAGGGCAAGAACTACCTCTACAAGGAGTCCGGCGAGTGGAGCGCCACGCGCGGCGTCTTCCTCAAGGACGCGGCCACGACCGGCCTCACCGCCAAGCTCGAGGGCGGCATCCTCACGGTGAACGTCCCCAAGCAGGACGAGAAGGCCAACGTCACGAAGATTGCCATCGACTAGCGCTTGCCGCAAGGGCGAGCCGACGGGTCGGGACCCACGGGTTCCGGCCCGTTTTCTTGCCTAAAAGGGGTCAGACCCCTTTTAGGCAAGTTTTACCAGACGGTGAGCGGCCAGTCCTGGGCGGCGCAGCAGATCGTGAGGCGACCGTCGGGCGTGCGGGCCTCGGGGCGGCCGTCCTCGCCGGTCGTGACCTCGGCGCCCACGGCCTCCGCGAGCGTGCGGACGCAGACGCTCGGGCGGTTGTTCTCCTGCGAGAGGTGCATCGCCACCACCGTCTCGGTGTCCGGGCCCACGAGCTGCGCGAGCGCAGCGGCGGCCTGCGCGTTGGAGAGGTGGCCGCACGGCCCCGCCACGCGCGCCTTGAGGTGGGCGGGGTAGTCGCCGGTGGCGAGCATGCGCTCGTCGTGGTTGGACTCCAGCGCCAGGATGCGGACGCCCGCCAGCGCCCCGAGCGCCGCCGCGCCCAGCTCGCCGGTGTCCGTGCAGAACCCGAGCGCGTCGTCGTCCGTCGAGAAGCGCAGGCCCACGGGGTCGGCCACGTCATGCGAGGTCGGGAAGGTTCGTACCCGCATCCCCGCGAGCTCCAGCTCGTCGGCGTGACCCACGAGCGTGAACGGCAGCTCGGTGAGGTAGCGGCGCGCGGCCACGGTGCCCGCCGTCGCAAAGAGCGGCCCGTCGAAGCGGTTGCAGAACACGCTGAGGCCGCCCACGTGGTCGGAGTGCTCGTGCGTGAGGATCACGGCGCGCACGCGGCCCATGTCCGCGCCCAGCTCCTCGGCGCGCCCGAGCAGCGTGCGGCGCGAGATGCCGCAGTCCACCAGGACGGACCCCTCGGGCCCCTCGACGAGGGCGGCGTTGCCCTTGGAGCCGCTGGCGAGCACGTGCAGGTGAATCTCGGGCGTCATGGGGGTCCTTTCGCTGGCGTACACTTGGTGGCGGGGCGCGACGCGCCAAGGTACAGGGTACTCGTTGGAGGTGGCGCATGCCGAGCGTTTCTCGCAGGTTCGCCGGCGCGGGAGGGCGCTTCGAGCGGCCGAGCGGGCGGCCGGACGCCGAGCTCGCCGGTCCCGTGGTCCTCATGGTCTCCGGCGGCGCGGACTCCACGGCGCTGCTCGTGCTGGCCGCCACCTCCGCGCTCGACATCGACGACGGCCGCGGCCAGGCGCGCATCGCCCGCGAGCGGCTGCACGTGCTGCACGTCAACCACGGCCTGCGCGGCCTGGACGCCGAGGAGGACGAGGAGTTCGTCCGCGACCTCGCCGCGCGCTACGGCATCCCCTGCACGATCCGCCGCGCCGACGTGGCGGCGCTCGCCGCGAGCGCGGGCGACAACGTGGAGAACGCCGGCCGCGAGCTGCGCTACGCCGAGGCGGCCCGCCTGGCCAACGAGCTCTCCGAGCGGCTCGGCACGCCGCGCTCCGCCGCGCGCATCCTCACCGCCCACACCGCCGACGACCGCGCGGAGACCTTCTTTATGAACGCGATCCGCGGCACCGGCGCCGCAGGCCTCTCCTCGATCCCGCGCCGGCGCAACCGCATCGTGCGTCCGCTGCTGGACCGCACCCACGAGGAGCTCTGCGACCTGCTGCGCATGCGCGGCATCGTCTGGCGTGAGGACGACACCAACGCCGACACGCGCTACCTGCGGGCCTACGTCCGCCACGAGGTCATGCCCGTGGTGCGGGCGAGAAACCCGCGCGTGACCGCGAGCCTGGCCACGACCTGCGACATCCTCTCCGACGAGGACGCCTACCTCACCTCGGTCGCCGGCCGCGCGCTGCGCGACCTCACGCGGCGCACCGCCGAGGGGCTCATGGTGCTGGACGCCGCCCGCCTCGCCGCGCTCGAGGTCGCGATCGCGCGGCGCGTCGTGCGCACGGCCCTGCTCGTCGCCTGCCCCGGCGCCCGCCTCGAGGCCCGGCACGTGGCCGGCGTCCTGCGTGCGGTCGCGGCGGGGGAGGGCTCGCTCACCATCCCGATGGGCGTCTCGGCGCGCGTGGAGCACGGGCTGCTTGTGCTGCGCGCCCGCTCCGGCGTGCCGGCCCCCTCGGCCGCCTGGCTCGAGGTCCCCGGCCGGCTCGAGCTCGCCGACGGCCGCACGCTCACGGCCCGCGTCATCGAGGCCCCTGCGGGCGCCGACCTCGCCGCCCGCGCCCGGGCGCACGCGCTCGAGTGGGACGGCGCGTCCGTCCTGCTCGACGCCGAGGCCGCAGGAGTCGACCCCGTGCGCGGCGGCCGCCTCTGGGTGGACGCGCCCCGCCCCGGCGACGTGCTCTGTCCGCTCGGCATGCACGGCCAGTCCAAGAAGGTGTCCGACCTGCTCGGCGAGGCGGGCGTTCCGCTCGACGACCGCGCCGCCGTGCCGGTGGTGCGCACTTCGCCCACCGGCGCGCCCGTCTGGGTCGCCCCCGTTCGCCCCGACGAGCGCGCCCGCTGCACCGCGACCACGAGATGGCTGCTTGAGCTGACGCTCCTGGACGCCGTCTGACCCCTCACCGCGAGGCTGGGTTCATGGTTTCACCCCCGGAACGGGTCCTTCTCGCCGCCACGGCCAAACCCAAACCCGATTCCGACGCGCCGAGTCCGGGCCCCATGACCACCTAGTGCGCTATCCTTGGGTATCAGGCCAAAGAGCTTCCGCCGACGGAAGGAGCGAGCGATGGAGGCACTGCACCCCGACGTCAAGGAGATCCTGCTCAGCGAGGAGGACATCCGCCAGATCGTCAGCCGCATGGGCGAGCAGATCTCGCGCGACTACGCAGAGAAGAACCCGCTGGTCGTGGCCGTCCTGCGCGGCGCCGTGGTCTTCACCGCCGACCTCATGCGCGCCATCGACTGCCCGATGTCGGTGGACTTCATGGCGGTCTCCAGCTACGGCGACGCGGCCAAGAGCTCGGGCGTGGTGCGCATCGTCAAGGACCTCGACACCAAGATCGAGGGGCGCAACGTGCTGATCGTGGAGGACATCCTCGACTCCGGCCTGACGCTCTCCTACCTCATCGACCTGCTCAAGGGCCGCGGCCCCGCCTCCGTCGAGGTGGCCGCGTTCCTCGTGAAGGACGTCGCCGGCAAGACGCCCGCCATCGAGCCGCGCTACGTGGGCACGCACGTGCCCGACGAGTTCATCGTGGGCTACGGCCTCGACTTCGCGGAGCGCTACCGCAACCTGCCCTACATCGGAGTCCTCAAGCCCGAGGTCTACCAGTAAGCTGACAAGGAGGGCCCGTGCCCAGCCCAGACAACACGCCCGAACCACAGCGCCCGGGCGGGCCCGGCCTCCCCGGCGGCCCGTCCCGCACCAGCGCCATCACGACGATGCTCGTCGTGGCGATCGTGGTCTACCTCGTCTACTCGATGGGCTCCTCGTTCAGGGGGCAGACCCAGTCAACCGAGGTCCTGCCCACCAACGAGTTCGTGTCCGCCGTCGAGCAGGGCCGCGTCCACGACGTCAACTACAAGACCTCCGACGGCAGCGTCACCGGCTCGCTCTGGACGAGCGCGGCCGACAAGGGCGACGAGGAGAAGCTCGTCCCCTACCAGAGTGTCTACGTGGGCTCGGACTCCCTGGCCGAGCTCATGGCCCGCTACCCCACGGTCACCTACGAGATCGACACGAGCTCCGGCGACCTGCTCGAGACCATCATCGTCTCCGTGGTCCCCACGCTGCTGCTCGTGGGCGTCTTCGTCTACTACATGAGCCGCATGTCCAACCAGCAGGACAAGACGATGTCCTTCGCCAAGACCAAGGCCCGGACGGTGGAGAGCGAGCGCCCCAAGGTGACCTTCGCGGACGTCGCGGGCATCGACGAGGCCGTCGAGGAGCTGCAGGAGGTCCGCGACTTCCTCTCCGACCCCGAGCGCTACCACCAGATGGGCGCACGCATTCCGCGCGGCCTCCTGCTGGTGGGCCCGCCGGGCACCGGCAAGACGCTGCTCGCGAAGGCGGTGGCCGGCGAGGCGGGCGTGCCGTTCTTCTCGATCAGCGGCTCTGACTTCGTGGAGATGTTCGTGGGCGTGGGCGCCTCGCGCGTGCGCGACCTCTTCAAGCAGGCCAAGGAGGCCGCCCCCTGCATCGTCTTCATCGACGAGATCGACGCAGTGGGCCGTCAGCGCGGCGCCGGCCTCGGCGGCGGCCACGACGAGCGCGAGCAGACCCTGAACCAGCTGCTCGTGGAGATGGACGGCTTCGAGGACAACTCGTCGGTGATACTCATCGCCGCCACCAACCGGCCCGACATCCTCGACCCGGCGCTGTTGCGCCCCGGCCGCTTCGACCGGCGCGTGACCGTGGACCGTCCGGACGTGGCGGGCCGCGAGAAGATCCTGCGCGTGCATGCCAAGGGCAAGCCCGTCTCGGATGACGTGGACTTCGCACGGCTGGCCAAGGTGACGCCGGGCTTCACGGGCGCCGATTTGGCCAACCTCATGAACGAGGCGGCCCTTCTCGCCGCGCGCCGCCACAAGTCGACGATCGATCCCCCCGAGGTCGAGGAGGCCATGGAGCGCGTGATGGCCGGCCCCGAGCGCAAGAGCCGCGTCATCACCGAGGGCGAGCGTCGCGTGATCGCCTACCACGAGTCCGGCCACGCCCTGGTGGGCCACGTGCTGGAGAACTCCGACCCCATCCACAAGATCAGCATCGTGAGCCGCGGCCAGGCCCTCGGCTACACCATGCAGATTCCCGAGGAGGACCACTTCCTGGAGACGCGCGACGGCATGCTCGACCAGATCGCGGTGCTGCTGGCCGGCCGCACGGCCGAGGAGCTCTTCTGCGACGACGTCACCACCGGCGCGAGCAACGACCTCGAGCGGGCCACCAAGCTCGCGCGCACGATGGTCACGCGCTACGGCATGAGCGAGGAGCTGGGCGCGCAGGTCTTCGGTGAGGCGCAGCACGAGGTCTTTCTCGGCCGCGACTACGCCGACCACCAGGACTACTCCGCCGAGACCGCCAAGCGCATCGACGACGAGGTGGAGCGCATCATGCGCGAGGGCCACGGGCGCGCCCGAGCGGTCCTGGACGCCCGACGTGGCCAGATGGACACCATGGCGCGCGTGCTCCTGGAGCGCGAGACCGTGGAGGGTGCGGCGGTCGACGCGCTGCTCGACGACCGCTGGGACGCCTACGCTGCGGGCGAGAAGAACGACGGGGCGGCGGACGCCGCCGGAGAGGAGTAGCCATGTCCATCAACGAGAAGAGCCGCGCGTACGGCGCGCAGAAGTCCTCCATCCGCGAGATCTCCGCGTACGCCGGCGCCCGCAAGGCCGAGATTGGGGCCGAGAACGTCTTTGACTTCTCGCTGGGCAACCCCTCGATCCCCGCGCCGGACGCCGTGCGCGCCTCCATCGAGCGCGCGCTTGCGCTGCCGGCCACGCAGCTCCACGGCTACACGCCCGCAAACGGCCTGCCCGCTGCGCGCGAGGCCGTGGCCGCGAGCCTGACGCGCCGCTTCGGCGACGGCGCCGCGCGTACCGACGACCTCTACCTCACCTGCGGCGCGGCCGCCTCGCTCTCCATCACGTTCCACGCGATCGTGAACCCCGGCGACGAGGTCATCGTCATCGCGCCGTACTTCCCGGAGTACCGCGTCTGGATCGAGACTGCCGGCGCCGCCTGCGTTGAGGTGCTCGCGGACCCCGCCACGTTCCAGGTTGACGTGGCCGCCGTGGCTGCCGCGATCACGCCGCGCACCAAGGCCGTGGTCATCAACTCGCCCAACAACCCCGTGGGCTCGGTGTACTCGCGCGAGAACCTCGGCGCGCTGGCCGCCGCGCTGCGCGACGCCGGCGAGCGCCTGGGCACCACCATCTACCTCGTGGCCGACGAGCCCTACCGCGAGATCACCTACGGCGCGGAGGTGCCGTGGGTGCCGGCCGTCTACGACCGCACGATCGTGTGCTACTCCTACTCCAAGAGCCTCTCGCTGCCGGGCGAGCGCATCGGCTGGGTGCTAGTGCCGCCGACCAACCCCGAGCACGACGAGCTGCTGCTCGCCGTTGCCGGTGCGGGCCGCAAGCTGGGCTTCGTCTGCGCGCCGGCGCTCTTCCAGCGCGTGCTCATCGACTGCGTGGACTGCCCGAGCGACGTCGCGGCCTACGCGGAGAACCGCCGCGCCCTCACCGAGGGCCTCGGCCGCCTGGGCTACGAGTTCATCGAGCCCGAGGGCGCGTTCTACCTGTGGGTCAAGGCGCTCGAGCCGGACGCCGAGAAGTTCTTCGAGCGCGCGAAGGCCCTCGAGCTGCTGCCCGTCCCGTCCGACTCCTTCGGCTGCCCGGGCTGGGTGCGCGTGGGCTACTGCGTCTCCCACGAGACGATCGTCAACTCCCTGCCCGCCTGGGAGCAGCTCGCCGCCAGCTACCGGTAGGTGGAAAAGGGACAGTCCCTTTTCCACGTCTCGCACGAGGGGGAGCCATGCTGCAGAACCGCTGCGACGTCCACACCCACACGCTCTTCTCGCGCCACTCCTACTCCACGGTGCGCGAGAACGTCCTCGCCGCCCGCGACGCCGGGCTCGAGCTCCTGGGCGTGGCGGACCACTTCAGCGACATGCTCTACCCGAGCGCGGACCTCACGCACGCCGACGTCCGTGACTACCAGCACTTCGTCAACGCCGTCGCGTGGCCCCGGACCTGGGAGGGCATCCGGCTGCTGCGCGGCGCCGAGGCGGACGTCCGCACGCTGGACGGACGGCTCTTCGGGCAGGACGTCGCGCTCCACCGCGACCTCATCGGCATCCCGCTCGACGGGACGGAGACGCTCTACGACCGCGTGGTCGCGAGCTGCGACTACGTGATCGCGAGCGTCCACTACCGCGAGTTCGCCCGCGACGCCACCGTCGCCCAGGGGACCGAGATGTACCTCGGCGCGCTCGAGCAGCCCAAGGTGCTCGTGCTCGGGCACACCGGGCGCGCCGGCGTGCCGTTCGACGTGCCCGAGCTCGTGGGGGAGGCGGCCCGCCAGCACAAGCTCGTGGAGATCAACGCGCACAGCCTCGAGCTGCGCCGCCGCGAGGGCCGCACGTGGCGGACCTGCCGGGCCATCGCCGAGGCCTGCGCGGAGCTGGGCTGCCAGGTCGCCGTCAGCAGCGACGCGCACGTCTGCTGCGACGTCGGCTCGGTCGCGCCCGCGCTGGAGATGCTCGAGGAGATCCACTTCCCGCAGGAGCTCGTGGCCACGCGCTCGGCCGAGGCGTTTCTCGCCGCGATGGCCGCCGCCGGGCTCGACGTGCCAAGAGCCTAGACCGCCGACGCCCTGAACCCCGAAGGCCCTGCCGAAAGGAGCCCCATGCCCGACACCCGCGAGCTGCGCCTCGTCTCCTGGAACGTCAACGGCCTGCGCGCCGTCATGAAAAAGGACCCCAGCTTCACCGACGTGGTGGAGGCAACGGGCGCCGACGTCTTTGCCGTCCAGGAGACCAAGCTGCAGGAGGGCCAGATTAGCTTGGACCTGCCCGGCTATCACCAGACCTGGAGCTACGCCGAGCGCAAGGGCTACTCCGGCACGGCCGTCTTCTCCCGTGAGGAGCCGCTGCAGGTGATCAACCACATCGGCGCGCCGGCCGCCGACGACGAGGGCCGCGTCTGCGCGCTCGAGTTCCCGAGCTACTGGTTCGTGGACGTCTACACGCCCAACGCCCAGAACGAGCTGGCGCGCATCGACACGCGCCTGGCCTGGGACGCGGCCTACCGCGAGTTCCTCTGCGGCTTGGCGGCCCAGAAGCCGGTCGTGACCTGCGGCGACTTCAACGTGGCCCACAACGAGATCGACCTTAAGAACCCCGGCCCCAACCGCGGCAACGCGGGCTTCTCCGACGAGGAGCGCGAGAGCTTCACCCGCCTGCTCGACGCCGGCTTCACCGACACCTTCCGCGCGCGCCACCCGGACCTGGCCGGCGCCTACAGCTGGTGGAGCTACCGCTTCAACGCACGCAAGAACAACGCCGGCTGGCGCATCGACTACTTCCTCGTGAGCAACGACATCGCGGACCGCGTGACCGGCGCCTCGATCCTCTCCGAGGTCTACGGCTCCGACCACTGCCCCGTCGAGCTCACGATCGAGCTCTAGCGGCGGCGAGAAGGGCGACGGCCCGGCGCCCGCTCAGAAGTCGAACGCCGCCGCGATGTCGCAGGCGCACACGAGGTCCGCGGCGCCGTCCTGCGGCGTGCGCTCGCGGTTGACGATCACGAGGTCGTTGCCGCCGAAGTAGTTGACGAGCCCGGCCGCCGGGTACACCACGAGCGACGTCCCGCCTATGACGAGCAGGTCGGCCCTCTCGATCGCGTTCACGCTGGCGAGAAGGACGCGCTCGTCGAGCTGCTCCCCGTAGAGCACCACGTCCGGCTTCACGAGGCCGCCGCACTTCTCGCAGTGCGGCACGCCCTCGGTCGCGAGCACCCACTCGGCCGAGTAGGTCTCGCCGCAGCGCGTGCAGACGTTGCGGTGGACGGAGCCGTGCAGCTCGTGGACCACGCGCGAGCCGGCCGCCTGGTGCAGACCGTCGATGTTCTGCGTGACCACGGCGGCGAGGTGCCCCTCGGCCTCGAGCTCGGCGAGCTTGACGTGCGCGCGGTTGGGCCGCGCCGTGAGGCAGATCATGCGCTCGCGGTAGAAGTCGTAGAACTCCGCCGTGTGCGTCACAAAGAAGTCGTGCCCGAGCATCTCCTCCGGCGGGTAGGCAAAGTGCTGGTGGTAGAGGCCGTCGGCGCTGCGGAAGTCGGGGATGCCGCTCGCCGTCGAGACCCCGGCGCCGCCAAAGAAGACCGCCCTTCTCGCCCGCGAGAAGAGACCTCTGAGCTCGCGTGCCGCCTCCGCCGGATCCGTGACCGTGCGTCCCATGTCCTCGCCCCCAAACATGCCTAAAAGGGGTCAGACCCCTTTTAGGCAACTTTACAAGGAATATCCTAGCTTCGTATGGGGAATAAGAAAACCTATCGACCAAAAAGGAGGCGCGATGGAGCCCCTGCGCAACAACGTCCTTGACTGCGCCCTCGTCTTCGAGGGCGGCGGCTACCGCGCGGCGTACACCTGCGCGTTCGCCAACGTCCTGCTCGAGCAGGGCATCTACTTCGACTACGTCTGCGGCCTCTCCGCCGGCGCCAGCAACTCCGTCAACTACCTCTCGCGCGACCGCAAGCGCGTGCGCGAGGCCTTCATGACCGACGGCCCGGCCCGCCGCCTCGTGGGCCTGCGCTCGTTTTTGCGTGGGCGCGGCTACTTTGACGCGGACGCGCTCTATGAGGGCGCGCTGCGCGACGGCACGCTCCGCTTTGACTGGGACACGTTCGCCGCCAACCCCGCCCGCCTGCGCATCCAGGCCTTCGAGCGCGACACCGGCCGCACGGTGCGCTTTGGCCGCGAGGACATGACCGACCCCCTGCGCATGATCGACCTCGTCCGCGCCAGCTCCACGCTGCCCGGCATGATGAAGCCGCTCGAGGTGGACGGCCGCGTCCTCATGGACGGCGGCCTGGGCACGGGCGCTGGCATCCCCCTGTGCATGGCCGAGGACGACGGCTTCGAGCGCTTCGTCTTCGTCGCCACGCGCCCGCGCGGCTACCGCAAGAAGGAGCCCGGCGCGCGCGACACGCAGATGTTCAAGGCCGTCGCGCGCGACTACCCCTACCTGCGCAAGGCCCTGCTCACCCGCTGGGAGCGCTACAACGCCGCGCTCGACCACGTGGAGGAGCTGGCCGAGAAGGGCCGCGCGCTCGTCATCTACCCGGACGAGATGCCCGTCGAGAACGCCACCGTCAGCCCGCGCCGCCTCGCGGCCGCCTACGACGCCGGCCACGCCCAGTACCTGCGCGAGATGCCGCGCGTGCGCGAGTTCCTGTTCGGCGCCCCCGACGCGGGCCCCCGCCCCGAGGACCCGGACGAGGGCACGGGCTACATCACGCTCGGCTAGGCTGGGGGCGCACGTCCTTCTCGCCCGGCGGCCGTCGCGTGGGTACAATGGGGCGAGAAGAACCCGCCCTCGAGGAGGACCCGCATGCTCAGAGAGAACTACGCAACCTGGCGCTGCGGCGCGCACGAGATCTCGCTCGCGCGCCCGCGCATCATGGGCATCCTCAACGTGACGCCCGACTCCTTCTCCGACGGCGGGGAGAACCTCGACCACAAGACTGCCATAGCGCGCGGCCTGGCCATGCTCGACGAGGGCGCCGACATCATCGACGTCGGCGGCGAGTCCACGCGCCCCGGCCACACGCCCGTGAGCTCCAAGGAGGAGGCCGAGCGCGTGGTGCCGGTGGTGCGCGCGCTTGTGGAGGCCGGCGCCGTCGTCTCCATCGACACCCGCCACGCGGACGTGGCGCGCATGTGCGTGCGCCTGGGCGCCGCGATCGTGAACGACGTCTCCGGCTTCACGGACCCCGAGATGGTGGCCGTCGCCGCCGACACGGACTGCGGCTGCGTCGTCGTGCACTGGAACCAGGGCGGCCTCGGCACCCGCGTCGCGCGCCGCCAGGTGCTGCTCGACGAGTCGCGCCCCGCAGGCAGCGCGCTGCCGCGCCCCGTGACCTCCCAGCACCGCTTCACCCTGCCCGACCAGGCGCCGATCATGCGGCAGGTCATGGGCTTTCTGGGCGACCAGGCCCGCACCCTGATGCGCGCCGGCGTCTCGCGCGACCGCCTCTGCATGGATCCGGGCGCCGGCTTCGACAAGTACGCGGACGAGGACGTGGTCATCCAGCGCGCCACGCGCTCCATGTCCTCGATGGGCTATCCGCTCATGTGCGCCGTCTCGCGCAAGCGCTTCGTGGGCGCGCTCTCCGGCACGGACGAGCCCGCCGCCCGCGACGCGGCGACGGCCGGCGTCTGCATCTCCGCTATCGAGAACGGCGCCCGCATCCTGCGCGTCCACGACGTCGCGGAGATCTCGCGCGCCGTGAACGCCTACTGGGCCGTCTCGCACAAGGACGCGCGCCAGGGCTTTGTGAGCCTGGGCTCCAACGTGGGCAACCGCGTGGCCAACCTCGCGCGCGCCGCCCAGCTCATCGACGAGATCCCGCTCACCTGCGTGGTCAGCGTGAGCCACGCCTACGAGACCGAGCCCGCCTACGGCATCGCCACGCCGGTGGCCAACGCCGTGGCGGAGATCCGCACCGAGCTGCACCCGCTCGTGCTGATGGACCGGCTGCTCGAGGTGGAGGACCGGATGGGCCGCATCCGCGCGGACGCCGCGACGCGCGACCCCAAGAAGCCGGGCACCGGCCCGCGCACCATCGACTGCGATCTCGTCTGGGTCGAGGGGGAGTCCCACGCCGGCGCGCGCCTCACGTTGCCGCACCCCCGCCTCGGCGAGCGCGACTACGTGATCGTGCCGATGGAGGACCTGATGCACGACCCGGAGCGCTTCCTCGCGCACGCCGGCGTTCCCGTGACCCCGCGCGACGACCGCGTGGGCCACGTCACGGCCGACCTGGGGGAGGTCGCGTGGGAGTAGCGGCGTTCACGGTCCGGCCGACGGTGCCGATGGGCCACGTCACGGGCGTGCCGTACCTGTGCGCGCTCGCGGCGGCGGAGGCGCTCGGCGCGCGGCTGCGCTGGCCGCACGAGGTGGTGGGCGCGGACGGGGAGCTGCTCGCGCGCGTCCGGTCCCGTGCCGGCTACGACGAGGGCGGCGTCTTCGTGACGTGCGAGATCGCGCCGCAGGGCGAGAAGGACCTCGACGTCGCGGCGCTCGAGGGCGCGGCGCGCGCCCGCGTGGACGCCTGGGCCGCCGACGTCGCCGCCGGGCGCGCCGCGGCGGGCCCGCTCGCGCCGGTGCTGGGCGACTACTTTAACGCCCTGCTCGGCATGGGGGAGACGTTCGAGGTCGTGCGCGGCGGCCGCGTGATCGGCCGGGGGACGCTCGCCGGCGTCGACGTCTGGGGCCGCGCGACGGTACGCCTGGAGGGCGGCGCCCAGGAGCTGGAGATTGCCCCCGAGCAGGCCGCGCTGCGCGCCGTCTAGCGCGCGTCCTTCTCGCCCCGGTCGCGCTCCCCGAGCCAGATCTCGCGGATGCCGCGCAGCGTGAGGTCGGGGTCAACGGCGTCGAAGAGGTCGGTCGCCGCGCTCACCGTGCGCGCGAGGCCGCCGGTGCCCACCACCGTCGCCTTCGGCGCGCCCAGCTCCGCCTTGATGCGCGCCACGAGCCCCTCGGCCTGCGCCGCCGCACCGATCACGAGGCCCGACTGCAGCGCCGCCTCGGTGGAGTCCCCGAGCGCGCGCTCGGGCGCCTCGATCGGGATGCTCGCCAGCTTGGCCGCGCGCGAGAAGAGCGCGCCCGCCGAGAGCATGAGGCCCGGCGAGATGGCGCCGCCGCGATAGCGGCCGTCCGCGTCCACGACGTCGATGTTGGTGGCCGTGCCAAAGTCCACCACGATGACGGGCGCGCCGTAGGTGCTGCGCGCGGCGATGGCGTTGGCGATGCGGTCCGCGCCCACCTGGCGCGGGTCGGGCATGGCGATCTCCATGCCGTAGGGGCGCCCCGCGCTTACGACGGTCGGCTCGTGGCCGAGGTGCGCCTCCAGGCAGCGGCGCCAGGCGCGCTCGAGCGCGGGCACCACGCTCGCCACGCCCGCGTCGGTGACGTCGGCGAGCGCGAGGCCGTCCTTGGCGAAGTAGCTCCAGAGCCGCGCGTGCAGCGCGTCGGAGGTGTCCGTGGCGTCCGTTGCCATGCGCCAGCCGCGCACCAGCGCACCCCCCTCGTCGAAGAGGCCGAGCGTGGACTGCGTGTTGCCGACGTCGATGGCAAGAAACACGGGGCACCTCCGGTGGGTCGTCCTTCTCGCCCCATCTTACGCGCAAATCTCCACAGACGCATCACGGGCGTTCTGATACAATCCAACGGCTGTTGTGTCTTGGTCGGAACCAAGACGAGCCCCCGCCCTGGTCGGAAACCAGGGCCGAAGAAGAGGAGTCCTGCCATGAAGCAAGGTATCCACCCCGAGTACGTGGAGTGCCAGGTCCGCTGCTCCTGCGGCAACACCTGGACCACCCGTTCCACCAAGAGCGAGATGCGCGTCGACCTCTGCGACAAGTGCCACCCGTTCTACACCGGCACCCAGAAGCTCGTTGACACCGGCGGCCGCGTCCAGCGCTTCGCCGACAAGTTCGGTGGCGCCGCTGCCGCCCAGCTGAAGAAGGCCGAGGAGGCCAAGGCCGCCCGCGCCGCCAAGGCTGCCGAGGAGGCCGCCGCCAAGAAGGCCGCCAAGGAGGCCAAGGCCGCCGAGAAGGCCAAGCGTGCCGCCGAGTACGCCAAGAAGGCCGAGGCCGAGGCTGCCGCCGCCCCCGCCGAGGAGCCCGCTGCCGAGGCTGCCGCCGAGACCACCGAGGCCGACGAGTAGCGCCCGGACATCACGCACGTCGAGGCGCCCCCGCGAGACCGTCGCGGGGGCGCCTTCGTGTCTCGGGAGCAGGTTCTTCTCGGCCGCTACGCGACGTGCGACAGCGAGAACGTGTCGGTGTAGGAGGCCGTCCGCTCGTAGGGGATGAAGAGGAACGAGTCGTCGTAGCTGTACGAGGAGGCCAGCTCGGCGACGGCCGCGCTCGGGTCCTGCGCGGTGCCAAAGCGGAGCGTGAGCGTGGAGGTGCCGCCCACGTCCTCGGGCAGCGTCGCGACGAACACGAGGCCCTCCTCGTCGTCGGACTCCAGCCGCGCGGTGAACGCCACGCCCTCCAGCGCGAGGTCGCCCTCGCAGGAGGCCGCGTCGCCCGACGGGTTGACGTGGTAGTGCGCGACGCCGCTCACGGTGCCGGAGAGCGTGACCGCGTCGCCGTCGGCGCTCGTGCCCTGCACCTCCACGCTGAGCCCGGCCTCGCGCGCCGCCAGGCACTTGTCGCCCTCGGTCTGCTGGCTCTGGAACGCGCCCGTCCACGTGCCGAGAAGGGCGTCGAGGTTGCGCTCGCGGGCGCCGTCGGACGCCTCGACCGCCGAGACGGACCACTGGCCGTTGGTCTGGCTGAACGAGAAGGTCACGCTCAGGCGGCACTCGTAGGACTCGAACGTTCCCGCGCGCACGCACGCGACCTCGAGCGCGTCGGTCTGGGCGCCCTCGTCGAAGGCCTCCTCCTCGACCGTGACGTCGGCGCCCGCGTAGAGCTCGGCCAGGGCGGGCTCCGTCCCGTCGGCCTCGTCGGCGCGCGCGAGCAGCAGGTGGACGTTGTTCAGCACCTTCTGCTGGTCCACGCCCGTCGTCGCGCGCCAGCTGACGCCCTCGTCGTCAATGCCGGGCAGCAGGCCCCACGTCCCGTCGACGAGCGCGTAGGAGAGCGTCGCGCCCCGGCTCGCGCTCACGCCCTGGCCTGCGTAGGTGACCACCACCTCGGCAGTGGCGTAGCCGGAGGCGCCGAAGCGGGGCTCGGTCCCCTCGGGGGCGCTCTGGGAGCGGCGGACCGAGCGCACGTCCACGTCCTGCACGACGAGCGAGGCGTCGGTCCCGTAGGTGCCCCCGGAGTGCTCGGGCGCCTCGAGGGCGGCGCGGGCGTCCGCGGCGATTGTCGCCTCGTCGGGCACCGCGAGCGCGTTGAAGAGCGCAAGGCCGAGAAGGGCCACGGCGGCGCAGGCCACGAGCGCGAGCGCGACGGCCGCCGCCCGGTGGCGGCGCGCCAGGTCGGCGAGCAGCGCCGCCCGCCCGCGCACGTAGCCCGCGACCGTGCCCGCGACGTCGCGCAGGCGCGTCTCGCCGGCGCCCTCGGGCGCGGCCGGGCGCGGGGCCGTGGCCTCGACGGGCGGCCGGCGCTCGGTCGAGCCGGAGCCGTCGAGCTCGGCGGTGGGCTCGGAGATCTCCGCAGTGGGCTCGGCCGACTCGTCGGCCCTCTCGGCGACCTCGTCCTTCTCGTCCCGCTCGGCCTGCTCGCGCTCTGACATGGTGCCTCCCTGGATTCGCGTGCCCCCAGTGTCTCACACCGCGCCCTCGGGTATGATAGAAAGGCTGAAGACAACGCAGGGAGTGAACATGCGAGACAAGCTGCTCAAGATCATCCAGGCCTACGAGGAGCTGGAGAAGCGCCTCATGGACCCGGCCGTGGTCTCCGATCCCAAGGAGTACGCGCGCCTGGCCAAGGAGCACGCCGGCCAGGCGGAGCTCGTGGCCCGCGCCCGCGAGTACCTCGGCGCGCTCGACGACATCGAGGCCGCCAAGGAGATGCTCCACGAGGCGGACGCCGACGAGAAGGCCATGCTCCAGGAGGACATCGCCGCCAACGAGGAGAAGCTCCCCGCCCTGGAGGAGGACATCAAGTTCCTGCTCATCCCGGCCGATCCCAACGACGACAAGGATACGATCGTGGAGATCCGTGCCGGCGTCGGCGGCGACGAGGCGGCCATCTTCGCGGGCGACCTGTTCAAGATGTACGAGCGCTTCTGCGAGCATCGCGGCTGGAAGGTCGAGGTGCTCTCCTCGAGCCCGTCGGAGGCCGGCGGCTTCAAGACCATCGAGTTCAAGGTCTCCGGCGACAAGGTCTACTCCGTGCTCAAGTTCGAGTCCGGCGTTCACCGCGTCCAGCGCGTCCCCAAGACCGAGAGCCAGGGTCGCATCCAGACTTCCACGGCCACCGTGGCGGTCCTTCCGGAGGCGGACGAGATCGACATCCAGATCGACCCCTCCGACCTGCGCATCGACACCTACTGCGCGTCCGGCCCCGGCGGCCAGTGCGTCAACACCACCTACTCGGCCGTGCGCATCACGCACCTGCCGACCAACACCGTGGTGCAGTCGCAGGACCAGCGCTCGCAGATCCAGAACCGTGAGGTCTGCATGCAGATGCTGCGCGCCCGTCTCTACGAGATGGAGCTGGAGAAGCAGCAGGCCGAGCAGGGGGCCGAGCGCCTCTCGCAGATCGGCCACGGCAACCGCTCCGAGAAGATTCGCACCTACAACCAGCCGCAGGATCGCGTGACCGACCACCGCATCGGCTTCAACGGCACCTACAACGGCGTGCTTCTGGGCGACACGCTCCCGAGCGTGATCGAGGCCCTCGCTGCCGCCGAGCGCGCCGAGAAGCTCTCCCAGGTGGCATAGGCGCCTGCGGGCTCCGGAAAAGCCGGTCGGGGCGCGGTCTGCCCTGCAAAACGGGCTCTCGTGTGATGTTTTTCGACGCTCGGATGCAAAACGGCCGCTCGTGTGATGGCTTTTTGGCCGGTTTCGGGAAAGAGATTCAACTTATGATAATCTTTCCTGCGGTTTTGTCCGGGCGCCGCGCGTCTGGTCCGGATTTGGCGCGAAAATCTCATCACACGAACGGTCGTTTTGCTTCTCGATCCGTCATTTCGTAGCACGAGAGGCAGTTTTGCACGATGCCCGCGCGCCGCGACGCCCTGCGGCGAGGCTATGATGCAGTGAACGACGGAAGGCGGGAGGAGAAGATGCCGCAACAGGAGCCCTGGACCATCAAGCGCGTCCTCGACTGGACGAGCGGCTACCTCGGGCGCAGGGGGGACGAGCACCCGCGCCTCTCCGCCGAGTGGCTGCTCGCCGCCGTCACGGGGCTCACGCGCGTGGAGCTCTACGTCAACTTTGACCGCCCGCTCCAGCCGGGTGAGCTCAACGAGATGCACGCCGCCATCGAGCGGCGGGCGGCCGGCGAGCCGCTGCAGTACGTGACCGGCGAGATGCCCTTCCGCCACATCGTACTGCGCTGCGAGCGCGGCGTGCTCATCCCGCGACCCGAGACCGAGGTGCTGGTCGACGCGGCACTCGAGGGCGTGGACGCGGCGGCGGGCGAGGGGGACGTGCGCGTGCTCGAGGTGGGCACGGGGACGGGCTGCATCGCCCTCTCGATCGCCTCGGAGCGCCCCGGGACGCTCGTGACGGCGACCGACCTTTCGCCGCGGGCCATCGAGCTCGCGACCCGCAACCGCGAGGCGCTCGGGCTCGACGATGCCGTCGACGTCGTGGAGTGCGACCTCGCCTCGGGCGTCGACCCCAAGCTCATGGGCACGTTCTCGGTGCTCGTCTCCAACCCGCCCTACATCCCCACGCGCGTGCTGGCCGACGAGGTCCCGGCCGAGGTCCGCGACTTCGAGCCCGAGCTCGCGCTCGATGGCGGCTCGGACGGGCTGGACGTCTTCCGTCGCCTGCTCGACCTCGCGCCCGAGGCCCTGGCGCCCGGCGGCATGCTCGCGGTCGAGCTCTTCGAGGGCGCCCTCGACGCCGCCGCGGGCCTCGTGCGCGAGCGCGACGACTGGGCGTCGGTCGAGGTCCGCGAGGACCTCACGCACCGTCCGCGCGTCCTGGTCGCCGTAAGGGAGGCCTGAGCCATGGGATCCGTTCTTCTCGCCAGCCAGTCGTCCCCCGAGCCCGGCGCGGTGTCGCGCGTCGCGGCCGTGCTGCGCGACGGGGGCGTCGTCGTGCTGCCCACCGACTCCGTCTACGGCATCTGCTGCGCCGCCACGGCGGGCAACCCCGCCCACGGGCGCATCTTTGACGTCAAGCGCCGCGACCGCGCGCAGACCCTGCCGTGGTTCGTTTCCGATGCGGACGACCTCGCCCGCTACGGCCGGGACGTGCCCGCGTGGGCGCTGCGTCTCGCCGAGCGCCTGTGGCCGGGCGCCCTCACGATCGTGGTGCGCGCGTCGGATGCCGTGCCGCCCGAGTACGCCCAGCCGTCGCCCGACGGCCCCACCGTCGCCCTGCGCGTGCCGGACTCCGAGCTGGACCGTGCCGTCGTGCGGGCGGTCGGCGCGCCGCTCGCCCAGACGAGCGCCAACGCGCACGGCCGGCCCGCCGCCGTCGACGCCGCCGGGCTGGACCCCGTCATCGCGGCCGCCGTCGACCTCGTGGTCGACGCGGGCGCGGCGCCGGTCGGCGTCGCCTCCACGATTGTGGATGCCACCGGCGGCGAGCCGCGCGTCCTGCGCGCCGGGGCGCTCACCGAGGCCGAGGTTCTTCTCGCCGCGCGCTGAGGTCGCGCCCCGCGCGCGTGGTACCCTAGTGCGTGTGCCCTGCAGCCCCGGCCAGGAGGAGATTCCATGCGCATCGCCATCGCGTCAGACCATGCGGGCTTCGTCCAGAAGGACCCCCTCGCGGACTACCTGCGCTCCCGGGGCCACGAGGTGATCAACTGCGGCCCCGCGACCGACGACCGCTGCGACTACCCCGACTTCGCCGACCGGGTCGCCCGTCTCGTCGCGCGCGGCGAGGCCGACCGGGGCGTCCTCATCTGCGGGACCGGCATCGGCATCGCGATGACCGCCGACAAGGTCGCCGGCGTCCGCGCGTGCCCCATCCAGACCGTCGAGTTCGCCCGGCTCTGCCGCGAACACAACGACGCCAACGTCATCGGGCTCTCGGGCCGCTTCGTCTCGCTCGAGGACAACGAGGCGATCCTCGACGCCTTTCTCTCCACGGAGTTCGAGGGCGGCCGCCATGCCGGCCGCGTCGCCAAGATGATGCGCGAGGACGACCCGGCCTTCGCGGGCGTCCCGCTCGACTCTGGGATGTAGCGCCGTCACGCGCCCCTCGGGGCGAAACGAGAAGGAGGCCCCATGACCTACGAGCACCTGAGCGCGTCCGATCCGGAAGTCTTCGCCGCAGTGGGGGACGAGCTGCGTCGCCAGCGCTCCTCGATCGAGCTCATCGCGTCGGAGAACTTCGTCTCTCTGGCGGTGATGGAGGCCGTTGGGTCCCCCCTCACCAACAAGTACGCCGAGGGCCTGCCCGGAAAGCGCTACTACGGCGGCTGCTGGGCCGTCGACGTGGTCGAGGACCTCGCCCGCGAGCGCGCCAAGAGGCTCTTCGGCGCGGGCTTCGTCAACGTGCAGCCGCACTCCGGCGCCCAGGCCAACTACGCCGCCCTCGCGGCGCTGGCCGCCCCCGGTGACACCGTCATGGGCATGGCGCTCGACAACGGCGGCCACCTCACGCACGGCTCGCCGGCCAACTTCTCCGGCAAGCTCTACCACATCGTCTCCTACGGCGTGGACGCCCAGACCGAGCGGATCGACATGGACGCCGTGGAGGCGCTCGCCCGCGAGGCGCGCCCCAAGGTCATCATCGCCGGCGCCTCGGCCTACCCGCGCATCATCGACTTCGAGCGCTTCGCCGAGATCGCGCACGCCGTGGGCGCCTACCTCATGGTGGACATGGCCCACATCGCCGGCCTTGTGGCCACCGGTCGCCACCCCAGTCCCGTGCCGCACGCGGACGTGGTGACCTCGACCACGCACAAGACCCTGCGCGGCCCGCGCGGCGGCCTCATCCTCTGCAACGACCCCGACCTCGCCAAGAAGGTCGACTCCGCCGTCTTCCCCGGCAGCCAGGGCGGCCCGCTCGAGCACGTGATCGCCGGCAAGGCCGTGGCCTTCGGCGAGGCGCTCGCGCCGGAGTTCGCCGACTACACGGACGCGATTCTCGCCAACGCCCGCGCGCTCGGGCGCGGCATGGAGTCGCGCGGCCTGCGCCTGGTCTCCGGCGGCACGGACAACCACCTGCTGCTCGTCGACCTCACGGCCGCCGGCGACGTCACCGGCCGCGACGCCGAGCGCGCGCTCGACGGCGTGGGGATCACGGTCAACAAGAACACGATTCCCGGCGAGGTTCGCTCGCCGTTCGTCACGAGCGGCATCCGCGTGGGCTCGGCGGCCGTCACCACGCGCGGCTTCTCCGAGCGCGAGTGCGAGCGCGTCGGCGAGCTCATCGGCGACGTCGTGACCAACCTGGGCTCCGAGGACGTCCTCGACCGCGTCTCCTTCGAGGTCCGCGAGCTCCTTGACGCCCACCCCCTCTACCCCGAACTTGCCTAAAAGGGGTCAGACCCCTTTTTAGCAACTTTGCGAAAGGAAGCAGCCATGGCAGAAGCGTTCGACCCCACCCGGTTCACGGTCATCGACCACCCGCTCGTCCAGCACAAGCTCCACATCCTGCGCGACAAGGACACCTCGACCAAGCAGTTCCGCGAGCTGGTGAACGAGCTCGCGATCTTCGAGGGCTACGAGGCCATGCGCGACTTCCCGCTCGAGGACGTCGAGGTGGAGACCCCGCTCGAGACCACCACGTGCAAGCGCCTCGCGGGCAAGAAGGTCGCCATCATCCCGATCCTGCGCGCGGGCATGGGCATGGTCGACGGCCTGCTCCAGCTCGTGCCGTCCGCGCGCGTGGGCCACGTCGGCATGTACCGCGACCCCGAGACCCACGAGCCGCACCAGTACTACTGCAAGTTCCCAGACGACATCCAGAACCGCACCTGCCTCGTCGTGGACCCGATGCTCGCCACGGGCGGCTCGCTCACGGCGGCCATCCAGTTCCTGCGCGACGCCGGCGTGCGCGACATCCGCTGCCTCACGCTCGTCTCCGCGCCCGAGGGCGTGCGCGCCGCGCTGGACTTTGACCCGGACATCCGCCTCTACACCTGCGCGCTCGACCGCTGCCTGAACGACCACGCCTACATCCTGCCCGGCCTCGGCGACGCCGGCGACCGCATCTACGGCACCAAGTAGGGCGGGGCTGGGGCGGCTTCCGGGAATTGACGTCCTTGTCGCAGGGCGTTCTAGAAAACACCGCCCTTGTCGCCAGATTTCTAAAAAATGGGGGCCTTGCGCGCGAGAAGAACCTCGCACGTGCGCAAGGTCCCCAATTCTTAGAAGCTCACGTGTCAACCCCGGCAATTGCTAGACGCGCGGGCGACAAGGACGCCGTTTCGCGGAACGCGGGATCATCCCCCAGCCCCTCGGGAATGTGGTGATTTCGTGCCTCGGGACCCCCGCATGGGGCATACTTTCCCCGTCAGAAAACGCGCGTATAACGGTTCAGCGCGGGGCGCCCCTGCCTCGCGCTTTTTTGTTGCGCGCACGTCGAGAGGAGTCCCCACTTGCAGTACCACATGCGCCTTCCCCGCGGCAGGCGGGAGTTCTGCCTGTTCATGGCCATCGTCTCGGTGATCTCGGTCAACATCATCGCGCCGGTGATCACCTGCTTCGAGATGGGCTTCTCGCTCGAGTCGTGGGCGGCGGCGCTCCATGCCATGCCCTTCGTCTGGCTTGCCGTCATCGCCTGTGTGCTCGCCACGTACTATCCCGCCGAGTGGGTCACGGCGCGCTTCCTGGAGGAGGACGACTCCTACAACGCGCACATCCTCGTGAACATCCTCGCCACCGTGTGCATGATGTCGGTCATTCTCACCGTGGCGGCGCCCTGGATCGCGGCGGGGCACGTCTCGCCGGAGCCCGTCGAGCACTTCTTCTTCCGCTGGCCGCGCAACTTCGCGGTCTCCTTCGCCGTGGAGGCCCTGGTGGCGCAGCCGATCGCTCGTGCGGCCATGAACCGCCTGCACCTCATGCTCGACGCTCGCGGCGCCAATATGTCCGCTTCGTTGCGCGACTGTGATGAATCCGGCGTCGAGCGGCAGACGGCTTGACCTTACGGCCGGGCGCGCTAGACTTCTCGTGTCCTTGATTCGCTCGGACGGGAGGCGATGGAGCTTGGAGCCTCAGGTTGCCGTCGTCGCCGGCGTGCTCTTTGGCCTGCTGGGCTGCGTTGCCCCGGCCGTCCTGTTCGAGCGGGCTCTGAGGGGGAGCCGCGCGGTCTCGCTGGCCGCGGGGCTCGCGGCGGTGGCCGTGTCGTTTCTTACGCTTACCGTCGTCCTGCTCGTGGTGTACACTGCCACGAACGCGGGCTTCTTGGAGTTCGGTTGTGCGCTGGTCGCCGCGTTCCTGCTCTTCTGGGGCGTCGAGGCGATACGGGGCTGGAGGGCGGCCAACGGCCACGCTCCGCATAGAGGGGAAGGATGATCTTGAATCCTCTGGACAGCCTGGGAGACGAGGTCAACGAGCTCGTTTCGAGCTTCACGTCTCAGCCGATCGCGGGGTCGCTCGACACCGTCGGCTTCACGCAGTACTCGTTCTGGTTCGCCGTCGCGGTCGTGCTCATGCTCGTCGCGCTCTTCGTCTTCAAGAAGAAGCAGTCCGCGAGCCTCGTGCCGCAGGGCGTCTTCGTGAACGGCATGGAGTACCTCGTCGAGTTCGTCCGTGACGACATGTGCAAGGGCCTGCTCGGCGACTCGTGGAAGAGGCACTTCCCGTTCATCGCCACGACCTTCCTCGTGGTGCTCGCCAACAACATCGTGGGCATCATCCCGGGCTGCAAGCCGGGTACCGGCACCATCTCCACCACCGCCGCGCTCGCGCTCTGCTCGTTCGTCTACTTCATCGCGTGCGGCATCAAGAAGAAGGGCGCGCTCGGCTACGCCAAGAGCCTCGCGCCGGCGGGCGTGGCCTTCCCGCTCAACGCCCTCGTGTGGCTGATCGAGGTCTTCTCCACGATCCTGCGCCTCATCACCCTCGCCGTCCGACTCTTCTGCAACCTTTTCGCGGGCCACGTGGTCATGGGCACCTTCGCGATTCTGGCCTCGCTCTTCTTCGAGCCCATGGTGCAGGCCTTCTCGGTCGCCACCGCCGTGCAGGCGGGCGCGTCGGTCCTGTGGGTGGGCATCCTGCTCGTCATCTACGTCGTGGAGATCATGGTGGCCGCCATCCAGGCCTACGTCTTCGCGCTTCTCTCCGCCGTCTACATCCAGATCGCCGAGTCCGAGGAGGAGTAGGCGAGAAGTTCGGCAACTCGCGGGCGCCCGCCCGCTGAGGAATAGCACGTTGGTTTGAAACTCGCCCCTATCACACAGGCTCAAGCGGGGCGAATGTCAAAGGAGGAACAGTGGGAGCTCTCGGTGTCGTTGGTTATGGTCTCGGCGTTATCGGCGCGGGCATCGGCATTGGCCTGGCCGCCAGTGGCGTCGCGCAGGGCATGGCGCGTCAGCCTGAGGTCCAGGGCCGTCTGTTCACGGTCTTCATCCTGGGCTCGGCCTTCGTCGAGGCCCTCGCCCTCATCGGCTTCGTCGTCAGCCTCATCGTCAAGTAGCGCTGTCGCACGTTTCCGAGTGGAGGCAAGCATGAAGAACACTGTCACAAGGCTGCTTGCGCATGCGGGCGTCATCGCCGGTGCCGTCCTCGCGACGCCCGCCGTGGCGTTCGCCGAGGAGTCGGCGGTCGGCCCCGACATCCTGATTCCCAAGATGGCGGAGTTCATCCCCGCGCTCATCGCCTTCCTCGTCATCCTCGCCGTGCTCGCCAAGCTCGTGTGGCCGCCGGTGCTGGAGATGATGGAGAAGCGCCAGCAGAAGATCCAGGAGGACCTCGACGCCGCCGAGCGCTCCAAGGTCAAGGCGGCCGAGGAGGCCAAGGGCTACGAGGCCAAGATCCTCGAGGCGCACCACGAGGCCGACGCCATCGTCGCCAAGGCCAAGAAGGAGGCCGAGGAGGTCCGCTCCGCGGTGCTCGCCAAGGCCCAGCGCGAGGCGGCCGACATCATCGCCAAGGCCCACGGCGCCGTGGACTCCGAGCGCCACAAGGCCATGATCGAGCTCTCCAGCTCCGTCGTGGATCTCTCCGTGGAGATCGCGAGCAAGATCATCGGCAACGACCTCTCCGAGGAGGAGCAGCGCCGTCTGGCCGAGAAGTACCTCGCGGAAGTGGGAACCCCCGATGAGCAGCGCTAGGCGGGTGGACGCCGAGAAGGTCGAGGCGTACACGCGGGCCCTCCTGGAGGCCGCCCGCTCCGAGGGCCGCGCCAACGCGGACCTCGTCCAGTGGCAGCACGCCCAGAAGTTCACGCCCGAGGTGCTGGAGACCCTCGCCGCCATGCAGCGCGAGGACGACCTCGGCCTCGTGGAGGCGGTCGCCAAGCACTACAAGGAGCTGCTCGACGCGCAGGACACCACGGTCTCCGTGACCGTGACCACCGCCGTGCCCATGGACGACGAGCTACGCACCAAGGTGCGCGCCAAGACCGAGAAGGACCTCAACGCCCCGGTCTACCTCGTCGAGCGCGTGGACCCGGCGATCATCGGCGGCATCATGCTCGAGGTGCGCGGCAAGCGCTACGACGCCTCCGTGCGTGCCCAGCTGGCCAACATCCGCAAGACCCTCTCGTCTACCTTCATCGAAGGCGAGGAACGCTAAATGGAAACCATCAGCTCCGAGAAGATCATGAGCACGCTGCGCGAGGAGCTCGCGCAGATCAACGCCACGGTCGACCGCCAGGAGGCCTCGGTCGTCACCGAGGTCGCCGACGGCATCGCGCGCATCTCGGGCCTCAAGACCGCCATGGCCGGCGAGCTGCTCAAGCTCACGAGCTCTACCACCGGCCTCGACGTTTACGGCCTGGTCCAGAACCTCGACCAGGACGACGTGGGCGCGGTCCTCTTCGGCGACGCCGAGGAGATCAAGGAGGGCGACGAGTGCCGCACCACCGGGCGCGTCATGGACATCCCGGTCGGCCACGCCATGCTCGGCCGCGTGGTGAACCCGCTCGGCCAGCCGATCGACGGCCTCGGCCCGATCAACGCCACCCACCGTCGCCCGATCGAGTTCAAGGCCCCTGGCATCATGGACCGTCAGCCGGTGTGCGAGCCCGTCCAGACGGGGCTTCTCGCCATCGACGCGATGGTGCCCATCGGCCGAGGCCAGCGCGAGCTCATCATCGGCGACCGCAAGACGGGCAAGACGGCCATCGCGATCGACGCCATCGTCAACCAGCGCGACACCGACATGATCTGCATCTACGTGGCCATCGGCCAGAAGGCCTCCACGGTCGCCGGCATCCGCGAGTCGCTCGCGCAGCACGGCGTCCTGGACAAGACCGTCATCGTCTCCGCCACGGCCGCCGAGTCCGCGCCGATGCAGTACATCGCGCCGATGGCCGGCGCCGCGATCGGCGAGTACTTCATGTACAACGACGAGCACGGCAACCCCGCCGACGCCGAGCACCCCGGCGGCCACGTCCTGGTGGTCTACGACGACCTCTCCAAGCAGGCCGTCGCCTACCGTCAGATGTCGCTGACGCTGCACCGTCCGCCCGGACGCGAGGCCTACCCCGGCGACATCTTCTACCTGCACAGCCGCTTGCTCGAGCGCGCCTGCAAGCTCTCCGACGCCAACGGCGGCGGCTCGCTCACGGCGCTCCCGATCATCGAGACGCAGGAGGGCGACGTCTCCGCCTACATCCCCACGAACGTGATCTCCATCACGGACGGCCAGATCTACCTGCAGTCCAACCTCTTCTTCCAGGGCCAGCGCCCCGCCGTCGACGTGGGCATCTCCGTCTCGCGCGTGGGCGGCGACGCCCAGATCAAGGCCATGAAGCAGGTCGTGGGCACGCTGCGCCTGGACCTGGCGGCCTACCGCGAGAAGCAGGCCTTCTCGCAGTTCGGCTCCGACCTCGACGCCACGACGCAGTACCAGCTCAACCACGGCGCCCACGTCATGGAGATGCTCAAGCAGCAGCGCTTCTCGGCGCTCGACGTCCGCGACCAGGTCATCGCGATCTTTGCCGCCAAGGAGGACTTCCTCGACGACATCGACCTCGAGAACGTGACGCTCTTCCGCGACGGGCTCGCCAAGTACATGTCCGAGCACTGCCCCAAGCTGCGCTCCTCGGTCATGAAGGGCAAGATCGACGACGCCACGGCCTCGCGCCTGCGCGGCCGCATCGCCCGCTACAAGAAGCTCTTCCTTGCCGAGCACCCCAACCGCAAGCGCCTCGAAGACGTGGAGCAGGCCGCCGAGGACACCGTCGCCGCGCCGCCCGAGGGCGGCCACGAGCCGCTGGACGGTCAGGGGAAGTAGACCATGGCCAGCCTTCGTGAGATACAGCGGCGCATGAGCTCCATCCGGAGCACGATGCAGATCACGCGCACGATGGAGATGATCTCCACAGCGCGGATCCACCGGGCGCTCCAGCGCGCCGAGGAGGCGGAGCCGTACAAGAACGCGATCACGCGCATGCTCGCCAACGTCGCCGAGGCGGGCTTCTCGTCCGGCCAGCCGCTCCTCGCGCAGCGCACGGAGGAGAAGCACGTGCTGTTCATCCTCGTGGCCTCCGACAAGGGCCTCGCGGGCGGCTTCAACATCGTGCAGCAGCGCGCCGTGGAAAGCGAGATGCGGCGCCTGCGCGCCCGCGGCGTCGAGTCCTCGGTCATCACGTGCGGCCGCAAGCCCACCGAGTACTTCACGTACCGCAAGATGGCGCCCGTGATGTCGTTCGTCGGCATCTCCTCGGAGCCCAACCAGGACGAGGCCGACCGCATCGCCTCCTACGTGATGCGCGGCTACGCCACCGGCGAGATCGACCGCGTCGTGCTCTACTACTGGCACGCCAAGAACCGCGTGGAGCAGACCCAGGTGGTGGAGCAGCTCCTGCCCATCACCAAGGAGCAGCTCACGATGCCCAACAAGCCGCGCGAGCGCGAGGCGCTCAGCAAGGTCGAGGGCCACGCCTACACCGACTTCGCCTTCGACCCCTCGGCCGAGGAGGTCCTGGGCAAGCTCATGCCCGCCTACTTCCGCACGGTCATCTTCCACGCGCTGCTCGACTCGGCGGCCGCGGAGCACGGGGCGCGCCGCCGCGCCATGCAGTCCGCGACCGACAACGCCCGGGAGGTCCTGGGCACGCTCGAGCGCACGTACAACCGAGTCCGCCAGGGCTCCATCACCACCGAGCTCAACGAGATCATCGGCGGCGCTTCCGCATTGGAGGACAACTGATGGCAGAGAAGAACCACGAGACGCGCACCGCCCTCGAGGAGGCCGCGTACCACAAGCTCAACCGCACCGTCGGCGTGGGCTCGATCGTCCGCATCGTCGGCCCGGTCGTCGACGTCAAGTTCGACGGCCAGGTGCCGGGCATCTACACCGCGCTCGTCGTCGAGGGCGACACCCCCGTCGGCCACGTGAGCACGGTGCTCGAGGTCGAGTCGCAGCTGCCGGGCGGCGTCGTCCGCACGGTGGCCATGTCCTCCACGGACGGCCTCACCCGCGGCCTCAAGGTCCGCGACACCGGTCACCCCATGATGATGCCGGTCGGCCCCTCCACCCTGGGCCGCGTCTGGAACGTCATGGGCCAGCCCGTCGACGGCGGCGAGGTCCCCGAGGACGTGCAGTACTACCCGATCCACCACCCCGCGCCCGCCTTCGACGAGCTCACCACCACCACGGAGATCTTCGAGACGGGCATCAAGGCCATCGACCTTCTCGAGCCCTACGTCCGCGGCGGCAAGACGGGTCTCTTCGGCGGCGCGGGCGTCGGCAAGACGGTCCTCATCCAGGAGCTCATCAACAACCTCGCCCAGCAGCACGGCGGCACCTCGGTCTTCACCGGCGTCGGCGAGCGCACCCGCGAGGGCACCGACCTCTACCTCGAGATGAGCGAGTCCGGCGTCATCGACAAGACCTGCCTGGTCTACGGCCAGATGAACGAGCCGCCCGGAGCCCGCATGCGCGTGGCGCTCGCCGGCCTCACCACGGCCGAGTTCTTCCGTGACCAGGGTCAGGACGTGCTCCTGTTCATCGACAACATCTTCCGCTTCTCCCAGGCGGGCTCCGAGGTCTCGGCCCTTCTCGGCCGCATGCCCTCCGCCGTTGGCTACCAGCCCACGCTGGCCACCGAGATGGGCGAGCTCCAGGAGCGCATCACCTCCACCAAGGAGGGCTCGATCACCTCGGTCCAGGCAGTCTACGTCCCCGCCGACGACCTCACCGACCCGGCGCCGGCCACCACGTTCACGCACCTCGACGCCACGACGGTTCTCTCCCGCGCGATCACGGACCTGGGCATCTACCCGGCCGTGGACCCGCTGGCGAGCTCGAGCTCCGCGCTCGACCCCGCGATCGTGGGCGAGGAGCACTACCGCGTGGCCATCGCCGTGCAGGAGACCCTCCAGGAGTACTCCGACCTCCAGGACATCATCGCCATTCTCGGCATGGACGAGCTCTCCGAGGAGCAGCAGCACGTCGTCGCGCGCGCCCGCAAGATCCAGCAGTTCCTCTCGCAGTCCTTCCACGTGGCCGAGAAGTTCACGGGCAACCCCGGCACCTACGTCACGGTCGAGGACACCGTCCGCTCCTTCGCCGAGATCGTCGACGGCAAGTGCGACGACCTGCCCGAGCAGGCGTTCCGCTTCGCCGGCACGATCGACGACGTGCGCCGTCGCGCGGCCGAGATGGCGGCGTCGGCCGAGAAGGGCGGGGAGTAGGCCCATGGCCGAGCTCAACTGCCAGTTCGTGCGCCCCGACCGGCTGCTCTTCGACGGGCCGGTCGCCAACCTCGTGCTCGTCACCTACGCGGGCGAGCTCGGGATCTGGCCCGGCCACGCGCCGGAGATCGTGGCGCTCGGCGACGGCGTGGTGCGCATGCGCACCCGGCAGGAGGACGGCGGGCACGAGTACGACGTCGTCGTCTCCGGCGGCTACGCCGAGATCGACAACGACGGCGTCATCATTCTCGCCGACCACGCCCGCCGCACCGACGACATCGACCCCGACGTCGTGCGCCGTACGCGTGACGAGGCGATTGAGGCCCTCGACGGGATTGGCGAGGGCGACCATCGTGCGGCATACTATGAGAAGAAGATCCGGTGGTGCAACCTCCTGCTCAAGCATGCGGCGGGGGGCGCCGCGTAGCAGCTGAGCACGGAGGACGCATGGAAGTCATTCAGATCGAGGGCGGTCACCGCATCACGGGCGAGGTGAGCGTCGAGGGCGCCAAGAACTCGGCGCTCAAGCTCATGGCCGCCACCATCATGGCGCCCGGCGTCACCACGCTCACCAACGTCCCCAACATCGCGGACGTGCACGTGATGGGCAAGGTCCTCAAGAACATCGGCGCCCGGATCGAGGTCGTCAACGAGCACGAGCTCCGGATCGACACCGGGGGCGTCGACTCCTGGGAGACCCCCTATCACCTGGTCGCGCAGATGCGCGCCTCCACGGCGGTCCTCGGCCCGCTGCTCTCGCGCTTCGGCCGCGCGATCGTGGCCATGCCGGGCGGCTGCAACATCGGCGCGCGCAGCATCGACATGCACATCCTCGGCCTCGAGGCGCTCGGCGTCGAGTTTGCGGTCAAGCACGGCAACATCCACGCGAGCGCGCCGCACGGGCTCGTCGGCAACACGGTGACGCTCAACTTCGCCAGCGTGGGCGCCACGGAGAACCTGATGATGGCCTCGGTCTTCGCCAAGGGCGTCACCACGATCGACAACGCCGCCCGCGAGCCCGAGATCGTCGACCTCGCCAACCTCCTCAACGAGATGGGCGCCAAGATCTCCGGCGCGGGCTCCCCCGTGATTGAGATCGAGGGCGTCTCCGAGCTCCACCCGGTCACCCACCGCGTGGTGGGGGACCGCATCGAGGCGGGGACGTTCCTCGCCATCGGCGGCCTCACGGGCGAGCCGGTCACCGTGCGCGGCTTCGCGCCGCTGCACCTGGGCCTCGTGCTCAAGAAGTACGAGCAGATGGGCATCTCGATCGAGCGCGGGACCAACTGGTGCCGCGCCTGGCGCGACCGCCCGCTCGTCCCCACGGACATCCAGACGCTGCCCTTCCCGGGCTTCCCCACGGACATGCAGGCGCAGACCATGACGCTGCTCGCCCTCGCCAAGGGGAGCTGCGTCATCACCGAGAACATCTTCGAGAACCGCTTCATGCTCGCGAGCGAGCTCACGCGCATGGGCGCCGACATCGCGATCGAGGGGCACCACGCCATCGTCCACGGCGTCGACGGGTTCTCCGGCACCCAGGTGAAGTCGCCCGACCTGCGCGGCGGCGCCGCCCTCGTCATGGCGGGCCTCGTCGCGGACGGCATCACCACGGTCTCCCAGATTCACCACATCGACCGGGGCTACGAGGGCTTCGTCGAGAAGCTCGCCTCGCTCGGCGCGCGCATCAGGCGCACGGACCTTCCCGACGAGGAGGAGTAGGACGATGGGCAACTCCGAGCGACGGGACGACCACGCCCTCAGCCGCGCGGGCGAGGACTACCTCGAGGCGATCTACCGCATCTCCCGCGAGGACGCCGCAGGAGCCTCCGTCCGCTCCGTCGACGTCGCCGAGCGGCTCGGCGTCTCCAAGGCGAGCGTCAACAAGGCTCTCTCCACGCTCAAGGAGGCGGGCATGGTCGAGCAGAGCCGCTACGGCCGCGTCACGCTCACGCCGGAGGGCGAGAAGTACGCGGCGCTCGTGTGGCGCGCCCACCGCGCCCTGCGCACCTTCCTGGAGTCCGACCTCGGGGTCGAGCCCGAGACCGCCGACTCCGAGGCCTGCCTCATGGAGCACGTCCTCTCCGCCGAGACCATGGGTCGCCTGATCAGCTATCTCGAGCGCCAGGGCATCGTCGTCCCGGAGTAGCGCCTCCCCTTACTGGCGCACGACAGCCGCTGACAGGACGGGCCCTGTATGAAGCGCGGGGCTTGGGGTATGTTGTGAGTGCCGCCGGGCATTTGACGGCAGCGCACGCACACACGACCCGAAGGGAAGACCATGAAGGCAATCATTCCTGCCGCCGGCCTCGGAACCCGCTTTCTCCCCGCCACCAAGTGCTCCCCCAAGGAGCTGCTCCCCGTCATCGACAAGCCCGTCATCCAGTACGTCGTCGAGGAGGCCCTCGAGCCTGCGGGCGTCGACGGCGTCGTGATCGTCAACTCCCACGAGAAGCCCCAGATCGAGCAGTACTTCTCGGTAGACGAGGGCTTCGAGTCCATGCTGCGCGAGCGCGGCAAGGCCGCCGAGGCCGAGCGCGTTCACACGGCCTCCTCGCTGCCGGTGTCCTTCGTCTACCAGGACGTGGCGCGCGGGCTCGGACACGCCGTCCTCCAGGCTGCCGAGAAGATCGACGGGGAGCCCTTCTTCGTCCTTCTCGGCGACTACTTCGTCCCGGGGCGCCAGATGTGCGTCCGCATGGAGGAGGTCTCGCGCGCCCACGGCGGCGCCTCGGTCATCGCCGTCGCCCCCGTCCCCGCCGACCAGGTGAGCCGCTACGGCATCATCGCCGGCGAGTGCGTCGGCTGCCTCCCCGGCACCGACGCCGCAGACGAGCAGGAGGGCGCGGTCTGGAAGGTGACGGGCCTGGTCGAGAAGCCCCGTCCCGAGGATGCCCCCTCGCACCTGTTCATCGTCGGGCGCTACCTGCTCTCGCCGCGCGTGATGGAGCTGCTTGCCACGCAGGAGCCCGGCGCCGGCAACGAGATTCAGCTGACCGACGCCATGGAGCGCCTGCTCGCCGAGGAGGAGATGTACGCGCTCGTCGTCGACCCGGCCGAGGGGTGTGACACGGGCACGCCCGCCGCGTGGGCGGCCGTCAACGCCCGGATGGCGCTCGAGGACCCGTCCCAGCGGGACGCCTTCCTCGAGGCGTTCGGCCCGGAGGGCGCCGCTCGTCTTGGATAAGAGGGCGGACATACTTCGCTTTGGCGTCGACGGCTGGCACGCCCGCTTCGACGACACCTTCTCGGAGGAGAACGTCGCCCGCATCGCCGACGCGCTCGGGCTGGTCTGGGCCAACGCGTGGCCCGGGGCGACCGTCTACGTGGGCTTTGACACGCGCCACGACGCGCGGGAGAACGCCCGGCTCGTCTCCGGCGTGCTCGCGTCGTACGGCCTCGAGGTCAAGATGTCGGACCGTGCGGTCCCGACCCCGGCCGTCGCCTGGACGTGTGCCCGCGACGAGCGGGCCGTGGGCGCCGTGGTCCTGACGGCGAGCGAGCGCTCCTGCGAGTACGGCGGCGTGGTCGTGCGCGGCGCCGACGGCGGCCCGATCTCCCCGGAGCTGCTCGACGAGGTCGAGCAGGCCGTCTCGCTCGCCCCCACCGCCGCGCGCGGCGCGTTCGAGGAGGTTGACCTCGTGAGCGGCTACCTCGCCTCGCTCGCCGCCTGGGTCGACCGCCCCTCCATCGAGGCCGCGCGTCCCAAGGTCGTGGTCGACGCGATGTTCGGCGCGGGCACGGGCCACCTCGCGGGCCTGCTCTCCGACCTCGGGTGCGAGGTCGTCGAGATTCACGTGGAGCCGCGCGAGGACTTCGGCGGCATCCATCCCGACCCGCGCGACCCGTGGGCGGACTCGTGCGAGCAGGCGGTCGTGGCGCACGGCGCCGACATCGGGCTGCTGCTGGACGGCGACGCCGACCGGGCGGCGGTCGTGGACGAGGCGGGCAACCTCCTGCCGGCGCGCGTCCTCGTCCCGCTGGTCCTGGGCAACCTCGTGATGGGGCACGGCGCCCACGGCCGCGTCGTGCGGACGCTGACCTGCTCGGCGTGCATCGAGCGCGAGGCGAGCCGACTGGGGTGCGAGACCACCTCGGTCCCCGTCGGCTTCACGCGCGTCTACCGGGAGATGCTCGAGCCCGACGTGATCATGGGGGTCGAGGAGTACGGCGGCGTCTGCGTGCCCGCGCACCTGAGGGAGCGCGACGGCCTGCTCGTCTGCCTGCTCGCCGTCGAGATGCTGGCGCGCGCGGGCAAGACGGTCTCGCAGATGGCGCGGGAGCTCGAGGGCTCCATCGGCGCCATGTGGTACGCGCGCCGCGACCTGAGGCTCGACCCGGCGGCGAGCCAGGCGTTCCGCAACGTGCTGCCGGGGCTGAACCCCTGCGACCTGGCGAGAAGGGCGCCCGTCGAGGTGTCCCACGCGGACGGCCTGCGCCTCCAGTTCGACGACGACTCCTGGGTGCTCATCCGGCCGTCCCGCACGAGCCCCATGGTGAGGGTCTACGCCGAGGCGCCCTCCGCCCAGGAGCGCGACGCGCTGCTCGAGGCGGCCTGCGCCCTGGTCCGTCGCGGCCTCTGAGCCGCCCGCCGTGCGCGTCGCGCATGACATAACCCTGCGCCGGGACGGGCACGAGGAGCTCATCGAGGAGATCTCCGAGGCCTGGCCCCACGTCCTCGAGTACGTCGAGCTCGACCGCTGCCCAAACCGGACATGCACGTGGCACTGGCACTAGGAGGTGGAGCTCTTCTACGTGGAGAGCGGCGCCCTCGAGTACCGGACCCTGCGCGAGCGGCTGGTCTTTCGCGAGGGGTCCGCCGGCTTCGTCAACGCCGGGGTGTACCACATGACGCGCGCCGTGGACGAGGAGCGCGCGACGGTGCAGCTGTGCCACATCTTCCGCCCCGCGCTGCTCGAGGACGTGGGCGGGCTGATCGCGCGGCGCTTCGTCCGTCCGCTCGTGGAGGCCCGGCAGGTGGAGGTCATCTCGTGGGACCCGGCCCGCGCGGAGGACGCACCCGCCATCGAGCTCGTGCGCCGCTCCTTCGAGCTGGGCGAGAAGGACGACCCCGCCTACGAGCTGCGCCTGCGCTCCGCGCTGTCGGACGTCTGGGCCCTCGCGCTCGAGCGCGCCAGGCCCCTGATGGAGGCCTCCCCGGCCCAGCACCCCACCCACCGCGACCTGTGCTTCGAGCAGATGCGCTCCTTCGTGCACGACCACTACGCCGAGCCCATAGAGGCGGCCGACATCGCCGCTGCCGCCTGCACGAGCGTGCGCGACTGCTTCCGCTCCTTCCGGGACTACGTGGGCATGGGCCCGGCGCACTACGTCAGGGAGTATCGCGTCCGGCAGTCCTGCCGGCTGCTCGCCCATACCTCGCGGACGGTCGAGTCCATCGCCCTGGCCTGCGGGTTCTCGTCTGCGGCGCAGTTTGGCCAGGCGTTCAAGAAGATGATGGGCGTCACGCCGTCCGCCTACCGCGCAAAGTGGCGCGAACCCGATACCTAGTGGCACGAATGCCCATGGCCCCGCGCCTGCCGTCTTGCCATCCTTGCTCTTAGAGACAGGGAGGCCGAGAGGGAAGGAGATTCCATGGCAGGGTTCAGGCACGTGGTATTCGACGTTGACGGGACGCTGGCGGACACCAACGGCATCTCGCTGAGGGCGCTCCAGGACCTCGTGTTCGAGGAGACGGGCGAGGAGGAGGACCTGGAGGACCTTGCGTTCGCATGCGGCATTCCCGGAAAGGTCGCGCTCGAGCGTCTGGGCATCCGGAGGCCGGGCGCCCTCGAGCGCTGGGACCAGATCATCGTGGCGCGGGGCGAGAAGCCCGAGGCCTTTCCTGGCGTGAGGAGCCTCCTTCTGGCCCTGAAGGGGGCGGGACATCAGGTCGGCGTCGTCACCTCCCGCAGGAGGGACGAGTACGAGTCCGCGATCGTGCCGCTCGGCCTGGAGGAGTGCGTCGACGAGCGGGTGTTCGCGGAGGACGCCCCGGAGCCCAAGCCGAGCCCGGCTCCGCTGCTGACCTATCTGGAGCGGACGGGCGCGAAGCCGGAGGAGACCATCTATATAGGTGACTCGGAATACGACGCGCGATGCGCGCACAATGCCGGCGTCACGTTCGCCTTTGCGGGATGGAGCGGCGAGAAGCCCGTGGAGGACGCGAGCTTCTGGGCCTCCGAACCGGGGGACATATTCCTCATCGCCGAGTGGGCTCTGACCTGAAGTGCCCCAAATGTGTGCGAATCGTGGAGCCCCCGATTCCCGGGCCCCGATCGGGGCCGGGCGCGTATAGTTAATCCCCGCGCACGGACGGGCCAGCGC
>NZ_JACJJK010000049.1 GCF_016899935.1 Olsenella uli
GTTCCCTACGGTGGCGACCAGAACAACGACAACTCAGGTGTTCTCACTTACGTAAGTATCCTCTACTCGGGCGCCCGCTCAAGTGCCGACATCGAGCACAACGGACTTACCCTTAACGGCGTAGGCGCAGGAACAACCATCGAGAACATTTACATTGCCGAGGGCGCAGATGACGGTATAGAGTTCTTCGGAGGCTCTGTGAACGTAAGCAACCTGCTTGTTGTCAATTGCGATGATGACTGCTTCGACTTCACCCAGGGTTATTC
>NZ_JACJJK010000050.1 GCF_016899935.1 Olsenella uli
CCGCCAGCATTAAGCCAACCAACATCGGCAGATGAAGATTCATCTACAACAATTTCTGTATTATCAAGACACATGCAACCGACACGCTGACCAGCGTTTGTTACATGGAAAAATAATTTCTTTCCTTCTGGATGCCATAATGGACCGCCAATATCATGCTGACCAGAAGCATGTATTTCAAATTCAGTTTCTCCTTTGGCTACAGCCTCGCCAATAGCAAGGAGCAAATCTTGTGTGGACATACGTTCATGTCCAACTAAAGTAT
>NZ_JACJJK010000051.1 GCF_016899935.1 Olsenella uli
GTAGTCGGTGCAGAACGGGGAGGAAATCATCCAGAAGACGCATCTTGAGTCCGGCATCTTCGTCTGCACGCAGTTCCGCCTCGATGCGCTGCTCAAACTTCGCGCAAAGTTGCTCGTAATTGGTTTTCAGGTGCGTCAACCGTTTTTCTTTCTCTACCAATTCGCACACGCTCCCGTCATCAATCAGCACCACGCTGCCCACAACGGAAGTGGTGATTTGGCTTTCACGTACCCACGCTATCACTCTCTCTACACTGATTCCATA
>NZ_JACJJK010000052.1 GCF_016899935.1 Olsenella uli
ATAAGGCGTAACGCCCGTCATTACCTACTGTTGAGAAGTATATCCTGTTTCCGAATTCATTGATATAAGCAGCGCCGCCAGCCAGTCCCGTGTCACCTGTAATGCCGGCAGTGGTGCCGATACGGCCCGACTCGCGGTTGAGCGGTATCCGGCTTATGAAATCTGCCGAGTCAACCACTATGCTGTCTATGAACATTACTTGCGCTGTCGAGAGCAACATCGTTTCGTATAATTCCTGGGCCGCTTCCTGTTGGGCTGTCATTTC
>NZ_JACJJK010000053.1 GCF_016899935.1 Olsenella uli
GTAATATTCAAGGACAAGCTCGACAACCTTGCGCTAAGCGAAAAGAATTTGCGCCGACTTACCGACAACTATAAGGATTATGAGCACCTTGATGACGCCTACTACCACCTATTCCTGCTATATTCACGGCGTAATGATACTGCCATGGAGCAGACATTCCTCAACCGCCTGAAGCAGGAATTTCCTGAAAGTCAGTGGACCGTTATGCTCTCTGACCCCAACTTCGAACAGAACGCACGCTTCGGTGTACACATCGAGGATTCGC
>NZ_JACJJK010000054.1 GCF_016899935.1 Olsenella uli
GTAAAATTCCCGGAGACCAGCGGAAAGATGAGCAATGATTATCAGCCTGTGGGAGAGGCCTTTACCATTCAGCTTAAGTAACTATAAGATAAACAGTACAAGTCCGGGACAGGCGTTGAAAAATCAGTCTGTCCCGGACTTATATTTTACTCCGAACCTTACCCCAGTTCCTTCAGAAGCTGGGAAATTGTTTTTTTGTAAATAGGATGCCGCACATTGGGGGCGATTTCACTTAACGGCTTCAATACAAAATCTCTCATATGC
>NZ_JACJJK010000055.1 GCF_016899935.1 Olsenella uli
GTGTAGTTGTCGATACGTGCAAGCAGTCCGAACTTGTTGGCAACCTCAAACTCCCATGGGCTCTGGGCTCCCTTGCCTATCCAATACGTGCGGTCGAACATCATGGCGTCAAGCCCTCCGGTGAACTGAACCTCATAACGGAAGTCGCCGGCGCGTCCCCAGAATGATATGCCGGTCTGGTGCCACGTGCTGGGAATTATCGTCCGCTCGCCCTCGGGACGGTAAACGGTGAAGAAATTGAGCGGCTCGTGGTGGGCGTTGGTC
>NZ_JACJJK010000056.1 GCF_016899935.1 Olsenella uli
TTTCATTGGGTGTAAGATATGAGCATGTAACTTTTGATTATTATAAGGATGGTGTGCACATGGATGAACAGAGCCGTATGTATGGAAACTGGTTTCCTAATCTTTCTTTTTCAAGAAAACTAGGTTCTGTCCGGACACAGTTGAGTTATACTGCTAAAACGCAACGACCTACTTATAGCCAGTTAAGCAACAATGTCACCTATGTAGACCGTTTCACTATGCAACGTGGTAACCCATTGCTGGAGCCGTGCACCATTCACGAT
>NZ_JACJJK010000057.1 GCF_016899935.1 Olsenella uli
GAGCAGCCCCTGGATTTCCCCGTCTTCGCCCCAGTTGCCGTGCAGGGCGTTAAAAACGACGTCCGGCCTGTTTGTCGCCAGCAGGTCGAGAAAAGCGGAAACATCCGTCAGATCGTGCTCAACAACCTCATAGCCGCATTTGCGCAGGGCTTCCGCCGCGCCGCGGCCGCTTATCAGGCTGACCTCCCTTTCGGCGGAAAAACCGCCCGCAAGCACCAAAACTTTCTTTGACATTTGCCGAAAATCCTTATAAAAATTCATTG
>NZ_JACJJK010000005.1 GCF_016899935.1 Olsenella uli
GCCACAATTCCCGAGTTGCGCGATCGGGCCGGTGGTCGTCAGCACACGTAAATCGGGAAACGTGACCATACGGACAACAATCCCGACTTGCGCGACGCGCCGGGCGCGCGCAAGTCGGGATTTCTGGTCGCGCCCAAGAATCCCGAGTTACGCATCAGCATCTCCCCATCTCAGACGCGGCGGCAGAAGCTGGGCGAGAAGGACCGTGCGCGCCGCGCGAATGTTAGGATCGCCCAGCACCCGCCGGGCCCGTCGCCCGAAAGCCGGCGCCTCGTAGGGCGCGATGATGGAGAGCAGCTGGGCGAGAAGTACCGTGACCGCGTCGACGTCCCCCGCGTCCCGCTTGGTGAGGGGCAGATAGTGGATGTGGCAGAGCTCGTAGTCCCGCGCCCGGCGGCTGTCCTCCTCGAGCGCCCGTTCGCTCGTGTGGTCGCCGCCCTGGTGCTCGCAGGCGGTCTCGTACTGTGGCCAGTGGAAGTCGGGACGCATGCGCCCGTGGCTGACCAGACCGGCGACCCCGTCGGGCCAGTCGAGCGGGACGTTCTGGAGGGGACGCGCCAGATGGGCGCCCCCGAGGCGGGGAGGCAGGCAGAACACGCCGTACCAGCAGGTCTCCATCGTCGAGCCCGAGCCGTCGTTGGCATACGACGCCGCCATGCGCGCGAGCTCGACGCCGTGCAGACCCGTCGGCTCGTCGAGAAACGCCCTGAGCTCCTGGACGGACGAGACCGGCTCGATGTCGTGGGCGACGTCGCCCACGAGCGGCGCGCTGGGGTCGCGCGCATAGCGGCCGCAGAGCTCCATCGCAAATCCCGTGAGACGCACGAGCGCCGCATCACGTGACAGCTGGCCCCGCCCCACCGCTCGGCCGAGCGTCACCGCCGCGCTCAGCAGGGAGAGCGGTCCCGCCTCCACCAGCACGTGCGTGACCGTGCCCCCGCAGACACAGAGCGGGTCGCCGGCGGCGGTGAGCACCTCGAGATAGGCGTCGTCCGGCAGCCGCAGCAGTCCCGGGGAGGCGTGCACGCGCGAGCATCTGCTCCGGGCGGCGTCATCGTCAAAGCGCAGGTGAACGAGGCGCTGTGGGCTGGGCGAGAAGAGCTCTCCGGGCAGCGCGGCCCCGAGCGCGGCGGGATCGACCGCCCCGTCGCAGCCTCGCAGCACCTGCGCCGACGCCGGCGCAAGCATCAGATCGTCGCGACGTCGGGCGTAGCGAAGCATCCTCAGGGAGTCGTCGTGCGCCAGGCACAGTCTCTTCTCGTCCATGGCCCCTCCTCGTGGAAGAGCATGGCCGAGACCGCGTGCACCAATCTCTCACATGCCTCTCCGTCAGCTTGCCGCCAGCGTCCATCAGGCTGACGGCACCTCGCTGACCTGCGGCGGATAGCGGCGACAGAGAAGGCCACGGCACGGGACGCCCGCAGACGGGAGGCGTCGAATCCACACGGCGTCCACAGGCGCGGCTCTCGCGGCCACAATTCCCGAGTTGCGCGATCGGGCCGGTGGTCGTCAGCACACGTAAATCGGGAAACGTGACCATACGGACAACAATCCCGACCTGCGCGACGCACCGGGCGCGCGCAAGTCGGGATTTTCCACACATATGGGGGCGAGAAGAACCTCCCCGCGCGGCCCTACGCCAGGCGGGCGATGAGGGCCTCGAGGCGGTCGCAGGCCTCGTCAACCTGCTCGCGCGTGATCACGAGCGGCGGCAGGAAGCGCAGGACGGAGTCGCCGATGTGGTTGAGGACGAGGCCCTCGGCCAGGCCCTCCTCCACGACCTGCGCCGCGATCGGCACGTCGAGCTGGGCGCCGCGCATGAGGCCGTGGCCGCGCACCTCCTCCACGTGCTCCATCGCGGTGAGGCGGTGGCGCAGGTGGCGCCCGACGGAGAGCACGTGCTCGCCCGTCTCCCCGTCGACGAGCGTCCGGACGCAGGCGAGTCCCACCGCGCAGGCGAGCGGGTTGCCGCCGAAGGTGGAGCCGTGGTCGCCGGGCTGCATGAGGTCGGCCACCTCGGCACGTGCGGCGACCGCGCCCATCGGGAAGCCGGCCGCGATGCCCTTGGCCATGGCCACCACGTCGGGCTCGATCTCGGAGCGCTGGAAGCAGAAGGGCGAGCCGCAGCGGTAGAAGCCGGTCTGGACCTCGTCGCAGATCAGCAGGAGGCCCTTCTCGTTGCAGAGCTCGCGCACGTCGCGCAGGTAGTCGTAGTTGGCGTTCCACACGCCGCCCTCGCCCTGCACGCACTCGAGCATGACGGCGCAGATCCCGCCGCGCTCCACGCGCTCGCGCAGGGTGTAGATGTCGTTCAGCGGCACCGAGACGAAGCCCTCGGGCAGCGGCCGGAAGCTGCGGTGGAACTTGTCCTGGCCGGTCGCCGCGAGCGTGGCCAGCGTGCGGCCGTGGAAGCTCTTGCGGGCGGTCACGATGGTGCTCGCGCCGTCGAGGTGCGTCTCGCCCCAGCGGCGCGCCAGCTTGATGGCGCCCTCGTTGGCCTCCGCGCCGGAGTTGGCGAAGAAGGTCTTCCAGCGCGTGCCGGTGGAGCCCATCTCGTGGCCGCCCTCGTCGGTCGTGGTGGAGAGCAGCGACGAGAGCGCCGCCGCCAGCTCGCCGCGGCTCTCGGCGTAGAAGTAGTTGCCCGTCTGCCAGACGCGGCCCGCCTGCTCGCGCAGGGCCTCGACCACGGCCGGGTGGGCGTAGCCCAGGCTCGCGCAGCCGATGCCGCCGAGCAGGTCCAGGTACTCGCGGCCCGCAGCGTCCACGAGCACGGCGCCGTGCCCGCTCACGAACTCCACGGGCAGGCGGCCGTAGGTGTGCATCACAAAGGCGTCGTCGAGGTCCCGTTCCTCGGGAGCGACGGCGGAAAGCTGGTCGTTCTTCTCGTCTGCGGACATGGGTGCGTCTCCCTTCGCCTGGCGGCGCGCCGCGCGGGCGCGCGGCGGCTAGTCTCTGGTGAACATGGTACCGCAGCCGGCGTCCGTGAAGATCTCAAGAAGCAACGAGTGCGGGAAGGTGCCGTTCAGGATGACGACCTCGGAGACGCCCCCGTCGAGGGCCTCCGCGATCGAGCGGATCTTGGGCAGCATGCCGCCGTCGAGCGTGCCGGACTCCAGCAGCTCGTGGGTCTCGGCGCGCGTGAGCGTCTGGATGAGGGAGTCCTCGTCGCTCACGTCCGCGAGCAGGCCGTCCACGTCGGTGAGGTAGATGAGCTTGTCGGCCGCGAGCGCCTCGGCGATCTTGCCGGCCGCCACGTCGGCGTTGATGTTGAAGAAGCCGTCCGGCGCACAGCCCACCGTGGCCACCACGGGGATGTAGCCGTCTTCGAGGATGGTCTCGATGAGGCTCGGGTCCACCTCGCGGATGCGGCCCACGCGCCCGAGCTCGGGGTCGATGGGCTCGGCCTTGAGGGTCTTGCCGTCCGCGCCCGAGATGCCCACCGCGTTGTGGCCGTACTCGTTGAGGGCCCAGACCAGGTCCTGGTTGACCTTGCCCACGAGCACCTCGCGCACGGCCTCCATCGTGGCGTCGTCGGTCACGCGCAGACCGCCCTTGAACTGCACGGGCAGGCCCAGCGCCTTGACGTGCGCGCTGATGGCCTTGCCGCCGCCGTGGACGAGCACGATGCGGATGCCGAGCAGCTTGAGCATCTCGATGTCGGCCACCACCTGGCGGCAGAGCGCGGGGTCCTCCATCGCCGAGCCGCCGTACTTGATGACGAAGGTCTTGCCCGCCATCCGGTGGATCCACGGCAGGGCCTCGTTCAGCACGTCGACCTTCAGGGCCGCGGCGTCGCGCTGCTGCCGGTCACGCTGCTTCATGGTTGCTCCTTTGATTTGCTGGCGAGAAGAACGTGGGGTCGCAGCCGTCGGCCCGGGACGGGGAAGTCCCGCCGCGAGTTCTTGGTCCGCTCTTGGCCAAGCTGTTCGAGCGCCGGGGCTTCCCCGCCCCGGGCCGACGGTGGACGGCTACGTCCGGTAGTCGCCGTTGATCGTGACGTAGTCGTGGGTGAGGTCGCAGGTCCACACGCGGGTGGACGCCTCCCCCATGCCCAGGTCGACGGTGATCGTGACCTCCGGCGCCTCGAAGCGGCGGAGCATGTCGTCCTCGTCCATCGGCACCGTGAGGCCGGCGCGGCAGACCGGCACGCCGAGGAAGTCGATGTCCACGTGGCTCTGGTCGAAGGCGACGCCGCACTTGCCGGCCGCCATCGCCACGCGCCCCCAGTTGGCGTCGTGGCCGAAGATGGCCGTCTTCACGAGCGGCGAGTTGGCGATCGAGCGGGCCACGGCGTCCGCGTCGGCGTCCGTGGCGGCGCCGGTGACCGTGACGGTGACGAGCTTGGAGGCGCCCTCGCCGTCGGCGGCGATCTTGCGGGCCAGGTCCACGCACGCGGCGCGCACGGCGGCCGCCACGACCGGGTAGGCGGGGTGCGCGGGGTCGATCTTCTCGCCCCCGGCGGCGCCCGTGGCGAGCAGGATGCAGGTGTCGTTGGTGGAGGTGTCCGAGTCCACGGTCACCTTGTTGAAGCTCTCCCCCACCGCAGCGGCGAGGGCCGCGCGGGCGGCCTCGGCCGTGAGCGGGGCGTCGGTGGCGAGCACGGCGAGCATCGTGGCCATGTTGGGCTGGATCATGCCCGAGCCCTTGACGAAGCCGCCCACGTGGACGGTCACGGGGCCGTCGGCGACCTGCGGGACCGCGCCCGCGAGCGCGACCTCCTTGGCGACGGTGTCCGTGGTCATGACGGCGCAGGCGGCGTCGTGCGCGCCGGCCGCCGTGGGCGCGAGCGCGGCGGCCACGGCGGGCACGCCCGTCTCGTAGGGCTCCCACGGCAGCGGCACGCCGATCACGCCCGTGGAGCACACGAGCACGTCCTCGGCGTCGCAGCCGAGCTCGGCGGCCACGCGCTCGCAGGCGCGCTCGGCGCAGGCGAGGCCGGGACCCCCGGTCGCGGCGTTGGCGTTGCCGGAGTTGAGCACGACGGCGCGGGCGCGGGCGTTGGCCGCGTGGGCGCGGCTCACGGTGACGGGCGCGGCGCAGAAGCGGTTGGTGGTGAAGGTCGCGGCGGTCACGCAGGGCTCGTCGGCCGCGACGAGCGCGAGGTCGAGCCGGTTGGGGTTTCTGCGGAAGCCGGCCGAGACGCCGGCCGCGCGCACGCCGGCGGCGGCGCAGATGCCGCCCTCGCAGGGGACGAAGCCGCAGGCCTCGGGCGTATCGGGCGCCACGGGGACGGCGAGCGGGGATATGTTGGTCATGAGGTTCTTCTCCGTTGTGACGGCGGGGTCAGATGAGGGGCGCCGGGGCGAGAAGCCCCGCAGTCTCGGGGAGGCCCAGCACGACGTTGGCGCACTGGACGGCCTGGGCGGCCGCTCCCTTCCCGAGGTTGTCGATCGCGCAGGACGCGACGATCGTACGTCGTCGTCGGGCATCGAGCGCCACGCCCACCTGGGCGCGCGCGGTGGCGACGACGGAGGCCGTCGCGGGCATCTGACCGGCGGGCAGCGTCGTGACCAGAGGCTCGTCCGCAAAGAAGCGCTCGTAGGCGGCCTGGACGTCCTCGGCGGTCACGCCCGGCGCCGCCTCGAGGTAGACCGTGGAGAGGAGTCCCCGCGTGAGCGGCGCGAGGTGCGGCGTGAAGACGACGGACATCTCGCGGCCCGCCACCTCGGAGAGCGTCTGCTCGATCTCCGGCGTGTGGCGGTGCCTGGCCACGCCGTAGGCCTCCACGGACTCGTTGACGTGGCAGAAGTGGGTGCGCGCGGTGCAGCTGCGGCCGGCGCCGGAGACGCCAGAGATGGCGTCCACGATCACGAGGTCGCCGGTCACGAGGCCCGCCGCGAGCGCGGGGGCGGCGGCGAGCGCCGTCGCCGTGGGGTAGCAGCCCGGCACGGCCACGAGCACGGGGGTGCCGGCCGCGCGCCGGGCGGCGAGCGCGGCCACGCCGTCGCGGAAGAGCTCCGGCAGGCCGTAGACGGTCTGGGAGAGCAGCTCCGGGCTCGTGTGCGGCGTGGCGTACCAGGCCTCGTAGGTGGCGGGGTCGTGCAGGCGGTAGTCCGCGGAGAGGTCGATCACGGTGACGCCGCGCCCGAGCAGCTCCGGCGTGAGCGCCAGGCTCGCGGTGTGCGGCACGGCGAGAAACGCCACGTCGGCGGCAGCCGCGATGGCGTCCGGCTCCGGCAGCGAGAGCACGAGGTCGCAGGCGCCCGCGAGCGACGGGTACACGGCGTCGAGGCGCGTCCCCGCCTCCTTGCGGTCCGTGGCCATCGTGAGCTCGAGCGCGGGGTGGCCGAGCACGAGGCGGCACACCTCGACCCCGGCGTAGCCCGTCGCCCCCACGACGCATGCCCGAACGCGCTCCATCGTGTCTACCTCCCCCGTCGTGTCTGACACGCCGACAATGGCACGCGCCGCGACGCGCGTCAAGGCGGCGTCACCTGCTTGTCACATGCGGGTCGCCGCCCGAGGTCCCTCTCGCCCCGCCGGCCCTTCTCGCCCCACAAGGCGCACGTCGGCATTGCCAGAAATCCCGACTTACGCGCGCCACCGGGAGCCTGGAGGATCACGTAACTCGGATAATCTGTCCATTTGGACAAGACTCCCGACTTACGCGGGCCCATTCACAGCGGCGACATCGCGTAACTCAGAATTCTTGGCAGTGCCAGCACACCCTGACTTACGCGCGACATGCTCATGGAGGTGCGTTCCGGTCGGGACCATTGGGCGCAGGCGAGAAGAACGCACGGCGGACGGGCCTAGCGCAGGACGACGCCGGCGGCCACGCGCTCCACGGCCTCGTCGCCGAGGAAGTAGCGCACGATCTCCAGGCCAAAGGCCATCGCCGTGCCCGCGCCCTGGCTCGTGATCAGGTTGCCGTCCACGACGACCGGCGCGTCGGCCACGAGCTCTGCCCCGTGCTCGGCCAGCACGTGCTGGAAGCCGGGGTTGGACGTGGCGCGCCGGCCCTCGAGCAGGCCGAGCTCCGCCAGGATCGACGGCGCGGCGCAAATCGCGGCCAGTGGGCGGCCGGCGGCGGCGAACTCACGCAGCGCCGCGCAGAGCGGCTCGCAGGCGCGCAGGTTGGGCGTTCCGGGGATGCCGCCCGGCAGCACGAGCAGGTCGTAGTCGTCGAACGAGAAGCCCGGCTCCTCGATCGAGCGGTCGCACACGATCGTCACCTCGTGCGAGGACGTCACCTCGCGCTCGGGCGTGATGGCCACGGTGTCGCACGGGACGCCGGCGCGGAAGAGCAGGTCCACCACCGTGAGGCCCTCGATCTCCTCCAGCCCCGGGGCCACGAAGACGGCCACGCGCGCGTCGCTGGTCTGCTTGAACATGATGCCTCCCTATGACGAGGGCCCCGCCGGCGCGCGCCGACGGGGCCCGAAGCCGCAGTTGCGAGCGGACGGTTACTCCTCCTCGATGCCGGCGTTGATGGCCTCGGCGATGGCGGCCGGGTCGTCCGTGCCGTGGACGAGGTTCTTGAACTCGTCCTTCATGAGGAGGACAGCGGTCTTGGAGAGGAGCTTGATGTGGGTGGTGCCGGCCTCGCCGCCGGGGACGAGCAGGGCGATGGCCACGTCGACGGGCTTCTCGTCAAAGCTCGGCCACTCGAGCGGGGTGGCGTTCTTGACCACGATCACCGCGGCGTCCTTGATGTCGTCGGACTTGGCGTGCGGCACGGCAAAGCCGTCGGTCATGCCGGTCTCGCCCATGGCCTCGCGGGCCATGAAGGCGTCGTAGACGGCGTCAGCATTGTCGGTGACGCCGAACTCGGCGGCCTTGTCGGAGACGAAACGGAGCAGCGCCTCGCGCGACTCCAGGTTCTGGTTGACGAAAACGCTCTTCTCGCTGACGAACTGGCTCATGGTTCTCCTTCGCATCGGAACGGCAGGCCCGGGGCCTGGCGACTTCACGCACCTTATCATATCCCAGACGCGCGGCGAGCGGGACGAGAAGGGCGCCCGAAGCGCCGGGCGCGACGCTAGGCGGCGAGCAGGCCGGCCAGGCGCCAGCCCGCCCAGACGGCGAGCAGGCAGACGCCCACGTTGAGCACGACGTTGGCCGCCGCGCCGAGGAGCTGGCCACCCTCGATCATCTGCAGGGTCTCGTTGGAGAAGGTCGAGAACGTGGAGAGGCCGCCGCAGAGCCCGACCGTGAGCAGCAGGCGCAGGGGCTCGGACAGCGGGGACAGCGCGTGCGCTCCGCTCACGAGGCCGATCACCAGCCCGGCGAGCACGTTGGCCACGAAGGTCCCCACAGGTAGGCCGGGCAGGAGCGCCGAGAGCGCGATCCCCAGGCCCCAGCGTCCCGCGCTGCCCGCCGCCCCGCCGAGCGCCACGGCGAGAAGTTCCGTCATCCCGCATCCCTTTCTCTGAAGCCCGCGCCCCCCGGCCCTCGGGCGACGCGGCACGGTCCCTGCCGGCGAGTGGGCGCCCGCCCGGCGCCCCTAGCGCGCCGGGGGCGGCTCGATCCCCAGGTGGTCGAAGGCCGCGAGCGTGGCCTGGCGGCCCTGCGGCGTGCGCACGATGAGGCCGCGCTGCAGCAGGTACGGCTCGTAGACGTCCTCCAGCGTGGAGGGGTCCTCGGAGACCGCGCTCGCCACCGTGGTGAGGCCCACCGGGCGCCCCCGGAAGGTGGAGCAGAGCGCCGTGAGGATGCGCACGTCCATGGTGTCCAGGCCCAGGGCGTCGATCTCGAAGAACTCGAGCGCCTCGGCGGCGACCTCGGCGGTGATGGTCCCCTCGCGCTTGACCTGCGCGTAGTCGCGCACGCGCTTGAGCAGGCGGTTGGCCAGGCGCGGCGTGCCGCGCGAGCGCGAGGCGATCTCGGCCGCGCCCTCCTCGTCTATGCCCACGCCGAGGATGCGTGCCGAGCGGGTCACGATGACGGCGAGCTCGGCGGGGGTGTAGTAGTCCAGACGGTACGAGATGCCAAAGCGGTCGCGCAGGGGCCCGGTGAGAAGGCCCGTGCGCGTGGTGGCGCCCACGAGCGTGAAGCGCGGCACGTCGATCCTGATGGAACGCGCGGCCGGCCCCTTGCCGATGACGATGTCCAGGAAGAAGTCCTCCATCGCCGGGTAGAGGATCTCCTCGATCTGGTGGTTGAGACGGTGGATCTCGTCCACGAAGAGCACGTCGCCCGCCTCGAGGTTGGTGAGGATGGCGGCGAGGTCCCCGGCGCGCTCGATCGCGGGGCCGGAGGTGGTGTGCATCTTGGCGCCCATCTCGTTGGCGACGATGCCCGCGAGCGTGGTCTTGCCCAGGCCCGGCGGGCCCGAGAAGATCACGTGGTCGAGCGACTCCCCGCGGTCGCGCGCGGCCTGGATGAGCACGCGCAGGTTCTCGCGGACGCGCTCCTGCCCGATGTACTCGTCGAGCGAGCGCGGGCGCAGCGTGCGGTCCTGGTCCAGGTCGTCGGCCGTGAGCTCGCCGGTGACGTCGCGCGGCCCCGCCGCGCGGGCGGCCGGGGCGGGCGTGGCGAAGAGGTCCTTCTCGCTTGCCTCCCACATCAGCGACCACTCCCCAGGCGGCGCAGCGCGTAGGCGAGCACCTGCTCGATGGTGGCGGCGCCGGCCTCGTCATGCCCCTCGAGCGCGAGCTCCGCCTCCTGCGAGGTGAAGCCCATCGAGAGCAGGGCCTCGGTGGCGTCGGCCTCCACGCCTGCGGCGGGCGCGGCGGAAAGCGGCAGCGCCGCGTCCGGCTCGCTGAGCCCCACGAGGCCCCGGAGCTCGGCGTTTCTTGAGAAGACGTCGGAGAGCTCCACGAGCAGGCGGCTCGCCTTCTTGCGGCCTACGCCCGGCACCTGCGCCATGCGCGCGGCGTCCTGCGCGATCACGACCTGCGCGAGTACCGCCGGCGAGAACGTGGAGAGCACCGACAGCGCGAGCTTGGGGCCCACGCCGGAGATGGCGCGCAGCTGGTCGAAGAGGGCGCGCTCCTCGCGCGTGGCAAAGCCGTAGAGCTCCATCGCGTCCTCGCGCACGATCATGCGCGCCAGCACGGTGACGCCCGCCTCGCCCGCGTGCGGCAGCGCGGCGGCCGTGGTGGACGAGACGCCGAGCTCGTAGCCGACGCCGCCCACGTCGAGCACGACGCGGGACGGCGTCACCTCCACGAGCGTACCGGTCAGCTGGACAATCACGTGAGGACCCTCCTTGCCTCGCCCAGGCTCTTGGTGCGGGAGACGTTGGCGTGGCAGACCGCCGCGGCGAGGGCGTCCGCCGCGTGGTCGGGGCGCGGCTCGTGGTCGAGCGCGAGGACGCTCCTCACCATGTACGCCACCTGGTGCTTGTCCGCCGCCCCGGTGCCGACGACCGCCTGCTTGATCTGCATGGGCGTGTACTCCCCCACCGTGAGGCCGGCCGCCGAGCACGCCACGATCGCCGCGCCGCGCGCCTGCGCCGTGGCGATGGCTGACTTGGTGTTCTCGCCGAAGTAGATGCTCTCTATGGCGAGCTCGGTGGGGCCGTACTTCTCGATCACCTCGGCCAGCGTGCGGCAGATCCGACCGAGCCGCAGGTCGATGGGCTCGCGCGCCGTGGTGGTCACGCAGCCGTACGCCCGCGCGCGGCACGCGGTGCCCCGCGTCTCCACGACGCCCCAGCCCGTGTGGGCCAGGCCCGGGTCTATGCCGAGAATGACCATGCTCCCCCTGCCAGAATCAGAACGTCCGTTCTATGCTAGCACAAACGCGGGCGCGCGTCAGTTCTCGGAGAAGGGCCCGTTCCAGAGGCCGGGCGCCGGCGGGGTGCCGCCCTCGTGACGGCCGCCCTCCGGGCCGCGCCCACCCTCGAAGGCCGAGAAGGGCCCGCCGGCGGAGAAGTCGCGGAGGTAGCCCATGAGGTCGCGAATCTCCCCCTCCGGCGGCTCGGTTGCGGGGGCCGCCTCGTCGTCGGGCCCCGCCTCGCGCTCCCCCGAGCCGGCGCCGGGGGCGGAGACGAGCTCCTCGATGCGCGCGCCCAGCCGCTCGCCCTCGTCGCGCGGGCGGTCGCGCCAGGCGAGCCCCGCCGGCCAGCGCGCCTCCTCGAGCGTCCGCGATGAGAGGGTGGGACCGAGCGCGCGAGCGGGGCGCAGCGCGGCGAGGTCGTGCAGGCGGCCGACGATGGCGGAGACGGTCTCGGCGTGGCCGCGCTCGGCCACGAGGTCGGAGACCGAGAGCTCCCACTCGAGGTGGCCCGACAGCACGAGGTCCACAAAGCCGAGAAGGGTCTCCGGGGAGGCGAGGTCGGCGGCGTCGGGCCCGAGCGGCCCCAGCTCCGGCGCACGCACGCGGGCGAGCGCCCCCTGCGGGACGACCGGGGAGATGGTGTTGCGCGTCCGGGCGAGCGCGAGCAGGTCGGTGCGGTAGACGTCGGCGAACGGCTCGATGCGCGCGGCGCTCGCCGAGGCGACGGGGGCCTCGAGGGCGCGGCCGGTCTTGTCGCGCGAGCCGAGCGGGACCCGGCCGGTGCGGCGCGCGAGCGCGGCGAGGGCGAGCTCGACGAGGTCGCGCGCGGAGGCCGCGTCGGGGGCGCCCGAGAGGTCGACGAGCTCCACGTCCTTCTCGGCAAGGCGCAGGGCGCGCACGAGGGCGAGCGCGTCGGAGCCCCGCCCGTCCGCCGCCACGACGGCGCTCACGTTGGTGGGCCCGAGCGCGTCCACGGCGAGCACGGCGGAAAGCATGCTCGCGAGGTCGTCGGTCACGGCGACGCAGGCGCCGATCGAGCCCGCCTCGCGCACGAGCGCCGCGAGCCCCATGCCGAGCGCGCCCCACGTCATGAGCGGCGCGTCGTAGACCTCGGGCGTCACGGGGTCGACCAGCGGGCCCTCTGCCGAGGGGTCGAGGTCGCAGACGAGCAGGTCCTCCTCGAAGGAGGGCGAGCTCGCGGCGAGCTCCCCCCAGGGCGCGAGCACGAAGCTCGACCCGCAGAAGACCTGCGTGTCGTAGCAGCCGAGCGAGCCCACGCCCACGATCCAGGCGCCGGTCGCCTCCGCGTCGGCGGGAAAGCGTCCCTCGGTGAGCGAGGAGCCGAGCGCGCTCGACGGATCGTCGACGGCGTACCCGTAGCCGGAGAGGAACACGATCACGTCGACGTCGTAGTCGTAGTCGTCGTAGACGTCGAGGTCGTCGTAGGTGAAGGCGACGCCGAGCCGCGCGCCCCGGAAGGCGACCTCCGGCAGGGCGTCGAGCGGCTCCTCGCCCTCGTCGCCGGCGGCCAGGGCGTCCATGCGCGCCGCGAGGCGCACGGGGCGGAGCTCCCCCTCGTCGATCAGCAGCGCCTCGGGCTGCGGCTCGGGGTCGGTGTCCACGAGCATGGGCACCAGGCACGGGCACGCCAGTTCGTCGACCAGGTGCAGCAAGCACTCCATGAGGTCGAGCAGGAACCCCTCGCGATCCGCGCGCTGGACGGACGTGACGCCGCAGAGCGCCGCCATCGGAAAGACCAGCAGGTCGACGCCCTCGTCCGCCGCGCGTCGCGAGCGCTCCACCATCCGGCGCGCCGTCTCGGCGAAGTCGCCCGCCCTCGTCTCCATCTGCGCGATCGCGATTCTCATGTGCTCCCCTCTCGTCCCTCTCACCCCATTGTGGCACAGCCGCGCCACACGAGAAGGGCCCCGTCGCCGGGGCCCGTCGGACCGATTGCGCGCCGCGCGCTACGCGCCGACCTCCGCCTTCCAGAGCCCGTGCAGGTTGCAGTAGGCGTAGACCGTGCCGCCCGCGGAGTCGCAGGCGCCGAACTTGACGGACGGCGCGTCGCCGGGCGCCAGGTGCTTGAGGCAGAGCTTGCCGTCCGTGGCGAGGGCGACCCACTCGATGGAGTGCTCCTCGGTCATGGGGTGGGCCACCGCGCCCACGGAGACGACGATGTGGTTGCCGTCGCGCGTGACGACGGGCACGTGCTTCTCGGCGGCGGCGTCGACGGAGCCGGCCACGAGCAGCTCCATCGGCTCGCCGCAGCAGCTGGGGGTGACGCCCCCGTCCTTCACGACGGCCACGATGTTGCCGCAGTGGGCGCAGCGGTAGAACTTGACCTCGGCCATGGCGGGTCCTCTCTCACGTGTCGGGCGCCCGATGCGCCCGCTGCCCTTCTCGTACCCGCCCGTGCGCGCCGCTAAGCCGAGAAGGACGGGCGGAGTGGCCCGCCCCCCGCTACAACGCCTTCTTTCGCACGGTCTTGAGGACGTTTCTCCTGAACGTCCCCCACGAGCCAAAGAAGCGACGGTCGGTCGCCGTCTCCTCGTGCGCCTGGTACTTGAGGGCCGTCAGCTCGACCGCGCAGGCGTAGTCGGCGGCCTGGGAGAGCCGATACTCCGACGGCGTCGCCGAGCGGAACACCACGGCCTCTCGCGCGAGCGCGTACTCCAGCGCGTCATGGAGCGCCTGGGTCACCGCGTGCTGGCCGCCGTCGTAGTAGACCTTCACCCGATCGAATCGCTGCAGGTAGTCGAGGTTGTCAAAGAGGAAGTTGACCACGTCGCGGCGCATCCGCTCCGACAGGCGCGCCGCGCTCGCGAACTCGCGCTTGCGATACGAGAAGGTCTTGTAGCGGATGGGGAGATATCGAAACAGCACGCGAAACGCAGCGAGGAGACGCGCCCGGTCGTCCACGTCCATGCGAGCATATCCGTCATGTCCGTTTATCAAAGGTGACGCGTGGAACGGCACGTCGGGAAGACCACGGGCAGAGAGGCCCCGCTCATAATGGGAGACGCTATTCGACAAGGGGGCGTCCTGCTCATGAAACACCAGCGTGAGCAGATAGTAGTCGGAGTCGAGCCCGTCGGCACCGGACTCGTCCACGAAGATGCTCACCTCGCGCATCTCTCGTCCCCTCTCCATACAAAAAATGCCGGGGGAAACGCCCCCGGCGCTTGGAAGACCCCGAGGGGCCCACTTCTCTTATACCACAGGCGGCGCGGCGCTATGCGCGCTCGCGGACTCGCCCTGCGTCACGAGGACCTTGCCCTGACGGCAATGGGTATACTTGCCCCGAGGAGGAAGCGTGCCCAACCTGGGAAACATACAGCGCGCCGTAAGAAGAATCGCGGCCGAGCATGGCCTCGACAAGGTCACGCTGTTCGGAAGCTATGCCCGAGGCAAGGCTCGGGAGGGCTCGGACGTCGACCTCGTCGTGGAGGCGTCGCGCCCGCTCGGCTTTGCGCGCGGTGCCATCTACCGGGAGCTCGAGGAGGCGCTCGGCTGTCCCGTCGACGTCATCTTTGGCGAGAGGAGCCTCTACCCGTTCGTCCGCCCCGCCGTGGCCTCCGAGGGCGTGGTGCTCTATGAGGCCTGAGCGCGAGGTGCCCGAGAACGCCAAGGCCTTCATCATCCAGGAGGTCGTCCGCACCTATCCCTGGGCTAACGTGGGCAAGTTGCGCAGCAAGGTCACCCCGGAGCGCGGCCTGTAAGAAACTGTCGACTTGGCACGAATCGGTGGGCCGGATCGCACAAAGGAGCCGACTTGGCACGCCGCATGGCGGTGCTGAGAGGCGCGACCTGCGGTTCTTCTCGCCCACCTGCAAAAAGGGCCGATTTGGCAGGCGATTTCGTACCAAGTCGGCTCCTTTATGCATGCGCGGCTCCGGCTCCGTGCCAAGTCGGGACTTTTTGACGCGCGCGGGCGGACGCCGCCGCCCTACGCCACGAGGACCTTGCCCTGACGGCCCACGAGGTCGGTCATCTCGGCGAGAAGGACCATGTTGCGCGCGTCGATTCGGCAGGGCAGCTCCATGCGCATGACGTCGCCGGAGGTCGCCTCCACGCGCAGCTCCACGTGATCGAGGCCGGGGTAGCGCCCGAGCACCTCGCCGAGGCTGTCCATATAGGGGCGCGTGAGCAGCGCCGCCGGGATGTTCACCTCGAGGACCTTGGGGCGGTTGCTCTTCTCGTCCAGCACGAGCGGCTCCACCGACATGCAGATGATCTGGTTGCCGCGGTCTGAGCGCTCGAGCTTGCCCTCCACCTTCACGAAGACGTCGCCAGCGCTCTCGCCGGTCTCCTCGTCCACCTGGCCGGCGAGCGTGGCGGCGCACTTCTTGTAGAGCTTGGGGAAGACGACGAGCGTGACCTCGCCCTCCATGTCCTCGAGCGTGACGATGGCCATGGAGTCGCCGTTCTTGGTGGTCTTCTTCTGCACGGCCGAGATCATGCCGGCGAGGCGGATGACCTTGCCCTCGGGCACCTTGAAGCGCTCGTGCACGGCGCCCGACGCGTCGGTGTGCTCCTCGGCGACCTCGATGTCGGCGATCGTGTAGTCGCGGTTCTTGGCGAGCGCGTACTCGTAGGGGCGCAGCGGGTGGTCGGAGACGTAGAGGCCGAGCACCTCGTGCTCCTTGGCGAGCTTGACCGAGCGGTCCCACTCCACGCCGTCGGGCTCGGGGACCTGTTCCTCGAAGCCGGAGCCCTCCACGTCGCCGAAGAGGTCGAAGAGCGAGATCTGCCCGCTCGCGCGGACCTTCTGGCGGCGCGTGGCCGCGTCGATGATGTTCTCGGGGTTGGTCTTGTCCACGAAGCGCATGAGCTGCATGCGGGTGTAGCCCGTGGAGTCGAACGCGCCCGAGCAGATCAGCGCCTCGACCACGCGGCGGTTGGCCTGGCTCGTGTCCATGCGGTCGACGAAGTCGTGGAGGCTCTTGAAGGGGCCGTTTTTCTCGCGCTCCTCCATGATGGCCTCGCCCACGCCCTCGCCCACGCCGCGGATGCCGGCGAAGCCGAAGCGCACGCCCTCCGGGACGGCCGTGAAGTCGCGGCCGGACTCGTTGATGTCGGGCGGCAGGATGGCTACGCCCTCGTGGCGGTAGGCCGTGACGTAGTGGACGATCTTGTCGGTCTTGCCCATGTAGGAGGTCAGGACCGAGGCCATGTACTCCTTGGGGTAGTGGGCCTTGAGCCAGGCCGTCTGCATGACCAGGATGGCGTAGCCCGCGGAGTGGGACTTGTTGAAGGCGTAGGACGCGAACTCCAGGACGTCGTCCCAGATGCGCTGGGCGATCTCCTTCTTGTAGCCGTTGGTGACGGCGCCGTTCATCCAGTGGTCGTAGGTGGTCTCGTCCTTGCCGTCGTCCCAGTGGAAGACCGTCGAGGTGAGGAGCTTGATCTTCTTCTTGGCCACCGGCTTTCTGATGCGGCTGTCCGACTCGCCGGCCGAAAATCCCGACATCTTCATCGAGATCTTCATGACCTGCTCCTGGTAGACCATCGTGCCGTAGGTCTCGCCCAGGATGTCGTCCAGGCGCGGGTCGTAGGAGACGGCCTCCTCGCGGCCGTTCATGCGGTTGATGTAGCTCGTGACCATGCCGGCGCCGAGCGGGCCCGGGCGGTAGAGGGCGATAAGGGCCACGACCTGCTTGTACTCGGTGGGCCGCATGTTCTTGATCGTGGAGGTCATGCCGGCGGACTCGATCTGGAAGACGCCCGCCGTGCGGCCCTCGCGCATGAGCTTGTAGATCTCCGGGTCGTCGAAGGGGATCTCGTCGACGTTGATGTCGATGCCGTGGTTGGCCTTGATGTTGGCGAGCGCCTTGGAGATGACCGTGAGGGTGCGCAGGCCCAGGAAGTCCATCTTGAGCAGGCCCATATCCGCGACCGAGTGGCCCTCGTACTGGGTGATCTCCACGCCGCCCTTGGTGTCAACCTTGGTGGGCACGTGGTCGTTCACCGGCGTGGGGGTGATGAGCACCGCGCAGGCGTGGACGCCCTCGCCGCGGTGCAGGCCCTCGATCGAGAGCGCGGCGTCGATGATGCGGCGCATGTCCGCGTCGTCGTTGTAGGCCGCCTCGAAGTCGGGCGAGTACTGGTCGGGGTGCTTCTCGGACTTGTGCAGGGCGTTCGCGAGCGTGAGCTTGGGGTCGTTGGTGAGCATCTTGGAGAGCTTCTGGCCCTGCCAGACGGGAAAGCCCAGCACGCGCGCGGCGTCGTTGATGGCCTGCTTGGCCTTGATCGTGGAGTAGGTGATGACGTGGCAGACGCGCTCGGGGCCGTAGAGCTGACGGACGTGCTCCACGACCTCGAGGCGACGCTCGTCGTCGAAGTCCATGTCGATATCGGGCATCTCGGAGCGCTGCGGGGAGAGGAAGCGCTCGAACATGAGGCCGTTGTCGAGCGGGTCGAAGGTCGTGATGTCCATCGCGTAGGCCACGATGGCGCCGGCGGCCGAGCCTCGGCCGGGCCCCACGCCGATGCCGTTGCGCTTGGCCCAGCGCACGTACTCCTGCACGATCAGGAAGTAGTCCGCGAAGCCCTTCTCGCAGATGACCTTGTACTCGTACTCGAAGCGCTCGCGCACGTTCTCGCCGCCCACGGTGAGCGTGCGCCAGTCGGGGCCGTAGCGGCGCGCCAGGCCTTCCTCGCACTCCTTGCGGAAGCGCTCCTCCGAGGTCTCGCCGGGCTCGAGGTCCGGGAACTTGGGCAGGTACATGTGCGACCAGTCGAGCTCGTAGGAGCACTTGGCCGCGACCTCGAGCGTGTTGTCTATGACCTCGGGCGCCCACGAGAAGAGCTCGCGCATCTCCTCCTCGCTCTTGATGTAGAACTCGGTGCCGGTCATGCGCTTGCGGTTCTCGTCGTCCAGGCGCGAGGCGGTGCCGATGCAGGAGAGGACGTCCTGGGTGGGCGCGTCCTCGCGCGTGAGGTAGTGGTTGTCGTTGGTGGCGATGACCTTGATGCCGAGCTCGGCGCCCAGGCGCACGATCTGCTCGGAGAGCGTGCGGTCGGTGAAGCCGCCCCAGTTGGGGTCCGCGAGGCCGTGGTCCTGCACCTCGAGGTAGAAGTCCTCGCCAAAGATCTCCTTATAGGTGAGGGCCCAGCGGCGCGCCTCGTCCGGGCGGCCCTCGAAGTACATGCGCGGGATGATGCCCGAGACGCACGCCGACGTGCAGATGATGCCCTCGTGGTAGCGGCGCAGCATGTCGAGCGTGGTGCGCGGGTAGTAGTAGAACATCTCGCCGGAGGCCGCCTCGCTCATCATCTTCATGAGGTTGACGTAGCCGGTCTCGTTCTTGGCGAGAAGGATCAGGTGGTAGCGGTGCTGCCGGGTGCCCTTCTCGATGCAGTCGTCCGTGATGAAGTAGGCCTCGCAGCCAAAGATCGGCTTGATGAGCAGGGAGGGGCGGTTGGCGCGCACGGCGTCCAGGTCGTGGGTGCGGTTCCAGACCTCGACGTCGGAGGCCCACTGCGCGTGGACGCGGTCGTGCGGGGCGGCGTCTGCGGCGTCGGGCGCGGGCTCCTCGAGCTCCCAGCCCTTCTGGAAGCACTCGACGTCGTGGCGCCACTGGCCCATGTCCTTCTGGGCGTCGTTGTACTTGCGGCACTCCATGTCAAAGTCCGGGATGCCGAACATGTAGCCGTGGTCGGTGAGGGCGAGCGCCGGCATGCCGAGGTCGACGGCGCGCTTGACCATGTCCGAGACGCGGGTGGCCGCGTCGAGGATCGAGAAGTCCGAGTGGTTGTGCAGATGGACGAATGCCATGGGGCGAAGCTCCCGTCAGTCTGGTGAGAGGTTCCCGTTGGTTTGCTGCGACAAGCATAGCCGACCGGCCGGACAAAGACGCGCCGCGCGACAGGCCCCCGAGCTGCGGATGATTCCGTTTGCGCAGGTGAGACGACCGGAAAATCTCCAGATTGGCCCCGGGACGGAGCCCCCTCCGGAGGTTGTGCGCGATCGCGGAGGTTGTGCACATCCGCCGAGGGTGTGCGCACGATTTCCTATTCTATATGCGCACGTAGATCCGCTGCCGAGAAGAACCTCTCGCCGCAGCCGTGCGCATAACCTCCGCGCGTGCGCACAACCTTCGATCCGGGCCGGGGCCGCGCTCACGCGCCGAAGGCGTAGCGGGCCACGAGGGGCTCGCCCGGCGCGTCCGGGTCGTCGCGCTCAACGCAGACGAAGGCGCACGTCACCCGCTCGAAGCCCTCGGCGAGAAGGACGCCCGCGTAGAACTCCGCCTGCATCGCGTGGCGCTCGCGCACCTCCTCGGGCGCGAGGCCGGCGTCCCCCGTCTTGTAGTCCACGACCAGCGTGCGGCGGCCCGCCCCGTCCGTACAGAGCAGGTCCATCGCGCCCTCGAGGTAGTCCCCGTGCGGCGAGCCCGGCTGCGGCTGGAAGAACGGGACCTCGGCGCGGACGAGCGGCCAGCCGAGCGCCTCGGCGCGCACCGACGAGCGCTCCCAGCGCGCGAGCGCGGCGCGCAGGCGCGCCTCGGCGCGCGGCGAGAGGTGCCAGCGGCGCACCTGAGCCGCCACGCGCGCCTCGTCGACCGGGCCGCCGCCCTCGACCATGGCCTGCGCGAGCTCGTGGAACGCCGAGCCGAGGTTGGTGGCGCGGTCGGCATCGGCCGCGTCGGCGGCGCCGGACGCCTCGGCGGCGCGGGCCTCGCGCGTCGGCACGGTCGCGGGCTCGAGCGCGGCGTGCACGCTCGAGTAGCTGAAGACGCCCTCGCGGGCCCGCCAGGACCCCGTCGGCACCGTCGCCGCCTCCGCCGGCCGGAAGAGGTCGAACGGGACGGGGCCGCCGTCCTTCTCGGCGCTCCCCGCATCCGGGACCCCCAGGCGCACCACGTCGGCGGCGCGCTCCGGGAGCGGCCCGTCAAAGCCGGCCAGCGAGCCGCCGGACGTCGCGGAGACGACCCTCTCGGCCCCCCGGCCCTCGGTCGTCACCTCGACGCAGCGCACGCGCGCGGGGGCGCTGCCGCCGTAGTCGACCCACGTCTCCCCCGGCATCGGGGCGCGGGCCTCGCCGAGCAGCGCCTCGAGCGTTCCCGCCGCGAGCTCCGACGACGGCGCGCCGTCCTTGTTGCCCGCCGCCGGGACCGCCAGGACCAGCGCCTCGCGGGCGCGCGTCAGCGCCACGTAGAGCAGCCGCGCGCGCTCGCGGGCGTCCGCCGTCGCGTCGCCCGCGCGCAGCGCGGCGTAGCGAGCCGCGAGCGGCGGCCGCTCCGAGCGGTCGAGCCCCACCTCGAGCTCCTCGGGATCGAGCTCGGCGAGGAGGGCAGCGAGCTTGCGGTCATCGTCGCGGGGGCGCAGCACGAACGAGCGGCCGCCGTCCCGCAGGGGCCCGAGCGCGAGCGCCGCCTCGGACTGCGGGCGCGACCAGCACTCGGCGACGGCGCAGACGCCGAACTCGAGGCCCTTGGAGGCGTGTATCGTCATCACGCGCACCGTGCCGTCCCCGGTGGCGCCGTCGTCTCCCGCGAGCGACGCCGGCGGCACCTTGGCGACCTGGAGCCACGCGTCGAACTCCGTGGCCGCGCGGGCGGCCCCGAGCCCGAGGGTCTCCGTGAGGTCGCGCACGTAGCGCACGGCCGCGAGCACGTTGGCCGCGCGGGCGCGCCCCTCGGCGCCGCCGGCCTCCAGGCGCGCCAGCCACCCCGAGTCGCGCACCGCTTCGGCGCACACGTCGGCCACGGGACGCCAGCGGACCTGGTCGAGGGCGCGCGAGAGCACCTCGTGGGCGGCCGAGAGCCGCGCGGACGGCACGTGGCCGCCGTAGAACTCCATCGTCGCCAGACCCCGGTCGATGCCGCGCTTGGCGGGCGCGTCGAGCTTCTCCTGGGCGCGCGTGCCCAGCTCGCAGAAGTCGTTGGCGTCGAGGCCGAACATCTCGCTCGCCAGCAGCGGGAAGAGCCCGGACTGGGTGTCCGACGGGTTGGCCAGCGTGTGCAGCAGGGCGCACATGACCCTGACCTCGTCCGTGGAGGTGAAGGTGGAGCCGCCCGTGACCACGCACTCCATGCCCCGCGCGCGGATCGCGTCGATGTAGAGCTCGGCGTTGGTCGTCACGCCGAGGAGCAGCGCCATGTCGCCCGCGCGCTCGCCGGCGGCGCGGTAGCGCGCCAGGGCGTCCGCCACCTGGGCCGCCGCCGTCGCCACCTGATGGCGGCTCGGCCGCCCGGCGACGCCCCGGCCCGCGCACACCTCCACGTCGACGCGCGGCAGCTCGCGCGCCCGGTAGCCGTCCGCGCGCGTGGGGCAGGCGTCGAGGTGCATGAAGCCCTCGAGCACGCCGGGCGCGCCCGAGGCGCCGCCCGTGCACACGCGCTCCACGAGGGCGAGCACGTCCGCGTGGCTGCGGTAGTTGGTGTCCAGCCGGACGGTGCCGCGTTCGGCCACCCGCTCGCCGTGCCGGCGGAACACGCCCACGTCCGCGCCGCGGAAGCGGTAGATCGACTGCTGGGCGTCGCCGACGGTGCACAGGTGCTCCCCGCCCCCGCCGGCGAGAAGCCCGATGAGCTCGAGCTGCGTCTCGTCGGTGTCCTGGAACTCGTCGACCATGACGAGGCGGAAGCGGCCCTCGTAGTCGCGGCGCACGTCGGGGTTGTCCCGCACGGCGAGAAGCGCCTCGCGCACGAGGTCGTCGTTGTCCAGGCACCGCTCGGCGTCCTTGAGCTCGCGGTAGCGGCGCTCCACGCGGCGGGCGAGCTCGCAGAGGGGGTCCGCGAGCGGCGCGACGGCGCAGAAGCGCGCCTCGGCCAGGAGGAGCGCCCGCGCCGCCTTGGCGGCCTTGACCTCCTCCTTGATCGAGCCGCGCGCGGCGGGCAGCGACAGGCCGGAGACGAGCCCGCACAGGGCCTCGGGGGTGCGCTCGCGCCGGTCGCGTCCCGCGAGGGCGCGCAGCTCCTCGAGGGCGGGGCCCACCTTCCCCGCCGCGGCGGGCGTGAGGCGGCGCGCGCCGAGCTCCTCCATGCGGGACACGAAGGCCGCGAAGGCGTCGTCCAGGGCGGACGCGCCCGCCGGCTCGCCCGAGAGCGCCGCCGTGCCGCGCGCGCACGAGGAGCCCGCCGCCACCAGCCGCTCGACGAGCCCCATGGCGCCGGTGTAGCCGCTCCTCGTCCGCGTCCCCAGGTCGTACTCGGCGAACAGCGGGGCGAAGGCCGCCTCGCCGCGCGCCGCGCGCATGACCTCGTCCATGGCGCGGTCGAAGAGCGCCGCCTGCGCGGAGTCCGCCACGACCGAAAACGCCGGGTCGAGCCCCAGGTCGAGCGCGTGGCGGTGCAGGATGCGCGAGCACATGCCGTGGATCGTGGAGATCCAGGCGTCGTCGACGGCGAGCGCCTGCTCGGCCATGCCCGCCGAGCGCAGCGTCCTTCTCGTCCGCTCCCTGATCTCGCGGGCGGCGGCCTCGGTGAAGGTGATGACGAGCACCTGGTCGAGCCCGTCGAGAAACGCCCCGCCGCCCGGGCCCGAGCCCGGGGAGAGCGCCCACGCGACGCGCTGCGTGAGCGTGAACGTCTTGCCGGAGCCGGCGCCGGCCTCCACGAAGAGGGGCGCGTCGAGCGTCGTGGCGATGCGCCGCTGACGCTCGTTCAGCCGGGAGAGGTCGACCCGTGCGCTCATTTCCGCAGCCTCCGCTCGCAGTTGAGGACCGGACAGAACTGGCACGCCTCGGCGTCGAGGGGGCTCGCCTCGATGTCGCCGGCGAGCAGGCGCGCCATCTTCCGCGCGATCGCCTCCTCGCTGGCGTCGAGCAGGGCCTCCATGCCGACGGCGCCCGTGCGGCCGAAGGTCTCCCCGCGCGGCACGGACACGGCCGGCGCCCGCCGGGAGGAGAGCCCCCGCTCGCCGAAGACGAGGTCGGCGAGGTTCTCGTCCACGGCGCCGGCGAGCGCGTGGGCGCCCTTGGTGCAGAGGTAGAGCGCGGCGCGCACGGTGAGGTCGGGGAAGGCGCGGCGGACGACCTGCGCGTAGATCAGCGACTGCACGCGCCGGGGCAGCGAGAAGGACCCCGGCTCGCGGGCCGGGTCGAGCGCGTCGTACTCGCGGGCGAAGGCGAGGTCGGACTTGTGCTTGTAGTCGATGACGGCCACCTGGCCGTGCGCGTCGACATCGATGCGGTCCACGGTGCCCGTGAGCAGCACGCCCGCGTACTCCACCTTCGGGGCGGCGCCGCGCCCGAACCCCCACTCGAAGAAGCGCGGCTCGAAGCCCGCGAGCGCGGCGGCCTCGAAGTCGAGCAGCGTGTCCAGGTCGCGCCTGAGGCCGGCGAGCTGGCCGTGCTCGCGCGCGAGGTGCGGCACGAGCGCCTGGGGCAGCGGGCGGCGCCCGCCCACGAGCTGGTACTGGTGGGAGAGGTGCGCATCGAACTCCTCCGCGAGGACGGCGCGCGCCTCGTCGAGCGGCCCCTCGCCCGGCGCCGAGCCCGGAAGCCGGAGGGCAGGCTCGGCCTGGGCGCGCGCCAGCAGGCGCTCCACCTCCTCGCGGTAGTCCTCGCGCTGCAGGGCGTCCGCGTGGGCGGCGCGCAGGTCGGAGAGGGCGTGCCCGCCCTCGTGGCGCTCCCGGGCGCGCGCCGTGAGCTCGCGGCGGCTGACCTCGAGCACACGATGCGCGAAGGTGCCCATCTCGGCGCCCGTGAAGCCGGCGTCGGCATCGCGCAGGCGCAGGCGCCTCAGGCTGAACCACTTGTACGGGCACTCGAGGTAGCTCTCGATCTGGGAGGCGGAGAGGACCGGGCGGGAATCGTCCGCCGCCATGCCCTCAGGCGGGGGCGAGACGAGCTCGCGCTCGCGCGCGTCGATCCGGCCGGCGGGGGCCGGCGTCTCGCGTCCCGTCCGCGCCGGGGCGACGCCGTCCGGCGCGGCGTTCTCTCCGAGCGCGGACTCGGGTCGCGAGCGGACGTTCCTCTCGCCCAGGGCCCGGGCGATCGCCTCCGCGTCGGCCTCCGCACCCAGGCCGTAGCAGGCCATGACCTCGGAGAGCATCACGGAGGGGTAGCACCCCTTGCCGTCGGCGCCGAAGAGCGTCCGCTCGAGGACGAGCGCGCGGCGCGGCGCGCGGACGAGCGCGGAGAAGCGAGCGCGCTCGAGCTCCATGGCGCTCGGCGGCTCCTCGACGCCCCAGGCGCGCAGGACGTGCGTGCGCGCGTCGTCCGTCTCGGAGACGGCGGCCTCGGCGGAGGTCTGGTCGAGCACGATGAGGGCGTCGACGGAGGCGGGTTCGAGGCGGCTCGCCGAGAGCTCGTCGAGGACGCGCACCGTCGCGCGGGAGGGCGTGGCGGAGCGCTCCGGGCGCAGGACGACGCGCGCGCGCCGCAGGGCCGCCTCGGCGAGCTCCACCAGCCGGGAGAGCGGGGCCGCGCCCGGCTGGGACGGGTCGGCCGTGACGCCGAGCTCCTTCAGGGTGCGGGCGACGTCGAGCACCGCCCCGAGCGCGGAGACGGCCTCGCTCGCCCCGGGGGCGCCTGCGGCGTCGCCGTCCACGTAGGGGGCGAGCAGCTTGGAGGCCGCCGACCCGAGCCGACCGCGCAGCAGCTCGCGCGTCGCGGCGGCCGCCTCGGCGCCGACCACGCGCGGCGAGGTCAGCTGCTCGAGCAGGACGCCGGGCGTGAGCAGGCGATTGGCGCGCCACTCGGCGTCGAGGCGCCGGGCGCGCTCGGCGCCCAGGTGGGAGACCTCGGAGACGAGGAAGTCGGAGAGGTCGCGCGGGGGCCACCAGGACATGTCCTCGAGGGTCACGCGCACGGTGCCGGCGCGCGGGGCGTCCGGGACCGGCGTTGCGGGGGGCCAGGTTCGGGCCAGCTCCGAGAGGCGGGCCACGCAGCGGGCGTACCCCAGGAAGGCCCGGCCGGGCTCGAGCTCACCGACGGCACGAGAGAGCTGGGCGCGCACGGAGACGCCTCGGGCGGCGAGGCGCGGGGCGAGCTCGCGCCAGGCCCGCGCCGTCTCCCGGGCCACCACGACGACGTCGGCGCACCCCTCCCCCACGAGCCCCTCCACCGCGCGGCAGACGAGCTCGGGGGCGGCGGACGGGCCGGCCGGCAGCAGCACGCGCACCGCCCCGGTGGCGCCGAGCGGCTCGGCGGCCGGGCCGAACAGCGTCCCGAGAAGCGCGACGAGCTCGTCCGCACGGCCGCCGCCGCGAGCGGGCGCGCCGACGCCGAGCAGGGCGACGTCGCCGGACTCGGCGAGCCCCTCCGCGAGGGCGCGCTCGGCCCGGCTCAGGTACGGGAAGCCCACGAGAGTGACGGGCGGGACGCGGACGCCGGAGCCCGCGAGCGCGCGCGGCAGCGCGTCCATGACCTCGCAGCCCTCGACCAGGCCGTGCGCGCGGAGCTCGGCGTCGAGCGCGGGCAGCAGCCCCACCAGGGCGCGCTCCGCCTCGGTCGCGCCCTCCGGCGCCGTCCGCTCCGCCAGGAGCCAGGGCAGCCCCACGCGGGCGAGGTCGGCGAGCAGGGCCGCCGTGCCCTCGGTGTCGGCGAGCGGGAGGCCCGGGCGCTCGCACGCGCGCCCCAGCACGCGCGCCGCGAGCAGGTCGCGCGCCGCGCCGTCCGCCACGCGCCGGCCGTCCCCCCAGACCTCCCAGCGCTCCTGGGCCCACGCCGCCGGGGTGCTCACGGTGACGCCGAGCGCGATTCCCCGCCCGGCGAGGCCGCGCTGCACGCAGAGCGCCTGGGCGAAGCTCGGGACGAGCACGACCGCGCGGCCGCACGACGCGAGCGCGTCGCGCACCCGGGCCACGAGCTCGGGCGAGACGAGGGCGTCGTCTGTTGCTGTCTGTGCGGTCAGCGGCATGGGACCTCCCGGCGCGACGTTCTTCTCGGCACATCCTACCCTACCGCGCCGACCGGACAAAAACGTCCGCGCGGCCGGGCGGGCTCAGCCGTCGAGCCGGGAGAGCACCAGGCGGTAGCCGCCCGCAGGCCCGTTCAGGCACTTGGAGACGCGGCTCACCGTGGTCGAGGAGGCGCCGGTCGCGTGGGAGACGTCCACGTAGGACGCGCCGGCGGCGAGCATCGTCGCCACCTCGAGGCGCTGGGAGAGGTCCTCGATCTCGCGCGGGGTGCAGAGGTCACAGAGCAGGGCCCGCGCCTCGTCCGGGGACGCGAGCGAGCAGAGCGCCTCCAACAGGCGCCGCGTCTGCGCCTCGCCGATGCCCCCGGGCTCTGCCATGCCGTCTCCTCCCCTCCGTGCCTCTCGGTCCTACACTTTAGCGCATTAAAGCGCCTGCGCGCCAGACGCCGCGCTAGAATTGTGCGCTGACCGACCGCATGACAGGAGGGACGATGAGAAGCTACCTCGAGGACGACCTCACGAACGTTCGCCTGGTGGCGAGCGACATGGACTTCACGCTGCTCGCCGACGACAAGTCCATGCCCGACGGCATGCCCGGGCGCATCCGCGCGCTCGAGGGGGCCGGGGCGCTCTTCGCCGTCGCGAGCGGGCGGCCGCTCTACACGCTGCAGGACCTGTTCGGCGCATCCTGTGACCACATGGCCTTCGTCTCCGACAACGGCGGGGCGGTGGTCTGCCGGGGCGAGGTGGTCTTCAAGGACCTGCTTGACGAGACCGTGCTCGCGGAGCTCGTGGCCTTCACGCTCGAGCGGGCGCCGGAGGCGGTGCCGGTGATCTGCGGGCTCGAGCGCGCCGTCGTGCCCACGTGGGGACGCGCTCACGACGACGCCCTGCGCGTCTACTACCACGAGATCCTCTACGTGGACGACGTCACGGCCGTCCGCGAGGAGGCCAACAAGTTCACGGTCTACTTCCCGGAGAACAACTCCGCGGCCGCCTACGAGGAGCGCTTCGCGCCGGCCTTTGGCGAGCGGCTGTCGGTGACGTGCGCGGGCGTGGACTGGCTCGACGTCATGAACCGGGGGGTCGACAAGGGCGTGGGCATCGCGCGGCTCTGCAGGCACCTGGGCATCTCCCGCGCCGACGTGGTCGCCTGCGGCGACACGGACAACGACGCGGAGATGCTCGAGGCCGTGGGGCACGGCTACCTCGTGGCCAACGCGGACGCGCGCATGGAGCGCTTCGCGGACTTCCGCATCCCCTCCAACAACGACCGGGGCGTGGCGCAGGTGATCGACGCCGTGCTGGCCGCGCGCGGCGCGTCCTTCTCGCCCGACGCGTTCTAAAAACTTCTGGGTTTGGCGCGGCGGCTTCTAAGAAACGCCGCCCTTGTCGCGAGGGTTTCCGGGAAACGCCGCCCTTGTCGCAGTGGCTTCCAGGAATCGCCGCCCTTGTCGCACTACGTTCTAGAAAGTCCGGCCCTTGCACACCCGGACGGCCTCCCGCTGGCCCAAACCCCCGAAATCCCGGACTCCCCCAGAACAAGAGCGCCCTTTCCTAGAATCCCCCGCACCAAGCCCGCCATTTTCGGGAAAGGAGCCCCGAGACAGCGGGGCCCGGCACCTCGCCAAGCAAACTTCCTGAGCGCAGAGCGCGAAGCAGTTTGCGCGCGAGGTGCCGGGCCCCTCCACGTTGGCGAGGACGCTACGCCATCACCTTGCGGAACAGCTCCACGACGGCGGCGTGGTCGGCCTCGCGCGGGTTGCCCGGGAAGCAGGCGTCGGCGATGGCGTCGTCGGCCAGCTGGTCGAGATCGGCCTCGACCAGGCCGTCGCAGGTCGGCTTGATGTTGACGTCGGCGGAGAGCTGGCGCACGGCGGCGATCGCGGCGTCGGCGGCCTCGTCCTCGGTCATGCCGGTGGTGTCCACGCCCATGGCCACGGCCACCTCGGCCAGGCGCTTGGTCACGACGGGCTTGTTGTACTCCATGGCGACCGGCAGCAGCATCGCGCAGGCGACGCCGTGCGGGGTGTCGTAGTGCGCGGAGAGGGTGTGGGCCATGGCGTGGTCGATGCCGAGGCCCACGTTGGAGAAGCCCATGCCGGCGATGTACTGGGCGAGCGCCATGCCCTCGCGGCCGGAGCCCGGGACGCCGCTCTTGGCCTCGGCCACGGCGTCGCGCAGGTGCTGGGAGATGAGCTGGATGGCCTTGTAGTGGAACATGTCGGAGAGCTCCCAGGCGCCCTGGGTGGTGTAGCCCTCGATCGCGTGGGTGAGCGCGTCCATGCCGGTCGCGGCGGTGAGGCCGGCGGGCATCGAGGCCATCATGTCGGGGTCGACGACGGCCACGTCGGGAATGTCGTTGACGTCGACGCAGACGAACTTGCGGACCTTCTCGGGGTCGGTGATCACGTAGTTGATCGTGACCTCGGCGGCGGTGCCGGCGGTGGTGGGCACGGCGATGGTGAAGACGGCGTGCTTCTTGGTGGGGGCCACGCCCTCCAGGGACACGACGTCGGCGAACTCGGGGTTGGCGACGATGATGCCGATGCCCTTGGCGGTGTCCATCGAGGAGCCGCCGCCGATGGTGACGATGCAGTCCGCGCCGGAGGCCTTGTACGCCTCGACGCCGTCCTGGACGTTCTTGATCGTGGGGTTGGGCTTGATCTCGGAGTAGAGCTCCCAGGCGATGCCCGCCTCGTCGAGCAGGTCGGTCACCTTGGCCACGACGCCAAACTTCACGAGGTCGGGGTCGGAGCAGACGAAGGCCTTCTTGTAGCCGCGGCGCTCGAGCTCGCCGGGGATCTCCTTGATCGCGCCGGAGCCGTGGTAGGAGATGTTGTTCAGGACGAAGCGGTTGACTGCCATGGTTCCCCCTTTTTGGTTGCGTGCCGGGCGGGCGCCCGACAATCCGGTGCGGAGTATACGCCCGCGCGGATGTTAACGTACTCACATCTCCGCGGACGGCGCAGCGCGTCGGCGACCGTGCGTCGATACGCGACTTCCGACGAACGGGGCGCAAAAAACGTCGGCAATCGCGTATCGACGGAAGCCAATACGCGATTGCCGACGGAATCGGGCGCCAAAGCGCAGGAAAGCACATATCGGCCGAGAAGAACCTCGGCCCGCCGCCCTACAGCGCGCGCAGCGCGTCAACGAGCGCGGTCTTGTCGGCGGTCTTCTCGTCCTTCATCTTGATCACGCGCGCCGGGCAGCCCGCCACGACGGCGCCGGCGGGCACGTCCTCCACGCAGACGGCCCCGGCTGCGACGACCGCGCCCGCGCCCACGCGCACGCCCTCGATGACCACGGCGTTGGCGCCGATCATGACGTCGTCCTCCACAATGACGGGCGTGGCGCTCGCCGGCTCCACGACGCCCGCGAGCACGGCTCCGGCGCCCACGTGGCAGTGCGCGCCCACGATCGCGCGGCCGCCGAGCACGGCCCCCATGTCAATCATGGTGCCCGCGCCCACGACGGCGCCGATGTTGATGACGGCGCCCATCATGACCACGGCGTTGTCGCCGATCTCCACCTGGTCGCGGATGATGGCGCCCGGCTCGATGCGGGCGTTCACGTGCGTGAGGTCCAGCAGCGGCACGGCGGAGTTGCGCGCCGCGCACTCCACGTCAACGTACTCGATGGAGTCCGCGTTGGCGAGAAGGACGGGCTCGAGCGCGGCCCACTCGCCGAGGACGATCTTGCCGTCGCGCCCGCCGTAGACGTGGGCGTCGCCCCAGTCCACGCGCATGCCGCACTTCTCGCGCACGTACACCTTGACCGGCGTCTTCTTCGGCGCCGTGGCAATGAAGTCGATAATCTCTTGCGCGTCCACGTACTATCCTTCCCGGTCGTGCGTTCTAGTCAAACATCAGGGTATCAAAGTCGTAGAAGCCGGGGGCGCGCTCGAGCAGGCGCGCGGCGGCGGCCACGGCGCCGGTGACGAAGATCTGGCGGCTCGTGGCGCGGTGCGTGAGGCAGACCTCCTCGTCGGTGCCGAAGAAGTGCACCTCGTGCGTGCCGGCCACGGTCCCGCCGCGCACGGCGTGGACGCCGATCTCCCCGGGGACGCGCGGGCCGCAGAGGCCCTCGCGCCCGCCCACGACGGGCCGCTCCCCCGTGGGGTCCACGGCCGCGACGAGCGCCTTCGCGGTGCCGGACGGCGCGTCGGCCTTCTGGTTGTGGTGGGTCTCCACGATCTCCACGTCCCAGCCGGCAAGCGTGGCCGCCACGAGCGCCGTCGCCCGGCGCAGCGCCGCCACGCCGAGGGAGTAGTTGGACGCCCAGATCACGCGGTTCTTCTCGCCCAGGGCGCGCAGCTCGTCCAGCTGCTCGGCCGAGAGGCCCGTGGTGCCGCAGACCACCGCCGCGCCGGTGCGCCGGGCGTAGGCCAGCGTGTGCGGCAGCGCGGCCGGCGCCGAGAAGTCCACGACGACGTCGGCCGCCGGGGCCGCCTCGTCCAGCTCGTCGATGTTGTCCGCGTCGTAGGAGCCGAGAAGCTCGAAGCCGCGCGCCTCAAGCTCCGCGCGCACGAGGCGGCCCATGCGCCCGGCGCCGCCGACCACGACCGCGCTAGCCAAGGAGACCGACCCCCCTCATCGCGGCGACGAGGCGCTCGCGGCCGGCGTCGGAGATCTGCCAGAGCGGCTGGCGGTAGTGCTCCTCGAGCAGGCCCATCTCGGCGAGGGCGCACTTGACCGGGATCGGGTTGACCTCGCAGAAGAGCGCGTGGATGAGCTCGAGGTTCTCCAGCTGCGTGCGGCGGGCGGCCTCGATGTCGCCGGCGAGGAAGTCCGCGCACATCTGGTGGACCGTGGCGGGGGCCACGTCCGCCCACACGGAGATGACGCCCTTGGCGCCGAGGCTCATGAGCGGCACCACGATGTCGTCGTTGCCGGAGAACATGCGGAAGTCGTCGGAGAGGTACTGCGCCGCCATCGTGGCGTAGCTGATGGAGCCCGAGGCCTCCTTGAGGCCCCAGGCGTTGGGGTGCTTGGCCAGGCGCGCGAGGTTCTTCTCGCTGATGGAGCAGCCGGTGCGGCCGGGGATGTTGTAGAGGATGCAGGGAACGTCCACCTTGTCGAGGACGGCGGTGAAGTGGCGGTAGATGCCCTCCTCGTTGGACTTGTTGTAGTAGGGCGTGATGAGCAGAAGCCCGTCCACGCCCACGTTCACGAGGCCGGCGGCCTTGCGCTCAGACTCGAAGGTGGCGTTGGAGCCGGCGCCGCCGATAACGGGGACGCGGCCGGCCACGCGCTCCACGACGCAGCGGGCCACGGCCAGGTCCTCCTCGTCGGTCATCGTGGAGGACTCGCCGGTGGTGCCGAGCACGAGGATGCCGTCCGTGCCGTTTGCCAGGTGGAAGTCCACGAGGCGCTCGAGCGCGGCAAAGTCCACGCTGCCGTCCTCGGCGAACGGCGTCACCAGTGCGACAATCGATCCGGTCAGGTTGGTCATGTCCATGGTTGCCTCTCTCCTCTCGTCGCCTAAAATGGGTCAGACCCCTTTTAGGCATCTTTTACAAATCCAGGGTCGCAAGGTAGTCGGCGGGGGTCTCGGCGCGGCGGATGAGCTCCACCGAGCCGTCCTCGCGCAGCAGCAGCTCGGCGGAGCGCAGCGCGCCGTTGTAGTTGTAGCCCATCGAGTGGCCATGGGCGCCCGCGTCATGAATGAACAGCAGGTCGCCGACGTGGCACTCCGGCATGAGGCGGTCGCGGGCGAACTGGTCGTTGTTCTCGCAGAGCCGGCCGACCACGTTGTAGCGGCGCGTGGCCGGCGCGTCCTCGGCGCCCATCACGGTTATGTGGTGGTAGGCGTCGTAGATCGCCGGGCGCATGAGGTTGGCCGCGCAGGCGTCCACGCCCAGGTAGTCGCGGTAGGTGACCTTCTCGTGGATGACGCGGGTCACGAGCGCCCCGGCCGGCGCGAGCATCCAGCGGCCGAGCTCGGAGAACACGGCCACGTCGCCCATGCCGGCGGGCACGAGCACGTCCTCGTACGCCTGGCGCACGCCCTCGCCAATGACGGACAGGTCGCAGGGGGTATCGTCTGGGTGGTAGGCCACGCCGATCCCGCCGGAGAGGTCAACGAAGCCCACGTGGACGCCCAGGCGCGCGGAGAGGTCCGCAGCCATCTCAAAGAGCTGGCGCGCGAGGCGCGGGTAGTAGTCGTTTACCTGCGTGTTGCTGGCGAGAAACGCGTGGATGCCAAACTCCTCCACGCCGAGGGCGGCAAGCTCGGCAAAGGCCTCCTCGAGCTGCGCCGGCGTCATGCCGAACTTGGAGTCCTCGGGCGAGCCGATGATGCCGTTCTCGCTCTCGAAGGTGCCGCCCGGGTTCACGCGGCAGCATACCGTGCGCGGCACACGGCCGCCGAGGGCGCGCGCGAGGCACGCCACCATGTCCAGCCCGTCCAGGTTGATGATCGCGCCGCGCGCGTCGGCCGCGCGGAAGTCCTCGTCGGGCGTGTCGTTGGAGGAGAGCATGATGTCGCGGCCGGTGACGCCCGCGCGGTCCGCGAGCAGGAGCTCCACGCCCGTGGCGCAGTCGCAGCCGCAGCCGCACTCCGCGAGGATCTTGAGGATCGCCGGATTGGGCGTGGCCTTGACGGCGAAGTACTCCTTGAAGCCGGGGTTCCAGGCGAAGGCGGCGTTGAGCTCGGCGGCGCGGCGGCGAATCTCGGCCTCGTCATAGAGGTAGAACGGCGTCGGGAACTCCGCCGCGATGGCCTCGAGCTTCTCGCGCGTGACAAACGGACGCTTCTGCATGGCACCCCTCGCTCGCCGTGCAGGTGCGCGGCCCCGGGGCGGACGTGCGTCCGGACAAGGATAGCGCCCCTGCAAGTTCTTCTCGCAGACAGTCCCGAGGGTCTTTCCCGCGGGCCCACCGCCGCGCCGCGCCCGACGTGGCAGTTCGGCGGACCTCGCCTCCCCCGGGATCAGCGCCTGCCGACTCCCCACGGGCTCTTCGTGTCCGCTCCTCTATCGATGTGGCAAGCCTAGCACCGGCCCGCGCGCGCCACAAGGCGCATAACGAACCGGAAACATCACGGCCGCGCGTCCTTCTCGCCCGCGCGCGGCACCGCCCCAAATAACGCGCTCAATCGTACAAGCGCGTTATTCTTACCTGCGGATATAGATAGTTGTGCTTAATCGAGCGCATTGTCCGCTGGGACAACACGCCCGGCTGCCTAAAACCCGGCCGTCACGCCCCGCACCCTGCGCTACCCTAGGGGCGAGGAAGGGAGGCACGGTGGACGAGAAAATCAGGCGCGTCGCGCGGGCCTACGCCGACGAGTGCTACGAGGAGGAGCTCGAGCTCCTGCGCACGCTCGCGCAGATCCCGGCGCCGTCCGGCCATGAGGAGCGACGCGCGGAGTTTATCCGCGACTGGCTGCTCGCCCAGGGCGCGCCCGTCTCCGCCGTGCGCATCGACGACGCCAAGAACGTCATCCTCAGCCTGCCCGGCCCCGCGGACGGCGACGACGGCATCGCGGTCTTTGCCGCCCACACCGACGTGGTCTTCCCGGACACCGAGCCGCTCCCGCTCGCCGAGAGCGCCGAGCGCCTGCTGGCCCCGGGCGTCGGCGACGACACGGCCAACCTCGTGGGGCTGCTCCTCGCGGCCCGCTACCTGCTGCGCCACCACGTGCCGCTCGACCGGCGGGTGCTCGTGGTGGCCAACTCGTGCGAGGAGGGCCTCGGCAACCTCGCCGGCACGCGCGAGCTCTTCCGCCACTACGACGGCAAGGTTCGCGAGTTCACGAGCTTCGACCTCTACCTGGGCATGCACGTGGTCTCGGCCGTGGGCAGCCACCGCTGGCGCGTGAGGTGCCACACCGAGGGCGGCCACTCCTGGGAGAACTTCGGGCGCGACAACGCGATCGAGGCGCTCTGCAGCTTCATCGAGGACCTCTACGCGCTCGAGCTGCCCACGCGCGCCAAGACCACGATCAACGTGGGGCGCTTCGTGGGCGGCACCACGGTGAACTCCATCGCGGAGGAGGCGAGCGTGCTCGTGGAGTACCGCTCGGCCTCCGAGGAGTGCCTCGAGGAGATGTACGGCAAGTTCGTGGTGCTCGTGGAGGAGCACCTCAAGGAGAACACCCGCATCGACGTGCAGCTCATTGGCCGCCGCCCCGCCTCCGGCGAGCACGTGCCCGAGGGCCAGGCGGCGCTCATCGCCCGCACCGACGAGGTCCTGCGCGAGCTCGGCGGCGTGCGCCAGATCAACCACCAGGAGTCCTCGACCGACGCCAACATCCCGCTCTCGCTGGGCATCCCCGCCCACACCGTGGGCACCGTCGAGGGCGACCTGCTCCACACGCGCGAGGAGTGGGTCGAGAAGGCCAGCCTGCGCCAGGGCCTGGCGGTCATCCTGGCCCTCATGCTGGACCACGCGACGAGGCTCTGACGATCGCAGGGCCAGCGGCGGCCTTGTCCCGGGCGCGCCGCGCCAAAAAAAATAGGAGCCCGCAGGCTCCCGCACGAACGCTCTGTCACGCGCCTTACGCGGCGCGGACGCACTTGACGAGCAGGTGCGAGTCTGCGTGGTTCTGCTCGTGAGCGGAGAACCACTGGTCAACGTCGTTGAACAGGATACTCGGGCTGTCGGCCCAGAAGCGACGCTCGTGGCCGTCGAAGAGCGCGCGGTACTCACCGCTCATGAACCAGCCGTTACGGCAGGCGTCGTGAACCTTGCGCTGGCGACGACCCATGTTCTTGACCTTGGTCATAGGTACTTCCCTCCTTCCAAAACCGTCTGACGCGTTCGTTATACCCATTCAAACCGTTCGTGGAAAGACGCTTGACAAAATACTGATTTCTCCTACGCAAACGCTCCACAACTGTCGCGGGCGCCTTAACCAAACGTTAGGAACCGGTTCAGGACGCGTTATGGGCACGTCTCCGACCATGGGACGCGTCACCGAGCGAGGGAGGAACCATGACCCGTATGCGCATCGCACCGAGCCGCTACGTCAAAATCCGCCGGGCGAGAAGAACGCCCCTGCTGGCGCTGCTCGCGGTGGCTGCTGTGGGGCTGATCGCGCTCGCCGCGTCCGCCCTCTTCGCGGCGTCATCACCCGCCGCAGCCGCCGAGCCCGCGACCTCGACGCCGCGCTCCGAATGGCACGCCGGCGAGGTCCCCTACCTCTACCAGACCGACCCCGCCTGGTCGCAGGAGCCCTACGCCGGCGGGACCGTCGAGAAGAACGGCTGCGGCCCCACCTGCCTCTCGATGGCCTACGTCGCGCTCACCGGGAGGACCGACCTCGATCCCGCACAGATGGCGGCCTTCGCCGAGCGCGGCGGCTACGTGCAGGACGGCATGAGCACCTGGACGCTCATGAGCGAGGGGGCCGAGCAGCTGGGCCTCTCCTCCGAGGAGCTGCCGGCGGACGCCGACGTCGTGCGCGCGGCGCTTTCGGCCGGCAAGGTGGTCATCTGCAGCGTGCGACCCGGGGACTTCACCTCCGCCGGCCACTTCATCGTGCTCGCCGGGCTCACCGAGGACGGCGAGGTCGAGGTACGCGACCCCAACAGCGCCGCGCGCAGCCACGCCTGGGACCCGGACCGCGTGCTCGGCCAGTGCGCCAACCTCTGGGCGCTCTCGGCGTGAGGCCGCTCGCCGCCTCTGCGGCGCCGCCTTCGGGACGGGCCGCGTGATCGGCAACTACACCTATCAGGACACCTTCAAGGGCCAGGAGATCGAGTCCCTGCTCACCGTCTCCGTGGCCGCAAATCCCGAGTCGCTCCCCGACCCCGACATGCCGCTGGCCGTCACCTACGGGCCCTACCTCTCTGAGATGGCCTAGGCAGAGCGCGGCAGCTCCACGGTGAAGGTGGTCACGCCGCCCTCGCTCGCGGCGGCGATGGTGCCGCCGTGGAGCTCCACGATCTCGCGCGCGATGGCGAGCCCCAGTCCCGCGCCGCCCGTGGCGGAGGCGCGGGACTCGTCGAGCCGGTAGAACTTGTCGAAAATCGTCCGCAGCTTGTGGCTCGGGATCGTGGCACCGGTGTCAGTGACCTCGATGCGCACGAGGTCCTTCTCGCCCGTCGCACGCAGCGTGATCGGCGTGCCCTCGTCGCTGTAGGCGATCGCGTTCTTGAGGAGGTTCCCCAGCACGCGCGCGAGCCGCGCGGCGTCGGCCGTGACCACGAGCGGCGCGCCCGGCTCGTCGGTCGTGCGCTCCGTCCCGTCCACCTCAACGCGCGCCGTGTTGCCGTGCGCCCCGAGCGCCGGGTAGAACTCGTCGGCGAGCTGGACGAGCAGCGCCGCCAGGTCCACCGGCGCGCACTCGAGCTCGACGTGCGTGAGGTTGTAGCGCGTGATGTCAAAGAACTCGTTCACGAGGCGCTCGAGCCGGCACGCCTTGTCGAGCGCGACGCCGGTGTAGCGGACGCGCTGCGCCTCGGGCATGTCCGGCACCTCGTCGAGCAGCGACAGGTAGCCGATGACCGAGGTGAGCGGCGTCTTGAGGTCGTGCGCGAGGTAGGTCACGAGGTCGCCGCGCCGGGCCGCCTCGTCCTCCAGCCGCCGGGCCTGGTCGGCCGAAGCGCGCTTGGCGTCCGCCGCCACGAGGGCGAGCTCCTCCCAGCCCGCCGGGAAGGCCTCGCGGGCGTCCAGGTCATGGGCGAGAAACGCGCGCAGCAGCTCGGCCGCGCGGGCCCGCTCCTCGCGGCGGGCGCGGCGGGCGGCGAGCACGGCAGCCACGGCGCATCCCACGGCGAGAAGAACGATGCCGCAGATGCCCAGCTGCATGAAGAAGTACTTGGTGCCGGAGACGTCCAGCACCATCTCTGGCCAGACGCCGAACTCGTTCAGGTTGTTGAGGTCCAGGATCTGCGTGGCCAGCCAGTCCATGAACGAGCCGTTCCAGGCCGTGTCCACGAAGCCGAAGACCGTGTTGAACGCGACGGTCGCCACCAGGATCGCGCCCGCCACCGCCGCGACGGTCAGAAGGGCCGCGCGGACCCCGCCGTTCTTCTCGTCCGCGAGGGCCCCTGCCGCCCCGCGGCTCTTCTCGCTAGCGCTCAATCTTGTATCCGCACCCCCAGACGGTCCTGATGTAGGCGGGGTCCTCGAAGGAGTCCCCCAGCTTCTCGCGCAGGTGACGCACGTGGACGGTGATGGAGCCCGAGCCGTTCTCATAGTAGGCGTCACCAAAGATGCGCTGGTAGAGCTCGCGCGCGGAGACCACGGCGCCGTTTGCCTCCAGGAGGATCCGCAAAAGCGAGAACTCCGTGGGCGTGAGCTGGAGCGGGCGCTCGTTCAGGGTGGCCTCGTGGGCGCGCGCGTCCAGCACGAGGCCGCGACACACGAGCACCCCGTCCCGCTCGCCACGCGCCTCGGCCGCGTTGTAGGTGGTATAGCGCCTCAGCTGCGCCTTCACGCGCGCGACCAGCTCGAGCGGCAGGAAGGGCTTGGTCACGTAGTCGTCCGCGCCGAGCGTGAGGCCGGAGATCTTGTCCGCCGCCTCGCCACGCGCCGTGAGCATGATGATGGGATAGCTGTGGCGCGCGCGGATGGCGCGACAGACCTCGAGGCCGCTCGCACCGGGCAGCATGACGTCCAGGATCGCGAGGTCGATCGCCGGGGCGGCCGCATCCGCCACGCGCGCGAGCGCCGCCGCGCCGTCGTGCAGGCGCTCCACGTCGAAGCCCTCCGCCTCTAGGTAGACGGCCACGAGCTCGCAGATCTCCGGCTCGTCGTCCACCACCAGTATCCGTGCCCCCATGCGCCTCCCTTCGACCCCCCTGAGGATACGCGAGGGACCGGACGGAAATCCTAACGATCGGTTAAGAGGCGCCGCGACGGGGGTCTCTCGCTCGGACGGGGGCTTGTCCCGCCACAACGGGACGCTATCATACATTGGCTAGCTGAAAATGGCCTTCCGATCAACATAATCCCAGTTCGCAAAATTCTTTCAGGTAGCCAATGTATGTTATTGGAGCAACGGCCGACTGACTCCGCAGTGCAACGGCCGCAAATGCCCCCCAGCGATACAATTTCCGTATGTCGAGGCCATCCGAGGAGGCGTCCCGTGAATCTCAAGCAGCTCGAGTACTTCGTCGCGATCGCCGAGGAGGGGCAGATCACCGCCGCCGCCCGGCGTCTGCACATCTCGCAGCCGCCGCTCTCCTACGAGCTCGCCCAGCTCGAGCGCGAGCTGGACGCCCAGCTCGTGCGACGCGGGCCGCGTGGCGTCACGCTCACCGAGGCGGGCCGGCTCCTCTACGAGCGCGCGGGGCGCATCCTCGCCATGGCCACCGCCACGGCGCGCGAGGTCTCCAGCGTGGGCAAGGGGCTCACGGGGACGCTCTGCCTGGCCATCTGCGACTCGGCCGCCGGGCTCGCGCCGGGCGGGCGGCTCGGCCCGCTCGCCGACCTCGCGCCGGACGTCTCCCTCGAGGTGCGCGAGGGCGGCGTGCCGGAGGTGCTCGAGCTCGTGGCGAGCGGCATCGCGGAGGTCGGCGTCGTGCGCACGCCGTTCGCGACCCAGGGGCTGCGCACCCGCTACGCCCCGGCGGAGCCGCTCGTGGCCGTGATGCCGCCCGCGCTGGAGCGCGGCAACGAGCTCACGGTCCTTCTCGCCCAGCTCGACGACGTGCCGATCGTCTGCGACTCCCGGACGGCGGCGTCCCTGGGCCGCGCGCCCTTCTGCGTCACCGAGGACGCCCGCACCACCTGCTCGTGCGCGGCGGCCGGCCTGGGCGTGGGCCTCGTGCCGCGCTCGCTGCTCACCATCTGCGACACCGGCCCCTGCTACATAAAGACGCTCGCCGAGAAGGACCTCGAGTCGCGCGCCGCCGTCATCTGGAAGGCCGAGCGCGCCCTCTCCCCGCTCGCCGAGCGCGCCGTCGCCCTTCTCGGAGAACTTGCCTAAAAGGGGTCTGACCCCTTTTAGGCAACAGGACGCCCCCGGAGGGAAAGGGTCCGGGGGCGCAGGAGGAAGGACGTCTTTGCGCTAGCGCTGGTCCTGGTCAGCTTGGTCGGCCTCGTCGGCGGGAGGCTCGTCGTCGGAGGGGGCGTCCTCCGCCATGCCCTCGCGGACGTTCTTGACCGTCTTTCCGATGGCCGTGCCCATCTTGGGGAGGTTCTTCGGCCCAAAGATCACCAGGACCACGAGCAGGATGACCGCCAGCTCAGGAACGCCGAGACCAAGAATCATAAGAGGTGCCTCCCCAGACGCAGGTTCTTCTCGACCCATGATAGGACGGACGGGACCTGCGGAAAAATACATATGAGAGGGGGTTGCCATACAACAGCTGTATGACAACCCCCTCGGCCGAGAAGAGCGTCGGGACGCGCCCTACTCCACCTCGTCCTGGTCGAAGACGTGGAAGCCGGCCTTCTCGATGGCCCAGCTCGCCTCGGCGGCGCTCGCCGGGTCGGCGATCTTGAGCGCGAGCACCGCCATGTCGTCGGTCGTGGAGAAGCAGTAGAAGTACTCGATGTCCACGTCGAGGTCGTCGAGCTTCTCGAGCAGGTCCGCCGCGCCGCCCGGGTGGTGCGGGACGGCGATGGCCATCACCTTGGTCTTGATGGCGCGGTAGCCGCCGGCGTCGAGCGCCGCGAGCGCGGCCGCCGTGTCGCTGCAGATGATGCGCACGATGCCGTACTCGGTGGTGTCGGCCACGGAGAGCGCGGCCATGTTGATGTTGGCGTCGCCGAGCGTGCGGCACAGCGACGCAATCCGGCCGCGCTTGTTCTCGAGGAAGACGGTGATCTGGTCAATCATTACTTGATCCCCTTTCGCAGGTCGACGATGCGCTTGGCCTTGCCCTCGCTGCGCGCGATGGTCTTGGGCTCCACGAGCTTGACGCGCACGCCCACGGAGAGCGCGGTCTTGAGGCGCGCGGACATCTCCTTCTGCAGGCGCTCGACGGCGGCCACGGAGTCGAAGGCGAAGTCGGGGTTGACCTCGGCCTTGAGCGTGACGAGGTCGAGCGAGCGCTGGTCGGTGTCGATCTCGATCTGGTACCAGGAGCTGACCTGCGGGAACGTCTTCATGACGTCCTCGATCTGGCTCGGGAAGACATTGACGCCGCGGATGATGAGCATGTCGTCGGTGCGGCCGTGGATGCGGTCGATGCGCCGGTGCGTGCGGCCGCAGGCGCACTCGCCGGGGAGGATCCGCGTGATGTCGCGCGTGCGGTAGCGCACGACGGGCGTGGCCTCGCGGTCGGTGGTGGTGAGCACGAGCTCGCCCCACTCGCCGTCGGGCAAGACCTCGCCGGTGTTGGGGTCGATGATCTCCGCGTAGAAGTGGTCCTCGGCCAGGTGCAGGCCGTCCTGCTCCCAGCACTCGATGGCCACGCCCGGGCCCATGGTCTCGGTCAGGCCGTAGACGTCGAGCACGTGGTAGTTGAGCTTGCGCTCCAGGTCGCGGCGGAAGTTGTCGGAGAAGGGCTCGGCGCCGTGGATGCCCGCGCGCAGGTGGAAGTCGCGCGCGGGGTCGATGCCCATCTCGAGGGCGGTGTCGGCGATGTGCATGGCGTAGCTCGGCGTGCAGCAGATGATCGTGGAGCCCATCTCCTTGAGCACGCGGATCTGGCGCTCGGTGTTGCCGGCGCTCATGGGAATGACCGTGGCGCCGGACCAGAGGCCGCCGTAGTGGGCGCCCAGGCCGCCGGTGAAGAGGCCGTAGCCGTAGCAGACGTGGCAGATGTCGTCCTCGCCGCCGTTTGCGTACTCGATGCCGCGCGCGAAGCACTCGCCCCAGATCTCCAGGTCGTGCTGGGTGTAGCCGCCCACCGTGGCCACGCCCGTGGTGCCGGAGGACATGTGGATCTCACGGCAGTTCTTGAGCGGCTCGGCGAACATCTGGTAGGGGTAGTTGTCGCGCATGTCCTGCTTGGTGGTGAACGGCGCCTTCTCAAGGTCGGCGAGGCTCGCGACGGAGTACGGGTCAAAACCCGCCTCGTCGAACTTCTCGTGGTAGAACGGCACGTTCTCGTAGCACTTAATCACGGTCTTCTTGATGCCCTCGAGCTGGATCTCCTCGATCTGCTCGTGGGGCATGTGAAGGATGTCCTCTTGCTTGCCCATGCGCTGCCTTTCGTCCGCGGGTACACACATCTTGAAATTGTATGTCGCCGCGGCGGCGGGCGGCCCCACCCGTCGGGGAACGGCGGGTCGGACGCGAGACGGCGGGACGGGGCGGGCGAGGCTAGCGCATCGCCTCCAGGCGCGCGAGCACGGTGCGCGTGGCCGCGATCGCGGCCTGGACGCTCTCGTCGGCGTCCTGGATCTTCTTCTGCACGTAGAGGTCGACGAACGGGTTGTCGAGAAGGACGTCGAGCGCGGAGGCGAGGCCGCCCACGTTCACGCGCAGCTCGTCGATCGCGCTCACGTCGGAGAGCTCGCGCGTGAAGACGCGCAGGTCCGCACGGGCGCGCTCGAGCGCCTCGCGGGCGTCGTTGATGCGCCAGTGCTTGAAGACGCTCGTCATGAGGCCGCCCGCCACAAGATCGAAGAGCCCCCAGTTGGTCGCGCTGTCCAGTGCGTCGGCGGCCTCCTCCAGGCTCTCGAGCGCCCTGCGACCGGCCGCCACGGCCTCGGCCACCTTGCGCCTCTCGTCCGCCGTCATGCGCGCCTCCGATCCCCGCGTTCTTCTCGCCCATGGTAGCAGGCGCGCCCGGCCCCGGAAGGTGGAAAAGGGACAGTCCCTTTTCCACGTGCACGTCGCAGAGCGCGCGGCAGGCCCTGAGAACGATACCGCTCGCGGATAAGGGCGCCTGCCCGGCAAAATGAGGCGCATACTTTGCCTATCTGTGGTCCTGAGGCACGTTACGAGGGAAGGAAAGCCCATGCTTCGAGTCGGTCTTCTCACGAGCGGCGGCGACTGCCAGGCGCTCAACGCAACCATGCGCGGCATCGTCAAGACGCTCTACCGCCAGTCCAGCGAGCCCGTGGAGGTCTACGGCTTCGAGGACGGCTACCAGGGCCTCATCTACGAGCACTACCGCATGATGGACAACCGCGACTTCTCCGGCCTGCTCACGCGCGGCGGCACCGTCCTCGGCACGAGCCGCACCCCGTTCAAGCTGCTCGACACCCCCGAGGCCGACGGCATCAACAAGGTCGAGGCGATGAAGCACACCTACCGCAAACTCAAGCTCGACTGCCTGTTCATGCTCGGCGGCAACGGCTCCACCAAGACCGCCAACCGCCTCTCCGAGGAGGGCCTGAACGTCATCGCCCTGCCCAAGACGATCGACAACGACACCTGGGGCACGGACATGACCTTCGGCTTCACCAGCTCCGTCGAGGTGGCCACCCGCTGCATCGACGAGATCCACACCACCGCGAGCTCCCACGGCCGCGTCTTCGTGATCGAGATCATGGGCCACAAGGTCGGCTGGATCCCGCTGTACGCGGGCGTGGCCGGCGGCGCCGACGTCATCCTCATCCCCGAGATCCCCTACGACATGGACAACGTGGTCCGTGTGATCGAGGACCGCGACAAGGCCGGCTCGCGCTTCACGATCGTCGTGGTGGCCGAGGGCGCCATCTCCAAGGAGGAGGCGGCGCTCTCCAAGAAGGAGTACAAGAAGCTCGTGGCCGCGCGCACCACGCCGTCGATCGCCTACGACATCGCCGCGGAGATCGACAAGCGCACCGGCCGCGAGATTCGCATCGCCGTGCCCGGCCACACCCAGCGCGGCGGCCAGCCGGACGCCCAGGACCGCATCTTCGCCACGCAGTGCGGCGTCGAGGCCGCGCTCGGCTGCCTCGAGGGCGAGTTCGGCTTCATGGTGGCCCAGAAGAAGGGCAAGATGACCCGCGTGCCGCTCAAGGACGTGGCCGGCAAGCTCAAGTACGTCGACCCCAAGGGCGACCTCGTCCGCGAGGCCAAGGCCATGGGCATCAGCTTCGGCGACGAGTAGCGGTTCTTCTCGACAGCCGGACGGAACGGGCGGGGTCCTGCGGGGCCCCGCCCGTTTGCGTGGATGCGCCAGGCGAGAAGGACGGGCGAGAAGGACGGCGCCCCCGGCGCCCGCTACAGCATGTTGCGGGCCGCGAACTCAGCCTGCACCGTGGCGAGCATGAGCTCCACGTCGTCGAGGCCGAGGTGGCGCTCGGACTCCCCCGCCTTGAGCGTGCCGCGGCGGCGCGCCCAGCTCTCGAGCGAGGCGGGACGCTGCTCGTGCGGCAAGATCTTGGTCTCGGGGTCCACACGACGGCAGATGTCGCGCGTGTCGATGGGCACCACGCGACCCGCCTTGCGCGCCTCGGCGTAGCCGTCGATGTGCAGCATGAACCAGGAGTCCTCGAAGGCGGCGTTGTGCGCCATGAACGGGTAGGCCGTGAGGGCGGCGAGAAGCGCGGCCTGGACCTGCCTGTCCTCGCGGAACGGGCGACGCCCCTCGAGGTCGGACCACTCGATCTTGTGGATGTCCGCCAGCGGCACGCCCTTCTCGGCGTACATCTCGGGCAGGCCGAAGTAGCCGGCGAAGGGGTCGTGCGGCTTGGCCTTGGGGCCCACGGTCATGAACTCCAGGCCCACGTTGATGATGTAGCCGCGCGAGGGGTCGCGGTCGGTGGTCTCGATGTCGATGCCCACGACCATGCCCGAGACCGGCGCGTCCACCCACGCCACGTTGAGGTCGCGCGCGTCCGGGCCGGCGAGGGCGCTCACCTGGGCGTCCGTCCGGTGCTGGAGCACGGCGACGGCGTGGACGAGCTCGGAGTTGGAGAGGGAGCGCGAGAGGCACGTGGGGTTCACGTCGCGCAGGCGCTCGATGCCGTAGCGGTCGCAGACGTCGCGGTTGCGGTCGGCGAGCTCGCGGATGAGGCCAAAGTCGCAGGGCTCCCTGCCGGCGTCGGCGTCACGCCAGGCGGCCATCAGCGTGACGAGCGCGTCCTCGTTGCGCGTGCGCTCGGCCGCGAGCGAGGCGTCGTCCACGAGGAACCCGGGGAACGTCAGGGCGCTCGCGCACTCTATGGCCTGGCTCAGATCCACGTTGCTCACTCCCGTCAACGGAAAAAGGCGCCGAGAAGAACCCGGCGCCTTCCTAGGCTAGCAGAACGCCCGACCGTCCCGCGCCTACTCCGCGTAAAACACGCGACCGTCGTTTCTCGGCTTGGCCTCGGGGGTCTCCGCGGGGTAGCCCAGGATGCAGTGGCCGATGCCCTCGTAGTCGCCCTCGACGCCCAGCTCGGCGAGGATGGCCTTGCCCTCGGGCGTGTCAAACTCCTCGCGGGCGCGGTGGATCCAGCAGCTGCCCAGGCCGAGCGAATGAGCGGCGAGCATGAGGTTGCCCATCACGAGGCTGCCGTCGTAGACGCGGTTGGGCTGGTCGCGCGGGGCGAGCACGACCAGGACGACCGGGGCGCCGTAGAACGGGTCGGTGCCGGGGCGGCCCATGATGTCCGCGTTCATGGCCGAGAGCCGGTCGCGCAGCTCGCTGTTCGTGACCGCCACGACGATGGGGCCCTGGCGGTTCATGCCGCTCGCGGCCCAGAGGCCGGCCTCGATCACCGCCTCGATCTTCTCGCGCTCCGGCATCTCGTCGGTGTAGGCGCGCACGCTGCGGCGCTCCTCCATGGCCCTGATGACCTCGTTCATGGCGCTCTCCTCTCGGGCTGGTCCGTCACGTTCGTTATACCCGAGAGGGCGCGGGTGCTATTCCTTGACCTCGCGCAGAAGGTCGGCGGGGTCCACGCCGTAGAGGCGCGCCAGCTTCACGAGGTTCGTCGTCGAGGGCTCCGTCTTGCCCTGCTCCCACTTGGACACGGCCTGCCTGCTCACGCCGAGCTTCTCGGCCACGAGCTCCTGCGTCATCTTGCAGCCCTCGCGGCGCTCGCGCAGCACCTCACCGAGCGAGCGGCGGGCGGCCACGGTCTCGGGGCTCTTGTCGGCCTTCTCCTGGCGCAGGAACCAGCGGATGGCGAGGACCACCAGCACGATGAAGAGGACCCACGGCACCACCCTGCCAAGGAGGATCGGGAACAAGATCATCACGAGCTCCATCGGCCCCATTCCATAGATCATGACGCCCTCCTTTCGCCGACTTTGCCCCACTGTAGCCGAGCTGCGCGGTTGCGCCCACCACCTATCGCGCAACGTGCGGTTGCGTTTGGGTTGCGGCAGCCGAGAAGGGCACGGCGCCGCTACGCCAGCGCGAGCATCCGGGAGAGCGCCCGCCGGAAGACGACGAAGTCCACGCTGCCGGACCCGCGCAGGGTGGAGAGGAAGATCGGCACCGGCACCATCTCCGGCGCCGCGACCGGCCGGCTCACGCAGCCCTCGACCGTGCCGGTGATGTCGGCCGCGACCTGGAACGCGTAGCCGCAGAACCCCTCGGGCACCCCGCCCCGCTCGCCGGCCTCCCCGTCGACCTCGACCTCCACGACCGGCGAGGCCAGCCCCCGCTCGAGGTAGGGCCGCACGACGGAGAACACGAAGTGGTCGTAGTCCACGGGGCAGAGCAGCGGGTAGGCGCCCAGCTCCCCGATCGTGAGCTCCTCGCGCGCGGCGAGCGGGTGGTCGGCGGCGAGAAGGACGCTCGAGGCGAGCGTCCCGAGCGAGCCGCACGTCACGTCGCCGGCCTCGAGCGGCGCGAGGGTGACGAGCGCGTCCACCCGCCCGGACCGCAGCTCCTCGAGCGCGTCGGCGCAGCTCGTGAGGGACGTCCGCACCTCCCTGCCGACGGCGCGGGCGGAGACGGCGGAGACGAGCGCGACCAGGCGCTCGACCCCCGGGTAGCGCGGGCAGCAGAGGCCCATGCGGAAGGGCGTCTCCGCGACCGTCGCACCCGGGCCCTCCGCGAAGCGCTCGAGCGCCTCCCACTCGTCCAGCACGCGCCGGGCCCGCGCCGCGAAGGCGCGCCCGAGCGGCGTGGGCGTGACGCCGACGCTGCGGCGCTCGAAGAGGGGCCCGTCGAGCGCGGACTCGAGCTCGGCCATGGCCTTGGAGACGGCCTGGACGGAGACGCCCTCGCGCGCGGCGGCAGCTGAGAAGCTCCCGAGCTCCACGATGGCGCACACGTACCTGACCTGCTTGATGTTCACGGCTCCTCCTCGACCGCCCGTCCCTTGTGCAGCCTTTCTATATTGGCACGCACACCCCCTCCCCCGGGCGTGACCGCCCTGCGCTAAACGGCCGGTTGAGCGCACCCCGTCGCGCTCGGCGGATTCTCGGCTCGCTCACGGGATTGAGCCGCGCGGCGGGCGGTTTCGGCCCTACAATGCGAGAAATGTGAGAACGTTTTCAGTATACCCGGCAGTGCGCCCGACGCGAGAGGCGGTCACCCATGGCAAAGAAGCAGGAGAAGCAGGCAGACGAGAAGAACACCGCGCAGGCCGCCCCCACGGCAAGGCAGCCGCTCGCGCGCTCCGCGGCGAAGGCCCGCGCCGACGCGGCGTTCCTGCGCCGCCTGCGCCGCCACCACGACGAGCTGCGCTGGCTCTACATGGAGCTCTACGACAACGGCGCAATGTTCGCCGAGCTCTGCGACCAGATGAAGGCCTTCTACGACGCGCGCCCTGAGGCGCTGCGCGCGCTCGACGAGCGCCGCGAGGGCCGCGCGTGGTATCGCGACCGCGACCTTCTCGGCATGCAGATGTACATCGACAACTTTGCCGGCAACATCAGGGGCGTCGAGGACCGCCTGGACTACCTCGAGCGCACCGGCGTCACCTACCTGCACCTCATGCCCTTCCTGGACACGCCTGCGGACAAGAGCCGCTCCGACGGCGGCTACGCGGTCTCCGACTTCCGCCGCGTCAAGCCCGAGCTGGGCACGATGGCCGACCTCGCGCACCTGGCCGAGAAGTGCCACGAGAAGGGCATCAGCCTCTGCATGGACTTCGTCATGAACCACACCTCGGAGGACCACGAGTGGGCGCGGCGCGCCCGGGCCGGCGAGGGCGAGTACATGAGCCGCTACTTCTTCACGAACGACCAGGCCGTGATCGACCAGTACACCCGCGACGTCCCCCAGGTCTTCCCCACCACCGCGCCCGGCCACTTCACCTACCTGCCGGAGCTCGGCCAGTCCGTGATGACGCAGTTCTACCCCTACCAGTGGGACCTCAACTACAAGAACCCGCGCGTCTTCAACGAGATGATGTACGACTTCCTCTACCTGGCCAACCAGGGCATGGACGTCATCCGCATCGACGCCGTCCCCTACATCTGGAAGCAGCTCGGCACCAACTGCCGCAATCTCCCGCAGGTCCACACCATCGTGCGCATGATGCGCATGATCGGCGAGATCGTCTGTCCCGGCATCGTGCTTCTCGGCGAGGTCGTGATGGCACCGGTGGAGGTCGTGCCGTACTTCGGCACCGTGGAGAAGCCCGAGTGCCACATGCTCTACAACGTCACGACGATGGCCACCACCTGGAACACCGTGGCCTGCCGCGACACGCGCCTCCTGCGCCGTCAGCTCGACGCCGTCTGCGGCCTGCCGCGCGAGTACACCTTCCTCAACTACCTGCGCTGCCACGACGACATCGGCTGGGGCCTTGACTACGCCACGCTCTCCGACTGGGGCATGGAGGAGGTGCCGCACAAGCGCTACCTCAACGACTACTTCTGCGGCCACACCGAGGGCAGCGTCTCGCGCGGCGAGCTCTACAACGCCGACCCCGTGACCGGCGACGCGCGCTTCTGCGCCACGACGGCCTCCATGTGCGGCATCGAGGCGGCGGGCTTCGAGGGCGACGCGGCCGCGATGGATACGGCCATCCGCAAGGACGTCATGCTCCACGCCTACCTGCTCAGCCAGTCCGGCCTGCCGATCATCTACAGCGGTGACGAGGTCGGCCAGGTGAACGACTACACCTACCACGACGACCCCGAGCGCGCGGACGACTCCCGCTACATCCACCGAGGCCGCTTCGACTGGGTGCTCGTGGACAAGGTGGACGAGAAGGGCACCGTCCAGCAGCGCCTCTACGACGCCCTGCAGACGCTCGAGGGCATCCGGCGCGACGAGCCGGTCTTTGGCGCGGACGCCGAGATGCGCGTCGTGGGCTACGGCGACCCGGCGATCCTGTGGATCGAGCGGCGCCTGGGCGACGAGACCCTGCACGCGGTCTTCAACTTCAGCGACGAGGACCGCACGGTCTGGATGCCGGAGCGTGCCGCCTACACCGACCTCGTGACCGGCGAGAAGGACGACGGCCTGGAGAGCTTCGAGCTCGCCGCCTGGGACTTCAGGTGGCTGCTGCGCTAGGGCGCCGGGGTCGCTAGGCCTGAGCGAGGCCGCGCAGGAAGCGGGCCGCGGAAAGGGCGGCGACGCTCGCCGAGCCGTCGGATGCGCGCTCGGCGGCGTCGGCGGCGTCGTCGAAGACCTCCGGCTCGTCCTCGCTCATGTCCGCCGCAGAGCACGCCGCGGCGACGACGTCGAGCGCGGCGGCGTCGCCGAGCCCCGTCCCGAGCGACCGGGAGACCTCGTCGCGCCCGAGGGCGAGCATCGCCCTGAACTGGTCCAGGTCCATCTCGTCATCGCCCGGCGCCCCCTCGGCCAGGCCCTCCAGCCAGGCGTCCCAGAACTCGACGGTGCCACCCGAGACGTCGAGCCTCGAGACGGCGCGCGCCGCGTCGTCGAAGAGGTCCAGGATGTCGCCTGTTGACGCGGCGATCGAGCTGCTGATGGCAGAGGCGACCTCCACCATGATGTGCCCGGCCGCGACATCGATCTGCGCCAGCTCGTCCTCCGAGGTGATGACCTCCATGCAGGCGTGCAGCAACCGCACGGCAAGCCCGTCGCGCTCGATCATGGCTCTCCCCTCAGCTCGGCGTTCCCCCTGATATTCTACGGAGGGGGGCGTTCGGGGAACTCGCTGCTCAGGCTGTGTGGGACCTACGCCTCGGCCAGCGGCGCGCGCTCGGTGCCCGGACGGCGTCCCGGGGGCATGAGCGCGAGCAGGGCGGCCATCGCAGGTGACACCGCCTTGCGCCGATGCCTGATGACGAGCAGGTCGCGCGCGAGCTCGAGTCCGTCCACCTCGATGCGCGCGAGGCGCCCCTCGGCGACGTCACGCGCGACGAGGTCCGCCGGCAGCACGGAGAGCCCGAGGCCCGCCTCCACGGCAGAGCGTATCGCCTCCGTGCTGACGCTCTCCCAGACGGGGTCGACGGCGAGGCCGTGCGCGGTAAGCGCCGCCTCGAGGAGCTCGCGCACGCCGCTGCCCCGCTCGCGCAGGACCAGCGGCTCGCGGACGAGGTCCCTCACGCCCAGTCGCCCGCCCGTGCGCCCGGGAGGGCCCACGACGACGAGCTCGTCTCGGGCAAAGGGCACGGCGACGATCTCGTCGCTGTGCACGAGTCCCTCCACCAGCCCGAGGTCGACGTCGTTGGCGAGGACGTCGCGCTCCACGCTCCCCGAGTCCTCCACCCGGACGCGCACCTTGACGCCGCCCTCGCGCTCACGGAGCGCCGAGAGGAGCCGGGGCAGGTGGCACGTGCCGCAGGTGATGCTGGAGGCCAGACGCAGCACCGAGACACCGCCCTCCCCCATCGCACGCTCGAGCTCCTCCAGGTCGTCGAGCACCTCACGGGCGTGGTCGAGCAGGCGCCTCCCCGCCTCGGTCACGTCCATGCGCCGGGAGACGCGGTCAAAGAGCGTCGTCCCAAACCGCTCCTCGAGGTCGCGCACCGCCTGGCTCACCGAGGGCTGCGAGACGCCCAGCTCCCGTGCTGCCGCGCTCACGCCGCCGCAGGCGCAGACCGCCGAGAAGAGCTCGAGATGCCTCACCGTGAGCCGACCCGCCATGTCCGCTTCCAATCAATCGGGTTTTTTGATCAAAAGTATACGAATAATAGTATTTTACATATATCTTTCGGCGGGCTACCCTCTCACGAGAAGAACCGCGGCAAGAGGGGGCGACATGGCGGACCCAGGCGAGAGGGACGACGAGCGGGGGCTCACGGGCGCCGAGGCGGCGCGTCTGCTCGAGGAGGTGGGCCCCAACGAGATCCCGGAGCGGAGGCGCAACCCCGTGCTCGCGTTTCTCGCCCGCTACTGGGGGCCCATGCCCTGGCTGCTCGAGCTCGCCGCCGCGCTCGCGCTCCTCGCGGGGCACGTCACGGAGACGGCGGTCATCCTGGTGCTGCTCACGATCAACGCCGTGGTCGGCCAGGCCCAGTCCCGGAGCGCGCAGCGCGCCGTCGCCGCGCTGGGGCGCGAGCTCGAGGCGCGCGTCCCCGTCCTGCGCGACGGTGCGTGGGCGGACATCGCGGCGCGCGAGCTCGTCCCCGGAGACGTGGTCTCGCTCGCGCTCGGGGCCATCGCCCCAGCCGACGTGCGCGTCACCTCCGGAGACGCCGACGTCGACCTCTCGGCGCTCACCGGCGAGTCGCTGCCGCGCCCCGTGGCCGCGGGCGACGGGCTCCCCGCGGGTGCCGTCATGTGCTGCGGCGCCGTGCGGGCGCGCGTCACCGCCACCGGGGAGCGCTCCGAGCTCGGCCGCACCGCCGCGCTCGTCCGCGACGCGCGCCCGCGCTCCCGTCAGCAGGGGCTGCTCTTCCAGATCGTGCGCTCTATGATGTACGTGGGCGTCGCGGCCTCGGTGGTCGTGGGCGTCCGCGCGCTGGTGGCTGGGAGCGGCCTCGTCGACGTCGCCTCGCTCGTCGTGACCTTCCTCATGGGGGCCGTCCCCGTGGCCCTGCCGGCCGTCCTCGCCATAGTGCAGGCGGCAAGCGCCCGGGCCCTGTCGCGCGAGGGGGTGCTCGTCACCCGGCTCGACGCCGTGGAGGACGCGGCGGGCATCGACGTCTTCTGCCTCGACAAGACCGGCACCATCACGGCCAACCGCCTCGAGGTCACCGAGGTCGTGCCCCTCTGCGACCGCAGCGAGGGGGACGTGCTCGCGCTCGCCGTGCTTTCCTGCGAGACCACGGGCGCCGAGGCGATCGACGCCGCGATCCTACGCGCCGCCGGGGCGCGCGGCCAGGCAGGGCGCCAGCTCGCCTACACGCCCTTCGACCCCGCCCTCAGGCGCACCGAGGCAACGGCGTGCCTCGCCGACGGCACGACCGTCCTTCTCGCCAAGGGGGCGCCGCGCACGCTCGCTCCCGAAGACGCGAACGTGCGACGTCACGTGGAGGAGCTCTCCGTGCGGGGCCTGCGCTGCGTCGCCGTCACGCTCGACGGCGCGCCCCTGGGGCTGCTCGGGCTCTCGGACCCGCCGCGCGAGGACGCCGCGGAGCTCGTCGCCCGCGTTCGCGCCCACGGCGTCCGCCCGCTCATGCTCACCGGGGACGACGTCGCCGTCGCGCGCGAGGTGGCACGGTCCGTGGGGATCGGAGACCGCCTCCTGCGCGCCGCCGACCTGAGGGGACTCGCCGAGGCCGACCAGATCGCGCTCGTGGAGGCGTCCGACGGCTTTGCCGAGGTGCTGCCGTCGGACAAGCACCTCATCGTGCACCTCCTCCAGGAGGCGGGCCACTCCGTGGGCATGACCGGGGACGGCGTCAACGACGCTCCCGCCCTCGCCCAGGCGGAGCTCGGCTGCGCCGTGGACGGCGCAACCGACGTGGCCCGGTCCGCGGCGTCCGCCGTGCTCACGCGAGAGGGGCTCGGTGGCATCGTGGACGCGCTCGACGAGAGCCGCCGCAGCTACCAGCGCATGCTTACGTGGGTCGTCAACAAGGTGACCAAGGTCGTCGAGGTCGTCGCGCTCCTCTCCGCGGGATATCTCCTCACCGGGGACATGCTCGTGTCGCTCATGGGCATGAGCCTGCTCGTCCTCGCCAACGACTTCGCGACGATGTCGATAGCCACGGACAACGTGCGGGCCTCGAGCTCCCCTGACGCCTGGGACCTGCGCTCCGTCACGACGGCGGCCGGCGCGCTCGGGGCGCTCTTCGCCCTCGAGGACCTGCTCGTCGCGTCGCTCGGCGCATTCGTACTGCACCTCGACGCCGCGCAGCTCCAGACACTCGTGATGTATGCGCTCGTGGTGAACTCGCAGGTGCGCATCCTCACGGTCCGCGAGCGGGGACACCTCTGGGCGAGCAGGCCGTCGGCGGGGATGCTGGCGGTCGCCGCCCTGGTCACGACGCTCTTCACCGCGCTCGTCCTTCTCGGCTGGCCCGTGCCCGCGCTGGCCCCGGCCGCCGTGGCCGCCACGCTGGCGGCCTGCGGCGTCGGCGGGCTCGCGCTCGACGCCGCCAAGGTCGCACTCTTCCGGCGCTTCGGCGTCGGCTGAGCGTGGCCCCGGGACGTCGAGGGGCCCGAGCGCGTCCTCTAGTCCACGCTCTTGAGGGCCTCGAGCATGTCGACATGGCGCAGCCTGTGGAGCACCACGAAGTACAGGACCAGCGTGATCGCGCAGATCACGGCAGTGGGCACGATGAACTCGATCGCCGAGAGACCGGGGTTGAACATCACGTTGTCCGGCGGCACTACCCACAGGATGTACTCGTGGAGCCCCACGCCCAGGCAGAAGCCCGCCAGCAGGCCCAGCGCCGTGAGGATGACGGTTTCGCGATAGATGTACATCGTGGTCTCGTTGGTGTGGAAGCCCAGGACCTTGATGGTGGAGAGCTCGCGCATGCGCTCCGACACGTTGAGGTTGGTGAGGTTGTACATGATGACCAGCGCCAGCATCGACGACACCAGGATGAGCACCTCCATGATCATGTCGAGCGAGTCCACGATGGTGTTGACCTGGTCCTCGAGCGCCGTGTTCTGTACCACGCCCGCCACCCCGGGAAGCTCCATAAAGCGCGTCGCCGCGCGCTCCACTCCCTCCGTGGAGCCGTCGTCCAGGATGACCAGGCTCGCGTTGGGCGAGAAGGACTTCCCGAACGCGTCCTCGTAGGCGTCCGCCGAGAGGAACACGAAGTGTCCCATGTACATCTCCGTGACGCCGGTCACGGTGACGCTCCGCTCGACGCCCTCGGCGTCCTCGAAGGTCAGCTCGTCGCCGACGCCCGCGCCGGTCAGGCTCGACAGCCGCTCTGAGATCACGGCCCCCGACTCGCCCAGCTCGATTCTCTCGCCGCTCGCGCGCTCGGCGAGCCCCACGTAGCGGTCGAGCCCCTCCGCGTCCTCGCAGGCGATGAGCGTGATGTCCTGACGGTCCCCTGCCTCCCCGGCGACCTTGGACGCGCTCTCGTAGTGCACCGGCAGGCTGCTCTCCACCACCGCCTCGTCGGCGAGAAGCGCCTCGACCTCGTCGACCTCGGCGTCCGTGGCGGAGCTCGCGTCCGCGACGATCATGTCGTAGCGGATGATCTCTCCGAACTGGCGCCCGCCCATCTCCTGGATCGAGGCGCGCACGCCGAAGCCCGTGACGAGCATGCAGACGGCTCCCGCCACGCCCACCACGGTCATGAGCATGCGCTGCTTGTAGCGGAAGAGGTTGCGCGCCGTGACCTTGTGCGTGAAGGAGAGCCGGTTCCACAGCGGCCGCACGCGCTCGAGGAAGATCTTGGAGCCGGAGCGCGGCGGCTTGGGCAGCAGCAGCTGGGCCGGTCGCTCGGAGAGCTCGCGCTTGACCGCCAGCCACGCGGGAAGCACCGAGCAGAGCCCGGCCAGAACGAGCGCCACCACGGTGATGCCCGGGTAGAAGGAGAGCTGGATCGGCGGGAGCGTGAAGGACCCGCCGTATGCGAGGTAGACGATCCACGGCAGCAGCGTGTGGCCGAGCGCGATGCCGACGAGCGCGCCGGCGCCGCCCGAGATGGCGCCGTATGCCACGAACTTGCGCGCGATGGCGGCGTCGGAGTAGCCGAGCGCCTTGAGCGTGCCGGAGTTGACGCGCTCCTCGTCCACCATGCGCGTCATGGTGGTGAGCGTCACGAGGGCGGCCACGAGGTAGAGGAAGACCGGGAACACCAGGGCGAGCGAGTCCACGATCTCCGAGATGGTGTCGTAGGTCACGTAGGCGTCCGAGCCGGGGGTCTCGCGCCGGGAGTCCACGTCATAGGAGGGCGTGGCAAGGCCCTCCATGCGCTCGCGCGCCTCGGCAAGCTCCGTCTCGGCGTCGGCGATCTCCTCCTCGGCGTCCGGGAGGGCGGACTCGTACTCGTCGAGGGCGTCGAGGTACTCTCCGCGCCTCTCGGCGAGCTCGTCCTCGGCGTCCGCTATCTGGGCCTCGCCGTCGGCACGGGAGCTCTCCAGCTCGGCCGCGCCCGCCCAGTAGGCGTCGAGACCTTCGTTGTAGGCGTCGACCCCCTCGTTGTACGATTCCCGTCCCGCGTCGTAGCTCGCCCGCGCAGAGTCGAGCTGCGCGGACCTCTCGCTGAGGGCCGCGCCGGAGGCCTCGAGCACATCGCCCTTCTCGGCGAGCTCGCCCATGCCGGCGTCGTACTCCGCCCAGCCCGCGTCGAGCTGCGCCCGGGACGCGTCGAGCTGCGCCTGGAGCTCGTCTCGGCCCTCAGCGAAGGACGCGAGCTGATCGTAGCCCGCCTTGAGCTCGTCGAGCTGGGCGAGGCTCTGCGAGAGGCCCTGGTAGTGGGCGAGCATCGCAGCTGCGTCCTCGTCGGTTGGGTCGGCGTCGACCATTGCCTGATAGGTCTCGATGGCCTGGGCGATGGCGTCTCGCTGGGCGTCGAGCTCGGCCCAGGTCGCCGAGGACGCCTCCCACTGGGCGCTCACGGCGGGCCACTGCTGCTCGTAGGCCGCCTCCGCGGAGGCGAACTCCGCCGCCGCGTCGTCGTATTCCGTCTGCATCCGATCGAGGGTCGCGCGCGCCTCGGCGAGCTGAGCCTCCGCGGCGTCAAACTCCGCCTGCCCTGACGCGAGCTGCTCGCGCGCGGCGGCAAGCTGCGCCTCCCCGTCCGCGATCTGCGCCGCAGCCGCCTCCAGCCGCGCGCGGGCGTCAGTGAGCTGGGAGGCCGAGACCTCGAGCAGCGCCCAGCTGGCGTCGAGCTCCGCCTGCCCGTCGGCCACGCCGCTGTCGAGCGCGGACCGGGCGTCGGCAATCTGTCTCTCGGCGTCGGCGATCTGCGCCGCCGCGTCGTCGAGCTGGGCGGCCGCGTCGTCGAGCGCGGAGCGCGCGTCGTCGACCTCGGCCTGGCCGGAGTCTATCTGCTCCTGGTACTGCGAGCGCACCGTGGCGAGCCGTGCGGCGGGCCTATCGGCGAGAAGCTCCTCGAGCTCGTCCTTGTGCGCCTGGACGGCGTCGCGATAGGCGTCCGAGTACGGGTCCATGCCCTCGGTGTCGTCGAAGGCCAGGCGGGCGAGCATGTAGACGTCCGAGTCGAAGGCACTCTGCGTGACCACGGCATAGCCGGCGAGCGAGCCCGTGCCCGCCGTCGACTGCCCCATGTTGACGGTCGAGACGATCTCGCTCGAGTTGACGTGGCCCACGACGGTGAACTCAGCCTCGGAGAGCACGGTGGAGCCGGAGACGGAGTCCGCCTTCTCGTCCACGCGAATCGTCTCGCCGAGCGGGTAGTCCTCGGCGAGGTCGGAGTCCAGGGCTATCTCCCCTGCGGCCTCGGGCATGCGCCCGTCCACGAGCTCGAACTGCGACAGCTCGTCCGTGGCCGACATCACGCGCACGCCCGTGGTGGTCCCGTCGATGGTCACGTCCTTGAAGTAGCCGTACTCGACCTCGCGCACCCCGCTCGCCTGCCCGATGGCCGTCACGTCGTCGGCATCGAGGCCAAAGTCGGAGATCACGGTCACGTCCGCGAGGTCGTGCCCGTCAAAGTAGGCCCGGGCAGTCGACCGCATGTCGGGACCGGCCACGAACAGGCCCACGAGCGCAAACGAACCGAGCGCCATGAGCAGCACGATCGAGACGAAGCGCCCCTTCGAGCGTCCCACGGAGCGCAGGAAGTCCCTGCGGAGCGCAGATCCGCCGGCCCTTCTCGCCGAGCCGCGCGTCGCCTGTGTCGTCACATCAGCCTCCCTACCACTCGATGTCGGAGATGGGCGTGGGCGCCGCGTTGGTCTCGACCGAGGCGACGCGGGCGTCGTGCATGCGTATCACGCGGTCGGCGATGGGCGCGATGGCCGCGTTGTGCGTCACGATGACGACCGTGGCCCCGCGCTCGCGGCTCATGGACTCGAGAATCCCGAGCACCTGCTTGCCCGTGCGATAGTCCAGCGCTCCGGTGGGCTCGTCGCACAGCAGCAGCTTGGGGTTCTTCGCCACGGCGCGCGCTATGGCCACCCGCTGCTGCTCGCCGCCGGAGAGCTGCGCGGGGAAGTTGTTCTCGCGGTGGGCCAGGCCGACGTCGGAGAGCGCCCGCGAGGGGTCCTCGGCATGCTCCACGATCTGCGAGGCGAGCTCCACGTTCTCCCGTGCCGTGAGGTTGGGCACGAGGTTGTAGAACTGGAAGACGAAGCCCACGTCGGTGCGCCGGTAGTTGGTGAGCTGGTGGGAGGTGTAGGTGGCGATGTCGCTGCCGTCCACGAGCACCTGCCCCTCGCTCGGCGAGTCCATGCCGCCCAGGATGTTGAGCAGCGTGGACTTGCCCGCTCCCGAGGCACCGAGGATCACGGCGAGCTCGCCGCGCTCGACGGAGAAGCTCACGTCGTTGTTTGCAACCACCGGCGTGGCACCGCCCTCGTAGCGCTTGGTCTCGTGCCGGACGTCTATGTAGGGCATCGGTTCTCTCCTTAAATGAACAACGTGTTGATTGGATGCGGAATGGACTATACCCATTGCTCCATACTTATTCATGAACAATAATCAACGTGTTGTTCATTTAAGGAGAACGGACAGAGGATGCACATGCGCAGGGGCAACACGACAAGGAGCACGGGGACACGGGCGCGCATCAAGGCCGCCCTTGCCGGGCTCATCGGCGATAAGGGCTTCGAGGAGCTCACCGTGAGCGACCTCACGCGAAGGGCCGGAATCAACCGTGGCACCTTCTACCTGCATTTCGTCGACAAGTACGACCTGCTCGACCAGCTCGAGGGCGAGGTCATCGCCCAGCTCGAGAAAAACCTGCTCTCCGGCGACGGGCGCGGTGCGGAGGGGGGCGACCTCTTCCCCTACGAGCGCGTCCGCGCGGCCCTCGCCTACGTGTACGGGGACTTCTCCTTCGTCGCGGCGATCTCCGGACCGGGGGGCGACCCTCAGTTCCGCTCAAAGCTCACGCGCGTCATAGGGACGCTGCTCGACGAGGGGCTCGAGGCCGCGGGGGAGCGGGTCCGAGGCGACGGGACCTACCCCGCCGTGTATGCGCGGGAGGTCGTGCTCGGCAGCGTCATGGCCGTCATCAACCTCTGGCTCACGCGAGGGGGCCGCGAGTCTCCCGAGCAGGTGGCCGCCATGATCTGCTCGCTGAAGGACCGCACGCCGGCGAGCTTCGTCGCGTGACGGCGGCGCCCGCCTTGCCGCCGGAGCGCCCCTCCAATGGCTCGGCAAAGGGGCCGCGCATGCGCTACACTCTGTGTGGCTGAGGAGGTTAACGTTAACATGGACATCAACCAGATCGCGCAGATGGCCGGGGTCTCCCGTGCCACGGTGTCGCGCTACCTGAACGACGGCTACGTCTCCCAGGAGAAGCGCGCCGCCATCCGCCGCGTCATCGAGCGCACCGGCTACGTCCCCTCCCGCCAGGCCAAGACCCTGCGAACCGGCAAGACCAACGTCGTCGGCGTCATCATCCCCAAGATCAACTCCGCCTCGGTCAGCCGGATGGTCGCCGGAATCACGCTCGTCCTGAACGACGCCGGCTACCAGGTCCTGCTCGCCAACACCGACAACGACGCCGCACGCGAGGTGGACTACCTGCACCTGTTTGCCGAGAAGAGCCAGGTGGACGGCGTCATCCTCATCGCCACCGTCGTCACCCCCGAGCACCGCGAGGCCATCGCCGCCCTGCCGGTGCCGATCGTGGTGCTCGACCAGGAGGTGGACCTCTGCTCCTGCGTCTACCAGAACGACCGCGAGGGCATGCGCGACGTGGCGGCGGTCGCCCTGCGCGACGCGCGCCACCCCGCCTACATCGGCGTCTTCGAGGAGGACGTCGCCGTGGGCCAGATGCGCCGCGCGGGCTTTCTGGACGCGTGCGCCGCGGCGGGCGTCGAGGTGCCCGAGCGGGCCCTGCGCATCGCCGACTTCACCCTGGACTCCGGCTACGAGCAGGCCGAGGCGCTGCTCGAGGACTACCCCGAGCTCGACGCCATCGTGTGCGCGACCGACTCGATCGCCTACGGCGCGCTCACCTGCCTGCGCGAGTACGGCCACCGCGTGCCCGAGGAGGTCAGCGTCACCGGCATGGACGACTCGGAGATATCGCAGATCGTCACCCCCACGCTGACCACGGTCCACCTCCACTACAAGACGTCCGGTGCCGAGACGGCCAAGATGCTCGTGGACCTCATGTCCGGCGAAGAGCGCGTCACGCGCCGCATCAAGATGAGCTACGAAGTCGTGACGAGAAACTCCACCCGCTGACGCCTCCTCGAGCAAACCACCGTTCACCGACAAGAACATGCCGCTCGCGGATCAGCTCCGCCCGTTTGTTCTTCTCGTCGTATTGTGGGAACGATTTCATATGGGAACGTTCTCATATGAGGAACGTCGAGGGAAAGGTGGACCGAATGGCACTCGACTACAGGCAGGCGGCACAGGAGATCCTGGACGCGATCGGCGGGCCCGGCAACGTGGTCTCGGCCGCGCACTGCGCCACTCGCCTGCGCCTCGTGCTCGCCGACGACGCGAAGGTCGACCAGGCGAAGGTCGACAACGCGACCGGCGCCAAGGGCAACTTCAAGGCGTCCGGGCAACTCCAGGTCATATACGGCACCGGCACGGTGAACAAGGTCTACGACGAGTTCATCGACCTCGGCCACATCACCGCCGCCACCAAGGCTGAGGTCAAGGAGGCCGCCGCGCAGCAGCAGACCAACCCGTTCATGCGCGCGATCAAGCTCCTCGGAGACGTCTTCGTGCCCATCATCCCGGCCATCGTGGCCTCGGGCCTGCTGCTCGGCATCATGAGCGCCCTCTCCTTCATGGACACCAACGGCTTCATCACGCTCGACACCAACAACGCGTGGTATCAGATCCTGAACCTCGTCTCCAACACGGCGTTCACGTTCCTGCAGATCCTGATCGGCTTCTCCGCGGCCAAGGCCTTCGGCGCCAACCCCTACCTCGGCGCCGTCGTGGGCATGCTGCTCATCAACCCGGGCCTGCAGAACGCCAACACCGTGGCCACCGAGGGCGTGCAGCAGACCTACGCCGTCATCCCCGGCCTCTACTCCATCGAGTGGACCGGCTACCAGGGCCACGTCATCCCCATCGTCATCGCCTGCGGCATCCTTGCCTTCATCGAGAAGCGCCTGCACAAGGTGGTGCCGGAGGCCTTTGACCTCTTCGTGACGCCGCTCGTCTCGGTGGCGGCCACGGCCTACGTCACCATGCTCGCCGTCGGCCCGATCTTCGTCTGGGCCGAGAACGCCATCCTCGGCGGCATCCAGTTCCTGCTCACGCTGCCGCTCGGCCTGGGCTCGCTCATCATGGGCGCCCTCTACGCCCCCACAGTCGTCACCGGCATCCACCAGATGTACACCACGATCGACCTCGGCCAGATCGCCACGTACGGCGTGACCTACTGGCTGCCGCTCGCCAGCGCCGCCAACATCGGCCAGGCCGGCGCCGCCCTCGCCGTGGCCCTCAAGACCAAGGACGTCAAGATCCGCTCGCTCGCCCTCCCCTCCTCGCTCTCCGCGTTCATGGGCATCACCGAGCCCGCCATCTTTGGCGTGAACCTCCGCTTCTTCAAGCCCTTCGTGGCCGGCTGCATCGGCGGCGGCCTGGGCGCCATGTTCGCCTCGATTGTGGGGCTCGCCGCTGCGGGCACCGGCGTCACCGGCATCTTTGGCATCCTGCTCTGCCTGAACCAGCCCGTCCAGTACGTGATCATGTTCGCCATCGCGGGCGTCGTGGCCTTCGCGATCTCCTACGCGCTCTACAGGGACCCCGAGGCGGCCGCCGAGCAGCCCGTCGTCCAGGCGTCCGTCAGCGCGCCGGCCGCAGACGAGGCCAACGCCGCCGCCCTCTCCGCCGCCGCGGCCGACGCCGCCGTCGCTGCGGTGACCGACGTCGCGCCCGCCGTGCGCGCCGAGGTCCTTCTCGCCCCGATGAGCGGCACCGCGATCAAGATGACCGAGGTCCCCGACCCCGTCTTCGCGAGCGAGGCCATGGGCACCGGCGCCGCCGTGCGCCCCACCGAGGGCAGGCTCTGCGCCCCCGCCGCGGGCACCGTCACCGTGCTCGCCGAGACCGGCCACGCGCTCGGCATGACCACCGACGCCGGCTGCGAGGTCCTCATGCACATCGGCATCGACACCGTGACGCTCGAGGGCAAGCCGTTCACCGCGCACGTCAAGGTGGGCGACCACGTGGAGGCCGGCCAGCTCCTCATGGACGTCGACCTCGACGCCATCCGCGCGGCCGGGCTCGACCCCGTGACCCCGGTCATCGTCACCAACACCGACGCCTACGCTGAGGTCACGCCGCACGCGGGCGCCGAGGTGCACGCCGGCGACGCCCTCGTGGACCTGGCGTAACGCCGGAAGTCATCTGTCCCTGTCCCTCCTTCCGGGGCGGCCCGTGCCGGACGGGCCGCCTCCTCACACAAAGGAGCCTCATGTCACACGACACCTGGCGCATGGGCTTTCACCTCATGCCCCCGACCGGCTGGCTCAACGACCCCAACGGCCTCTGCCAGCTGAACGGCACCTATCACGTGTTCTTCCAGTACAGCCCCGACTGGCCCGCCCCGCACGCCCCGCGCGGCTGGGGCCACTTTGCGAGCGACGACCTCGTGAGCTGGCGCGCCGTGAGCCGCGGCTTTGTCATCGCGCCGGACACGCCGGACGAGGCCTCGGGCGCCTACTCGGGCTGCGCCGTGCCCGTGAACGGCGGCGCGCGCTTCTACTACACCGGCAACGTCAAGGAGGTCGGCGACTTCGACTACGTGCACGACGGCCGCCGCTCCGTGCAGATCCTCATCGAGAGCCCGGACGGCTACCAGATGGGCGAGAAGAACGTCCTGCTGAGAAACGCCGACTACCCGGCGTTCTGCACCCGCCACGTGCGCGACCCCAAGGTCTGGCGCGCGGGCGGCACCTGGTGGATGACCCTGGGCGCGCGCGACGAGAACGACTGCGGGCTCGTGCTCAAGCTGCACTCGGACGATGGCCTCGCCTGGGAGAACGCGGGCACCGTGCGGACCGGCGAGCCCTTCGGCTTCATGTGGGAGTGCCCGGACCGCGTGGCGCTCGACGGGCGCGAGTGGCTCTCGCTCTGCCCGCAGGGCATGCAGGGGCTGCCCTGGGCGAACGGCGTGCGCGACCAGTCCGGCTACCTGCCGCTGCCCGAGGGCGAGACGCTCGGGCGGGCAGGCGAGACCATGCTCGACACCGCCCGCTTCCGCCGCTGGGACCGCGGCTTCGACTTCTACGCGCCGCAGACCTTCGTGGACGAGTCCGGCCGCACGCTGCTGGTTGGCTGGATGGGCGTGCCGGAGGTGAGCTGGGAGAGCGCACCCGAGGGACTCTCGTGGTGCCACTGCCTCACGGTCCCGCGCGAGGTCACGGCCGGCGCGGACGGCGTGCTGCTCCAGCGGCCGGCGCGCGAGCTGGAGGCGCTGCGCGGCGCGCGGCACGAGCTCGCGGCGGGCGGGACGCTCGAGCTCGCGGAGCACCGCGCGGACGTGGTGGCCGAGCGGGTCGCGGGGCCGCTCGAGCTCACGCTGGACGACGCGCTCACCGTCTCCTGGGACGGCGCGCGCCTTGCGCTGCGCTTCTCGGACGACGCCGTGGGCTGCGGCCGCACGGAGCGGAGCGCCCCCTGCGACGACCTGCGCGACCTGCGCGTCCTTATCGACAGCTCCGCCGTCGAGGTCTTTGCGAACGACGGCGAGCTCGCCTTTGCCACCCGCTGGTTCCCCCGCGCGGACACCCTCGCGATCGTGGAAAAGGGACCGTCCCTTTTCCACGTCTGGGAGATGGGCGACGGCATGGCGGGGACGTACTAGAAATCCCGGGCAGCGCCGGCCTCTCGCCGCGTGACGTGGAAAAGGGGCGGTCCCTTTTCCACGTCCGGAAGGACCTTTTGCCGAGAAGAGCGGCGCGGCCGCGCATGACGGGCGATAATGGGTGTGGAATCGATTCCGCCAACGAAAGGACCCCTCATGTTCTCCGTCTCCGCACTGGGCGAGCTCCTCATCGACTTCACCGACGCCGGCACCTCCGCAGGCGGCCAGCGCCTCTTCGAGCGCAACGCCGGCGGCGCGCCCGCCAACGTCCTCGTGGCGCTGGAGAAGCTCGGCCACAAGACGGCCTTCCTGGGCAAGGTGGGCTGCGACATGCACGGCGAGTTCCTGCGCGCCACCCTGGAGGAGCAGGGCATCGACACCACGGGTCTGATCTCCGACCCGGACGCCTTCACGACGCTCGCCTTCGTGGCCCTCTCGCCGGACGGCGAGCGCGAGTTCTCCTTCGCGCGCAAGCCCGGCGCGGACACCCGCATCACGGCCGACGAGCTGGCGCGCGACGTGATCGCCGACTCGCACGTCTTCCACGTGGGCTCGCTCTCCCTCACCGACGAGCCCGCCCGCTCGGCCACGCTCGCGGCGCTCGCCTGCGCGCGCGAGGCCGGCTGCACCCTCTCCTACGACCCCAACTACCGCGCGAACCTCTGGCCCTCGCGCGAGGCGGCCGTGGAGCAGATGCGCGCCGTGGTGCCGCAGATGGACCTCATGAAGCTCTCCGACGAGGAGTGCGAGCTGCTCACGGGCGAGGCCGACCCCGAGGCCGCAGCGACAGCGCTCCTGGCGGCCGGCCCCAAGGTCGTTGCCGTGACGCTCGGCGCGGGCGGCGCCTACGTGCGATGCGCCGACGGCGGCGCCGAGGTGACGGGCTTCCCGGCGGACGCCGTGGACGCCACCGGCGCCGGCGACTCCTTCTGGGGCGGCTTCCTCGCGGGCTTCTGCGAGAGCGGCAAGGCGGCGGGCGACGTCACGGTCGAGGACGCCGCGAGCTTCGCGCGGCTGGGCAACGCCGTGGCGTCCCTCTGCGTCCGCAAGCGCGGCGCCATCCCCGCGATGCCCGAGCGCTCCGAGGTGGAGGCCCTTCTCGGCGCGTAACGGTGACCCAGGGAAATAACGCACATAATTCGACATGTACGTTATTTTCAACTGGGGATATACATATCTGAAGCAAATTCTGTACGTTATTCGGGGGCAAGCGCGGCGAGAAGGGCCTCGCGCCAGCGTGCCTCAAGCCGCTCCGCGGACCAGGCGGCGTTCGCCGGGCTCGTGGACGGCAGCGTCCCGGCCGCGATGCCCGTCACGGGCTCCAGCCAGCGGTGATAGAGGCGTGCCGCCGTCCCGCCGTTGCAGAGCACGGAGCGAATCGGCGCCACGGACGTGACGCGTGCCACGTCCGCCGGGACCACGTTCCGGATGGAGGCGTCCGCCGACCCGCGCACGTCGCAGCTCTCGATCACGTCCCACAGTGCGACGCTGTGGCGCAGCAGCAGCGCGCGCTTGCCGGCGATGTCGTCCGTCGCGGGCTCCGGCTCGCCCAGCACGTCGGCCACCACGTGCCAGAAGCGGTTGCGCGGGTTGCCGTAGTAGAAGCGGTTCTCGCGCGAGAGCACCGACGGGAACGACCCCAGCACGAGCACCCGACTGCGCTCGTCGAAGACCGGCTCAAATCCGTGGGCTATGTGCTGGTAGGCGTTCATGCGGTCATGGTAGCGCGCTCGCCGCGCCCGCGCTACCGTCCGCCGGCGGCCGCCCACGCGCTCGGCGACTTTCCCGTACCGGATGGCGCGCGCGAACGTAAGGTTTATGGAGATGGGCCGCCACCTCGACCCCCGGAGAGGAAGCCATGCTCGAGATTCCCTGCACCATCACCGACCCGCTGGGGCTGCACGTGCAGCTCGCGGTCCTTCTCGCCAGCGAGGCGCAGCGCTGGCGCAGCCGCGTGACCCTCGAGCACGCCGGGCGCTCCGTCGGGGTCTCGCAGCCCATGGACCTCATGATGCTCGGGGTCCGCTCCGGCGAGCAGATCATCGTGCGCGTGGACGGCCCCGACGAGGCCACCGCCGCCGAGGCCCTTCGCAAGATCATGGCGACGTTCTAGCAGGCATGTCGCATCCGGCGGGAAGGGACCTATGCCCGCCGCGAGTTCTGCAGCCGCGTCCTTTGCGGCGAAGCTGTCTGAGCGCCGGGCATGGGTCCCGTCCCGCCCGACACCGCGCGCTACCGCCTGATCTCGCTCAGCGCCACGCGTACGGCCTCGTCCTCGTCGTCGGTCATCACGACGAGCTCCGGGTCGAGCGGCGAGATGTTGCCCGCGTCCAGCACGGTCCCCTCGAGCCAGTCCATGAGCCCGCCCCAGTACTCGGTCCCGAAGAGCACCACCGGCATGCGCGCCACCTTGTGCGTCTGCACGAGGGTGAGCAGCTCAAACGCCTCGTCGAGCGTGCCGAAGCCGCCGGGGAACACGATGGTCCCGCTCGCGTACTTCACGAACATCGTCTTGCGCACGAAGAAGTACCGGAAGGACATCCCCAGGTTGACCCACTTGTTGATGCCCTGCTCGTGCGGCAGCTCGATCCCCAGGCCCACGGACTTGCCGCCCGCCCGGGCAGCGCCGCAGTTGGCCGCCTCCATGATGCCGGGCCCGCCGCCCGTGATCACGGCGACGCCGGCCTGCGCGAGCTTGCGCCCCACGTGCCGCGCGGCGCGATACAGCGGGTCCGTGCGCGGCGTGCGCGCCGAGCCAAAGACGGTCACGGCCGGCCCCAGCTCCGCGAGCGCGCCGAAGCCGTCCACGAACTCCGCCTGGATGCGCAGCACGCGCCACGGGTCCATGTGCAGCCAGTCGGTGGAGTCCTCCGGCGCGAGCAGGTTGCCGGTCGTCGTGTCCGAGGGGATCATCGGCCCGCGCAGGATCACCGGGCCGCGATGGTAGGTGGTGCCGAGCTCCTCGTACTTCTCGTCCCTCTCGCCCTTCTCGTCCGCCATGCTCTTCTCCTTCCTGTGGGAGAACCACGCTACGCCGCTCGGGTCAGCGGCAGGTAAGCGGCCCATGTGGTCCGTGTACCCGTTTTGCGCGCGGGCGAGAAGGACGTGCGGCCGACGGCCTACCCCAGCCCGAGCGCCATGCCCACGAGACGCACCGCGAGCGCCACGACCCACGCCACGCCGCACTGCATGGCGATCACGGCCCACATCATGCGGGTGCCCAGCTCGCCGCGCACTGCGGAGACCGCGGCCACGCACGGCGTGTAGAGCAGCGTGAACGTGAGGAACGCGAACGCCGTGAGCGGCGTGAAGAGCTCCGGCAGGCCCGCCGTCGTGCCGCCCATGAGGACCGTCAGCGTGGCCACGACGTTCTCCTTGGCGCCAAAGCCGGCCGCCAGGGCCGCCGCCGCGCGCCAGTCGCCAAAGCCGAGCGGGGCGAAGAGCGGGGCCAGGAGCGCCCCCAGCGCGGCGAGCATGCTCTGAGCCTGGTCGTCCACCACGTTGAGGCGCACGTCAAAGGTCTGCAGGAACCAGATCACCACGCTCGCCACAAAGATGACCGTGAACGCCTTGGTGGCAAAGCCCTTGGCCTTGTCCCAGGCCAGGCGCGCCACGGTGCGCGGCGCCGGCAGGCGGTAGTTGGGCAGCTCCATCACGAAGGGCACCGGGTCGCCCTTGAAGGCTGTCCCCTTGAGCACGAGCGCCACCAAGATCCCCACCACGATGCCCATCACGTACATCGCAATGGTCACGAGCGCCGCCTGCTCCGGGAAGAACGCGGCCGAGAAGAGCGCGTAGACCGGCACCTTGGCCGAGCAGCTCATGAACGGCGTGAGCATGACCGTCATCTTGCGGTCATGCTCGGAGGGCAGGGTCCGCGTGGCCATGATCGCGGGCACGCTGCAGCCAAAGCCGATGAGCATCGGCACGAAGCTCCGCCCGGAGAGGCCCAGGCGCCGCAGCAGCTTGTCCATCACGAAGGCCACGCGCGCCATGTAGCCAGAGTCCTCGAGGATTGAGAGCAGGATGAAGAGCACCACGATGATCGGCAGGAAGGAGAGGACGCTCCCCACGCCGGCAAAGACGCCGTCGATGACCAGGCTATGCACCACGGGGTTGAGCCCAAAGGCGGTGAGCGCGGCGTCCACCTGCGCCGTCAGCCACTGGATGCCCAGGTCCAGAAGGTCGGAGAGCCGCTGGCCGATCACGTCGAACGTGAGCCAGAAGACGAGCGCCATGATGGCAATGAAGACCGGGATCGCGGTGTACTTGCCCGTGAGGATGCGGTCGGCGGCCACCGAGCGCGCGTGCTCGCGGCTCTCGCGCGGCTTGACCACGCACTCGGCGCAGACGCGCTCGATGAACGAGAAGCGCATGTCCGCGAGCGCCGCCATGCGGTCGCGCCCGGACTCCTCCTCCATCTGGGAGATGATGTGCTCCACCGCATCGAGCTCGTTGGGCTCCAGGCCGAGCGCGCGCTGGACGAGGTGGTCGCCCTCGATGAGCTTGGTCGCCGCAAAGCGCACCGGGAGGCTCGCGGCGGCCGCGTGGTCCTCGATGATGTGGCAGATGCCGTGGATGCAGCGGTGGAGCGCACCGCCGTCCGGGCCGTCCGGCGAGCAGAAGTCAACGCGGCCCGGGTGCTCGCGGAAGCGCGCCACGTGTAGCACGTGCTCCACGAGCTCGGAGATGCCCTCCTCGCGCGCGGCCGAGATGGGCACCACGGGGATGCCGAGCGCCGCCTCCAGCCGGTTCACGCTCACCGTGCCGCCGCCGCCCGTGAGCTCGTCCATCATGTTGAGCGCGAGCACCATCGGCCGGTCCAGCTCCATGAGCTGCAGCGTCAGGTAGAGGTTGCGCTCGATGTTGGTGGCGTCCACGATGTCGATGATCGCGTCGGGGTCGTCCTCCAGGATGAAGCGGCGGGAGACCACCTCCTCGCTCGTGTACGGGGAGAGCGAGTAGATGCCTGGCAGGTCCGTGACCGTGACCTCGGGATGGCCCTTGATCTGGCCGTCCTTGCGGTCCACGGTGACGCCGGGGAAGTTGCCCACGTGCTGATTGGAGCCCGTGAGCGCGTTGAAGAGCGTGGTCTTGCCGCAGTTCTGGTTGCCGGCGAGCGCCAGCTTGAGCGGGCGGCCCTCCGGGATGGCCTTTCCGGTGGCGCGCGGCGCGTACTTCTCGCCGATGGCAGGGTGGTCGGAGGCCTCCAGGCGCTCGCGGCCCTGCGGGAGGTCGTGCATGTCGTGCACCTGGGTGAGCGCGATGTGCCGCGCGTCGTCACGGCGCAGCGTGAGCTCGTAGCCGCGCAGGCGGATCTCCAGCGGGTCGCCCATCGGGGCGCGCTTCATGAGCGTGACCTCCACGCCCGGCGTGAGCCCCATGTCCAGGATGTGCTGGCGCAGCGACGGCTCGTCGCAGTCCACCGACGCCACCACGGCGTCCTTGCCGATCTCCAGCTCGTCCAGGTTCATCTGTTCCTCCTCGCGCTGTGTCCGCACGCAATTCTAGCGCGTGGCGACGCCGTGGGAGCCGAGCGCTACCGTAGGCCCGTGCTGGGCCGCGCCCGCCGCAACTGCGGCCAGCGGCATTTCCGCATATGTGACACAACTCCGGACCCCAAATATGAGATGCTGAAGAGCCATGGCGATCAGAGAGGAGGGAGGAGGGACATGCATCTCGAGCACATCGGCTCGCCCGAGGACGTGCGCGCCCTCCCCGCCTCCGAGCTCCCGGCCCTCGCCGACGAGATTCGCGCCGCGATCATCGAGAGCACCTCGGTGACCGGCGGCCACACCGGCTCCAACCTGGCCACCGTCGAGCTCACGATCGCCCTGCACCGCGTCTTCGAGACCCCACGCGACAAGATCGTCTTTGACGTCTCGCACCAGTCCTACGCGCACAAGATGCTCACCGGCCGCGCAGGCGCCTACCTCGACCCGGCGCGCTACGGCGAGGTCTCCGGCTTCTCCAACCCCTCCGAGTCCGAGCACGACCTCTTCTCGATGGGCCACACCTCCACCTCGGTGAGCCTCGCCTGCGGCCTGGCCGCCGCGCGCGACCTCGCGGGGGAGACGTACGACGTGGTGGCCGTCATCGGCGACGGGTCGCTCTCCGGCGGGCTCGCCTTCGAGGGCCTGGACAACGCCGCCGAGCTGGGCAGCGGCCTCATCGTCGTGGTCAACGACAACGAGTGGTCCATCGCGCCCAACCACGGCGGGATCTATCGCAACCTCGCCGAGCTGCGGCGCACGCACGGCACGAGCCCGGACAACGTGTTCCGCTCCCTCGGGCTCGACTACCGCTACCTCGAGGACGGCCACGACGTCGCCGCGCTTGAGGCCGCCCTCTCCGAGCTGCGCGGAACGGACCACCCGGTGGTTCTCCACGTTCACACCCAGAAGGGCCACGGCTATGCGCCGGCCGTCGCGAACCCGGAGGGCTGGCACCACGCCGTGCCGTTCGAGGTCGCCACGGGCACCGTCCTTCCCGGCGCGAAGGCCCACCCCGCAGACGAGAACTACGCCAACGTCACCGGCGCGCTCCTGCTCGACTGGATGCGCACCGACCCGCGCGTCGTCGCGGTGAACGCCGCCACGCCCTACATCATGGGCTTCACGCCAGAGCTGCGCGAGCGCGCGGGCAGGCGCTTCATTGACGTGGGCATCGCCGAGGAGCACGCCGTGAGCTTCGTGACGGGTCTCGCCCGCAGCGGCGCCCGCCCGGTGCTCGGCATCTACGCCACCTTCCTGCAGCGCGCCTACGACCAGCTCTGGCACGACCTCTGCCTGAACGACGTCCCCGTGACGATCCTGGTCTTCGGCGCCTCGGCCTTTGGCACCACCGACGTCACCCACCTGGGCTTCTTCGACATCCCCATGCTGGGGACCATGCCGCGCCTCACCTATCTCGCGCCCACCTGCATCGAGGAGTACCTCGACATGCTCTCCTGGTCGATCGAGCACGAGGGCGGCCCCGTGGCCATCCGCGTGCCGGTGGCGGGCGGCGTAACCTCCCGGCCGGACTTCGCGCAGGCAGAGGACTACGCGCACGGCTTCGAGGTCCTGCGCGAGGGCTCCGAGGTGGCGCTTCTCGCCCTCGGCGACTTCCTCCCGCTGGGCGAGAAGATCGCGGACGCCCTGGCCGCGTCCGGCGTGCGCGCGACCCTGGTGAACCCGCGCCTGGCCACTGCGCCGGACGAGGACCTGCTCGACCGCCTTGCGGCCGGCCACCGCGTGATCGTCACGCTCGAGGACGGCGTCCTGGACGGCGGCTTCGGCGAGCGCTGCGCCCGCGAGCTGGCCGCCGACGACGTGCGCGTCCTCTGCTACGGCCTGCCGCGCGCCTTCGTCGACCGCTACGACCCCGCCGATCTTCTCGCCCGCTGCGGCATCACGGTCGAGGGCGTCACGGCGGACGCCCTGGCTGCCCTGCGCGCGTAGCGCGGTCAAGGCCTTATCTCTGTTCCCGCCCCGTCGGGCGGGTTTACTCGGTTATGACGGGATCGTAGGAGCCAGCCGGAGCGCTATAGCTAAAGAGCACGTCGCCCCTGTTGTTGACGATGGTGTACTCGACGGAGCGGTCCGTGCAGGCGGTGAGGAAGTCGGCCGTCTGCTCGTATACCCCCTCCGTTCCGTTCGTGCTGAGCTTGGTGGGCCAGGCCGATCCATCAAAGTCGCCACGCTCGGTGATGCGCACGCTCGTGTCGTCCAGCTCGTAGCTGACCGTCACCTCGCCGGAACCGGAGGCGCCAAGACTCGAGAGCGATCCCTGAAGCAAATCCGTATCCGTCTGCGCTATGTAGGGACAGAGCTGCGAGAGCAGGTCATCGGCGGAGTCATGGGCACTCTGCTTGGCGTCGTCCAGAATCTGCTGGGCGCGATTGCGTGTGCGGTTGGCCTCCTCCTCATCCGCCTCGTCGCGAACGCTCGTGTAGAGGGCGACGAGCGTGCCGTCCGTCGAGTAGACGGAGCTTACCACCGACGTGCCGAGCTGATTGGCCAGGTCCTGGTAGTAAGCAACACTCGGGTCCTCCGTGCCATCGTCATAGCACCACTCCCATTGGCGCGCGTCCACCCCCATGGTGGACGTGAACTCCACGTAGCATCCCTGGTCGGAGCAGGTCTCGTTCGTCACGTTGTTGAGAGGCCCTCGGTCAATCTCCCCTTGGATCAGATGCTCGCGCTCGAGCTGGCGCTGCGTCTTGTCAAGCGTCACGACAACGCCCTGGCTTTCGTCGGCGGCGTTCAGGACCGACCCGGGTTCGGGGCTCACGGAGCCCACCTCGTAGAACTGGTACGAGAACTCGTCCGTCACCTCGACGGCCTGCCCACCCTCGTCCAGGAGCGTGACCTGCCAGGCGTCCGACGCGGACCTGAGGTCCTGCAGCGCATCATAGGGCTTCTCGCCCACGACGTCTGGCACGCTCACGCGCCCGAGCATCCCGTTGAGGGCCCCGCTGAAGTAGAGCCCCGCGCCTGCTGCGGCAACAATCGCCACCACGGCAACAATCACAACGGCGACGACGGCACCCCGTCGACCCTTGCGCCGGGCGGGCGCCGACGGCGACTGGGCGGCGGACTGCGAAGCCGGCGGCACGGACGCCGGTCCCGAGCTCCCGTCAGCGACTCTCTGTCCGCAGTTCCGGCAGAACGCGCTCCCGTCGGGAATCTGAGCGCCGCAGTTTCGACAAAACATCAGGGCCCCCTCTCTTCGCCAGCCCAATCCGTCTCTATCCCGTCAGAGTCGTCCGATTGTCCTAGGCAGCCTTCCTCCGACGGCGCACGAGCGAGCGGACCCGGAGCGCGGCGAGCCCTCCCGCAACGACGACGCACCCGACGGTCGTGGCCCAGGCCACGCCCGAGTTGTCCACCCGGCTCGCCGTCCCGCCGGCCGTCGCGCGCCAGACGGTGTCCGTCACGCCGTCCCCGTCCTCGTCGACGCGCAGCGTGGTCTCGTCGGCACGCACCGCCGTCGTCTCCATCCTGGTGGAGCCCGTGACGCCGATCTGCGAGAAGGTCCTGCTGTCGGTGTAGTCGCCGTACTCGTCCATGAAGCCGATCGTGTAGTCCATCGTGCCTACGCCGGTCCCCTCGATCTGGATGTCGTAAGGCTCGCCCTCGCGCAGGCGCAGGACCTTCGTCGTGGTCCCGTCCCCCCCGGGGTCCTCCTCCAGGGTGAGCGTCCCGAAGGACGTCCTCGTGCACAGGCTCTCGGGACGCGAAGAGAGCGTCTCCCCGTTCAGGGTCACCGTGACGTCGACGGGGCAGGCGACCTCGGCCCGGATGAACGCGGTCCCGCTGATCTCCTCCGCGATGTCGTTGAAGAATCCCTCGAGCTCGTCGGTGTTGTTCGCGTTGAAGTTGCACCCCTGGCTGGCGAGTTGGGCGAGAAGGGCGCGCCCTCCCTCGTCGTCGCCGAAGCTCAGGGTGTAGACCTTGACGCCGTCCTCCTTGAGGCCGTCGACGTAGCTCACGAGCTCCTCGTCCGTCCGCCCCGTGTTGGGCAGGCCGTCGGACATGAGCACCACGATGCGCCTCCGGTCCCCCGAGGCCGACCCCAGGAGCTGCATGCCGTCCTGGATGCCGGCGTCCATGTTGGTGTCTCCTCCGCTCGTAAGCTCGGATATCGACGTCCCGAGCGAGCCGAGGTTGGACGAGAGGGGCGAGAGGGTCGTCGAGGTGCTGGAGTACGCCACGAGACCCACACGGACGTTCGGGGAGGCTGCCCGGCTCACAAATTCGCTCGCCGCCGTGCGCATGCTCTCGATGGGCTCGCCGTCCATGCTGCCGGAGCAGTCGAGCACGAGCGCGACGTCGCGGCTGCCCTTGATCGTGGTCACGGCCTCCTGGACCTCGCCCTCGGAGTTCTCCTTCATGTAGTCGTTGTTGTCGGCACGACCGATGTTCACCTCGTCGAACGCGGCGGAGATGCGCGTGAGGTTCTCCGAGGAGAGGTAGCCCTCCTCGATCATGATGTTCGCCGTGAGCTCCATGCAGTTGCGGTACTGCGAGAACGTGCTGTCGGGAGTGAGCGAGAAGAACGTCGCGTAGACGAGCCGCGCCATCTGCTCGGTGTCGAGCGCCTCGCCGGCGAGCTCCTCGTCCGTGTCGTTGCACATCAGATACGCCGCATGGCTGACAACGGTGCAGTTCGTGTGCACGCCACCATGATCGTTGCCGTCGCTCGTGTCGTCGGTGCTCTTCCAGTGGTCGCCTTGGTACCTGGCGGGGTACTTCTTGCTCATGGGGTCAACCATGCTGCGGTCTCCGTGCAGCCACTCCACGTCGTTGTCGAGGCTGCCGTCGTTCTCGTAGTCCTCGGCAATCTCGCCCATGATGTCGGACGTGGCCTCCTTGAGCGCGCCGGCCTCACCCTCGTAGACCATACCAGAGATCGTTGCCTCCACGCTGTGGGTGTACTCGTGGCCAATCACATCGATGCGGCCCTCGTTCTTGGAGCCGATGGACAGAAGCGTCGTCCCGTACACAGGGAACGTCTGCGAGGAGGCGTTGGCCGAGTCGATGCTCCAACCGTACCAGCGATAGTCATTCACCACCAGGTCCACGTGACCGCCCTCGTCATCAAAGCCGTCGCGCCCGAGCACGCTGTCATACAGGTCAATTGCCGACGAGAGCCTCAGGTAGGCGGACACCGCGACGTCGTTGTCAAACTCGGGTGTGTCGCTCGTCACGGCGTTGATGCGCCCGAAGATGTTGTTGACGTCAAACGACAGGTCGACGAAGGGCATGTCCTTGGGAACGTCCTCCGCGTCGACCTTCCCCTCATCCGTGCGCCACGAGACGGGGTCAGTGGAATTGTCCGCGTAGTACTTCGTGCCGTCAGTGTCCTCAAAGACGAACTCGTACGTCATCGTGCAGCCGTTGGCGTCGTAGACGTCCACGTTGCGTTCGTCATCGAACATCCGGTATCCGCCGTCGTCATCGTGCCAGACGTTGAACGAGACCTCCTCGTCATCGTTCTTGTTGTCGCGTCCGCGCCCGGTGGCCCGCTCGTTGATGACCAGCGGCTCGCTCGCCACGGCATCGCCGGTCTCTGCGTTGACGAAGACGATTGTGGGCCCGCTGGCGCCGCTCGAGACAACCTGCCAGGCCAAGCACGGCTCCTCCCCGATCGAGTACACGACGACGCCACCTGCGAACGCCCGGCTCTCCCCGCCCAGGTAGTCGCCCGCCGCAGCCTCGGCGTCCTCGGCGGAGACCGTCGGCTCGGTGGGGACGCCCTCCATGTCCTCGAAGTTGCTCGAGAGGAACAGCACCTCGCCGTCCTCGTCGGCGCCGACCACCACGTCGCGCCCGTAGACGGGAATCCCCTCGTAGCTCTGGGAGAAGCGCCAGTAGCGGTTGTCGAACGCCTCGCCCTCCTGGCAGTCGACGAGCTCCGTCTCCACGTCATCAATCCCGAGCTTGGAGGCAACTCCGGCGATGACCGAGCGCGCTCCCGCCTCGCTCGTGACCTTCTCGGAGGTGAAGCCCGGCTGCAGCAGGACGAAGGGGTCGTCGGACCCGCCGTCGTCGGACGCCTCCTCGACGGGGCTTCCTCCCCCGCCCGCCGGGCCGAGGGGCGAGCCCGGACTCCCGCCGATGACGCCCGTCGCCCACAGCGCGCACACGACGCCGCAGCCAACGATCGCGACCAGCGAGAGCACGAGGACCACGATCGGCCACCGCCGACGCCTCGTGACGGGAGCTCCGCAGCTCGGGCACGTGGCCTCCCCCTTGGGGACGCGCTTCCCGCATCGCTTGCACGTGCTCATGGAATCACCGCCCTCAGACGCCCGCGCGGGACGTCTCGTCCCTGCGGCCGCAGACAAAGAGATAGACGAGAAGGACGCTCGCGGCCGAGAGCACGGCCGCGGACACGGCCGCCCAGGGCACCACGAAGTGGAGCGCCGAGAAGCAGACGACCTGCACGGACGTCACGGAGGGGCCGAGCTCGACGAACGCGAACGACCCCAGCGCCCACACGGCAATCGCCGCCACGGAGAGCGCCACGGCGAGGGCGCACCTTCCCCGCGTCGCACCCGTGCGGGGAACGAGCAGGCCGCGCGCGCAGAACATGAGCGGGCCCAGAGAGAGCAGCAGCGACGAGGCCGCGTACAGGAGCGCCGAGACAAAGGCCGGCAGGGCCTCGAGCAGGCCGATGGCGCGCATCGCGTCGGAGAGGCTCCCGAGGAAGCTGACCAGGCCGAACGCCCCCGCCGCGCCAAAGACGACGGCGTCCAGGGCGAGGAGGGCCGAGCCGGAGCGCGCCCCGCTCGCAGGCGCGGCCGCCGGAGCGCTCCCCCTCAGGGACGACCCGCAGCTCCCGCAGAACGCCGCTCCGTCCGGCAGCTGCGCCCCGCATCGCGGACAGAACATACCCGCCCCCTTCTCCCTCGCATCACGAAAGCAATCTTTTGCCATTCTCGCACGAATCGGGGCGAAGGCACGCCACGGACCGGGCGAGCGGGGAGGGACGCTCCGCGAGGGCCTACATCATGCTCGCGAGCTTGTCGGCCACCGTGAGGGTGCCGGCGAGCGAGATGTTGTTCACGAACACCACGTTCTGGATGCCGTGCTCGCGCACGAACGCCGGGATGTTCTCGTCCGAGTAGCGGAAGTCGATCACCCAGACGTCCTCGAAGTTGTCCACGAGCAGGGGCGTGAACGCACAACCGTAGGAGTCCTTGATCACGAGCACGGAGCTCCCGTCGTCCTTCTTAGGGTTGTGAATGTGCTCGAGCGGCTGGTCGCCAGCGATGAAGGTGTTGTAGAGCGAGGCCTGGTTCCAGCCCGTCACGTCGGTGATGACGTTGGCCTGGACCTCGGTGCCGTTCTTGTCCCAGTAGGTCATGTCGTTGGTGCCGTTGGGGACGTGCGCCTCCACGTAGTCGGGGTTGGCCGCCATAGCGGCGTCGCGGATCTGGGAGTAGTAGGTGCCGAGGAACCCGTCAAAGCGCATGGTCTCCTGGTCGGCCAGATCCACCGGCTCGATACCCATCTGCTCGCACAGCTCGACATAGACGTAGTAGGCGCCGAGCTGGGTCCAGTGGTGGTCGGTGCGGAAGTAGACGTACTCGTCCCGGTGATTCCGGATGGCGCCCCAGGAGTCCAGCGTCCCCACCGACGGGTCGTAGAGGCTGTTGAAGTAGGCGATCGCCTGCTGCTGGTCGGTCCCGCCCAGCTTGGCCAGGGTCTCGTCGTCGAGCACGGCGGAGTTGTTGGGCGCGAGCACCGAGTAGACCTTGGCCTCCCCGTCGAGCGCGCGGGCGCAGGCGTTGATCGCGCCCGTGTAGCCCTCGACCGCCTCCTGGCTGAAGTAGTAGATGCTGTAGGCGGCCCCGTTGTTCACGTAGAGCCCGCTCATGATCTGGTTCTGGATGTCGGCCGCCATGGCGTCCTCGGTGGGCACCTCGACCTGCTCGCGCTCGGCGGGGGCGGCGTCCGCCCCGGAGCCCGTCTCTCCCTCGGGCGGCAGCTCGTCCGCGACGACGTTGCCGCCGATCATCTTGGTCCCGGTGTCTATGCCGTAGCGCGCCTCGAGCCACTGGTCCGCCGCCACGAGCGGCTCGCGCAGCGGATAGGTGTCGGCGTACCACAGGGAGAGGTCGCTCGTGAACGAGCCGTCGAGAAACCCCTCGAGCGAGAAGGACGGGAAGGGCGTGAGCTCGCGCATCTCCACCCCCGAGGTGCTCGGGCGGGCGAAGAACGCCAGCCCTACCACGAACCCGGCGGCGAGCAGCAGGTTGACGGCGTCGACGGAGGCCTGGCGCCAGCGCGCCAGCGAGCGCGAGCGGGACGCGCGGGTCGGACGGGTCGAGCGGGCGGGACGGGCGCCGGGGCGGCCCTGCGGGCGGTCGGTTCTTCTCGGCTCTCTCTTGGACATGCGCGGCACCCCCTAGAACTGGAAGTAGATGAACGGGTTGTAGCTCGCGCCGGTCAGCGCGACGACGGAGACCGCCAGCAGCAGGACCGGCACCGCGAACTCGGTGACGGCAAAGACCCTGAGCGCCACGGTCGAGCTGCGCGAGAGCTCGTGGAGGGCGTCGCGCAGCTGCCGGCCGAGGTTCGTGCAGGCCACGACGCAGAAGGCGAGCAGGAAGACGTTCTGGAGGAAGAGCGTCTGCACCTCCATGCTCATGAGGCCGCCCGAGGAGAAGCCGAGCATGCCGGCGAGGACCGAGCCCAGCTCCGGGAAGCTCTCGAACTTGAAGAGCACCCAGCCGAAGTAGACCACCACGAGCGCGTAGACGTGCGCGAGCGCGCGCGGCAGGCGGTCGCGGATGACAAAGCGCTCGAGCAGCAGGAACACGAAGAAGTAGAGGCCCCACAGGATGTAGTTCCAGCTCGCGCCGTGCCAGAGCCCCGTGAGGAACCACACCACCAGCATGTTGCGCACCCACCGGAGCGTGGAGCAGCGGCTCCCGCCGAGCGGGATGTAGACGTAGTCGCGGAAGAACGTGGAGAGCGAGATGTGCCAGCGCCGCCAGAAGTCCTTGACCGAGGTGCACTGGTACGGGTAGTCGAAGTTCTCGAGGAAGCGGAAGCCCACCATGCGGCCCATGCCGATGGCCATGTCCGAGTAGGCCGAGAAGTCAAAGTAGATCTGCAGCATGTAGAAGGCCATGCCGAGCCACAGTCCCGCCGTCACCTGGGTGTAGATCCCCTCCGTGCCCACCGGCAGCAGGGTGTCCGCCACGCTCGCGCACGCGTTGGCGAGGACCGCCTTCTTGGCCAGCCCGATGCAGAACCGACGCGTGCCCTCGTAGACGTCCATCTGGCGCACGCTGCGGTGGTCGATCTCGTCGGCGACGGTCTCGTAGCGCACGATCGGGCCCGCGATGCACTGGAAGAAGAGCGAGGAGTAGAGCAGCAGCTTCCAGTAGGTGGGCTGGTAGGCGACCTTGTCGGTGTAGACGTCGACCGTGTAGGAGATCAGCTGGAACGTGTAGAACGAGATGCCGATCGGCAGCACGATGTTGGGCACGGCCTCCGGCACGCCAAAGAGCCCCTGCAGCGTGCCCGCGATCCACATGGCGTACTTGAAGTAGGCCAAAAGGCCCAGCATGATCACGAGGTCGGCAGCGAGCCAGGCCCGGCGCGTCCCGCGCGACTCCGACCGCCCGATCCCGAGCGCGGTGAGCCAGCTCACGAAGGTCTCCCCCACGAGCAGGACGAGGAACTCGGGGCCGCCCCACGCGTAGAACACGAGGGACACGACGAGAAGGACCATGTTCTTGTGGCGGTCGTCCACCAGGCGGTAGACCGTCAGATAGATGACGAAGAACACGAATACGAATATCAGGCTCGAGAAGACCATGCGCCGTCCGCTCTCTTGTTCGCTTTTAAGCTACTCTATCGCATCGGGCTCGACGGCGCCCTCGCCGGCGCCCGCCTCTCCCCGCGCGGCGCGCGCCTCGTTGAACTTCTCGCGCATCGTGGGGTTCTTCCACGTGAGCTTGCGGATCGTGAGCTCGTCGGCCTTCTTGTTGGCCAGGCGCAGCTGGTTCTCGGACGAGGTGAGGTTCTCCTTCACCTTCTGCAGGTGCGCGATGGTCTTGTCGATCTCGTCGATCGCGGTCTGGAACTTGCGGCTCGCCGTCTCGTAGTTCTTGCCGAACTTGTCCTTGAAGTCCTCGAGCGCGTCCTCGAAGCGCGTGATGTCGAGGTTCTGCTGGCGGACCTCCGCGAGCTCGCGCCGATACGCGTGCGAGCTCTCGGCGGCGTTTCTGAGCAGCGTGATCATAGGAATGAAGAACTGCGGCCGGATGACGTACATCTTCTCGTAGGCGTACGAGACGTCCACGATGCCGGCGTTGTAGAGCTCGCTCTCGGGCTCGAGCAGCGAGACCAGCACCGCGTACTCGCAGCCCTTGTTGCGACGGTCCTGGTCCAGCTTCTTGAAGAAGTCCGCGTTCTTGTGGCGGTTGACGGCGGCCGAGGCGTCGTCCTCGTTCTTCATCTCAAACATGATGGAGACGATCTCCACGCCGCCCTCGTCCGTCTCGCGGAAGACGTAGTCCCCCTTGGAGCCGCCCACGACCTCGTTGTCCTTGTGGAACTCGGCGTTCCTGAACGCGGTGGCGCGCCAGCGGTTGAACTCCGTCTCGCAGTGCTGCTCGAGCGTCTCGCCGATGAGCTTGGTGGACAGGCGCGCCCGCTGGTTGCGCAGGCGCTCGATCTCATCCTCGCGGTCGCGGATGGTCTGGTCCTTGAACTGGGCCTGCTCGGCCATCTGCTGGCGCAGCGACGCCTCCGTCTGCTCGCGCTCCAGCTGAGCCGCGCGCAGGCTCCCCTCCAGCTCGGCGATGCGCCGGTCCTGCTCACCGGTGGCCTGCGTGACGGCAAGGTCGCGCTCCGTGGCAAAGGCCGCCTCGCGCGCCTTGAGCTGCGCCCTGAGCTCCGCGATCTGGCGCTCCCGACCGGAGACCTGCTCCGCGAGGCTCTTCTCGGCCTGGGCCCGTTCGAGCGCGAGGGCGTCCGACCCTTCCTTGACGCGTGTCTTGAGCTGCGCGATCTCCGAGTCCTTGCGCGCGGCGTCCGCCAGCGCCTCCTGACGGGCGCGCGCCACCGCCGCCTCCACGGCGCTCGCGCGCTCGCGCTCGGCGCTCCGCTCGCGCGCCTCGAGCTCGCGTCGGAACTCCGCGTCGCGCACCTGGCGCACGATCTGCGCGTACTCCGTCTCGTCAACCTGGAACACCTCGCCGCAGTGCGGGCACCTGATCTCTGCCATCGGACCCTCCGTCCTTCTCGCCTGAGACCAGCTTACCGTTCGCACCGGACAACAATGGGCGAGAAGAACCGCGCCGCCGTCCCCGCAACGCAAAAAGGCCCCGCGACGTGTGTCGCGGGGCCCCGAGTCGATGTTCTTCTCGGCGTTAGCGTCCGCCGAAGGGACTCTCCTGCTGTTGCTGGTACTGCTCGTAGAGGCGGATGAGGTCCTCGACGCTGATCTCCTGTCCGTTGACGTTCACGGTCTCGTCCTCCTGCTCCTGCCGCTCCTGGAGCGCCTCATCGGAGCCGAGCGTGACCTCGAAGGTCTTCTGCTCGTCGCCGCGCATGACCTGCACCTCCACGGTGTCGCCGATGTCGTGGGAGCGCACGGCGAGAAGGGCGGTGTCGGCCGAGGTGATGGCCTCGTCACCGATGCTGGTAATGACGTCGCCCACCTGGATGCCCGCCTCGTCGGCCGGGCTGCCGTCGTCGACCTCGACCACGTAGGCGCCCTGGTCGACCGAGAGGCCGTTGCGCAGCGCGTTGGCGGGGGTCACGGTCTGCATGCTGAGGCCGATGTAGGCGTGGGTGACGGTCTCACCGGAGATGATCATGTCGGCGATCTGCGTGGCGTAGTTGCCCGGGATGGCGTAGCCGATGCCCGCGAAGCTCTGCGTGTCGGACGAGAAGAGCGTGCAGATGCCCACGAGCTTGCCCTCGGCGTCCACGAGCGCGCCGCCGGAGTTGCCGGGGTTGATCGTGGCGTCGGTCTGGATGAGGTTGGTGTAGAGGGTGTTGCCGCTCGAGTTCTCGAGCAGGGTCGAGCGCGAGAGCGCCGAGACGATGCCCTGCGAGACGGAGTTCTCCAGGCCAAAGGGGCTTCCCACGCTCATGACCCAGTCGCCAACCTGCAGCGCGTCGGAGTCGCCGACCTCCATCGGCGTGACCTCGTCGCCGCCAAAGTCCACGTGGATCACGGCCACGTCGCTCGACGGGTCGGTGCCCACGAGGGTGGCGTCGTAGCTCTTGCCGTTGTAGTTGACCGAGATGCTCTCCGCGTTCTCGATCACGTGGTTGTTGGTGATGATGTTGCCGTCCGTGTCGTAGATGACGCCGGAGCCCATGCCCTCGCCGTCCGGGAACGTGCAGTAGATCGTGGCGACGGACGGGAGCGCCTTGGCGGCCACGGCGTTGGCGACGGTGGTGTCCTCGTCGGCGGGGTCGATCGTGATCTGCTGCGCGGCGTCGCCGCCCACGACCTGCGTGGACGTGGGGCCCACGACGCCCGAGAGCGTCAGCGCGCCCACGATCGCCCCCGCGCCCACAACGCCGCCGAGCAGGCCAAAGAGGGCCGCCTTCAGCGTGGTGTGGGGGCGCTTCTCCTTCTTGGACTTCTCGGGCGAGAAGTCCGGCGGGGTCTGCGGGTTGGGCGGGGTCTGCGGGTTCTGGGGGGCAGCCCCGGGCGTCCGGCCGGGGATCGGGGGCGTCTGCGCGGTCGGCTGCTGGCCGGCCTGGGCGCTCGGCCCTTGCGGCGCGGGGGCGCCGGTTCCGTAGGGATAGTCGCTCATGCTTGCCTTCTTTCCCGTGAGCCGCAGCGTGGCGGCGGTTTTCCTTCCGTCGAGAATGTACCCAAACCACGGGACGGCGCGCGGTCGCCGGCGCTTTGACACCCAGCTGACACGTTGCTTTCCGCAAGCTGAAAGACGGCACCTTCGACTAGATGCGGAAGAGGTACCCCACGCCGCGGATGGTGACGATGTGGCTCGCGACCTGCGGGCCCACCTTGGAACGGACGCGGCGGATGTGGACGTCCACCGTGCGGGTGCCGCCGCAGTACTCGAAGCCCCAGACGCGGTGCAGCAGCGTCTCGCGCGAGTAGGCGCGGCTGGGGTGCGTGGCGAGGAAGCTCAGCAGCGAGTACTCCATGAGCGTGAGGTCCACGGGATGCTCGTCGATGTAGACCTGGTAGGTGGCCAGGTTGATCGTCATATTGTCGATCGTGACGATGTCGGCCGGCGCGCTCTCCTCCCCCGGCCAGAGCAGCAGCGTGCAGCGTAGCTCGAACTCCGCCGTGCCCGCCGTGGAGAGGATGAAGTCATTGGTGCCCTGCGTGGGCATGCGAAGCATGGCGAGCTTGTCCGGGTCCTGGACCAGGAGGCGCGGGATGAAGCCGTTCTCCGCAACGAAGGAGTCCACGGCGTTGAGCAGGTCCTGGCTCATGCCCTCGCCGTCGAGAATGACGAGGTCGAACTCGTGACCGGACGAGACGGCCTGGGGGAAGGTCTCCTCGTTCGCGAGCGCGATGGAGACGTCGATGGCGTGCGAGAGCTCGCGCATGCGGTCATGCAGGCGCGTGGTTGCCGATATGAGCAGGATGTTCTTGTGATGCATCCTGAGGCCCCTCCCAAAGCTTCAGCACGAACACGTGAATGTTACCACAACGTCCAACCATCCTCATACGCACACGAGGAGGTCCCTCGGGGGCCCTTCGGCGTTCCTCCAGGGAGTGCGCTGCGCGGAACTCCCTTCCGGAACGCCGAAGGGCCACGCAGGGCTGCCCCGATGTTCCGGAGAGAAGTTCCGCGAAGCGCACTTCTCGGAGGAACATCGGGGCAGCCCGAACAGCATGACCGCTGCGTTCGCGGACAGAGGTTAGTCGATGCTGCCGATGAACTCGGCGGTGCGGGGGTTGGTGGGGTGCTCGAAGATCTGCTCGGGCGCGCCCTCCTCCACGATCACGCCGCCCTCCATGAAGACCACGCGGTCGGCCACGTCGCGCGCGAAGCCCATCTCGTGCGTGACCACGATCATGGTCATGCCGCCGTCAGCGAGCTCGCGCATGACGGCCAGGACGTCGCGCACCAGCTCGGGGTCGAGCGCGCTCGTGGCCTCGTCGAAGAGCATCACGTGCGGCTCCATCGCCAGCGCCCGCGCGATCGCCACGCGCTGCTGCTGGCCGCCGGAGAGCTGGGAGGGCATGAAGTCCATGCGGTCCGCGAGGCCCACACGCGTGAGCTGCTCGACCGCCATGCGCTCCGCCTCGCCCTTCTCGCGCTTGAGGACCTTCTGCTGCGCGAGCATGACGTTCTTCTTGACGGAGAGGTGCGGGAAGAGGTTGAACTGCTGGAACACCATGCCGAGCTTGGCGCGGACGGCGTTGATGTCCACGCCCTTGCCGCAGATGTCGGTGCCCTCGAAGAGAATCTGGCCGCTCGTGGGGGTCTCGAGCAGGTTCACGCAACGCAGCATCGTGGACTTGCCTGAGCCGGAGGGCCCGAGCACCACCACGACCTCGCCGCGATGTACGTCCAGGTCGATGCCGCGCAGGACCTGCGTGTCGCCGAAGTACTTGTGCAGGTTGCGGATGCTGACGATCACGTCGTCGGCCGTCGCGGGGGCTGCGGCCGGGGCGTTCTTCTCGGTGTCTGCCATCTTGTCCTCCTACATTCCGGACTCGTGGGCCGAGGGGGTCTGCGCCACGTCGAGACGGCGCTCGCGGCGGTCGGAGCCGCGTCCGCCGCCGTTGAGGCGCGCCTCGAGCATGCTGACCACGCGCGCGAGCGGAAGCGTGATCACCAGGTAGAACAGGGCGGCCACGATGTAGGGCGTGATCGAGCCGGTGGAGGCCACGATCGTCTTGGCGTACATGACGACCTCCATGACGCCCACGGCGGCCAGAAGCGACGTGTCCTTGTAGAGCAGGATGAACTCGCTCGTCATCGTGGGGATCACGTTGCGGAACATCTGCGGGATGATCACGTAGAGCATGGTCTGCACGCCGTTCATGCCGAGCGAGCGCGCCGCCTCGAACTGGCCCTTGGGGATGGACTGGATGCCCGCGCGGAAGATCTCGCAGAGGTAGGCCGACGAGTTGAGCGCCATCACCACGACGCCGAGCGGGTAGGTGGGCACCTGGATGCCGGCGAGCGGCAGGCCGAAGAACGCGATGTAGATCTGCAGGAACGCCGGCGTGCCGCGCACGATGTTCACGTAGACGCTCGCGATGGCGCGCAGCAGGCGCAGCTTGGACGTGCGCATGAGCGCGAGCAGGAAGCCCAGCGGAATCGCCAGCGGGAAGGCGAGCAGCACGATGGCGAGCGCCATGAGAAATCCGTTGAAGACGATCGGCACGCTCGACACCAAGATCGGCGGGTTGAGGAAGAGGCGCAGGAACTTGTTGGAGTTCCAGGCCTGGACCCACTCCTGCTGCTCGAGGTCGCTCACGAAGGCGTCGAGCGGCGAGACGCTCGTGACGGCGATCGTGGGCATGTCGGCGAGCGGCTGCTCGGCGCCGTCCGCAGTCGCGTAGCTGCCCGTCAGCGCGAGGTCGCCGCCCGACGCGGGGAACTTCACGCCGTAGATCTCAAGACGCAGGTAGCTGCCCTCGGGCAGGGCCTCGGAGAAGTCCGCCGTCACGGTCTGGCCGTCTGCCGAGAAGGACGCGTCCACCGGGACGCGGTCCATGAGGTCGGCGCCCGCGAGCACGGTGGCCCGGGCGTCGTCCAGCTCGAAGGCGGTGCCATCCGGCAGCTTGAGGCTGACCGACGTGAGCGACTCGCCGTCGTCCGCCTGGGCCTCCCAGGTGATGCGGGTCTCGGTGGCGCCGAGGACGTCGTTGCCGGCGTCGGCGTTGGGGCGGGCGGAGAGCTTCTCCACGGTGAGGGCCTCGGCCGTGGCCGGCAGCGCGAGCGCGCAGACGAGCGCGGCGAGCAGCGCGAGCAGGCGCGGCGCGCGGCGCGGGTGGCGGATGGGGTCTGACACGGTTCCTCGATTCGACGTTCTTCTCGCCCCGTGGGCCGAAGCCCTTGGACGCGAGAACCCTTCCCCGCACATGGCGAGGAAGGGCCTGCTGTTCATGTCATGCTCGGGCGCGGGCGCGCCGTCTTCTTGGGGTGCGGCCTAGCCCATCCAGGTGGTGGTGAGCTCGTCGATCGTGCCGTTCTCGTCGAGCGCGGCGAGCGCGTCGTTGACGGCGGAGAGCAGCGCGGGGTTGTCCTTGGAGACGGCGACGCCGTACTCCTCGCCCGTGGCGCTCTTGCCCACGATCTGGGCGTCAGTGTAGGCCTCGGCAATCATCTTCTCGCCGACGGCGAGGTTGGTGACCACGGCGACGGTGCCGTCGGTGCCGGCCTGCATGGCCGCGAAGCAGTCGGTGGCGTTGCCGTAGCCCACGACCTTGGCGTTGGGGAAGTTCTCCTGCGCGAAGGTCTCGCCGGTGGTGCCGGACTGGACGGCGATGACGACGCCCTCCTGGTTGAGCGCGTCGGCGTAGGTGTCAGCGGTAACGTCGGCGTTGTCGGTCATCGCGACGACGCACTGGTCGTCGATGTAGTAGGACGTGGAGAAGTCGACCTGCTCCTCGCGCTCGGGGTCGATCGTGATGCCGGAGCAGCCCACGTCGGCCTGGCCGCCGGCCTGGATGGCCGGGACGATGGCGTCGAACTGCAGGTTCTTGAACTCGACCTCGAGGCCCATCTGCTCGGCGACGGCCTTCATGAGGTCGACGTCAAAGCCCACGTACTCGTCTCCGTCGAGGTTCTCGAAGGGGGGGAAGTCCGGGGAGACGGCCACGGTCAGCGTGCCGTCCTTGATGAGACCGAGGTCGTCCGTGGCGTCCTGCTCGCCACCGGCGTTGCAGCCGGCAAGCGCGACGGTAGACGCGAGCGCACCCGCGACGGTCAGGAAGTTCCTTCTGGTCATGCTCTTCATGTCTGGGTTCTCCTCCCCATTGGTTTGGCGCGTGGTCACGCCCTTTCCCGACGGAGGCACGGGTCTTCCCGTGTCAGGGCACACGCCCCGCCCGTCGCCAGATGCCAAGTCTGATGCAAGGCGCGCCATGCGCCCGGCACCTTCAGATTTCTTTACAAGATGGACACGCCGAGGGGGCGTCCTTCTCGTCCGCGCCCTACACGCCGCCGTAGTAGTGCTCGCGCTCCCAGTCCGTCACGGATGTGCAGAACTCCTCCCACTCGCGGCGCTTCTCGCGCACGAAGTAGGTGAAGATGTGGTCGCCGAGGACCTCGCGCATGAGGTCGGACGCCTCAAAGCGGTCGATGGCCTCGCCGAGGGTGCGCGGCAGGCGCCGGATGCCCTTGGCCTCGAGCTCACGGTCTGGCGCGGCGAAGGTGTCGATCGTGGACTCCTCCGGCATCGGCAGCTCCTCCTCGATGCCCTTGAGGCCGGCCGCGATCGTGACGGCGAGCGCCAGGTACGGGTTGGCCGTGGGGTCGGGGCTGCGCAGCTCGATGCGCGTGGCAACGTGCTTGCCCGGCTTGTGCGTGGGGATGCGCACGAGCGCGGAGCGGTTCTTGCGGCCCCAGGTGGCGTGCGTGGGGACCTCGCCGGTGGAGACGAAGCGCTTGTAGGAGTTGACCGTGGGGTTGGTGACCAGGGTGAACTCCGGCGCGTACTTAAGCAGGCCCGCCACGTAGTGCTGCGCGAGGTCGGAGAGGTGCGCCGGGTGGTGCTCCTTGGGCGCCCAGAAGAGGTTCTCGCCGTCGTGGTCGAGCAGGGACTGGTAGAGGTACATCGCCGAGCCCGGGGCGCTCGTGATGGGCTTGGGCATGAACGAGGCGTACATGCCCTGGCCAGCGGCCTCCTGCTTGATGACGAGGCGCGCCGTCATGATGTTGTCCGCGCAGCTCACGGCCTCGGTGAAGCGCAGCTCCACGCCGTTTTGGGTCGGGCCGGCCGCGTGATAGGAGTACTGCACCGGGATGGACATCTTCTCCAGGGTGAGCGTGGTCATGCGACGCAGGTCGTTGGCGCGGTCCATCGGCGTGAGGTCAAAGTAGCCGGCGGTGTCCAGCGGCACGGGGTCGAGGTCGTTGTCGAAGTAGAAGTACTCGATCTTGGGACCCACGTTGGGCACGAGGCCCTGCTCGTCGGCACGGGCGAAGACCTTGCGCAGGCAGCGGCGCGGGTCGCCGTCGAAGGGCTCGCGCGACGGGGTGTAGACGTCGCAGAAGACGCGCGCCACGCCGGACTCCTTGGGACGCCACGGGAGCAGCGCGAAGGTAGCCGGGTCCGGGAAGGCCAGCATGTCCGACTCCTCGAGCGAGGCGAAGCCGTCCACCGCCGAGCCGTCGAAGCCGATGCCCTCCTCGAAGGCCTCCTCGAGCTCCTCGGGAGAGATCGCGAAGCACTTGAGGTTGCCCAGGACGTCCGTGAACCACAGCTGCACGAAGCGGATGTCGCGCTTCTCGACGGTGCGCAGGACGAAGTCGATGTCTTTCTCGCTGCTCATGCGAATTCCTCTCCGATGCCGGCGAAGACCATAGTCCGTTACAGGTTGGCACATATGTGTTTCGCGGCGGTTACCCGTTGCCCGCCGAGCGTGTCCCTCGTGAGGCGAAGCGGCTGAAGCGCGCGGAAAGTCCTTCGGAGCTCTGCAAAACAGCCGCTCGTGTGATAATCGAGGAGCCCGAGCTGCAAAACGCCCTCTCGTGTGATAGCTTTTCTTGCTCCAAATCCCGTATTGATTCGATATTTGATTTCTCAACTGGACTTTTGCGATGGGCGCCTCTGCTCCGTTCCCAAAAAGGAATCACACGAACGGGCTTTTTGTTTCCCAGTCGGCCTTTTCATCACACGAGCGACCGTTTTGCAGGGCGGAAGCCGCGCAGAGTCACGCGTCGAGCTTCCTCTCGACGTTCTTGAGCATGTCGTGCGCAACCGGGCAGGGCGCGCCCGCAGCGTGCGCGGCGCAGCCTTCCTTGCTCCCGCAGCCCGCACAGCCATCCTTGCGGGAACGAATGACCGCGCGCACGGCCAGCACGAGCAGCACCGCCACTACGGCAAGGACGAGATAGTCGACAGGACCCATATGGACTCCCTCGGAAAAACTTTCTGTGTTAACCAAGGTCAACTATACCCGTTGCAGCTACTATATGTGTTGTGCGGCACCCGCCGCACAAACTCCGCATCGAGAAGGGAAGTCACATGTCCGACGACCAGACCATGCAGCTCGTCATCGTCCGCCACGGCGAGTCCGAGTGGAACAAGCTCAACCTCTTCACCGGTTGGACCGACGTCGACCTCACCGACACCGGCCGCGAGGAGGCCCACGCGGGCGGCAAGGCCCTCAAGGAGGCCGGCTACGACTTCGACGTCTGCTACACGTCGCTGCTCAAGCGCGCCATCCACACGCTCAACTGCGTGCTCGACGAGCTCGACCGCAACTGGCTGCCCGTTCACAAGGCCTGGCAGCTCAACGAGCGCCACTACGGCGCCCTTCAGGGCCTGAACAAGGCCGACGCCGCCGCCGAGCACGGCGAGGAGCAGGTCAAGATCTGGCGTCGCTCCTTTGACGTGCAGCCGCCCGCCCTCGAGCCCGGCGACGAGCGCGACCCGCACGTCCAGGAGATGTTCCGCGACGTCCCCAAGGAGGACCTCCCCTACACCGAGTGCCTCAAGGACACCATCGCCCGCGCCTGGCCGTACTTTGAGCAGGAGATCAAGCCGCAGATGGAGGCTGGCAAGCGCGTGCTGATCGCCGCCCACGGCAACTCGCTGCGCGCCCTCGTCATGCAGTTCGAGAAGCTGACCCCCGAGCAGATCCTCGAGGTCAACATCCCGACCGGCGTGCCGTGCGCCTACACCTTCGACAAGGACTGGAACGTCGTCGACAAGCACTACATCGGCGACCCCGCCACCATCGAGGCCAAGATCAACGCCGTCGCCAACCAGGGCAAGGCCAAGAAGTAAGACTCGCCAACGGCGCGAAAGCAGAAGGCCCCCGGTCCCGCCGGGGGCCTTTTCTTGCCGACGGGAAATGTTGTATCAACGTTATCTGAAAACGTGCGCTCACAATGGGTCGCAGCAGCATCGCCCATCGAGAGGAGCACGAAATGGCCCGTCGGCTGACGCGAAGGAACTTCCTGTTCGCAGGGTCTCTCGGTCTGATTGGAACTCTTAGCTCAGTTGGTTGCGGAGGCGCCCCCACCACCGAGCAGGAGGAGCCCGAGAAGGCCGAGCAGCCGGAAGAAATCGAGAAGCACGCAGTTGGAGAGACCGTCGAGACAGACCTCGTGAAGCTCACGCTCAACGATGCTGCATTCACAATCGCCCTCAACAACTCGCTTCCGATTGGAGCGGATTTCAACATCGACAACGATTACTTCTGCCCAAAGGAATACGTGGCAGAGGAGGACGCGAACAACGCCTTTGTGGCTCCAAAGGGGAGCACACTCGTGTTCTATGAGCTCGTGATCGAGAATCTGGACAGGGACTATCTTGACCTTGACGGTTTTGGAACGAAGAGCGAGTTCGTTGCCGTTGCCTACGAAGGAGAGACGTACACGGAGTTCGAGGAGCGGGAGTACGGCTGGGCGATCAGAGATCTCGATGGAGAGCAGGATTGGGACAGCACCCCAGTAACTAACATACTCGCGAGCGTCGGAGTAAGGGACCTGTATCGCGCATACGCAACAGTTCCCTTCGAGCCAGCATCGCTCAGCGACCCCTTCGATATATCCTTTACGCTCCCATGCTCAGACGACACCACCCAGACCTTCACTTTTGCCATCAACCAGTGACAAACCTCAATTCGCGCACAACACGATCGCTTGGGTTGCAACTTATCACGACCTTTGCAGACGCCTCACCTGAACAACATCTCGTCGCGTCATGCGCAACCCCCGGATGTCTAAGCACACAAATCCCGTTGTGCTCAACGGCACTTTCTATCAGACGGTTTTACCCGACGATTCAACGTCAAAGCGAAAGGACCCCGCCATGAAGGAACGAGCCCCCATCAAGTGCCCGTCGTGTGGGGATATGTTTGGATGGAAGTATATCGGGACTGACCAGGGTGGATTCAGCGCCGGTAAGGCGGCCGCCGGCGCCGTCCTCGTCGGCCCAATCGGACTTGCTGCTGGAGCACTTGGACGAAAGAAGTACACCTACCGCTGCAGCAAGTGCGGTTTCATGCGGTCGTACGATTTAGGCCAGTAAAGAGGAAGCATGCTGGATAATCCCCGCGGTTTTTTTGACCCCATGCCGGTCTTGCTGCTCTCCTCGACCCCAGAGGAAGTCGTCTCCACTCTGGAGGGGGCGTGCTCGTCCAGCATGTTAATCAGCTACGAATGCAAGGACGAGTCAAGTCCGTTCCGCTATCCCTCGGACCCTGAAACCGAGAATCATAACTGGGTCTATGAAATAACGATTGGAGCATACGCCTGCAAGCCGAGTGACCTGCCAAAAGAGCCCAACGAGCTTGAATATGAGCAGCTTTACCGTCAAGTAGGCTTACATCCCTCAACGGCACGAGAACTCTGGCTGTTCAACGTCAGGCAGTTTCTCCGCAAGCATCAGCCAAAGGGACATCTCGTTCTCAATCTCGCGCGCCATTCTACGGGAGCGTGCATCGTCTGCATGAGAAGACGAGGCCGCTCCTACGACATGACTCCCATCACGCCTCAAGACCTCGATGCCATGCCTTACACGGATCCGCTGTTCGAGCCGATGAAACTCGTTCGAAAGCATCTGTTTATGTGCTCGCCCTCCATCTCATGCTTTAGATGCGACTCCCCCGTTCGATACTCGCTTTGCTGCCCCACGTGCCAAGCGGCGCACGAGGAGATAGAGCGCGAGCACAGACTCGAGCTCGCTCGAAAAAAGGCTGAGATCGTCCATTCCGTGAGGGAGTACCTGTCATCGTCACCGTACGCGGAGCCGCTCATCGCTGTTGTAGCAGCTCTCAAGCTCCCAAGCAGAAAGTATGAGCTTGGGAGAAACGTTGCCCTCAGGTCCGAGCTAAACAGACCGCTCACGAACATGACAGCGTGCCACGCCCCCGATCAGGAGATCTCCCTTGAGGATGTGCTCGAATCGGCACCAGCATTTAGCTTGATAACACCGGATGACGCGGTCGGAACGTGGGTCGGTCTTTCTGGTGAGGAGAAGCCCCTCGGAACGGTCGCCCCTCAATTTGACGCCAGGCCATTCGAATCGTTTGACATTACGCCTGGGACGCCGCTTATCCCGAACGGACTTACAGCAGCGTCGCAGGATAAACAAACGGGCTATCACTTTGAGCTCGCAACATGCAGCTTGTGTGGCAGGACCTACTGCGCGCTGACCTCGAACGAGGCTGACTGTGTCTGCGACGAGTGCAAGGTTCCTCAGCTGGAAAGGTACTATCTGCCACAAGTGTGGGATGCAATCGTCGAGGACGCGGAGAGCTCCAACGGAGACGGGAGAATAATCTTTGATATTCCCTTTGGAGGGACTTCGTGGCAGCTTGAATTCTATGCCACAAAGCTATCAAACGCCTATCTCGACTATCAAACAAAAAGTCCTATCGTATGCGACGCAACCAAAGAGTACCCGTTCAAGGAGTCGTCTCTCACACTCCCGTTCTACACGCTCTCGTCCATCATCGACAAAACCGTCTCGTCCTTCGTTGCAGCAGGCTATCTCAAAAGACAATCCAACAATCGGATGGTCAGAAAGTACCTCACCCTCGCCAAGGACGGGGGCAACCAATTGAAACTCGATATGACAAAGCGCGATATCTTGTCCCTCCTCGACTCGGGCGAGCAGAGCTTTCTCGACATAAGACGGTCCCTAAGCAAGATTCCCGAGCAGACCGTTAAGGATGCGGTCATCGGCCTCTTGATTGAAGGGAGAATCTATTACGCAAGGGGCTCAGAGACATATGTGACCGACAATGCCTTGTTCTCCCTCACCAACTGGGTGCAAGATTTTTGGAACTCCCACGAACATCTCAAGGCTCCCTATGAGAGTGCCAAGAGGATCCTGAGCTCCAAGAAAGCCTATATCAACGCACAAATCGACGGGGTGACCAAGATGAAGCTTCCGCTGCTCGGTCGCGGTAAAGCAGAAGCGGAGCGACAAAAGAGGCTTTCGGACCTAGAGGAGCAATATAACGCGCTCATCGGTTATGAAAAGAGACTTTCGACACTTTCGCAGAACCCGACGCAAGAGGAAGTCGTCAGATTCATTGAGGAGATGGACTATCTCGAGAAACAGCTCTAGACCCCTACCCCACCACGCCCTCGATTGCGACGAGCGTGGTTTCGCCGGCGAGCACGAGCTCGTCGGCGGGGCGCAGCGGAACCGGCACGCCGGACTCCAGCCACACGCGCTCGTGGCTCGCGCCGTCGATGCGCTCCGTCCCGTTCTTGGAGCCCAAATCCTCGACGAGCCAGCCGTCCCTCTCGTCATGCCAGACGCGAAGATGCCTTCCGGAGACACCGGGGCCCACGTCGGTGATGTCACCGTCACCCATCGCGAGCGCCCCTATCTCGACGCCACCATCGGAGCTGGAGAGCCAATGAGGACCGCCCGCGACATAACCGTCTTGGATGCGGATGAGGCCGAGCCTGGTCCTCACCTCGGTGCACTCCCCCTCTACCGCCCGCACGGGACTCGCCGTCGGCGTGGAGGCACGACGCCTCAGGGTGTCGTTCACGTAGCCCATGGCGTAGGACACGGCCTCGCACGCGTCCGAGGAGCAGCCCGCCGCCACGAAGAGCACGAGCAACGCCTCGGCGCGCTCACCTGGGGCGAGCCCCTCTCCCTGAGCCAGCCGATCGACGGCGTTGCGGTAGAGCGTAGCATCCTGTCGGCACAGCTCGAGCGCGCGGTCCATGGCACGCCCCCGCTCGCCGACAAGCAGGGAGACCACCTCCTCGGCGGTCATGGCCTTGCCCCTCCGAGACTTCAGGCGACCCAGGACGCACGTCGCCGCACTCCCCCAGTCCCGGAAATAACGTGGCGAGAGCGTACCCGCCGGCGCGTGGACCACAGAGTGGGAGAGCCAGGAGCGGTCGCGGGCGAGGTCGCGCGGACTTTTGCCGCTCGGCAGGGGGCGCCTGGAGAGGACGATGTCCGCAAGCTCTCGATGCGTGATGCCGCCGGCCCGCTTGAGCAGGTCAAACATCACCCCGCAGGGAGTGGGCTCGTCGACGATCAGCAACTCCGGACACCTCCCAGTCCGTCGGCACCAGCGTTCGTGCCGTATCATTTTACACGACGGGAAAGGGCGCGCCCCACGCATGGCACCCTGACCGGCCGACACGCGATGAAGGTAGGAAACGACGATGCCGCGCACGCACCATAGAGGACCCAGGACCGGTTGGTCAGCCAGCCTCCCGCCGCGAGCGGTCGCCCTGGTCGCCACCTCGATCGTGCTTCTCGTCGGAAGCGCGGCCGTCTATCTGACGGAGCTTCCGAACCTCATGGCTCCGCTTGCCCCCGCAGAGCAGAGGGCCACCGGGTCGGCGTCGGAGCCAAACGGAAGCGGGAACGAGAGCGGGACCCCTGCGAATCAGGGGGACACCGCCGAGGGCGAGACGGACGAGAGCGCTGCGTCCGTGGACAATGGCGAGAAGGACGGCTCGGCGCCACCGAAGGCCTCTTCCGAAGAGGAGGCCTCGTCTCCCGAGGAAGGCGACGAAGCCAGCACGGGCAGCCCCGACGAGGAGGCTCCCGCCCCCTCCACGCCCGAAGACCCCAGCGCCACGGAACCCGATGGGGCCGACAGCATCTTCTCCTCCACCCCGAGCGCCGCCGAGGAGGAGGCCTTCAGGTCGTTCCTCTCGGGCAAGGCGTCTTCGATTCCGGGATACGTAAGCCAGGCAAGCGCCTGCGCGAGCTCCTTCGAAGCGGACAGCGTGGGCGCAAGCCTTTCCGTCCGCCGTTCTCATCGGGGCACCTGCGCGGCCCTTGCCCAGCAGCTCTTCTCCGAGTACGTGGCCGTTCGCGACTACGTTCGATCCAACAACTCCCAGTACTGTGACGAACAGGAGCGGCTAATCGGCTCGTATCGCTGCCTCATGAGCTACGTCGGCTGCTATGCCGACGCCTGGGACATCAACGTGAGCTACGACGATCCAGGCAGCCACGTCGGCGAGTTTTCGGGCCCGCTCTCCTCGAGCGGGGGCTACCTGTCTGAGTTCCACTCCTACTACGACGGGCTGGCGATATGAGCACGCCAGGCGATTGCAGGCTTGCGGCTTCGGGCGCAGGTCCCTCTCGAATCATGAGAATCGAGAAGTTCGAGGCGCCGTTCACCCTCGCGGAGTCCGAGCGCGACGCCTATCTCAGGCGCCTCTCGACGCTTTTCGTTGACGAGCGTCGGAGCCGGCGCGGGGGCCTTGGCAGAGTGTATCACGCGACGAACGCGCTCGACGAGCAGCTTGCCGTCAAGAAGCTGATACTGCCAGAAGACAACCGGAACGGCTTGGACGAGGAGTCGCTGCGCGCTGCCTTCAGGCGTGAGTACGAGAGCCACCGCGAGCTCGGTGCCCTCCGCGGGTTTCCGCGGCTCTTTGGGTTTGGTTCGAGCGAGGGCGTCCCCGTCATAGTCATGGAGTGGGTCGAGGGAGTGACACTCGCGGAGGCGCGTCACGAGCTCGCGGTCGACGACGAGGGACGCATCTCGCCCCTCACCGTCGCGCGACTGGGCCGAGACCTCCTCGAGCTCGTCTCGAGGCTCTCGCTCGTGGGCACGGGCATCGTGCATCGCGACATCTCGCCGGCAAACGTCATCGTCAGGACAACCCATCGCTCGCTTGAGGCTCAGCGGGGAGAGGGGGCGTTCGACCTCTGTCTCGTCGACTTTGGATCGGCGGAGCCCGTCTCTGCAGCAGGCGGCTCGTTCACCGCAACAAACGGCGCGCTGCGACATGCGACGGTGGACTATGCGCCACCGGAGATGCTGAGCGATGACATTCCGTCCGTCGAGCGGCGGCGGCACTCCCCTGCGGTGGACGTCTATGCCGTGGGAAGCGTGCTGTGCCAACTCATTGGCGGCCGCCCGCCGTTTCCCGGCGCGACTCGGACGGCCTCTCCCTACCGGCTCAAGACCGAACGAGAGCCCGAAAGGCCCGTTCCGGCGCACGTCGCGACGGATGACCTCGCGGCGGTCCTCTCGCGCGAAGGCGAGGTGTCCGTCATCGTTGCCCCGATCGCGCTCGAGCGGGACCTTTCCCCTCGTAACAGCGAGCTCAAGCGGGCACTCGCGCTCGCGGACGAGCAGATAGTGGACGCCATCATGGCATGTCTCGCCTCGGACCAGGGCCGTCGCCCCGCACCGAGCGTCATGCGCGATGAACTCGACGGGTTCGCGTCTCGCTACGGCGAGAACGTGCGCCGGGCCCTGAGCGGCGACCCCCTCACCCCCTGCATGACGGGGGCTCCCTGGCTGGTCGTGGAATCGCCGCTCTCTGTGCGGCGCCTGCTGCGCGGCGGGGGACGGCTCGTTGGCCTGCTCGTGTGGGCGGCAACCTCTCTCACGACGGCCTGGCTAGTCGGAAGGGGCAACCCGGCTCAGGCCGTACTCGTGGGGTCCGCGCTCATGGCACCTGCGTTCACCGCCCTTCTCGCACGATGGCGCGACACCTCGAGCGCGTCTGGGCTCATCCGGGGAAGCGCGGCGCTTCTCTTCTCGTCTGTCGCGAGCGGTCTGCTGCTCTGGCGTGTGCTCGAGCCTGGCGGTAGGCTGACCGGCTTGCTCGCAGCCGAGCTTCTCTGTGCAAGCGCCGCGTGGCTGCCGCTGGTGACGGACTACGCGTGCGCCTGCGTTCCCGGCATCATCCGCGAGAGGCGACGTCGGCTCCCGGAAGAGGCGGACACGTCCCACGGAAGAGTGTCGACAAGAGCGCGCCGCCTGCCCTGAGGGGGTGGGCAGGCGGCGCTTGGGTTTTGCCGTTCGCAACGGGGAGAGGGTCCGTCGCTCGGGCAGGGTTCAACGTGTCGTGCCGGGGTTCCGAGTCACTGTTCTTCTCGGCACGGTTGTTAGTATAGGGTAACTCAATGTTAATCCCACCAGCGCAGTGGGATTCACGGGGTCTCCATAAGTCAACCTAGGTTTACAACCTAGCCGAGCGCCACGTCGAGGACCATCATCACCACGAAGCCGGCGATGAAGCCGAGCGTACCCACGTTGGAGTGCTCGCCGAGGTGGGCCTCGGGGATGAGCTCCTCAACCACCACGTAGATCATCGCGCCGGCGGCGAAGGACAGCAGCCACGGCATGTACGGCGCGATCCAGCCGCTGGCAAGCACCACGAGCACGCCGAAGATGGGCTCCACGATGCCGGAGAGGCTGCCCATCGCGAAGGCGCGCCGGCGGCTCATGCCCTCGCGCGCGAGCGGCAGCGCAACAGCGGCGCCCTCCGGGAAGTTCTGTAGGCCTATGCCCACGGCGAGCGCCACGGCCATGCCGAGGTAGGCCTCCCCCGCCGCGCCCGCCGACTGCGCCGCCATCGCAAAGAGCAGACCGACGGACATGCCCTCGGGAATGTTGTGCAGCGTCACCGCCGAGACCATGAGCGTCGTGCGCTTCCAGCCGGAGGGGACGCCCTCGGGCTCGTCGGCGTCCGCGTGGAGGTGCGGGAGGAACGTGTCAAGCGCCATGAGGAAGGCGACGCCCAAAAGGAAGCCGCCCGCAGCGGGAAGCCAGCCGGGAACGCCGAGGCCCTCGGCCTGTTCGATCGCCGGGTTGAGCAGCGACCACACGCTCGCCGCCACCATCACGCCCGCAGCGAAGCCGAGGAAGATGTGATGCATGAGCTTGCGGTCGGAGCGGAAGAAGAACACCACGGCCGAGCCGGCCGTGGTCATGAGCCAGGTGAAGCCGCAGCCGAGCGCGGCCCACGAAAGCGCCTGGGGGATGTTGTCGATCATGAGGGGCCTCCGAACGACTCGAGCTCATCGAGTCTGTAGTTTTTGGACGACCCTTCAAGTATCACCCAGTTAGTATCAATTATCTACCTGCAGTTTTACAAACGAAATCGAGTCTGTACTTGAGGCAAGGGCCAAAAAGTACAGACTCGACGCAGATGCCCCTCTTCCAGTGCGCATCGGCCGGAAGAGGGGCGCCAAAACCGCCCGCTACGCCAGCTGAGCGAGGACCTTCTCGTCCGCGCGCTCCTCACGCGGCATCGGGCGCGCGATCTGGAAGATCATGCCCGCGAGCAGCACGAACGCCACCACGGTCCACGCGCCGAAATTCCCCAGCACGAAGAGCTCCCAGAGCTGGTTGATGATCAGACCCACGCACCAAGCAAAGACGCACTGGTAGGCGATCGCGAACCAGAACCACTTGGGCGAGTCCATCTGCTTGCGGATCGTGCCGATGGCCGCAAAGCACGGCGCGTCGAGCATGTTGAACGCCACGAACGCGCACATCGCACCCGCGTGCATGACGCCTGCCCCGTCGGTGAACATGGCCGCGAAGGCCTGCCACATGACGGGGTCGCCCTCGGTGGCCTCACCCAGGCCGAAGATCGTGCCAAAGGTGGAGACCAGGTTCTCCTTGGCGATGAGGGCGTTGATGGAAGCGGCGGTCGCCTGCCAGCTATCGGCGCCGAGCGGCGCGAAGATCCACGAGATGGCACCGGCCACGATGGCGAGCAGCGAGTAGTCAGCGCTGTACTCGGGCGCGCCCGGCAGCGAGGCGAGGAAGCCGAAGGAGCCGTCGCCACCCTCCCACGAGGCAAAGCCGAAGTTCGAGAGGAACCACACGATCACGCACGCGGCAAAGATGATCGTCGCGGCCTTCTTGAGGTACGCGGAGATGCGCTCCCACACGTGCAGCCACCAGCTCTTGAGCGCGGGCAGGTGGTAGTCCGGAAGCTCCATCACAAAGGGGGCGGGCTCGCCAGCGAACATCCGCGTCTTCTTGAGCATGAGCGCGGAGACCACGATCGCCGCGAGGCCCAGGAAGTAGAACATCGGCGCTACCCACCAGGCGTCCGCACCGCCCACGAGCACGCCCATCACGAGTGCGATGATCGGCGTCTTGGCGCCGCACGGGATCATCGTGGTGAGCATGGCCGTCATACGACGGTCCTTCTCGTTCTCAATGGTCTTGGTGGCCATGACGCCGGGAACGCCGCAGCCGGACGAGATGAGGAACGGGATGAAGCTCTTGCCGGAGAGGCCAAAGCGGCGGAACAGTCGGTCCATGACAAAGGCCACGCGGCTCATGTAGCCGCAGTCCTCGAGGAATGCGAGCATCATGAACAGCACGAGCATCTGCGGAATGAAGCCCAGGACGGATCCCACGCCGCCCACGATGCCGTCGAGCACGAGCGAGCTCACCATGTCAGAGGCGCCCGCCGCAGCGAGCCACCCCTCGACCACCGCGGGGATGGACGGGATCGCCACACCAAAGAGCTCCCAGCCCTCGCCGAAGACCTGGTCGTTGGCCCAGACGGTGCCCCAGTCGCCCACCGTGGAGACCGCGATGTAGTACACGATGAACATGACCGCCACAAAGATCGGCAGGCCCAGCACGCGGCTGGTCACGACCTTGTCGATCCTCTCGGACATGCTGAGCTTCTTGGGAGCCTTCTTGACGCAGGTATCCATGACGGAGGCGATCCAGTCGTAACGGTCGGAGGTGATGATGGACTCGGCGTCGTCGTCGCGGGACGTCTCGACGGCCTTGATGATCTTCTCGGCCTGGTTGAGCTGGGCGGAGGTGAGGTGCAGGGCCTTCACGGCCTCGGCGTCGCGCTCAAAGACCTTGACGGAATACCAGCGCACGAGGCTGGCGTCGCAACTGCCGGAGACGATGGCCGCAATCTTGCCGAGCGCGTCCTCAACCTCGGGCGAGAAGCAGGGCACCCCAGGCTGGACCCTGCCCGCCCGACCGGCGGCCACGGCCTTGTTGACCAGCGCGTCCAGGTTGGTGTTGCGCAGCGCGGAGACCTCCACGACCGGCACACCCAGGCGCTGGGACAGCGCGGCGGAATCGACGACGTCCCCCCGCTCCTTGAGCAGGTCGCACATGTTGAGGCCCACCACCACCGGGCGGCCCGCCTCGAGCAGCTGCGTGGTGAGGTAGAGGTTTCGCTCGAGGTTGGTCACGTCAACGAGGTTGATGACCGCGTCGGGGCGCTCGCCCACGATGTAGTCGCGCGAGACGACCTCCTCGGGCGTGTACGGGGAGAGCGAGTAGATGCCGGGAAGGTCCACGAACGTCACGCTCTTGTCGGCCCGCCAGGCAGCCTGCTTCTTCTCAACGGTGACGCCCGGCCAGTTGCCGACGTACCCGTTTGAGCCCGTGAGCTCGTTGAACAGCGTGGTCTTGCCGCAGTTTGGGTTGCCTGCGAGACCAATCATGGTTTCTGCCATACCTTGCCTTTCTCAAGTTAGCCAATTGCTACTTGTGTGGTGCCATTTGTTAGATTCGGTTAACTATTGGGTCGAGAAAAACGGCCGTTCCCGGCCGCGTCCGCAGCGCGCATCCTTCCTGCCCGCGCTACTCGCCCCGCGCCACGTTGGTGACCTCGATGGAGGACGCCTCGTCCCTGCGGATCGAGAGCTCGTAACCGCGCACCGTGAGCTCGAGCGGGTCGCCGAGCGGCGCGACCTTGCGCACGTAGACGCGCGTGCCCTTGGTGAGGCCCATGTCCATGATGCGGCGCTTGAGGGCGCCGGTGCCCGTGAGGGCCGACACGGTCGCGCTCTCCCCCACCTTCACATCCTTGAGTGTTGCCATAGCCTTCCTTTCTTCTCTATCCCAAAGTCGCCGGCGGCTCGCCGACGGCTCAGAGCGTCACGGTGATGTGGCTCGCCATCGCGCGGTTGAGCGCCAGGCGCGCACCCTTGACGGTCACGATGACGTCTCCCGCCGCGCGCGAGACGACCTTGACCTCGGTGCCTTCCACAAAGCCGAGCTCCGCGAGGTGTTGCCGCAGCTCGGCGGCGCCGCGCACGCGCGCCACGCGAACGACCTCCTCTGTGCCCGCCATCGCCAGCGGAAGCTGGGGTGATGCCATGTGAGCTGCCTCCCATAGAGTTACCGTCCACTAACTCAACACAAAGTAATATACGACTAACTTGCGGAGGCGCAAGTACCGTTCGCCGATTGGGGTGCGCCCGTGGCATCTCTTGGCATCGAGGCGCACCGCGAAAAACGGGAACAAGGAGACAAGGCCGACTCGAGGGGAGCGCGCATGGACAAGAGCATTCGTGACTTCACGGTAACGGGCGAGAAGGACTTCAGGCTGGACCGCTTCCCCACCTCGCTCAAGGTGGACGGCGACGAGCGTCCCGCCTGGGAGGAGCGGCTCGCGCGCAACAAGGCGCGCATCGAGGAGCTCCAGGACCGCCTCTACGCGGAGGCGCGCGAGAGCGTCATCGTGATCCTGCAGGCCATGGACGCGGCCGGCAAGGACTCGACGATCCGCCACGTCCTCGGCGGCATCAACCCCACGGGCATCGACGTGCGCAGCTTCAAGCAGCCGACCAGCGTGGACCGCGAGCACGGATTTCTCTGGCGCAGCTTCTCCGCGCTGCCCGCGCGCGGCAAGATCGCCGTCTTCAACCGCTCCTACTACGAGGAGTGCCTGGTCGTGCGCGTCCGCGGGCTCTGGCGTGACTACCGACTGCCGGGCCGCTGCCTGGACATGAGCGAGAAGCGCTACTTCCAGGAACGCTTCGAGGACATCCGGGGCTTCGAGCGCTACCTCTGGCGCACCGGCAACCGCGTGGTCAAGATCTTCCTCAACGTGAGCGCGGACAAGCAGCGCGAGCGCTTCCTCGAGCGCATCGACGACCCGGCCAAGAACTGGAAGTTCTCCGAGAGCGACCTCAAGGAGCGCATGGAGTGGGACGACTACCAGCACGCCTACGAGGACATGATCGCCGCGACCGCGACCGAGCGTGCGCCGTGGCTCGTGATTCCCGCCGACCAGAAGTGGGTCGCGCGCACGCTGGTCTCCGAGGCGCTGCGCTCGGTGCTGGAGGACATCGACCCCCGCTACCCCGAGCTGCCGCGCGAGCAGCAGAGCCGCCTCGCCGCTTGCCGCGACGCCCTCACGGACGGCCCCGCCGCAGACGTGGACTGACGACCGGGCGAGAAGGGCGGCCGAGAAAAACAGCCGAAAAGCCCTAGCGCGCGTCACGCCACCCGTTCCACGGCGACCGCCGCACGCTTGCCCGAGAACGCCACGCCGTAGCGCAGGCGCCCAGAGGCACATCCCGGCAGCGCATCGGCGTCGTAGGAGCGCTCGGCAATCTGCGCCAGGGCCTCGCGCGCCAGCTCGCTCAGCTCCTCGTCCGATGCGTCGCGCGCGAACTTGAGCTCAACGGTTATGCGAGGCCGCTTGAACGCCACACCGTAACGTCCGCCCTCCGCCGGAATCGGGTTATGTTGCAGAAAGTGTGTCTGTCACAGCGCCGTCCCCGCAGCCAGGGCGCAGAAAACCACCCTCCCGAGTTGGCTCGCCCCGACTTCCCGGTGTTTCAGAAAGTGTGTCCGGGCATCCCTTGACACCCCAGCTCAGGCAACCTTTTCCGCGAGAGGAGTTACCTCGAGACGGGATGGGCCTGTGGCGAATCCGAAATGCGCCGTGTGCGGCGGCACGATAAAGAGGGACGGCAAGACGAAGGCGGGCACGCGGCGCTGGCGCTGCCCCGCGTGCGGGGCCTCCTCCGTGCGCAGGATCGACACCAGGGCCAAGGAGCTCGGGGCGTTCCTGCGGCGGCTGCTCTCGAAGCGCACGACCTCCGAGCTCCCGGGGAGCCGCACCAGCTTCCGGAGAAGGACCTCCTGGGTCTGGGGAATCTGGCCCATAGCCCACGCGACCGGCGAGGTCCATGACGTCGTGCGCCTCGACGGCATCTGGATGCGACGAGACGCGGTGGTGGTACCGTCAAGATTCTTGCGCACTTTCGGACAGCCCCTAGGCCCGCCCCGTGCAGCTACTCCTCCAGCAGCGTCACGTCCAGGTAGCGGCGGGAGCCCCACTCGCTCTCGGCGACGTACTTGAGCCTCGCGGTCACGAGCATGAGGGCGGAGCTCCCGTCGGGGAAGGCGCCGACCACGCGGGTCCGCCTGCGGATCTCGCGGTCGGGCCGCTCGATGGCGTCGTTGGTGCGTATGCGCCGCCAGCGCTCGCGGGGGAGGCGCGTGTGGGTCAGGGTCTCGGCGAAGCCCCCGCGCACCACCCTGGCGGCCCCCCCTGAGCCTCGAGGCCTCCAGCTCGGACGCGACCTCGAGCGCCTTGGCCTCGGCCGCCCCGCGCGACTCCATCGCATGGATGGCCCTCGGCATCGCGGCGACCCCCGGCCGCCTGGACTTGGGCACCCTGGCCAGCACGTTGCGGTAGAAGCGGGCGGCGCGCCTCTGGTGCGCCGCCCCCGGGAACACCTCGGCGATCGAGCCGACCATGCCGGCGGCCCCGTCGCCGGCGGACATGCGGACGCCGCGCGGCCCGCGCGACCTCAGCCACGAGAGGAGCCCCCGCCAGCGCTCCGAGGACTCGGCGTGGCCCCCGGCGGCGCCGACGGCCTCGCGGCAGCCGTCGTCGTTCACGCCGATGGCGACCATCACGGCGACGTTCTCGCATGAGCCTCCCCAGCCGCGCCTGAGGTAGATCCCGTCGACGCAGGCGTAGGGGCAGGCGCGCTCGAGGGGGCGGTTCCTCCACTCCTCGACCGAGGCGAAGGCCTTCTCGTTGAGGTTCGAGACGGCGGCGGCCGAGACGCCGGGGCCCCGGAGGATCTCGGAGACGTCCTCCATCCTGCGGGTCGAGACCCCGGCGAGGCACGTCTCGATCATGGCCTCCTCGACGCTCGTCTCCCGGCGCCGGGCAGCGCTCGACGACCGCCGTGGTGAACCTCATGCCCTCGGGCTTGGGCATATGAATCGTTGCCTCGCCGGACGACGCGGCCGGGCTCCTGTCGTAGCGCCCGGCGCGGTAGGCCTCCCGCGCGCGGGCAGCGGCGCAGACAAAAGCGAGAAGGACGCGGCCCTCGGCCCCGACTCACTCCCGCCGCGGTCGGCGGCGCGCCCGCCGCGCGATCGTCACCACCAGCATCACCGCAACGACCACGAACAGCGCGAGCCCCACCAGCTTGAGCACGAACTCCACCGTGAGTTCGGGCGAGTCGGCGGCCGGCGCGGGCAGGAACGCGCGCACCACCCGCTCGGCGGAGCTCGACGCGGGCTGCGCCTCCGCGTTGTCTACGCGCTCGCAGTACACCAGGTAGCGCTGGTAGTTGTGCCCGTACGGATGGCACGTGAACAGCGTAACCAGGTCGCGCCCCGGCTGGACGCGCACCGCGTCCACGTCGCTGGGGTCGATCACGCACGTCTCGTATGCCCGGTAGGTGAGCACGTCCCACGGCGTCGTGATGGTGAGCGTGTCCCCCACCTTCATCTGCTCGATGTCCCGGAAGATCGGCACGCCGTACCACACGCCCCGGTGCCCCGCGATCACGCAGTTGGACTCGCCCCCGATGGGCATCGACGTCCCCGCGATCACCGTGGCCCCGTGCGCCATGTTGTCGTACGTCGCCCCTAGGTAGAGCGGCAGCGACACGCCCATGCTCGGGATGTCGATGGACCCGATGATCCCGTCCGGCAGCCCCAGCTCGGCGAGGTCCTCTCCCGAGAACGCGAACGGGTCGTTGATCGTGTCGCCCGTCCCCTCGCGGACGGCCTCGTTGTACTCGACCAGCTTCTGGTAGGTGGGGTCGTTCTCCTTGGAGCGGAACTGCGCGTCGGAGTCCCCCGTGGCGCCCTCGTCCTCGACGACCTCCTCGCGGTGCGCGTCGAGCGCCCGCTCCATCTCCTGCTGCTGCACGATGGCCACGACGCTCGGGGCGATCAGCAGCGCCCCGCCCGCAAGGAGAAGGACCAGCGCGATCACCAGCGGCACGACCCCGCCCCGCCGGGCGGGCCGTCGCGCGGGCCGTCGCGCGCCGCGGCGCCCATCGGGTTCCGAGAGGTGGCTAGCCATGACGGCCCCCTCGCCGGCCTTGGTGCCTGCCGCGCGGCACCGGCCTCGCGCCCGCTGTCCCACCGGGCCGCCTGGCCGTGAAGCGAGAAGTGCCGGGGCCGGCAGCGTCCTCCGTACGGTAGTGCTTCGGCCCGCCTCCCCGCGCGGAGCTGGTCGGTAGCGTGGGCGTGGAGCCGGTCGGGGGCGTGGGCGCGGCGGCGCGCTTGCTTCTGACTCGCTGGATCGCGGTGTACCCGCCGATGATGAGCGCCGCCAGCAGCAGCCCGATGAGGATGCTCGGCAGGAGCGCCTTGTCGGGCGGGTTGGAGTAGCCGGCCGGGAAGGCGGCGTCGCCCTTGTTGAGCCACTCGTCCGGCACGTCGCAGCGCTCCGCGTGCACGAGCAGGCGGTGCGTGTTGATGCCGTACGGCGTGCAGGTGACGAGCGTGCACAGGTCCTTGCCCGGCTGGATCACCAGCGAATCCGTCTCATCCGGCAGCACGACCTCGGTGGAGGTCACGCGGTAGGCGTGGTCCTCGCCGAGCACGGTGATGATGAAGTAGTCGCCGACCTCGAGCTGGTCCAGGTTGTCGAAGATCTTCGCCGAGGGCAGCCCCGTGTGCCCGGAGAGCACCGCGTGGGTGGACTCCCCGCCGATGGGCACCGACGTCTCCTGCAGGTGGCCCACGCCCTGCTCCAGCACCTCGCTCGAGGTGCCGTGGTAGATGGGCATCTGGACCTGGATCTTGGGGATGGTGATGGTGCCCATGACGCCGTCGCCAGCCAGGTTGAGGACCGACTCGTACTCCTCGTTGGTCACGCGCTGGGCGTTGGGGTCAAACGGGTCCGTGACCACCGTGCGGCTGTCCAGGAGCTTCTGGTTGTAGGCGATGGCCACCTGGCGCGCCGCCTCGAGCGTCGCCTCGTCCTCGGCGGAGACGGTGGAGGCCTGCTCCGCCACCACGTGGCTCGTGTTCTGCTCGTGCAGGTAGTTGCTCACCATGGGGTAGCAGAAGACGGCGACGCCAACAAGCAGGGCGATCACTGCGACGATGATGTTGCGGCGGTTAGCGTTTTTGCCCTTGCCCGAGCCTCGGCGACCGCGGGGGCGAGAAGGACCGTGCGGCATACCGCCGCCACCACCCGGACCGCGCCGGGAGAACGAGGACGAGAGCGCATGGGGCACCGGCCTCACGCCCTGCGCCCCCGTATGACCTTGCTTGTGCGGCATGTCAGCCACGCTGCCACCAGCCCTTCTTCGTAGAAAGCGGCCCGGCTCCGCGAGGGAGCCGGGCCTGGGGCCAGGTCCTAGACCCGGCCTGCGTCATCGGGAGAGCCGATTACGCGTTGTCGTTGTTCTTGCGGGAGCGGACGATGAACGCCGCAGCACCAGCGATGATCACGACGCCCGCGGCGGTGAAGGCGACGGTGCCCGCGCCACCGGTGGTCGGGAGGTTCACGCCATCACTAGTAGTGGAAGGAGTGTTCTTAAGGGCAAACGTCTTGTCGAGCTGCTGGGTCTCGTTGTTCCAAGTCACCGTAATCTCAAACGGGTCCTTAGGGAGCGTGTAGCCCGCCGGGGCCTTCGTCTCTTTCAGATAGTAGGTCGTGCCGGCCTCAAGGAGCGTATCGGCGTCAGTCGAAGCCTTGCCATCAACAGTGGTCAAGGTAACAGGAGTCGTCCCGTCCTTCTTATACACAGGCTTCGTGCAATCCTCGTCGTAATAAAGCGCAAACTCGGCGCCGTCGAGGAGCTGATCGCCAGCGTTATAGGAGCCGCTGTTGTTCGAATCGGCATACTTGACAATGTCGAAACCCGTGAACTTGACGGTAACGTCGCTCTTTCTATCGGTCACGTTCGAGGAGGTAACCTCGTTGCTCACGCCGTCGAGAGTTGCGTCCTTGGTGATGGTGCCCTTGTACTCGAGAGTGTAAGCACCAGCATGAGCGGAAGTACCGTTCTCATTCTTCTCGGCGAGCCAATCCTCATCAAAGGTGACCACAAGCTGTGGATCACCATTGTTGGCGCTAACAGAATACGCGGTTTTAGGAACAACGGTGCCACCAGCATCCTTAATCACCAGCTGGTCGATGCTGCTCAGCACAAGACCCGTGCTCATCGTATCGGTAAGGGTAAGCTCGGTGTCGGTCGCGTTGATCGCAAACTTGACCGTAAAGGTGAGCTCGTCGCCAACCTCAGCGTAATCCTGGCCGTTGACCTTGATGGAACCGCCCGTAACGGTCTTGTCGAGGATATCGGACTCCTTCTTCAGGTCAACTGCGACGTTGTCGATCGTCCAGCCCGAACCGTCCGTGTCCGGTACGGCGTTCAGCGCGACGACAGTCTGCTGATAGGTGTAGCCCTCCACACCATCAACGTCAACGTAATACAGACCAGCCTGAAGATCGTTGAACGTCAGCGAGGAACCGGTCGCCTCGATAGGGCCACCAACGGGCACGCCCTCGCCATCGAAAGCAGCTGCAGTGGTTTCACTCTGATCTGCGAGATACGCGGTAATCTCAGCCTGGTCAACTCCAGTCTCGGGGACAAGCGTCGTCGTGTTGTCATCATTGAGCTGAACATGAGCCACACGATACAGAGAGACCGTATCGCCCTCACTAAGGTTATTAATGGTGATCGACGCAGTCTGGCTTCCTGTCCATTCCACGGCGAACGCCATCGTCGGGACAAGCGCAAGGGTGGCAACGAGCGCGACGAGCGCGGTCATCATCCCCTTGAGCTTGCTTCTAATACTGTGAGCCATGTTTTCCTCCTTCTCGCCGATCTGGTTCGGCATCGCCCACATACCTACTTGCCTGCTATAACCTCCGGGCGGTCGCCCGGCTGTTACCGTGATGGGGCTACCGCCCGCCCTCTGCGGGCGGCAGCCAATCGATTAGTTAGTGCTGAAAACCCTTGCGCTTCTGGAAGAGGTAGACACCTGCAAGCGCAGCGGTGGCGACGCCAGCCGCGGACATCGCGATGGTTCCCGACGAGCCCGTGCTCGGAAGCGTGTCTATGCCGGTGTTCTCAACGGTCACGCGGAAGGTGGCCTCCGCCCCCTCAACGGCGGTCGCGTTCTCAAGATTCGGGTAGGTAACGCTATCGTCCTCGTCAACGCTCGGAAGCGCCGCTTGGATGGTGCCATCGTCGGTCACGACGATCTTGAGCGGGTTCTCGAGCTTGGTGTAGCCAGCGGGGACGCTCGTCTCTACGAGCCAGTAGGTGCCGGGCTCGAGGTCGGAGAAGGTCGCGAGACCATCTTCACTCGTAGTCTGGGCTGTGCCAAACATGGCAGTATCGGTATCAGGGTTGTACGTCGGGTTCTGCTCGGTAGAGGTCTCCTCGTACAGCTGGAACGTAGCGCCCTGCAGGGTCTTGTCGCCGCTGTCCGGGTCACCCTCGGTCGGCTCGGTGTAGCAATCGTCATTTACCGTGTCCTCGTACTTCAGGACCTGGAGATTGGCGGTGTTCTTTCCATATGTGTTGGTCAGAGTGATTGTCTCGATACCGTCGCCACTTGTGGCGCTACCGTTAACTAGTTGGACAACACCTGCGGGAGTTTCCTCATCGGTGTCAGCCGCCGTCACACCACGCCACGGCAGCGCGTCGGTCCCGCCATCGTCGTCTCCCTCGCCGAAAGACTCGGCGATGTAGTAGTTCTTGTTCGGTTCCAGCCAGAAGGTGTAGGAGTGGTCATCGTCCATCTGGCTGTACTTGATGGAGCCGTTGTTGCCAACCTGGGTAAGCTCGCCGTCGTCTACGACGTTGTCATAATCAGAGTCAGTCCACTCGTAAAGCGTGTAGGTAGCCTGGAAGTCTGCCGGAGCCGTGTTGCCCTCGGTGCCGGAGAACTGCTTCACGAGCTTGAGCGGGCGGGTGAAGGTAGCCTTGTTCGTGACGTTGACCACGATGCTACCGTAGCCGGGCATCGTCGCAGAAGCGACGCCGTTCTCAACACTGCTCCCCGGTATGTCCTCCCCCGCGCCGTCCGTCACGGTGCAACTCATGTCGTACTTATCGCTGATATGAGCTCCCGGCTCTGTTATGTCCGAGGTGCCGACCTCCTGTACCGTGACCTTGTCGTCCACCTGGAGATCGGGGAAGACCGCGGTCTGGTCGTTTTTCAGCGTGAGGTAGCCGTTCTCGTCTGTGGTGCCCGTGATGCTCGTGCCCTGGATGGTGTACTGCTGGTTCGCATAAGGCTGACCGCCAACCTTCACCTGCATGGTGTAGGTGACGTCCGCGAGCTGCGGGGCGTAGTAGTTCTCGACCTCCTTGTGGACGGCGAGCTGGCCGTCGGGGATGGTCTTGAGGTTGAAGCTGATCTTGAGGTTCGAGGCACCCTCGCCGCGCTCCATGTAGAAGATCTGGATGCGGTGGTTGGAGCCGTCGGCGAAGGTGTCGCCGTTCCAGTCGACCGAGCCCTCCTGGCGCGCGGCCTCGTACTGGGCCTTGATCGTGGTCGAGTGCCACTCGGGCGTGTTCGGCCGATCGGTGTGGTCCTGGTCGATCGTCGTGTCGGTGTAGCGCACCTCGCCGGTGGCGAAGTTGATCGTGCCGCTCTGCGCGTCGTGGATGCCGCCGAGGTCGAGCACGAGGACGCCGTCGATGTAGACCCACATGTCGTCGTCGCCCGTGAACTCGAAGACCATGTCCTTCGGATCACCGTCCGGCTGGCCGTCCCCGTTTTGGTCGTTGGCCTCGACTTGACCGCCCTGCGGCTGGTAGAAGTCGGCCCACACGTACATGCCGAAGTGGAAGTCGTTGCTGCCCTGGAGCCCGTAGATGGGGTCGTTGTAGCCCGGGTCGCCCTCATGCAGCTCCTCGCCCTCCGCAGTGTAGTGGTTGCGGCTGATCACGTTGCTCGTGTCGAGGTCGTTGTACGGCATGAAGTTGCCGCGCTGGAAGTAGTACGGGGTGCCGCCGGCGGGGGATCCGAGCGCGTTGTAGAGGGTGAAGTTGTCATCGTCGTCGTTGGCGAGCGTCGCGAAGTTCTCGAAGGAGCTGTAGTAGAAGGTGCCGTCCTCGTTGTACTTGTCCAAGCGGAAGAGGTGGTTCACGGCATGGGAGTTGTCGACGCTGAAGGCGTTTTGGGAGCTGCCGAAGAGCCAACTGAGTGATCGATTTGGGGTCTCATACTGCCCGGTCAGGCTCGGCCAACCGTTCGTAGTGGTGGGGGTGGTCATGCCCTCCTTGACGTCGCCCGTGCGGCCGTTCTCGGTGTACTCGCCGCCGTTGAACTGGCGCACGTTGTCGGCGTAGTCGAACATGTACATATGGACGCCCTTGTCAGCGCTGTCCACAGTGTCGACGGTCTCCAGTTCGGCGTTCGGCGTATACACCAAGTAAACGGTGTTGTTGCCAACGTTTGTCCATTTGCCACTGATTTGATTCCTGTACTGCCACCTATTGCTGCTATTTTGCAGCTGCACTAGGTCAGCTTTTCCATCCAACGAATTGGCATTTCGAGCAAGCTCAGCATGCTGATACGTATAGCCAGGAATTTGAGGGGCAATTTCGGACAGCGTAATCCAGTTGTTGCGCACGATGTCACTTAGACTTGAACCTATTTCGGCCCCGGATTCGTCAACACAGTGAATCTGAATTTCTGGCCTGTATCCAGAATAATAGCCCCACGTAATCGTGAAGGTGGAGAAGCTATCCACGGAAAAGTCGGCCGTCACGTTGTCGGCCTTGGCCTCGACGGTTCCCGCGCCCTTCTCGGCATCGGCCGCCTTAGCCTTGCCGGCATCGGCGGTCTGGGCCACGGTCTCGACCTTCTCGACCCCCCCCCTTGTCGTTCTCCGCCAGGTGCTGCACGGCGAGGGTGGAGGCGTCCACGTCGTCGCCCAGCGCGCCCTGGGGGAGCTCGAACCTCACGTCCACGGCCTCGGACGGCTCGACCTCGTTGCCGTCGGCGTCGGTGAAGTACACGTCGAGCGCCGTGAAGCCGTCGTAGGAGACCTCGGCCTTGTCGAGCTCGTCGGCCACGGCCTGGGTGTCGGCGTCGTCGCTCAGGAGCTTGGCGCACAGCTCGGCGCCCTCGGGCAGCGCGCCGTTCGGCGCGTTCACGGTCACCTTGACGTCACCGCCCACAGCGGCACGCGCCTCGTCGGACATGTCCGCCGTAGTGGTGTACTCGCTTCCGCCATCAGCGGCATACGCCCTCTGCGTGCCCAAGCCCACGGCAAGGACGCCAAGAAGGACGACCGCCGAGAGGATTCCAAGAACCAGCCCTCTCCTTCGTCTTTTGTTCATTGGGCAGCCCCCAAACTCGTCTGCGTTCCGAAACATCCCGTGCATGGGCACAGGACGCCCCTCACTTTTAAGCTCGAGTTTAGGTTTGGCTGTGTTTCAGCTTTTCCGCTGGTAGAGGGGGTGGAGGTATCTATTTCACATCACACATACAACTTCATAGGGAGGGGGTATCATCTCATTACCATACAGGTATGGTAGTGAGACCGCGAATCCGCACCGTACGGAACGCGCCCCAGCGCCACGCCGGACCATCGCCGCGCGAGCTTGGGGGGAGGGGCCAGAACGGGCCTTTCACAAGTCTTTACATTTCCTCGGTTGCCCACTTGGTGAGGCGGTAGACGTTCGCCAGCTGGGCGCCGTTCTCCGAGTGGACGGCCTGCGAGATCACCAGCTGGTCGCGCCGCATGCGGCTGAGCAGCCGGTTCACGGTCTTCTCGTTTCTCCCTATGGCGGCGGCAATCTGCGCCTTGGAGCAGGGATGGCCCTCGTGACGCTCCAGGAACTTGATAATCTGCAGCTCAGAGGGGGTCAGGCGAATCGGCCCGTTGGGCGTGTTGCGAATCCGGGACGAGGGCGGGGTGCGCAGCGTCCTGATGTCAGACTCCTCGAACATGGCAGAACCATCGACCATTGGTGACCTCCCCCGCTGCCGCGACCCCCGGCGCGCCGTCCGACTTGCTTCGATGGCTGTTGAGTGTACGTCTATAGACGTACATTCGCAAGAAGAGGGCCTATACGCTGCAATACACTATGAGCAGCGCAACGCGACAAGCCTTTGGCAAACGGGTCCGCCAGCTTCGTGCTGAGCGCGGCCTCTCGTTGAGGAAATTTGCGCTCATCATCGGGACCAACAAGTCATATCTGGTGGACGTGGAGTACGGACGCAAGTCGCCCACGCTCGACACCATCGAGCGGATCGCGCGCGGGCTCGACGTGACGATCTCCTTCTTGGTGCAGGGCATCGACGCCGCCGGCGGCATCGAGTACGACGGCGGCGAGCCCTGCGTCGTCGTGGACGGCCGGGGCGCCTATCGCCCTCCCGAGCGTCTGGATGAAGAGGCCCGGTGATCGTCTCCTGAGAAGTGCCTGCCGCCGCGCGCCCTCCGGGCCCGCGTGCGGCGCACGTGTCGCGCGACCAGAGCGCATGCCGCCACGACAGCGATGCCCGCGACCGTGAGGGCGGTGAGCGGCACGCCCGGCGCCGCCTCGGCGGCAGTCGGCTCCCCCGCCGCGCCCGCTCCCCGCTCCGTCCACTCGGCGGGCAGCTCGCAGCGCTCGGCATGGACGAGCAGGCGGTGCGAGTTCACGCCGTACGGGACGCAGGTGACCAGGGTCACCAGGTCCCTCCCCTCCTGGACGGCCACGCTCTCGGTCTCGTCGGGCAGCACGGTCTCCGTGCTGGTGACGCGGTAGGCCAGTTCCTTCCCCAGCGTCTCGATTACGAAGTAGTCGCCCGGCTTCAGCTCGTCCAGCCGGTCGAAGATCTTCACGGCCGGCAGGCCGTTGTGCCCGGCGAGGACGGCGTGCGTGGAGGGGCCGCCCACCGGCAGGGAGGTTCCGGGCTCGTGGCCGACTCCCTGCTGGAGGTCGGCGGCGTCGGTGTAGTGGTAGATCGGGACGCGCAGGTCGATCTTGGGGATGGAGAGGGTGCCCATGACGCCGTCGCCGCCGAGGTTGAGCAGGCTCTCGTACGCCTCGTCGGAGCCTGCGGAGCCGTCGGAGCCCTCGGGAATCACAGCGGAAGAACCGCCTGCGGCGACCTGCTCGTTGTAGTCCTGCGCGCGGTCCGTCTCCTCGGCGAGCCTCTGCTCGCCGGCCTCGTCCACGATCTGGTCCTGGACGGAGATGACCTCGTGCTGGCGCTGCTTGTACACATAGTCGCTGACGTAGGGATAGGCGATGAGGCCCACGCCCATGACAAACGCGACCGCCGCGATGGCGAGACGAACCCTCTTCACCACACCCCCTCGGACCCGAAACCAACGCGCGCGGGGCGGAGGGCGCCGCAGCCCCTCCGCCCCGTCTCATGTGGAAAAGGGACTGTCCCTTTTCCACATGTCGGCTAGCTGTCCTTGCGAGCGCGCGCGACGAGGTACGCCGCACCGGCAACGAGGCCGGCGCCCGCAGCCGTCAGCGCCACCGCACCGATGCCGCCGGTCGAGGGCAGCGAGGAGAGCGGGGTCTTCGGGAGGTCGCCGAAGTAGGAGGCCTCGACGTTCTTGGCCTCGTTCTCGCCGTCGCCGAGCACGAACTCGAGGGGCGTCTCGTTGAGCTGGTAGCCGTCGGGCGCCACGGTCTCGGTCCAGCGGTAGGTGCCAGCGCCGAGGGAGAGCTGGTCGGCCGTGGTCGCCTTGTCGGCGCCCTTGTTGGCGGCGATGCTGCCCCCGCCGTACGTGGTCTCCCACGCCTGGGTGTCCTCGTTCCACTTCTCGAGCCTGAAGCTGGCGCCGGAGAGCTTCTCGGCGTCGGCGGAGCCGACGACCGCGCCATCCTGCTCGGTACCGACGACCTTGGTGACGTTCGCGCCGTAGAGGACGACGTCCGCCTCGGTCTTCTCGGTCGCCGTGGTCGTGGTGGGATCGTCGTCCGTCACGTGGCGGTACCACTCGACGTAGGTCTCGTCGGTGAGGGTGCCCACCTGGCCGCCGTCGACGGTAGCCTCGAGCGTGAGCACGAGCTGGTCGCCCGCCTCGACCTTCATGAGGTCGGAGGAGCTCAGGGAGACGCGCGTCTGGAAGGTGCCGTCGGACTGCTTGTTGTTGGTGAGCATGCCGACCTTCTCGCCGTTGACCGTGCGGGAGTCGGAGTCATCCACGAAGCTCAGGCCCTCGGGCAGGGAGTTGTACAGCACGAAGTTGATGCCCGAGTCCTTGGTGAGGCCGTTGTAGGTCGGCAGGTCCACCGTGACCTTGACGTACACGGTGTCGCCACGGTCGAGCGTATCGACCGAGTCGGTCCAGGTCTCCCCGTCGTCGGACACCTGCACGGTGAGGGAGCTGTTGACGGTGTCGTCGTTCTTCTTGAGCTCCACGGTGCCGCTCGGCTTGCCCCAGTTGCCGCTCGAGGGGTCCTGAGCGCGCGGCACGCACGAGAGAATCGTGGTTTGCCAGCTCACGCCGGCCTTTTCGGACGTGGCCTTCACCAGGTAGAGACCGGCGTCGATGTCCCAGAAGTTGGCGGTGGTGGAGAATCCGGCGGACTTGGAGTACGTGGGCTCCTGGTCGCCGAGCTGCTTGGCAATCTGGTTGGCCACGACCTCCGGGTCGTCCATGTAGTCCTGGATGTCAAAGTCAAAGCCGGGCTCAAGTTCGTAGTCGAGCTCGTTGTCCTCGCCGATGAAGACCGACGCGACCTTGTAGAGCTCGATGGTCCCGGCGCCGTTCACGCCGGTGACCGTGGCGTTGCCCTTCTGGAGCGGCGTGCCCGCCGCCAGCGCCGTGACCGGCGCGACCGAGAGGGCCAGCGCCGCTGCCGCGACGGCCGCGACGACGCCTCTCAGCCTCTCCTTCAACCTCATAGAAACCCCCTTCTCACTGCCGCACGTGCGGCACCCAGGGCGCAGCGCGCCCGCTTACAAAGCCGTTCATCGGCATCTCTGCCGAGAAGAACCGTGTGCTCAGTGCTCCCTGCGCGCGCGGGCCGTCAGGGCGACCGCCGCGACCACGAGGCCGGAGCCCGCCGCGCTCAGCACGACCGTGCCGGCGCCGCCGGTCGACGGCAGCGACGGGAGGTTGGGAACCTCCTCGAGGTCACCGAAGTAGCGCGCGTCCACGAAGCCCTGCTCGTCCCCGTCGCCGAGGACAAACTCGAGCGGCGTCTCGTTGAGCTGGTAGCCCTCGGGCGCCTCGAGCTCGACCCAGCGGTAGGAGCCGGCGGGAAGCGCGCGGACCGTCGCCGTGGGTGAGGCGTCGAGAGCGTCCGCGACGCGGACGTACTCGCCGTCGACCAGCCGCTCCAGGGCGAACACGGCGCCGTCGAGGCGCTCGTCGTCGGAGGAGCCCACGACCGCGTCGTCGCGCAGCTCGCCGGCAACCTTGGTCACGCTCGCGCCATACAGGGTCACGCTCGCCGAGACGGCGTCGGTCGTGACGAGGTCGTCCGAGCCGGCGGAGAAGTCGTCGGTGGCGTGCTTGTAGTACTCGACGTGGGCGTCTCCCCCGAGCGTCCCGCACAGGTCGTCGGCGGTGAGCCGGGCCTGGTAGACAAGCGAGAGGGTCCCGCCGCCTGCGTTCTTGATGTCCTTCGCGCCGAGGGAGCCCTTGATGCGCGCACCGTCCGCGCCGGAGAGGACGCTGACGCCCCTGCTGGAGGAGAAGCCCTCGCCGTCGAGCTGGAGGCGCGCCGAGCCGCTCACGTACTCCAGCCCGGCCGGCAGGCTGTCCACGACGTCGAACGTGATGTCCGCGTTATCGGAGAGGCCCTGGTAGGTGGGCACGGCCACGCTCACCCGGAAGGAGACCGTGTCGCCGACGGAGGCCGTGTCGAGGTCGCCGTCCTCCTCCCAGCTCTCGCCGTCCGCGGAGACCTCCTTCGCGAGCGTGGTGCCCACGAGGTCCGGGTTCTTCTTGAGCGCGACCTCGCCCACGGGAGCGCCCCAGGCCTCCCCCGCCTCGGGCTTTGGCGGCGCCACGCCGAGAATCGTCGTCTGGAAGCACCAGCCTGCCTCATCAGCGTCCACCCGCACCACGTAGAGGCCCGCGTCGATGCCCGTGAACGTGGCAACGTCGCCCTCGATCGAGCAGCCCTCCGTGCCGGGGGCAGCGTAGCTGGGCCGGGCGTCGTCGGGAACGAGGTTGGCGATCTGGTTGGCCATCCGCTCCCGCGTCGCCTCGTCCCCGTTCAGGTACGAGTCAAAGATGAAGTTGTACCCGGGCTCGTTGGTGTAGACGAGCTCGTTGTCCGGGCCCACGCTCACCGACGTCACCTTGTAGAGGCTGACGCTTGTGGCGCCCGCGACCCCGGTGACCCGCGCCGTGCCCGTCCCGAGGGAGGCGGCCGGCGCGGCCACGGGCGCGACCGAGAGGACCATCAGGGCCGCGGCGACCGTCGCCACAATGGCGCGAAATCTCTTCCACCGTGTCATCTCTGTCCCCCCTATGCTGCGGCAAAAATTGGATTATACCTGCACGTTTTCAGATAAGGTCAAGCTAGACCCATCCTAAAAGCATGGGGGGAGGGATGGTCATAATCGGGGGTCGTCGGTCCCGGGCGAGCGTCGGGATTCTCTCGGCGACCGGACGTGTGACGGGCTTGAGGGTCGTGCTTCTCGGCCCTTCTCGCATAAACATCCGGATGTGAATTCATATAAACGGCCCGGTGACGTGCGGGGTTCCTCACGTCCTCACCGGAGAAATAGAACACATGTTTCTATTTTGCAGAAAAGGTGTTACGATAAGAACAGCGGACAGGCGGCGCCCTCCGAGTCTCGCAGGAAGATTGGAGGGTTCCCATTGACCAAGTTCACTGTGCTTGTTCTCTCATGCGCCGTGCTTCTGGCGACGCTGAGCGCCCTCATCCTGATCGTTAGGTAGGACCGCCCGTGAGCTTAGGTCGCGTTACATGGGAACAGCCGCCCCGTCAGACGGCTGTCCCTGAGCCTAAGCTCATACTGCCCGTTAAACAGGAGGGCTTACGCCCCTGTTCGCCACCGATTGTACCCGTTCGCAGGCCTGCATGCACGGGATTTCGGGGGAGCGGGGTCCGGGACGGGCCTCGTCTCCCCCACGATCGGCGAGAAGAACGCCCGCTCGCGTCACCCCGTGTTCTGCAGGCCGGCGGCCACGCCGGAGACGGTGCAGAGGATAAGGTAGGTGAGCCGCTCGAGCTCCTCCGGCGCGAGGCCGCCCGCGCGCAGGCGACGCAGCGCGAGCGCCTGCGTCACGGAGAGCACGTTCACGAACGGCAGGCGCATGCGGATCACGGGCCCCAGCACGCGGCGGTTCTGCAGCGGCCAGTCATCGCCGGCGATCGCGAGGACCCAGCGCCGCGTGAGCTCCATCTCCTCCAGAACCTTGGCCGCCAGGTCGTCGCGGTCGCCGAGCGCGAGGTAGAGCCGCGCGATCCGCTCGTCCACCTTGGAGAGCGACATCTCGATGTTGTCGACGAACGTCTGGAAGAGCGGCCACTCGGCGTAGGCCGCGCGCAGGCGCGCGAGGTCGCCCACGCGCTCGCAGGCGGTGCCGAGGCCGTACCACGCGGCCAAGTTCACACGCGCCTGGCTCCACGAGAAGATCCACGGAATCGCGCGCAGGTCGTCCAGGGAGGCGGCGCCCAGGCCACGCTTGGCCGGGCGGCTGCCGATCGGCATGAGGCCCACCTCGGCGAGCGGCGTCACGGTGGAGAACCACGACGCAAAGCCCTCGGTGTGCAGCAGGTCCAGGTAGCGCTCGCGGCTGGCGGCGTCCAGCTCGGCCGCGAGGTCCGCGTACTTCTCGGTCATCTCGGTGTTGGTGAGCTCGACCGAGGGCGCGCTCGACAAAAGCGTGGCGCCCGCGACCGACTCCACGTGCCGGCGCGCCAGCGTGGGGTTGCCGTAGCGCGCGAAGATGACCTCGCCCTGCTCGGTAAGCTTGAAGCGGCCGTTCACCGAGCCCGCCGGCTGCGAGAGCACCGCGCGGTTGGCCGGCCCGCCGCCGCGCCCGACCGCGCCGCCGCGGCCGTGCATGAGGACGAGGTCGATGTCGTTGTCCTCCGCCCAGCGCGCGATCGCGCCCTGCGCGGCGTGCAGCACGAGCGTGGCCGCCGTGGGGCCCACGTCCTTGGAGGAGTCCGAGTAGCCCAGCATGACCTCCAGCCGGCGGCCCGTCTGGGCCAGGCGGCGCTGGACCTCGGGCAGGCGGACGATCTGGTCGAGCGTCTCCACCGCGTGCTCGAGGTCGGTGGCCTGCTCGAAGAGCGGGATCACGTCCAGCACGGGCACGTCCGCCTCGTGCGCGAAGGCCAGATGCGCGAGCTCGTAGACCGCAGCCACGTCCTCGGCCGAGCGCGTGAACGAGATGATGTAGCGGCGCGCCGCGTCCACGCCGTTCCTGCGCTGGATCTGCGAGATCGCGCGGAAGGTGTCCAGCACCTCGCGCGTCATGGGCGCGAGCTCCCCGCGCTCGCCCCAGCGGCCGTGCTCGCGGATGTCCGCCAGCGCGCGGGCGTGCACGAGCGAGTGCTGGCGGAACTCCATCTCCACGAGGTGGAAGCCAAAGGTCTGGGCCTGCCAGATCAGGCGCTGCACCGGGCCGTACGCCGCGCGGGCGGCACCGGCGCGGGCGAGCGAGTCCTGGACCACGCGCAGGTCGGCGAGGTAGTCGTCCACGCTGCGATACATCACGTCGGCCGTGCGGGCCACGGTGGCGTGCAGGCGCTCGGCAATGACGAGCATCGCGGCGCGGTGCAGCTCGCTCGCGGAGATCCCGAGGGCGCGCGCCGTGAGCTCCTCGCTCATCTCGACCTGGTGGTTCCAGAGGTTGACCAGGGCGTCGGAGGGCGGCGTGGACACGGCGTCGAGCGTGAGGTTGCGCCCGCAGGTCTGCGTGGCGTCGGCCAGGCGCTCCAGCACGTGGACGCGGAACTTCTCGGCCACCTGCCGGCTCACGCGGGCGGTGACGTTGGGGTTGCCGTCGCGGTCCGAGCCAATCCAGCTGCCGGGGTGGAAGAACGCCGGGCAGACGGGCGGCACGGTGCCGGCGCGCTCTCCGAGCTCCCAGTCGTCAAAGCGCCGATAGACGTCCGGCACCATGTCAAAGAGCGTGCTGTCAAAGATCTCGACGATCGTGTCCGCCTCCTCGACGGGCGTCGGCTTCTTGTGCGCGATCGGCGAGGTGCGCAGGAGGGCGTCGATCTCCTGCAGCAGGCGCCGCTCGTTCTCCGCGAGCGCGAGGCCGCCCAGACGCGAGCGCTCCTCCAGCAGCGCGGAGATGCGGCGAATCTTGCCCTCGACGGCCTTTCGGCGCGCCTCGGTAGGGTGCGCGGTGAAGACCGGGCGAAACTCCAGGCGCTGGAGCAGCGCGGCCGCCTTGCCGCGCCCGCACTCGTCCACCAGGCGGCGGTAGGCCACGGTGAGGTCGTTGATCGGGTCGGCGTCCGCGGCAGGGTCCACGGCCGACTCGCGCTCGCGCAGCGAGGTCACGCGGTAGTGCTCCTCGCAGATGTTGGCCAGGTGGAAGTAGGCCACGAAGGCGCGCATGAGCAGCGTGGCACCGCGCTCGTCCAGCGCGTCAATCGTGCGCTCGAGCTCGTCGAAGGCGGCGCGCTCGTCGGGCGTCTCCGCGGCGGAGTCCGCGCTCGCGCGGAAGGCGTCGGAGAGCAGGACGTCAAAGGTCTCGAGCAGAGACGGGTCAAACTCCTCGAGCACCGTGCGCACCAGCCGCAGGAACAGGTCGAGGTTCGCGGCGATGCTCTCGGGGACGTTGAGGGACGGCATGGTATCGGTCAGGTCTGCCGTGCGCACGTTCTTCTCGGCCAACGTTGCTCCTTTGCCGGACGGACGGTCACCCATACGATACCCCGAGCGCACGGGAACGCGGAAGCCCGCTCAAGAAAGACCCACGCGAGAAACGCGATGTTCACGTGCGGGCGGGACGAGGGCAGGCCGATCCGGGAATTGCTGCCCTTGTTCCGGTGGCTTCCGGGAAATCGCGCCCGTGTACCAAAATGGGGCCCATCGCCGTGACAAGGTCGCCGATTGCTAGAACCTGGGCGACAAGAACCCGGATTCTTAGAAGATTTTGCGACAAGGGCGGCGATTCCCGGACGCCCCCGGAACAACCCCGCGCTTTCCCGGACGGCGCGACCCAAACAAGGCCCGCTCCCGTGTTGCGCCCCCGCGACAGAATCGTTCCTGTCGCCCCTCGGCGCTACAATCAGGACCCGAGAAGAACGAGAGGAGTCCCAACAGCATGGCCTTCAATCCGCTCAGCCATCTGAGGCGCAAGGACCCGACGCCGGTGCGACCCGCCCCGGGCGCGCAGGTGAGCCCGCGCACCCCGCGCTACGGCGTGGTGACCAAGGGCCGGCGCGACCGGCGGGCGCAGCCGGGCCCCGACCGGCAGCCCACCTTCCTCGCCCGCGTGGCCAACGACTGGTGGAACCGGCTCATCTCGGCCGTCTTTGGCGGCAAGTTCTCCGAGCAGACCGAGCAGTACCTCGCGCACCAGACCAAGCGCGACTACATCTGCAACACGCTCGGCCAGGCCGCGTGGGGCATGCTCTTCCCGGTGCTCACGATGGTGGCCACGTGGCTCGTGGGCGCCGAGCAGGCAGGCCTCTTCTCGATGGCCTTCACGGTGGGCACGCTGCTGCTCTTCCTGGCCAACTACGGCGTGCGGACCTACCAGGTCTCGGACCTGGACGACATGCGCTCCTTCCTGGACTACCAGATCAACCGCTTCCTCACCTGCGCCCTGATGCTGCTGGTGGGGTGGCTGTGGTGCCGCTTCCGCGGCTATGACGCCCACATGTTCTCGATCTGCATGGGCGTGCTGGTGTTTCGCGCGGTGGACGGCCTCGCGGACGTCTACGAGGGGCGCCTCCAGCAGAAGGACAAGCTCTACCTCGCCGGCCTCTCGCAGGCGGTCCGGTGCGTGCTGGGGCTCGCGGCCTTCTCGCTCGTGCTGCTCGTGACGCGCGACCTCGCGGTGGCGAGCTTTGGCATGGCCGTGGGCGCCGTGGCCTCGCTCGTCCTGCTCACCGTGCCGCTCGCGTACTTTGAGACCGAGAAGAGCATGCCCGCCACGCTGCGCGGCGTGAGGGAGCTCTTCGTGGAGTGCTTCCCGCTCTTCGTGGCGCTCTTCCTCTACAACCTGATTGACTCGGTGCCCAAGTTCGCGATGGAGGGCGCGCTCTCCTACGACAACCAGCTCTACTACAACGCCATGTACTTCCCGGCGCACTCGATCCTCATGGTCGCGGGCTTCATCTACAAGCCGCAGCTCGTGCGCCTGGCGCGCATCTGGGACGACCCCGAGAAGCACCGGCGCTTCGACCTTTTGGTGCTGGCGATGGTGGGCGTGATCGCGCTGGTCACGGGCGCGATGGCGCTCTTCATGGGCACCGTGGGCATCCCGGTCATGAGCTTCATGTACGGCCTGGACTTCGAGCAGTTCCGGGGGCTGTGCCTGGTAATGGTTGGCACGGGTGGCGTGTGCGCGTGCATCGACTTCCTCTACCAGATCGTCACGGTGCTGCGCGCGCAGGGCGACGTCTCCAAGCTCTACCTCATCGCCTTCGCGTTCTCCGTGCCGGTGGCGATGCTGCTCGTCAACTTCGCGGGGCTCGCGGGGGCCGTGGTGGGCTCGCTCGTCTCCATGGCGATCCTGCTGACGCTGCTCGTGATGGAGTACTTTGGCATCCGCAAGCGGATGAGCCGCGGGTACTAGCGGCGCCGGCGCAGGCGCGCGTCGGCCGCTCCGGCGCCCGGCGCCCGTTTTCCGCCGCTGCCAGGCTTCTGGGCCCGCGCGCCACCCGTCACGCGTATGCTTGAGCATATCTGTTCGTACCATCTCCGGGAGGCGCCATGACACAGGGAGCCAACGCGCGCGGCGGCGGGGCGGCTGCCGCGCTCTTCTCCTGCACCTTCGTCCTGCTCGCAGCGCTGCTCGTGCCCCTCGCCTACCTGAGCGCGCTCATGGGCGGGGTGCTCGTCCCGTCCGGCGGGCCGCTCGGCACGAGCCGCCTCGACGCGGCGCTCTGCTCGCCCGTCACGCTCGCCATCCTCGCCGTGCTGGCGCTGCTCGCCGCAGGCGGCGTCGTCCTCGCGTGCGCGCGGCGACTCCGGGGCGTCCTGCTCGCGCTCGGCCTGTCGCTGGTCGCGGTCGCCGCGCTGACGACGCTCGTCGCCCTCCTGTGGGCGCCGATCACCGGCCTTCTCGGCGACGCCTGGGGGCAGGCCCTCGCCGGGACCTCCGACTTCTACGCGTCCTGGGCGCTGCCATGCGCCTGCGTCCTTGCGGCCGTGGGGGCGGTGCTCCTCTCGGCCTACGTGAGCGTCAGACTCGTTGAGAGGAGCCGCGCATGAGCGGGCAGCGGAAGGGCAGCGGCGCGCGTCGCGGCAGAAGGGGCCCCGTCGTCGCGATCGTGGTGGTGGCCTCGGTCGTTATTGTCGCGTGCGCGGCGGTGGCGATCGCCGTCGGCATCGACCGGAGGAGCGGGTCCAACACGGTCACCACGCCCCTGGAGGAGCTCGCCGAGCAGAGCGAGCGCGTGGACATCGACGAGTCGAGCGGCATCGTCTACGTGAACAACGAGATCCTCGTCTACACGACCACGGACGCCGACCCCGACGAGGCCAAGGCGCTCTTCTCGTCCGTCGGCGCCTCGGACGTGGACGAGACGATGGCCGACATCGGCCTCTATCGTCTGGTCTTCTCGGACGCGATGAGCTACGAGGAGCTCAACTCCGTCGTGGAGACCCTCTCGGAGAGCCCGCTCGTCGACACCGCCTCGATCGACCCGGTCTCCACCCTCGAGAACGACGACGCCGGTGCCGAGGGCGGCGAGGGCGAGGCCGCCGCGCCGCAGCCCGTGACGCCCGACGACCCGTGGAACAACGCCTCGTGGGACGTCGACGTGCCCCGTGACGAGAACTGGGGCATGGAGGCGATCGACGCCCCCGGCGCCTGGGCCTACCTCGACCAGCTCTCCGACGTGCGCCTGGGCCTCATCGACACGCCCCCCAAGACCGACCACCCCGACCTCGACGGCTCGCTGGCGGACTGCACGTACCTGCTGGTCGACGACGACGCGGGCACGATCAGCGAGGCGCCCGCCTTCGCTGCGGAGGACCACGGCACGCACGTCGCGGGCATCATGGCCGCCGAGTACAACAACGGGAGCGGCGTCTCGGGCGTGACGGGTGGAAAGGGGTCCGTCTCCTACTGCGCGGTCTTCTACCAGGCCGAGGGAGGAGCCGAGCAACGCTACGGGACGGCGTACAGCTACCTGCTCGAGGTCGACCGGCTGCTCGACCAGAACGTGCGGGCGATCAACATCAGCCAGAACACCAACCGCCTCATCGGCTTTGCCGCGAGCCGCGGCAACCAGAACGCGCTCAACTACCTCCAGAAGCAGGCCGACCTCTTTGGGAAGGGCCTCGCGCGCATCGTCGCCCAGCGCCAGGCGGCGGGCCTTCCCGACTTCGTAATCTGCGTCGCGGCCGGCAACAGCAACACCATCACCTACTATCCCGACGCGAACGAGACCTACGGCTACCGCACGGAGCCCAAGTGGTCGGAGTCCCCCGCCAACGGCGAGGTCGGCAACTCGCTCGCGGTCTACAACAACTTCATCAGCCTCGCGGACGAGGAGAGCGTGCGGGACCGCGTCATCGTCGTGGGCTCCGTCGACATAGACCCCAACGCCTCCACCTCCTCCCAGACGCGCCTCGAGTACTCGGACTACTCCTGCGTCGGTGATCGCGTTGACGTCGTGGCGCCGGGCGGCAACAACAACGGGAGCCTCGTCTACAGCTGCGGCGTGAGCCAGGAGTACCTCGGCGCGGCCGGGACGTCCATGGCGACCCCGCACGTCACGGGCGTGGCGGGCCTCGTCTTTGCCGCGAACCCGGAGCTCTCCGGACCGGACGTCAAGCGCATCGTCGTGGCGTCGGGGGACGCCACGAGCCGCTACTACCACGGCAGCAGCTGGAGCACCCTCGTCGACGCGCGCACCGCCGTGGAGAGCGCCCTCAGGACCCGCGAGGAGTCCGTGAGCCGCGTCGTCGCCAACAACCAGACCAACGGGCTCGACCTGTGCTTCGTCGTGGACACCACCGGCTCCATGGGAGACGACATCGACAACGCGCGCCAGAACATGGAGCAGATCCTCTCGAACCTCGCCACGCGGACCGAGAACTACCGCGTCGCCCTCGTCGACTACCGCGACTTTGCCTCCCGGACCAGAGATTCGGACGACTACGCGAGCAAGGTGCAGCTCGACTTCACCAACGACGATGCGGCCATCACGGCGGCCATCGACCAGCTCGACCTGGGCTACGGCGGAGACAACGAGGAGACCGTCTACTCGGGCCTCATGCAGGCCGTCAACCTGGGCTGGCGCGACGACGCAAAGAAGGTGGTCATCATCCTCGGCGACGCGGCGCCACTCGACCCGGAGCCCTCGACCGGCTACACCTACGAGGACGTCGCGCTGGCGCTGTTCAACGGCGGCATCGGCATCGACTACACGAGCTCGGACTCCCGCGTGCTCGGGACGCCGGACGAGAGCCTCATCAACGTCTATTCCATCGGCGCGGATGCGAGCTCGGACGCGCTGGACTTCTTCGAGGACATCTCCTCCTCGACGGGCGGCAGCAGCGCCGACATCGACGACGCCTCGGGCGTGAGCGACGCCATCACGAGCTCCATCGACCAGATCGAGGTCGAGGCGGGCGTCACGGCGGAGCTCGACTTCGGCGGCGACATGGCGGGCCACCGCGTCGACCTCTACGCGGCGACGGGGACGGCCGACGCCGTCACCGATTCCACCGATTCCACGGGCGCGGGCGAGAAGGACGACGGCCCAACGGCGGGCACCTACCTCTTCTCGTTCACGACCGACGAGTCCGGCCGCTTCACCCTCGACGCGCTGCCCGCCGGCAGCTACGTGTGGACGACCGACGGCCCCTCGGGCGGCGGCACGCTGAGCGTGGCGACCGGCGGCACCGCTCCGGCGCTCAGCACCTCCGGCTCGTTCTGGTTCTCGCCCGTCACGCGAGCCTGGGACCGTGCGGCCCCGCTCATCGTCAGCGGGCTGCTCGTTCTTCTTGCCCTCTGTGTGGCCGCGCCGCTCGTGATCGTGCGGCTCGCCGCGCCGCACAGGCCCGGCAGGCCCGGCGGGGGCGGCGGCCCGAGGCGCTGCCCGTACTGCGGCGGCGAGATCCCGGCCGGCGCCCGCTTCTGCCGGCACTGCGGCCGGACCCTCGGCTGAGGCCCGCGCGGCGGACGGCGCTACCGGCGCCGGCGTCCCCTCCCCTTGGGCGGGCGCCGGCGCACGGAGTAGCCAAAGCTCCCGATGCGCCGTCCCAGCTCGAAGTACTCCCCGTGGCTGTAGGCGGTGAGGTTGGCGCGCGCCAGGTCCAGCCGGCCGCCCTCGTCGAGCAGCGCCTCCTCCACCTGCACCGCCAGGACGTCGGCCAGAAACAGGTGATGGCTCCCCAGCTCCAGCACGTCGCGCACGCGGCACTCGATGCTCACCGGGCTCTCGGCGATCGCGGGCGCCAGCTCGAGCGCCGTGGCCGGCGCGGGCGTGAGGCGGCACTCCGTGAACTTGTCGTGGTCACGCCCGGAGCGCACGCCGCACCAGTCGCACGCGCGCTGCAGGCGCGCGGTCACGAGGTTCACCACGAACTCGCCTGACTCGCGCACGATGTGGTAGCTGTGCCGCTCCGGGCGCAGGGAGATCGAGAGCATCGGCGGGTTGGTGCAGACGGTCCCCGCCCACGCCACCGTGACGATGTCCTTCTCGCCCGCCGCGTTTGCGCAGCTCACCATCACGGCGGGCAGCGGGTAGAGCATGTTGCCGCCCTTCCAGGCCTGCTTTGCCACGTTGTTCTCCCTGCGTCAATGAACCCGAACCGGGTGCCCAGTCTAGTCCAGCTCCTTGGCGCCGGTCCAGAGCTGCCAGTACTCGCCGCGCTGGGCGAGAAGCTCCTCGTGCGTGCCGCGCTCCACGATCCGGCCGTGCTCCAGCACCATGATGGCGTCGGCGTTGCGCACGGTCGAGAGCCGGTGCGCGATCACGAAGACTGTGCGCCCCGCCATGAGGGCGTCCATGCCGCGCTGGATGAGCGCCTCGGTGCGCGTGTCGATGCTCGAGGTGGCCTCGTCGAGGATCAGCACCGGCGGGTCCGCCACGGCTGCCCGCGCGATGGCCAACAGCTGCCGCTGGCCCTGGGAGAGGTTGGCGCCGTCGGCCACCACCGGCGTGTCGTAGCCGCGCGGCAGGCGCGAGATGAAGCCGTCCGCGCAGGCCAGCCGCGCCGCCGCGCGCACCTCGTCGTCCGTGGCGTCGAGCTTGCCAAAGCGGATGTTGTCCGCGATCGAGCCCGAGAAGAGGTGCGTGTCCTGCAGCACGATGCCGAGCGAGCGGCGCAGGCTTGCCTTCTCGATGTCACGCACGTCGATGCCGTCGTAGGTGATCACGCCGGAGCGCACCTCGTAGAAGCGGTTGATGAGGTTGGTGATCGTAGTCTTGCCGGCGCCCGTGGAGCCCACGAAGGCGATCTTCTGGCCCGGCTTGGCGTAGAGCGAGAGGTCCGCGAGCACGGTCTGCCCCTCCTCGTAGCCAAAGTCCACGTGGTAGAACTGCACGTCGCCCTGGAGCGGCACGTGCTCTCCGCAGATCTCCCATGCCCAGCCCGCGGCTCCCGCCGCCGCGCGGGCGGCCTCCACGTCGTCGGCGTGGACGAGGCGCACCTTGCCCTCGTCCACCTCGCCCTCACGCCGCATCACGGCGAAGATCCGCTCCGCGCCCGCGAGCGCCGTGAGCAGGAAGTTCCCCTGCTGCGTGAACTGGTTGAGCGGTGCCGCCGCCTGCCGCACGAAGACCAGGTAGCTAGCGAGCGAGCCCACGTCCGTGAGCCCCCGCACCGCAAGCAGCGCCCCCAGCACGCACACGATCGCGTAGTTCACGTAGCCCACGCAGACCGTGACCGGCACCATCGTGGAGGCGTAGGCCTGCGCCGTGGTGCCCGCCGCGCGCAGCCGCTCGTTGAGCTGCCCAAAGCGCGCGAGGTTGGCCGCCTCGTGATTGAAGACCTTGACGACCTTCTGCCCGGCGATCATCTCCTCCACGTAGCCGTCGAGCCCGGCGAGCTCCGCCTGCTGGCGCGAGAAGAACCGCCCGCTGCGCCCGCCCGAGAAGCGCACGTAGAGCGCGATCGCCGCGTCGCACGCGACCGTGACCAGCGTGAGCCGCCAGTCAAGCACCAGGAGCAGCACGAGCGTGCCCACGATCTGCACCGCCGCCTGCACGAGGTTGGCAAAGCTGTTGTTGAGCGCCTCGGAGACCGTGTCCACGTCGTTGGTGAAGTAGCTCATCACGTCACCATGGCGCGCCCGGTCGAAGAACGAGAGCGGCAGCCGCTCGATGTGCGCGAAGAGGTCGCGCCGGATGTCCAGCACCACGCGCTGCGCCGCGCGCACCATGAGCTGCGTGTAGCCGGCGGCCGAGGCCACACCCACCACGTAGATTACGGCGGCCACGGCCACCCCGCGCAGAAACGCCGCCTGGTCGCCCGCGCCCACCGCGTTCACCACGGGCTTGATCATGTAGGTGCCGAGCAGGTTGGCGAGTCCCGCCAGCGTGACCAGCACCGCCACCATGAGCATGAGCCAGCGGGCGTGGCTCATGTAGGACAGCAGCTCGCGCAGCGTGGCGAGAAGGTCGTGCGGCCGCGACGGGGCGGCGTTTCCGCGAGCGGGCATCTAGGCCACCTCCCCGCTGATCCCCGAGCCCACCTGGGACGCGTAGATCTCCTGGTAGATGGGGTCGGTCGCAAGCAGCTCCTCGTGCGTGCCGCACGCGTGGACGCGCCCGTCGTCGAGCACCACGATCTTGTCGGCGTCCATCACGGAGGCCACGCGCTGCGCGATCACGATCTTGGTCACGTCGGTGAGGCGAGCCAGGTTCGCCCAGATCGTGGCGTCCGTGGCCATGTCCACGGCGCTCGTGGAGTCGTCCAGGATGAGGACACGCGGGTGCTTGAGCAGGGCGCGCGCAATGCAGAGGCGCTGGCGCTGCCCGCCGGAGACGCCGGCGCCGCCCTGGCCCAGTGACCCGTCCAGCCCGCCGATGCGCTCCAGAAACTCGTCCGCGCGCGCGAGCCGGCACGCCTCGAGCATCTGCTCGTCCGTGGCTGCCGCGTCCCCCCAGGCTAGGTTCTCGCGCACCGTGCCGCTAAAGAGCACGTTCTTCTGCAGGACCACGGCCACGGCGTCGCGCAGGGCCGCCAGGTCGTAGGCGCGCACGTCGTGGCCGCCCACGCGCACCGCGCCCGAGGTCACGTCGTAGAGCCGCGCCACGAGCTGCACGAGCGTCGTCTTGCCCGAGCCCGTGCCGCCGAGCACGCCCACGGTGGAGCCGGCCGCAATCTCCAGGCAGACGTCCGAGAGCACGTCCTTCTCGGCCTCCTGGGCGTACTTGAAGCAGACGTGGTCGAAGACCACCGAGCCGTCCGGCACCTCCGTGAGCGCGTCCGGCGGCGAGACCAGCGTGGGCCTCTCGTCCAGCACCTCGCGCACACGCTCCACGCTGGTCACGGCGCGCGCGAGCATGAGAAAGACGTTGGAGATCATCATCAGCGAGTTCACGATCTGCAGAACGTAGCTCATGAAGCCCGTGAACGCGCCCACGGTGAGCGTCCCCGCCAGGATCATCTGCCCGCCAAAGAGCAGGATCGCCACGCTGGTGGCGTACATCGCGCCCTGGAGGATGGGGACGTTGAGGACCGCAGTGCGGAAGGTGCGCGTGGCCGTGTCCGCCAGGTGCTCGTTCACCTGGGCAAAGCGCGCAGCGACGTGGCCCTCGCGCACGTAGGCCTTGATCACACGAATGGCGGCGAGGTCCTCCTGCAGGGCGTCGTTCAGCTGGTCCATCGCGCGCTGCAGCACGCGGTAGCGCGGCGCCACGCGGGCCACCACGGAGAGCATGGCCACCGCGAGCAGCGGCACCACCACGCAGAACACCACCGCGAGCTCCGGCGACATGAGAAACGCGTAGACGATGCCCGCCACGAGCGCCGAGGGGCCGCGCACGAGCGGGCGCGTGCCCGTGACCAGGGCGTTCTGCACCACGGTGACGTCCGTGGTGAGGCGCGTCACGAGCGAGGAGGCCTCGAAGTCGTCGATGTTGGCGAAGGAGAAGGTCTGGAGGTGCGCGTACTCGGCCTCGCGCAGGCGCGCGCCCAGGCCCATCGCCGCGCGGGCCGAGAAGCGCGCGTAGGCCAGGCCCAGCGCGAGCGCCGCCACCGCGCAGAGCAGCATGAGCGCACCGTCCACGAGGACCACGTGCAGGTCGCCGGCCGTGATGCCCTGGTCCACAACTTGCGCCATGAGCAGCGGGATGAAGAGCTCGAGCGAGGTCTCCGCGGCCACGCAGAGCACCGCGAGCAGGAAGTCCCGCCGGTACGGTCCCAGGAACTTTGCTATGAGCCGCACGCCGTCCGTTCTTCTCGCCTCCCCCGCCGCGCCTTACACCGTTATAACGCAGCCGCGCCTTCCCGCGTGGCTTAGGCGTCCTGAAAATCGAGGCTGCAGCACGGGCGGACTTGCGCGACCTGTGCGTTCCTGCTCGCGCGTCCTAAAAAACGAAGCTCCGGCACGACGGCACTGCCGCAGGTTCGGTTTTCAGGACACGGCGAGAAGAACGGTCGGGAGCGGGGTGGGACACCCAAGAAACGGCAAGGTTGTCCCAGCGGCATCCGGAAATCGGCACCCTTGTCCCGGCTGCGCCCGGAAGTCGGCACCCTTGTCGCGGCGCCCGTGCCCCGACGGTCCCTCTTTCCTGGAATTCGGGACCGTGCACGCCACGCACTCCATAAAACGGCGCCCTTGTTGCGGAGCGAGGCCGCCAACCGCAACAAGGGCGCATTCTTCTAGAAGGTCCCGCGCCAACCCCGGCATTTCCCGGAGGCGCACCACCCACACTGTAAATTGGGGACTGTCCCCAATTTACAGCAGGCGCAGGCCGACCTCCTTGAGCTGCTTGCCGGAGACCTCGCTCGGCGCCTCGGACATGAGGTCGGAGCCGCTGGACGTCTTGGGGAACGCCATGACGTCGCGAATCGAGTCCTCGCCGGCGAGCAGCATGCACACGCGGTCGAGGCCGAGCGCAAAGCCGCCCATGGGGGGCGCGCCGTACTCGAGGGCGTCCATCAGGAAGCCGAACTGCTCGCGCGCACGCTCCACCGTAAAGCCCATGAGCTCGAGCATGTCGAGCTGCAGCTGCGAGTTGTGGATACGCATGCCGCCGCCGCCCGCCTCGCAGCCGTCCATGACGAAGTCGTAGGTGGCCGAGCCGATGGCCAGCGGGTCCGCCTTGATCTTCTCCACGTCGAGCTCGGTGGGCAGGGTGAAGGGCTGGTGCTCGGCCTCGTAGCGCTTGGCCTCGTCGTCCCAGTGGAAGAGCGGGAAGTTGACCACCCAGAGGAAGTCGTGCCCCTCGCGCGGGACGTTCAGCGCGCCCGCCATGTGCAGGCGCATGCCGCCCAGGATCTCGTCGGCCGTCTTGCGGTCCGCCACGGCAAACATCACGAGGTCGCCCAGCTCGACGCCCATCTCCTCGCGCAGCGCCGCCATCTCCTCGTCCGAGAAGAACTTGACGATCGGGCTGTTCACGGAGCCGTCCTCGCGGAACGCGATCCACGCGAGGCCCTTGGCGCCAAACTCGGCGGCCACGTTGGCGAGCTTGTCGATCTGCGCGCGCGGCCAGGCACCGGCGCCCTTGGCGTTGATGGCCTTGACGTACTGGCCCTCCGTGGCCGCCGCGCTCGCGAAGAGCTTGAACTTGGACGCCGAGAAGATCGACGTCACGTCGTGGAGCTCCATGCCGATGCGCGTGTCCGGCTTGTCGGAGCCGTAGGTGTCCATCGCGTCCCAGTAGTCTAGGCGGCGCAGCGGCGTGGGCATCTCGACGCCCATCTTGGCAAAGGCGTCGGCCAGCACGTCCTCCAGCTCGCCCATGACGTCGTCCTGGTCCACGAAGCTCATCTCGATGTCCACCTGCGTGAACTCGGGCTGACGGTCGGCGCGCAGATCCTCGTCGCGGAAGCACTTGGCCACCTGGTAGTAGCGCTCCACGCCGCCGACCATGAGGAGCTGCTTCAGGAGCTGCGGGGACTGCGGCAGCGCGTAGAAGTGGCCGGGCTGGGTGCGGCTCGGCACGAGGAAGTCGCGCGCGCCCTCGGGCGTGGACTTGAAGAGCGCCGGCGTCTCCACCTCGAGGAAGTCGCGGCCGTGCAGGGCCTCGCGCAGCGCGAAGGTGAAGTCGGAGCGCATCTTGAGGTTGGCCGTCATGCGCGGGCGGCGCAGGTCGAGGTAGCGGTAGCGCAGGCGGACGTCCTCGGAGGTGTCCACGTGGTCCTCGATCTGGAAGGGCGGCGTCTTGGAGGAGTTGAGGACCTCGATCTGGTCGATGAGCACCTCGACCTCGCCGGTGGCCAGCTTGGGGTTGTCCATGCCCTCGGGGCGCTCGCGGACCACGCCCGTGACCTTGATCGGCCACTCGGAGCGGATGGTCTCGGCCGCGTGGAAGGCCTCGCCGCCGGAGTGCTCCGGGTCAAAGGAGACCTGCGTCACGCCGTCACGGTCGCGCAGGTCCACAAAGATCAGGCCGCCGTGGTCGCGACGGTGCCAGACCCAGCCGGTAAGCGTGACCGTCTGGCCGATGTGCTCGAGGCGCAGCTCGCCGCAGGTGTGGGTGTGCATGGTGTGGGAGTCCATTGGGGTGACCCGCCTTTCTCGTCCCGCCGCCCCGTGCCGGACGGGCGGCTCCTGCCGGATGGTCGCGGCGCACGTAGACGGCGCGCGCCGCAGCGGGGCTGATTGTACTACGGCCGCCGTCGCCGCTGCCCCCGCGAAAGCAGACAGAAACGTGGGGCCGCGCGCATGCGGCGCGAGGTTATGCGCAGTCGCGGAGGATATGCGCAGCGCCGCGGGCAGAGGTTCTTCTCGGCAATGCTGTGAGCTGCGGATATATACGACGCAACTGTGCGCATACCCTCCGCAGGCGCGCACAACCTCAGCGGGTGCGCATAACCTGAGCAACGGCGAGAAGAACGGCGCCGCCCGACGCCCGACGTGCTACCCTGTTCGGCGGTCAACCGAAGGAGCGCCCATGGCCGCCTATGCAACCGCCGTCTTTGACCTTGACGGCACCCTGCTCAACACCCTCGAGGACCTGCACCTCTCCACCAACGCCGCGCTCGCCGCGCACGACATGCCGCCGCACTCGATCGACGATGTCCGCCGCTTCGTGGGCAACGGCATCCGCCTGCTCATCGAGCGCGCCGTGCCCGCCGGCACCCCCGCCGCCGAGCGCGAGGCCGTCTACCAGGACTTCTGCACCCACTACGCCGCGCACTGCGAGGACCACACCGGCCCCTACCCCGGCGTTCCCGAGCTCTTGGCCCACCTGCGCGCGGCCGGCGTGCGGCTGGCCGTGGTCTCCAACAAGGGCGACTTTGCCGTGCAGGAGCTCATCGCGCGGCAGTTCCCCGGCGCCTTCGACGCGGTCCTCGGCGAGAACGAGGCCGCCGGCATCCGCAAGAAGCCCGCGCCGGACATGGTGCTCGCCGCGCTGCAGCGCATGGGCGCCGGGCGCGACGGCCTCGTCTACATCGGCGACTCCGAGGTGGACGTCCAGACGGCGGCGAGCGTGGGCTGCCCGTGCGTGAGCTGCACCTGGGGCTTCCGCGCTCCGGACGAGCTCGTTGCCGCCGGGGCGACCACCTTCGTGGACACGCCCGCCGAGCTGGAGCGCGTTCTTCTCGGCCGCCAGAGCTGACCGCCCACCTAACAATTCGCGAACATCCGCATAACTGTCAGCCCCGCGGGTTACACTCTTGCTAACGTCCGATTGGCCTCCGACGAAAGGGGATCGCCATGGGAAAGAAGGCAGCCGAGGCTCTCGACATCAACTACGAGGGTCTGGTCGAGTACCTGCACTGCAATCACTCCGTCTACATGAAGATCGGATCGAGCGTCTACTACCTCACGGATTGCAACTACGAGTCCTGGCGCGCGCAGGACACGAGCCGTCGCAACGAGAAGAACCACTTCGTGGACTGCTCCGAGCTCGTCCCCACGGTCGACGAGTTCCTCGCGCTCCCCTTTGTCAACGGCCAGACCATCAAGGACGTCTTTGACCACGCCACGTTCTACGCCTCCCTCCAGGGCGAGAAGGACGCGTAACCGCAGCTCACACGTTGCGCGCGGGGCCGGCACCTCAACGGGTGCCGGCCCCCTTTTGGTCTGTCGGCGCGCGCAGGTCGGGATTGCCGGTAATGCCGAGTTACGCGCGCAAGGCGCGGCGCCACAGCGCGCGTAAGCCGAGAAAACCGTCCGTCCGGACAAGAATCCCGACCTGCGCGCTCTTCTCGGCGTACGCAAGTCGGGATTTCCGGTCCTGTTAATTGGGGACTGTCCCCAATTAACAGACGCTACTCCTCGCCGAGCGCCGCGCGACCGTAGGCGTCGGCGGCGAGCATGGCGGCGGCGACCTTCTCGGGTGTGACCTCGAACGGCATGTTGCCCAGGGTGTCGCTCGGCGCGCAGGCCAGGCGCGCCACCTCGAGCACGCGCTCGTAGCTCGCGTCCTCGACGCCGAGCTGCGCGAACGTCACCGGCAGGCCGACCTCCACGCAGAAGTCGAGCACCTCGTAGAGCTCGTCGGCGTTCTCCAGCACGAGCTGCGTGAGCGTGCCAAAGGCGACCTTCTCGCCGTGGTAGTAGGCGTGGGTCTCGGGCATCGCGGTCATGCCGTTGTGGATGGCGTGCGCGCCGGCCAGTCCCGCGGACTCGAAGCCCAGACCGGAGAGCAGCGTGTTGGCCTCGATGATCTTCTCGACCGACTCGGTGCAGGCGCCGGCCTCGAGCGCGAGCTTGGCCTTGAGGCCGTCGGAGATGAGCGTCTCGTAGCAGAGGCGGGCGAGCGCCAGGGCGGCCTCGGTCACGTGGCCGCCGGCGCAGGTGGTGGCGTCGGAGCGCTTGCAGGCGCGGGCCTCGAAGTAGGTGGCCAGCGCGTCGCCCATGCCGGAGACCGTCAGGCGCACCGGACTCTTGGCGATGACGTCGGTGTCCATCAGAACGAGGTTGGGGTTCTGCTTGAAGAACTGGTACTCCTTGAACTGCCCCTCGTCGGTGTAGATGACGGAGAGCGCCGAGCACGGGGCGTCGGTCGCCGCGATCGTGGGGACGATCACCACGGGCACGTCCACGGCGGCGGCCACGGCCTTGGCGGTGTCGAAGATCTTGCCGCCGCCCACGCCCACGACCACATCAGCGCCGCACGCGCGCAGGACCTCCACGAGGCGGTCGATCTCCGCCTGGCAGCACTCGCCGTTGAACTCGTCGTAGGTGCAGGCCACGCCGGAGGCGTCCAGGCTGGCGGAGATGACCTCGCCGGAGCGGCGCCGGCCGCCTGCGGAGATCACGACGAGCGCGTGGGTGCCGTAGGCCTTCACGTACTCGCCGATGCGGGCGAGCTCGCCGGGACCCTGGACGTACTTGCTGGGGCTGATGAAGACGCGTGCCATGGTTGGTGTTCCTCTCTCTTTCTCTCATGACGAGGGCCCGCACGCGAGGCGCGGGCCCTCCAGGTCCTGACGGGTGCGGGCGGCGCCTACGCGCGGCGCGCCACGAGCAGCGGGTCGCCGATCTTGACGAGCGGGCGGCCGTCGAGCAGCGTGCCGGTGTCGCCCACGTGGTCGATCTGCGAGAACTCGTCCGGGTTGGAGATGGTGCAGCAGACCACGTCCTCGTAGCCGGCGAGCTTGATGGAGTCGTCGTTGAAGGTCATGATCGGCTGGCCCGCGCGGACGGTCTCGCCCTCCTCGACGAAGCGCGCGAAGCCCTTGCCGCCCATGTTGACGGTGCCGATGCCGATGTGGATGAGGACCTCCATGCCACCCTCGGCCGCGATGACGATCGAGTGGTTGGTCATCGTGGTGGCGCCGATCACGCCGTCGACGGGCGCGTAGACAACGCCGGTGTTGGTCGTGGGCAGGATGCCGTAGCCGTCGCCGAGAAGGGCCACGGGCAGGACCTCGTCCTTGACCTCCTTGAGGCTCACGAGCATGCCGGAGACCGGCGCGTACACGACGTCCGGGCGCGTGGCGAACGTGGCGGACGCCGGCGCGGCCTTGCCGTCACCGGAGAGCATCTTGCTGCGGATCTTGTCGAACAGTCCCATGTGGGCCTCCTTTTTCGAGTGCGCGCGACGGCGCGGTCCTTCTCGTCCCATGGTAGGCGAGAAGGACCGCGAGGAGGCGGCGCATTCGGCAACCGGTCCCTATGCGCTAGGACCTAGGAGTGCCCCCCCCCGAGCGGGAGATCATGGACCGCGAGGTGAGGTAGGTCACGAGGAAGTAGCCGCCGTAGAGCACCACCACAAAGCAGACCGTCCCCACGAGCGCCGTGCCGATCTGGTAGCCCGTGAGCAGCGCCACGATGTCGTTCACCACGCTGAGCGCCACCGCCGCGTGCGCCACGGCCACCACCAGCGGGAAGAGGAAGTACACGCCGATCTGGGCGAGAAGCGCGCGGTCGATCAGGCGCCGCTCGGCGCCGAGCTCGGCGAGCACCCGGTAGCGGCTCACGTTGTCCGCCGCCTCGGAGAGCTGCTGCAGAGCGAGCACCGTCGCGCAGCACACGAGCAGGGTCACGCCGATGTAGATCGCCAGGTAGGTGACAGACACGGTGGTGCCGGAGCTCTGGTCGAGAAGCCCCTGGGCGGTCACGAGGTTCCAGACCGGCCAGGCGTCGAGCGTGGAGCCCTGGCCGATGAGGTCGCCGTAGGCTTTGTTGATCGCGGCACTGGCGGCGTCCTCCGTTTGTTCACGCCCGCCGTTGTACATGAGGTCCACCACGGTCATGGAGGGCCCCAGCCCCTCGGGGACCACGTCATCGGGCACCACGAGCGCGCCGGAGACGGTGCCGCTCGCCGCCGTGTCCGAGTAGAGCAGGCTCACGACGGGGTCGTCGACGAAGTGCAGGGTCTGGCCGCAGGCCGTGACCTCGGGGTGCTGCTCGGTTATGGCCGCCCAGAAGTCGTTGATGGAGGTCATGTCGTTCCAGAGCGCGCACTCATCCGGCCCGAGCTCCAGGGTCTTCTCGCCCGCCATCTCGGCGAGGGCGTTGTACTCGGAGACGGGCACGAGCGTGAGGGACTGGTCGGTCTGCCCCTGGACGAGCGTCTGGACCGTCGCGTTGCTCGTGAAGTCCGTGGTGTCGACGAGCTCGGAGAGCGTGGGCTCCACGAGCGGCCGGCCGCTGGCGTCGAGCTGGTACTGGTTCACCTGCACGGCAGCCGAGAAGAGCTCGTCGAACTCCGGGATGTCCGCGCGCAGGCGGGCGATGGCGTCGTAGTCGTCCGCGGCGGCCGGGCCGTCGGAGCGCTGCTCGCCCAGCATCCCCGTGGGGTAGCTCACGAGCGACATGTCGTAGCGCGTGCCGGCGGCCAGGCTCTCGTTCATGCCCGTGGCCACCGAGAAGCCGGTGCACACGCCGCAGATGGCGATGAAGAGCATCGCGCAGACCAGGCTGATGGAGAGCCACGCGGTGTTGATGCGGCTGTTGAGCTGGCGCATCACGAACATGTTGAGGCCGGAGAGATAGGCGCGGGGGCTCGCCTGGAGCGCGCGCAGCAGAAAGCCGGAGATCGAGAAGAAGAAGAGCAGCGTGCCCACCGTGACCAGGCCCGTGGCCAGCGCGAAGTACGGGCCCTCCTCCATCATGCCGTGCTCGAGCAGCGTCTGGTACGCCACGCCGATCAGGGCCACCGACACCACGAAGAGCGCGACCGACAGCGGCAGGCTGCGCAGACGGACCTTCTCGCTCACCTTGTCCGCGTTGATGAGGTCGATCAGCTTGTAGCGGCTGACCGTGGACACGTTGAAGACGAGCGTCACGAGGAAGATGCCCGCGAAGCAGCCGACCGTGGAGAGCGCGGCGGAGGGCGAGAACGCAAAGACGAAGCCGGAGATCGTGGCCTCGAAGAGCCCCGCCGTCACGTACATCATGACCTGCGAGAGCGCGAGGCCCAGAAGCAGGCCCACCCCGAGCGCGACCACGCCCACCGCGAGCGTCTCGATGACGATGATCCAGGAGACGTGGCGGATGTCCATGCCCAACGTGAGGTAGACACCAAACTCGCGCTTGCGCCGCCGGATGAGGAAGCGGTTGGCGTAGACGACGAGAAACCCGAGGATGATGACAACAAAGACGGAGAGGCCGGACAGGATGTCCGTGAGCGCCTGCACGACGCGGCGCTGGTCCTCGGCCATGTTGAGGACGGCGGCTTGGTCGGTGATCGAGCCGAAGGCGTAGAACACGCACACGCCAAAGGCCAGCGTCAGGAAGAAGACCGAGAAGTCCCGGAAGGACTTGCGGACGTTGCCGAGCGCGATCTTAGCGTACATCGGCGCCCTCCCCTCCCAGGAAGGACACGACGTCCATGATCTCGTTGAAGAACTGCTTGCGCGTCTTGGACCCGCGGACGAGCTCGTTCCAGACGCGACCGTCCTTGAGGAAGAGCGCGCGGCGGGCGTAGCTCGCGGCGAAGGAGTCGTGCGTGACCATGATGATCGTGGCGCCGGCGTTGTTGAGGTCCTCGAGGCTCTCCAGCAGCAGGCGCGAGTTGCGCGAGTCGAGGGCGCCGGTGGGCTCGTCGGCCAGCACGAGCGAGGGGTCGGTCACGATGGCGCGGGCCGCGGCGACGCGCTGCTTCTGGCCGCCGGACATCTCGTGCGGGAACTTGTCGAGCACCTCCGTGACGCCCAGGCGCTGCGCGACGCCGGTCACGCGCGCGACGACCTCCTTGGGCGGCACGCGGTTGATCGTCAGCGCGAGCGCGATGTTCTCGCGCGCGGTGAGGGTGTCGAGCAGGTTGGAGTCCTGGAAGACGAAGCCCAGGCGCTCGCGGCGGAACTTCGAGAGCTGGCCGGGGCGCAGGGCGGTGATGTCCTGGCCGTCCACGTAGATGTGGCCGGAGGTGGGCCGGTCGATCGTGGAGATGCAGTTGAGCATCGTGGTCTTGCCCGAGCCGGACGGGCCCATGATGGCGATGTACTCGCCGGCGGCGACGTCGAAGGAGACGCCGTCGAGGGCGCGCGTGACGTTGTCGCGGGTGCCGTAGAGCTTCTCGACGTCCTGACAGGACAGGACGGGTCTGGTGTGAGCAGGTGCCATTGCGGTTCCTCTCAAGCGTGGCCGTTCGTACACGACCATACTCGCCCGGCGAGAGGGACGGTGCCATCGACGGGGCTTATCGCTCCCTTACGCTTTCGCAAGGTTGCGGGCGGGCGGCGAGCTCGCCCCCGCTGCGCCACCGGCTGCCCGCCCGGAGCCGATTAACGTGCAGAATCAAGCACAACTTTCTATATCCGCAGTTGAGAATAACGTACATGTTCGATTCTGTACGTTATTTCGCGGGGGCGGGGGCGGGCGCTACGCGCGGTCGGCGCTGTCGGGGAAGCCCAGATAGACCGTCGTGCCGACGCCCTGCTCGGACTCCAGCCACGCCGAGACGCCCATCTTCTCGCAGAGCTCGCGCACGAGGTAGAGCCCCATGCCGGTGGAGCGCGCGTAGCGCCGGCCGTTCTCGCCGGTGAAGCCCTTGTCAAAGACGCGGCCCACGTCGGCGGCCGGGATGCCGATGCCGTCGTCGGCGATCGCGAGCCGCGTCTCCCAGGCGTCGAGACCCGTCTCCTGGCGCTCAGCCCAGATGCGCACGCGACCCCCGCCGTCCTTCTCGCCCTGGTACTTGGCTGCGTTGACGAGAACCTGGCCGATCACGAAGGCCAGCCACTTGGGGTCAGCGCGCACCGTGTAGTCAAGGTTGCCCAGCTCGGGGGCCACGTGGGCGCCTATCAGCGTGCGGGCCTTGTGGCGCAGCGCGTCGCGCACCACGTCGGCGAGCGCGACCTGACGGATCTGGAAGTCGCGCTCCAGCGAGGTGCCGCGCGAGTAGTAGAGCGCCTGCTCCACGTAGCCCTCGATCTGGTCCAGCTCGGCGTCCATGGACTCGGTGGCCGGCGAGGGGTTGTTGCGCGCCACGAGCCGTGCGGCGGCGATCGGCGTCTTGATCTCGTGCACCCAGGTCTCCACGTACTCGCGGTACTCGCGCGAGCGGCGGCGCGCGGCGGCGATGCGGTCGCGCATGGAGCGGGACTCGCGCTCGAGCGCGTCGTAGAAGAGCTGGCCCTCCAGAAAGCCGGGGCGCTCGGTGAGCTCCGTGGCGAGGTAGGTCTCGTCGAGGGCGTCCAGCGCGTCGGCGAGCCGCCGGTAGAACGCGCGCCGGTGCAGCCAGTCCAGCACGAGCGCCACGGCTGCGGCCACCACGAGCACGCCGCAGACAAAGGCCACGGCCGCCGGGTCGAGCCCGTAGACGGTCATGACCAGCGCGCAGAACGCGAGCGCCACCGCGCCCACGACGAGCGGCACCAGCCGGTCCGCGACGTACGCCCCAAAGCCCACGCGCTTCTCGCCCTCCTACTCCACCAGGTAGCCCATGCCGCGCTTGGTCCGCACGAAGTCCTCAATGCCGATCTTGGCGAGCGTGGCGCGCAGGTGGCTCACGTTCACGGTGAGCGTGTTGTCGTCCACGAACTCGTCCGAGGCCCAGAGCTCCTCCTGGATGCGCTGGCGGGAGACCACCGCGCCGGCGTTGCGCATGAGCAGCGCCAGGATGCGCAGCTCGTTCTTGGTGAGCTCGGCCGTGCGGCCCTGGTAGCTCACGCGGCAGCGGGCCGTGTCCAGCGTGACGCCGCCGTGCGCGATCTCCGCCGACGCGGCCCCCTCGCCGTAGCTGCGCTTGAGCACGGTGGCCACGTGGGCGAGCAGGACCTGGTCGTTGTAGGGCTTGGGCACGAAGTCGTCCGCGCCAAAGGAGAGCGTGAGCAGCTCGTCCATGTCGTTGTCGCGGGAGGTCACCACGACGATGGGCACGGGGCTCGCGCGGCGCACCTCGCGGCAGACGTAGGTGCCGTCGACGCCGGGCAGGTTGAGGTCGAGCAGCACCAGGTCGGGCGCCGCAGCCAGAATCTGCGCGGCCACGTCGTCAAAGCTCGTGAGCGCCTTCGCCTCGTAGCCGTTGCGCCCGAGCAGCACGCAGAGCTCGTCGCGCAGGCGCGCGTCGTCCTCAACCACGAGCAGCCGTCGCATGTGTGCCTCCCGAGTACGCGGTCTTCTCGCCACGAGGGTAGCATACGGCTCGGGGCACATCCGGCAGTACGCGACTTCCAACGTTTTGGCCGCCGGAAACGTTGGAAGTCGCGTACCGGCAAAACCCAATACGCGATTTCACACGGAATCGAGCCTCAAAACGTTGGAAATCGCGTATCGGGACGCCAGGCGAGAAGAACGTCCGCCCGCGCGCCGGCACGTCACGGGTCCGTTACCGCCCGGCGAGCCGCCCGTCCCTCTCGTCCGCCGTCGGTCTATGATGGTCAGACTGTGTGACGAGACCGAAAGGCTCCCCATGACCATCGTCGACATGCTGCGCGCCAACGCCGAGCGCTACCCCAGCGAGGTCGCCCTCGTGGAGGTCAACCCCGAGCGGCGCGAGAACCGCCACATCACCTGGCGCGACTACGACCTGGTAGAGACCACCGACGACGAGCCGTTCCGCCGCGAGATGACGTGGTCGGTCTTTGACGAGAAGGCCAACCGCTTTGCCAACCTGCTGCTGTCCCGCGGGGTGCGCAAGGACGACAAGGTGGCCATCCTGCTCTACAACTGCATCGAGTGGCTGCCGCTCTACTTTGGCGTGCTCAAGTCCGGCGCCACGGTGGTGCCGCTGAACTTCCGCTACTCCGCCGACGAGATCGAGTACTGCCTGGACAAGGCGGACGTGGACATCCTGGTGTTTGGCCCGGAATTCATCGGGCGCGTGGAGGAGATCGTGGACCGCATCCGGCAGGGGCGGCTCCTGTTCTACGTGGGCGACGACTGCCCCACCTGGGCGGAGAGCTACCGCGAGCTGGCTTCCCTGTGCTCCTCGGCGGACCCGCGCGTGCCGCTCAGCGAGGACGAGGACGCGGCCATCTACTTCTCCTCCGGCACCACGGGTTTTCCCAAGGCGATCCTGCACCACCACCAGAGCCTCACGCAGGCGGCCGAGATGGAGCAACACCACCACGGCCAGACCCACGACGACGTGTTCCTCTGCATCCCGCCGCTCTACCACACGGGCGCGTGCATGCACTGGCTGGGCAGCCTCATGGTGGGCGGGCGCGGCGTGCTGTTGCGCGGCGTCTCCCCCAAGACCGTGCTGGAGACCGTCTCCAGCGAGCGCTGCACCATCGTGTGGCTGCTCGTGCCGTGGGCGCAGGACATCCTCGTGGCGCTCGAGGAGGGCACGGTGAGCCTCTCCAACTACCACCTGGACCAGTGGCGCCTCATGCACATCGGCGCGCAGCCGGTGCCGGAGAGCCTGATCCGCCGCTGGCGCGCGGTCTTCCCGCACCACGCCTACGACACCAACTACGGCCTCTCGGAGTCCATGGGGCCGGGCTGCGTGCACCTGGGCCTGGAGAACATCGACCACGTGGGCGCGATCGGCGTGCCCGGCTACCGCTGGCGCTGCAAGATCGTGGACGAGGCCGGCGCCGAGGTGGCGCCCGGCGAGGTCGGCGAGCTCTGCGTGCAGGGCCCCGGCGTCATGGAGTGCTACTACAAGGACCCCGAGGCCACGGCCGAGACCCTCGTGGACGGCTGGCTCCACACCGGCGACATGGCCCGTCAGGACGCCGACGGCTTCTACTGGCTCGTGGACCGCAAGAAGGACGTGGTCATCATGGGCGGCGAGAACATCTACCCCGTGGAGATCGAGGACTTCCTGATGGGCCACCCCGCGATCAAGGACGTGGCTGTGATCGGCCTTCCCGACGAGCGCCTGGGCGAGATCCCGGCCGCCGTGATCGAGCTCAAGCCGGACGCCACGCTCACCGAGGACGACGTCATGACGTTCTGCGGGCGGCTGCCGCGCTACAAGCGGCCCCGCCGAGTGATCTTTGCCCCCGTGCCCAGAAACCCCACGGGCAAGATAGAGAAGCCGGCGCTGCGCGCAAAGTACGGGGCGGACGCCCTCGTCGCGCGCGAGACGCGCCGCTAGGAAGCAGCACTGCCGAGAAGAACCTGGCAGCCGCACGTTCTTCTCGGCAGGCAAACGAGGAGAGGAGCAATATGGACAAGCACCTCATGTCCGGAAACGAGGCCATCGCCCAGGGCGCCTGGGAGGCGGGCGTGGCCGTGGGCGTGGGCTACCCCGGCACGCCGTCCACCGAGACGCTCGAGGCCCTCGTGCGCCACGAGGACGTCTACTGCGAGTGGTCGCCCAACGAGAAGGTCGCCTTTGAGGTGGGCCTCGGCGCCGCCATCGCCGGCGTGCGCTCGCTCGTCACGATGAAGCACGTGGGCGTCAACGTGGCCGCCGACCCCTTCATGGCCGCCGCGTCCACGGGCGTGAACGCCGGCCTCGTGCTCCTGGCCGCGGACGACCCGTCCTGCTACTCGTCCCAGAACGAGCAGGACTCGCGCTTCTACGCCGCCTTCGGCCGCATCCCCTGCCTCGACGTCACCGACTCGCAGGACTGCTACGAGATGACGCGCGCCGCCTTTGCGCTCTCCGAGCGCTTTGACACGCCGGTCATGCTGCACGAGACCATGCGCATCGCGCACACCCGCACGCTCGTGGCTGCGGCCGGCGCGCGCGAGGACGTGGCCCCGCGCGACTACGCGGACGACATCCCCAAGTACGTCATGATGCCGGCCAACGCCGTCAAGCGCCGCGCCGTGGTGGACGAGCGCCAGGCCGCGCTGGAGGCCTACGCGGAGACGTGCCCCTTCAACCACGTGGAGATGCGGGACGAGAAGATCGGCGTCATCTGCGCCGGCGCCGTCTACCAGCACGTCCGTGAGGCGCTGCCCGAGGCCTCCACGTTCAAGCTCGGCCTTGCCTGGCCGCTGCCCGCCCGCGCGCTCGCCGACTTCGCCGCCTCCGTGGACGCGTGCTACGTGGTGGAGGAGGCGAGCGACTACTTCTCCTCGCACGTCCGCGCCCTCGGTATCGCACTCGCCGAGCCGCCCGCCGCGCCGCTCCCTGTGGCCGGCGAGCTCAAGCCCGAGCTCATCCGCGCCGCCTTCGGCGAGGCGCTGCCTACGCACCTGGCGCCCGCCACGGACCTGCCGCCGCGCCCGCCCGCGTTCTGCCCGGGCTGCCCGCACCGACTCGTCTTCTGCGAGCTGCGCCGGCTCAAGGCCATCGTGACCGGCGACATCGGCTGCTACACGCTCGGCGCCGTCGCACCCTACGGCGCGTGCCACACGGTCATCGACATGGGTGCCTCGCTCTCCATGGCGCACGGCATGGAGCTTGCGCACGCGCCCGAGCGCGCGGGCCGTCCCGTCGTGGGCGTCATCGGCGACTCCACGTTCGCGCACTCCGGCATCACGAGCATGCTCGGCACCATCTACAACGGCGGCACCGGCACCCTCTGCATCCTGGACAACCGCACGACGGCCATGACCGGCACGCAGGGCAACCCCGTGAACGGCGTCACCCTCACGGACAGCTCGCACAAGATCGGCCCGCTGGACAACCCCACCGGCAAGGCGCTCGACCTTCTCGCCCTGTGCCGCGCGATGGGCGTGGAGGACGTGGCTGAGGTGGACGCGCAGGACCTCCAGGCCGTGCGCTCCGCGCTGCGCGCCGCGGTGGCCGCGACCGACCGCCTCTCCGTCATCGTGTTCAAGGCGCCGTGCCGCCTCATCGACCGCAGCCGCGGCAAGGAGCCCACGATTCGCAACTGCCGCGCGTGCGGCCAGTGCGTCAAGATCGGCTGTCCCGCGCTCGGGCGCGCCAAGGACGGCACGGCCGTGATCGACCCCACGCAGTGCGTCGGCTGCGACCAGTGCGTCCAGTCCTGCCCGTTCGGCTGCATCACGAAGGAGTAACCATGGCAGACACCGAGAAGAACGTGGAAAAGGGACAGTCCCTTTTCCACGGCACCAAGACCATCCTGCTCGTGGGCGTGGGCGGCCAGGGCACCATCCTCGCCGGCAAGCTGCTCGCGAGTGTGGCCGCCGGCGCGGGCCTCGACGTCAAGGTCTCCGAGATCCACGGCATGAGCCAGCGCGGCGGGTCCGTGAGCACGGTCATCCGCCTGGGCGAGCACGTGTCCACGATGGTCTGCGACGACGGCTGCGCGGACGTGATCGTGGCCTTTGAGGCGGTGGAGGCCCTGCGCGCCCAGCACTACCTCGCCGAGGGCGGCCGCATGTTCGTGAACGACGAGGAGATCACGCCCGTCTCGGTGAACATCGGCAACTTCACGATGCCCGAGCGCGTGGACGAGCGCCTGCGCGAGCTGGGCGCGCACCTGCTCGACGCCGGCGTGATCGCGCGCGGGCTGGGCTCGCCCCGTTCCACCAACGTGGTCCTCGTGGGCGCGCTCTCCACGGCGCTGCCCTTCGACGCCGAGCTCTGGCGCGACGCTGTGCGCGCCTGCGTGCCGGCCGCCACGGTGGAGGCCAACCTCGCGGCCTTCGAGGCCGGCCGCGACGCCGCGCTGCGCGGCGAGGCGCGGTAGGGGCCGCGGCGGGAGACTCTTCTCGCCCGCACACACGACGGGACCCCGGCCGCCACGGCGACCGGGGTCCTTCACGTCCTGGTGGGCCGGCGCGTCCCCCGACCACGCCGACCCGTCTGTTCGGGGGATGTAAAGAGATAGTACCCCAAACGGGGCTCGCATATCTAGCGGGAGCGGAACCGCCGGCGCACCGTCCTTCTCGCCGTCCTTCTCCCCGAGCAAAACCGACCGCCCGCGTACTTCTTGCCGATGTGCGGCGCGCGTCACGGTAGGGTAAGGAATAATCTGTTCGCTGCGATCATGTGGTGGTGATTTCCCATGGGACAGTACGTCGTGGTTGAGAACGAGGGCCGCTACTGCTTCAACCTCTGCGCCTCCAACGGGCACATCCTGATGTCGTCGATCATCTTCCCGTCCAAGGACGAGTGCCTGCACGGCATCGAGTGCGTGCGCGCCACCGCCGAGCAGGCGGAGGTCGAGGACAGCACGATCGATGCCTTCGACCGCGAGCCCACGCCCAAGTTCCGCATCTACGAGGACTTTGACGGCCACTACTTCTTCCGCTACATCACGCAGGAGGCCGGCGACATCGCGCGCTCGCACACCTACGAGCACAAGGAGTCGCTGCTGCGGCGCATCGAGCGCACGCGCGCGGAGGCCGACTCCTCGCTCGCGGCGGACGAGAACTAGCGGCATCAATCGGCACAGAGCGACCGACTCGGCACGCCCCCGGGACCTGCGCCCGGGGGCGTCTGCAAATTGGGGACAGTCCCCGATTTACAGAAAAGTTTTATGTGATTTGGGGACTGTCCCCAATTTGCAGACACACGGAGGAAGCGATGGACATGACGGGCGTGCGGCTTACGGAGCTCGTGGAGGCGGCCGGGTGCGCGGCCAAGATCGCGCCGGGCGAGCTCGCGGGCGTGCTCTCCGGCCTGCCGCGCCTGGACGCGCCGGAGCTCGTGGTGGGCTTTGACGCCTCCGACGACGCGTGCGTGTGGGACCTCGGCGACGGGCGCGGCCTCATCGCCACGACGGACTTCTTCCCGCCGATGGTGGACGACCCGTTCCTGTTTGGCCAGGTCGCGGCCACCAACGCCCTCTCGGACGTCTACGCGATGGGCGGCCGGCCGGCGCTGGCGCTGAACCTCCTGTGCTTTCCCAACTGCCTGGGCATCGAGATCGCAGGGCAGATTCTGGCCGGTGGTGCGGAGACGTGCCGGCGCGCGGGATGCGTCGTGGCGGGCGGCCACTCGATCAACGACCACGAGCCCAAGTACGGCCTCGCGGTGACGGGCTTCGTACAGCTGGACGAGCGCCTGGAGAACGGCGGCGCCCAGGTCGGGGACGCTCTCGTGCTCACCAAGGCACTCGGCACGGGCGTCCTCACCACCGCGCGCAAGGGCGGCATCCTGGACGACGCCGGGCTCGCCGTGGCCACGGACTCCATGACCACGCTCAACGAGGCGCCGATCCGCCTGGCGCGCGAGCTGGGATGCTGGCCGCACGCGGCCACCGACGTCACGGGCTTCTCGCTCATGGGGCACGCCTGCGAGATGGCGGAGGCCTCGGGCGTCACGCTTGCGCTGGACGCCACGGCCGTGCCCGTCATGGCGCACGCCTGCGAGATGGCGGCGCTCGGGCTCATCCCGGCGGGCGCCTACCGCAACCGGGACTTCTTCGGCCCGCGCGTGGAGCTAGCGGAGGCTCTGCCGCGCGACCTCGCCGACGTGCTCTTTGACCCGCAGACCTCCGGCGGCCTGCTGCTGGCGCTGCCCGAGTTGGACGCGGAGCGCCTCACGGACGCCCTGCGCGCCGAGGGCCTTCCCGCCGCCGTCATCGGCCGTGCCGTGACGCGCGGCAAGAAGAGCGTCGTCGTGGCCTGAGACGGGAGCAGCTCATCGAGGCCCATGGCCTCGCGTTCTGATGTAGTACGGAATGGCTAGAGCATCGCGGCGATCTTGGAGAACGGCGTGATCTTCTTGAGCTCGGGCTCCAGCTTGCGGCGTGCGACCTCGATGTCGTAGGCGGCCTGCGCACGCAGCCAGTAGCCGTCCGAGAGGCCGAAGAACCGACAGAGCCTGAGGTCCGTGTCTGCCGTGACCGAGCGCCGGCCCAGCACGATCTGTCCGATGCGCTGAGCGGGGATGCCCGTCTCCTTGGCCAGGCGATACTGGGAGATGCCCATGGGCTCGAGAAACTCCTCCTTGAGCAGCTCCCCCGGCGTGACGGGAGCGAGCGCGACGGCGTCCTCCGCCCGCTCAGTGGTAGTCGACGATCTCGACATCCTCGGCACCTCCCTCGGCCCATCTAAAGCAGATGCGGAACTGGTCGTTGATTCGGATGCTGTGCTGTCCCGCCCTGTCGCCCGTGAGCGCCTCCAGCCGGTCGCCCGGAGGAACACGCAAGTCAGCAAGGGTCAGCGCAACCTGCAGCTGACGCAGCTTCCTTAGTGCAACCCGCTCGAACGCCACAAAGCGAGCAACCCGAAACCCCGCAGCCAGCCTCTCCGTATCCCTGTCCGCAAACGTCCTAATCATAGTATCGTCTCACGTTACTATTGTCAATGTGTCCACAGTATAGAACATATGTTCTTATTTAGCAAACACGAGACGTTTGACGTTCGCAAGGAGGGACGAATCAACACGCACCCAGGGCTCTGTCACCCAACGGTTAATTGGTGCGCAACGCCGCGCGGAGGCGCCACAGGTGGTCGACGGGACCGGAGCCGTGGCCCAGGCCGAGCCCGGCCGAAAGCGCGCCGGTGAGGTAGGCCTTCGCGCGCGCCACCGCCTCGGGAAGCGCACGGCCCTCCGCCAGGCTGCAGGCGATGGCGCTCGAGAGCGTGCAGCCCGTGCCGTGGGTGTTTTCGGTCTCCACGCGCGGGGCGCGCAGCCACGTCACGCGCGGGGCGCCATCGTCCTCGACGGCCGGCTCCACCAGCACGTCGTTGGCGTCCGCCACGCCGTGCCCGCCCTTCACGAGCACCGCGCAGCCCAGACGCCCGGTGAGCGCCACGGCGGCCGCCTCCTGCTCGCCCTCGTTGCGCACCGGCTCGCCGAGAAGCGCCTCGGCCTCGGGGATGTTGGGCGTGACCACGCGCGCGAGCGGCAGCAGGCGCCCCACGAGTGCCGCGTCCGCGCCCTCGCCCATGAGCCGCGCGCCCGAGGTGGCCACCATCACCGGGTCCACGACCACGTTCTCGGCGTTCCAGCGCTCGAGCCGCTCGGCGATGGCCTCGGCGATCGCCGCCGACCCCACCATGCCCACCTTGACCGCGACGGGCGGGATATCCTCGAAGACCGCGTCGATCTGCTCGGCCACCATCTGCGGCGTGGCCTCCATGACGTCGCGCACGCCACAGGTGTTCTGCGCCGTGAGCGCGGTGATCGCGGTCTCGGCAAAGAGCCCGTGCGCGGCGATGGTCTTGATGTCCGCCTGGATGCCCGCGCCGCCGCTCGAGTCCGAGCCGGCGATCGCGAGCACTGCGGGAACGCTCCAGCCTCCCATGCCCATGAGACCCCCTATCTCGACCCCACGGCCGCCTCGGCAAGACCGCGCAGCTCGCGCGTCGCCGCCTCGATGTCCCCAGCGGCAAAGATGGCCGAGACCACCGCCGCCCCGTCCGTGCCCGTACCGGCGAGCGATCCCATCGTGCGCGCGTTGATGCCGCCGATGGCCGTCACCGGGATGTCCACGGCGGCGCAGATGCGCGCGAGGCCCTCAGGGGACACGGCCACGGTGTCGGGCTTGGTGGACGTTCCAAACAACGCCCCCACGCCCAGGTAGTCGGCGCCGGCCGCCTGCGCGGCGAGCGCTTCCTCCACCGTGTGGGCGGAGACCCCCACGATGGCGTCCGGCCCGAGCGCCTTGCGCGCGGCGGCGCACGCCGTGTCCGACTGTCCCACGTGAACGCCGTCCGCGCCGCTGCGCCGGGCCGCCTCAACGTCGTCGTCGATCACAAGGGGCACGCCCGCCGCGCGACAGACGGGGAGAATCTCCGCCGCCTCCGCCACGATCTGGTCCGTCGAGAGGTGCTTCTCGCGCAGCTGGACGAAGGTGGCTCCGCCGGCGACGGCCTCCCGCACGCAGTCGGCGAGCGTCCGGCCGGCGAGCCAGGCCCGGTCCGTCACCGCGTAGAGCAGCATGCCGTGCCGGATGGCCTCGGGCGAGAAGGACCCGCGGGCGACGGGGCCAACTTCCCTGTTATCGACATCCATGAGGGGTGTCTCCTTTCCTAGGCGCACGCCATTGCGCCGGACATGCGGACGGCACCGGCGGCGCCGGCGGCGCGGACGGCAAGCTCGGTGGCGTCGGTGATGCCGCCGAGGGCGAGCACAGGCACGTGGGCCGCAGCGATAACCTGCTCGAGAAACGCGACCCCGCGGCCCGGGAGCGGCTTGCACGACGGTGCGAAGACAGGGCTCGCCACAAGATAGTCGGCGCCGAGCCCCTCGGCAGCCGCCACCTCGGCCACCTCGTGCACGTTGGTGCCGACGAGGTCGAACCCCTCCGGGCGACCAGCGCGCCCGAGCGCGGGCAGCGGCAGATGCAGGCGCGACACGCCGAGCTCGCGGGCGGCGGGCACGTGGCCGTGGGCGACAAAGGCGACGCCCGCGCGCCCGCAGGCCGCCATGACCTCACGGGCGAGCGCGACGTACGCACCGTCGTCCAGGTCCTTCTCGCGCAGGATGAGCGCGTCGTAGGTGCCGGCGATCCGCGCCACCTGCTCGGGCAGCGGCCGCGCGCACCGGCGCCGGTCCGTCATGGCAACGCGCAGGAAGCCTCCGTCAAAGAGCGAGCCCATGGGCGCCCTCACACCAGAACGTGGTCGTTCATGACCGGCTCGAGCCCCATGCGGCGCATGGCCGAGCACATCTCGGCCAGGCTGCGGCTGTCGTCGATCTCAAACTGGTCGTCGCCCTCCTCGGCCTGGTGCGTGTGCTCGCCGATGCCCGTGGACACGCCGGCCGAGACCTTGGTGGCCGTGATCGTGGCCACGTGGTCGCGGAAGCGGGCGGACTCGCGCGACGAGACCGTGACGCCGGCAAAGGGCATGAACAGGCGGTAGGCGCAGATGACCTGCAGGAGCTGCGCCTCGCTCACGTGCGGCCCGTTGGGCGTGACGGCGCCGGCCGCCGGTCGCAGGCGCGGGCAGGAGAACGAGATCTCCGCGTGCGGGTAGGCGCGGCTCACGTAGTAGGCGTGCAGCGCGCAGGCGAGCGCGTCGTGGCGGAACTCCGAGAGCCCGAGCAGCGGCGCAAAGGCCACGCCGCGCATGCCGCCCCTGAGCGCGCGCTCCTGCGCCTCAAAGCGGTAGGGCATGATGCGCTTGCGGCCGCGCAGGTGGAGCTTGGCGTAGCGTGCCGGGTCGTAGGTCTCCTGGAACACGGTCACGAAGTCAGCGCCGGCCTCGTGCAGGCGCGCGTAGTCGGCCACGTTGGCGGGGTACACCTCGACGCCGACGTTCCTGAAGCGCGCGGCCGCGAGCTCGCAGGCGCGCGCGATGTAATCGATGTCGGACGTCACCGGGTCCTCGCCGGTGAGCAGCAAGATCTCCTCCTGGCCCGTGGCGGCGATGGCGTCGAGCTCGGCGATGGTCTGCCCCTCGTCCAGGCGCGCGCGGCGGATGCCGCTCTCGCAGTTGAAGCCGCAGTACACGCAGCGGTTCTCGCAGTAGTTGGCCAGGTAGAGCGGGGTGAAGAACTGGATGTTGGTGCCAAACCACCGCAGGCGCTCGGCGCGGGCCCGCCGGGCCATCTCCTCGAGGAAGGGCTCGGCCGCAGGCGAGACGAGCACGCCGAAGTCGGCGGGCTCCACCACGTCGGCGTCCAGCACGCGGCGCACGTCGACGGCGGTCACGGCATCGGGGTCGTAGGCCTCCACGGCGTCCAGCACGCGGTCGAACATGCCGTTGTCCAGGACGTCCATGTCGGGCAGGAAGGTCATGGGGTCCAGGCCGTAGTCCGTGTGGATGGCGCGCTCCAGGTCCTTCTCGCCCATCGCGGTGATGCGCCGGCAGCGCTTGCCCACGGGCACGGTCTCGGGCTCCGCGGCCCGCACGCTCTTCTCGTCCTCGCTCATCGCGCCTCCTCCCCCAGAAAGCCGGTGAGCGGGCTCGAGGCCTCGCCCGTGCCGTCGAGCACGCGCCCGGGGCCCGCGAGGAACCCGGCGCGGCCCGCGCGCACCGCCTCGCCGAAGGCCCGTGCCATGAGCGGGATGTTGCCGGCGGTGGCCACAGCGGTGTTGGCCATGACGGCGGCGGCGCCCATCTCCATGGCCTCGCATGCCTGCGACGGACGTCCGATGCCCGCGTCCACGATCACCGGCAGGTCGACCTCCTCGATGAGGATGCGGATGAAGTCGCGCGTCACCAGGCCGCGGTTGGAGCCGATGGGCGCGCCGAGCGGCATGACGGCCGCCGCGCCCGCGCTCACCAGGTCGCGCGCCACGTTGAGATCGGGGTACATGTAGGGCAGCACCGTGAAGCCCTCGCTCGCCAGCATGTCGGTGGCACGGACGGTCTCGGCGTTGTCGGGCAGGAGGTAGCGAGCGTCGCGGATGACCTCCACCTTGACGAAGTCGCCGCAGCCGAGTTCGCGCGCCAGCCGCGCGATGCGCACCGCCTCCTCAGCCGTGCGCGCGCCCGAGGTGTTGGGCAGAAGCGTCACGCCCTCGGGGATGGAGTCCAGGATGCTGTCCTGCTGGTCGGTGTTGGCGCGGCGCACGGCGAGCGTGACGATCTGCGCGTCCGCGTCCTCGACCGCAGCCTTGACCACGTCGAGCCTGAACTTGCCCGAGCCCAGGATGAAGCGGGAGGTGAACTCCTTGCCCCCGAGGGTCCAGGTGTCTGCGGTGGGCGCGACGGCGTCCGATGTGATGTGTTCCGTCATGGTGCTTCCCTTCGTTGATGGGCGCCTCGGGCGCTGGGCCCCGCAGAACAGGTCAGCCCGCGGCGCGCTTGGTTGCCAGATAACCGGGGCGTCACGAGCCCTCGAACCCCAGGATGATCCTCACGGCGAGAAGGGACTGCTGGGCGGCGCAGAGCGTGACGCGCGGCGAGAAGAGCGCCTCGCCGTCGGCCACGTCCGACGTCCCGTCGCCGCAGAGGTAGAGGCGCCTGCCCACCCGCCGGGTGACGACCTCCGCCGCCGGGCCCAGCCCCGCCATGCCGTTGCCGGAGACGAGCGTCGGCCCGTCCGGGACCGTGAGCAGCCGCTCGACGAGCAGCGCCTTGGCCTCGGGGTCGTCGAAGGCCTCGCAGACGATGTCGCACCCCCCGAAGATCCCCCGGACGTTCTCGGCCGTGACGCGGGTGCGTAGCGCCCGCACGCGCGTGCCCGCGCCGATGGCGCGAATCTGCTCGGCCAGCGCCTCGACCTTGGGCCGTCCCAGGTCGGACCGGAAGTAGTGCTGGCGGTTGAGGTTGCTCTCGTCCACCGCGTCAAAGTCGGCGACCACGAGCTCGCCCACCCCGCTGCGCGCGAGCATGACGGCGATGTTGGAGCCGAGCCCGCCCGCCCCCGCCACGCCGATGCGCGCCGCGCGCAGGCGCTCCCGCGCCTCACGCCCGATGCGCCGCTCGAGGGCATCCGGGGGCGCGACCGAGCCCTCGCGCTCCAGCCTCGCCCCGGACGGGACGTTCTTCTCGCCAGCCATCAGCCGCCCCCCACGAACCGCACGACCTCGAGCGCGTCCTCGGCCGTCAGCCGGCGAGCGTCGAACTCCGCGCGCGGCAGGATCTCCCCGTTGAGCTCGCACGCCACGCGGGCACGCTCGTATCCCATCTGCTCGAGCAGTTCGGCGACGGTCCGGCCGTCGGCCTCGGGCGCGGGCCTGCCGTTTATCCGTACCATGGCGGTCCCCTATTCCAGGTCGAGGTCGATCGTGGTGCCCTCGAAGACCTTGTTCACCGTGCGGACGGCGCACATCTTGCCGCACATGGTGCAGGTCCCCTCCGTCGAGGCGGGCGAGGCCTCGTAGCGCGCGCGGGCCGTGTCCGGGTCGAGCGCGTAGGCCCACATCTCGTCCCAGGCCAGGCGACGACGGGCGTCCGCCATGCGGTCGTCCGCCTCGCGCGCGCCGGGCACGCCCTTGGCGATGTCGGCCGCGTGCGCTGCGATGCGCGTGGCGATCAAGCCATCGAGCACGTCCTTGGCGTCCGGCAGGCAGAGGTGCTCGGCCGGCGTGACATAGCAGAGGAAGTCCGCACCGGCGCTCGCCGAGATAGCCCCGCCGATGGCCGCCGTGATGTGGTCGTAGCCCACGCCCACGTCGGTCACGAGCGGCCCGAGCACGTAGTAGGGCGCGCCGTGGCAGAGGCGCTTCTCCATCACCACGTTGGCGGCGATCTCGTTGATTGCCATGTGGCCCGGCCCCTCGATCATCACCTGCACGCCCGCGTCCCAGGCGCGCTTGGCGAGCTTGCCGAGCTCGATCATCTCGGCCGTCTCGGCGGCGTCGTTGGCGTCGTAGAGGCAGCCCGAGCGGCACGAGTCGCCGAGCGAGATGGTCACGTCGTACTCGTGGCAGATCTCGAGCACCTCGTCGTAGTGCTCGTAGAAGGGGTTCTCGTTGCCCGTGACCTCCATCCAGCCAAAGAGAAGGCTCCCGCCCCGGGAGACGATGTTCATGAGGCGGCCGGTCTCCTTGAAGGTGCTGATGACGGAGCGGTTGATGCCGCAGTGGATGGTGAGGAAGTCCACGCCGTCCTCCGCGTGGGCGCGCACCGTGGCGAGAAGGTCCTCGGCGGTGAGCTTGACGAGCGGCTTCTCCATGTAGCCGATGGCGTCGTACATGGGCACGGTGCCCACCATGAGCGGCGTGCGCGCGACGAGCTCCTGGCGGAAGAAGCGCGTCTTGCCGGAGTTGGAGAGGTCCATGATGGCGTCCGCGCCGTACTTCTCAGCCGTGCGGACCTTCTCCCACTCCACGTCCGCATCGGCCACGTCCCCGGAGATGCCCAGGTTGACGTTGACCTTGGTGGAGAGGCCCTCGCCCACGCCGCGCGGCACGAGGCCCTTTTCGAGGTGGCGGACGTTGGCCGGGATGGCGATGCGCCCCGCCGCCACGCCCGCGCGGATGAACTCCGGGTCGCGCCGCTCCACCTCGGCAACGGCGCGCATCTCGGGCGTGACCTGCCCGGCGCGGGCGTAGTCGAGCTGCGTGACGAGGTCCTTCTCGCCGCGCGGCGTCCGTCCGCCCGATTTCTCTACAGCTGTGCTCATACGCAAGACTCCCTCCGTTGGCATTACCCATGTCAGGTTCCTCGGGTCGGGGCGGGCGCGCCCCCTCTCAGCCTGCCGTCCTGCAAGCTCCCCGCGCTATGCGATTGTCCGGCGGCGCGCCGTCCGTGCGCCGGCCGCCTGCGGGCAGTATAGCGCGCCGGCGCGCGGGGCGCGGCGACAAAATCCGCGCGGGCGGCCGTGGGCCAGGCGCCGGGCGAGAAGGACGCCGCGCCGCAGCCGGTCACCGCCGTGCGAGCCAGGTGTACGCCGTCACGGCGTCCCAGGCGTTCTGCCCGCTGTCCTGCGCGCCCGGCGCGTGCGCCGTCACGAGCACGTAGAGCCGGCCGTCGACCTCCGCGGCGCTCGCGAGGCACAGGCCCGCACCCTCGGTGTAGCCCGTCTTGCCGCCCAGGATTCTCCCGTCCGGCACCTCATAGCTGGTCAGGCTCTCCGAGAGCGTGCTGCGCAGCGTGAAGCCGCCAGGGTGCTGGTTGGTCGGCGGGACCACGTGGGTGGCACACGTGAACGCCGCGCGGAAGTCCTCGTTTTGGAGCGCCGCGCGCAGCAGCGTGGCCATGTCGGCGACCGTCGAGTAGTGGCCGTCCTCGTCCAGCCCCGTCGTGTTGCAAAAGTGCGTGTCCGTCATGCCGAGCTCCGCCGCCCGCTCGTTCATCAGGGCGACGAAGGCGTCCGTGGACCCGGCCGTGACGCGGGCGAGCGCCTGGCAGCACTCCGCACCCGACGGCAGCAGCGCCCCGTACACGAGCTCGCGCGCCGTGGTCCGCTCGCCCGGCTCAAAGCCCGCGAGCGAGGCGTTCGCCTCGTAGAGCCCGGCAAAGTCGTCGCCCGTCACCGTGACCGGAGCGTCCAGGTCGCCGATGCGCTCGACGGCCACGAGCACCGTCATCATCTTGGTCATGCTGGCGGGCCGCATGCGCTCGTGCGCGCCCTTCTCGGCAATCACCGCACCCGAGGCGTCCTCGAGCACGGCGTACTCGCTGTACAGCTGGGGCAGGCCGGAGCCGTCGGCCCCGAGGTCCCCGACGCCCCGGGCCGCGCCGCCGGCCCACAGGACCACGAGGCCCACGATCAGGGCCGCCAGCAGCGCCACCGCGAGCGCGGCGAAACACCCCCTCCGGCGCCGCGCCCTTCTCGCAAAGATCATGCGCCCCCTCGAGCGAACCATGGAAGCCTCCCCCTGCCGCGCGGCCGTCTGTCAGGCGCCACGCTACCGGAGGAGGCCCCGTCGTTCGTTATGGTCGGGTTGACCCTTGCTTAAGGTTGTCCTAAGGGCGCCGGGCGAGAAGGACCTCGCGCCGCGTCACGCCTCCCAGCCGGGGCCAGGAAGGCCACGCCGCGCGACGGAGCGCAGCGCCGCCAGGCCCGCAGCGGCCGCGACGAGCGGGGCCGCGAGGTTCACCGCCACGGACGCCCACGCGCCGAGCGCGCCGCACGCCATGACGGAGAGAAATCCGCAGCCCAGCGCGGCAACGATGCCGCCGAAGACGCCCACCATCATGGGCAGGCCGCGCTTGACGACCTCGGCGGGCGTGGTCCAGGCGAGGTTGGGGCGGGACGCGTCGATCGCGAGGGCGAGCGCGGCAAAGCCCGTGAGCAGGCCGAGCGCGGCCACGGCGCACTGAAGCACCGTAAGCGGCGCCATGCCGCCCGCGAGCAGCGCCACGACGCAGACCACGACCGCCGCCCCGCCGAGCGCGAGGTTGGCGAGCAGCTTGGACGCCAGCACGGTCCCCGCGCCCACCGGCGCCGTGAGCATGAGCCAGGCCGCGCGACCCTCGAGCGAGACCGACGGCCCCGCCGTGAGCGACATGGCGCCGCAGAAGCCGAAGACCCAGGGCAGCGCGGCGTCGATCTGGTCGCGCAGGGCGGCCACGGTGCGAGCGTCGAGCTCCACGCCGTTCACGGCGCCGCTCGCGAGCAGCGCGTCCACGCCGACCACGGCCATCGCGACCGCCGCCACAACCATGAGAATCATCCCCACGCAGCAGTTCATCGCGTAGAAGGGCATGGAGCCGATGCGCCGCAGCTCCTTGACCGCGAGCGCGACGAGCGGGCTCGCGGCGGCGGACCCTGCCGCGACAGCCCGGCGAGAGGAGCGGCGCGGCCCGGACATGGCCACGGCGTTCACCGCCGGGTAGCAGGCCGCGAGCCCCGCGGTCACGACAGCCGGCAGCGCGAGCGAGAGCGCCGCGAAGCCGGCGAGCCCCGCGAGCGAGCCCTCCCCCACCGCCGCCGCAGCCCAAGCGGCCGGCGGGTAGGCTGCCGCCACAGCGGCGGAGAGCATGGCCGCGACGTCGCCCATCGCGGCGAGCGTCGCGGCGTCGTCCTTCTCGCCGGACGCCCCGCCGAGCGCGAAGGACCCGGCCACGATGCCCGTCACCAGCAGCACCGAGAGCACGAGCTGCACCGCGCCCGCATGTCGGAACCGCACGGCCACGGCCGTGAGCGCGAGCGAGACCAGCGTGGCCACGGCCGCCGGCGCGAGCGGCGCCAGCACCGCGCAGAGCAGCGCGGACAGGACCGCCGGCGGCGTCGGCGCGACCGCCGAGAAGTACGCCGCGTAGAGGGGCGCCGCCAGCAGCACCGAGACCGCCACGCCAAAACCGTAGAGCGGCGCCGTCCGCGCGAGCACCACCGTGCGCGTGGGCACCGGCAGTGCCGCCACGAGGTCGTAGTCCCGGCAGCCGAAGACCGTGCCGGGCGCCTTCACAAAGACGAGCGCCACCGAGGCGAGCGAGCCCATGAGCGCGGCGAGCGCCGGGATGGCTCCCGCAGCCCCGGCGGCAACCATGCCAAAGCCGAGCGCCCCCAGGTAGACCACGGCCATCCCGGCGAGCAGGACCACGAGCGCCGCCACGCCCACGGCCCGCAGCCGGCCGGAGCCGCGCCGGACGCCGAGGCCGTAGAGGAGCGCGCGCACTTGGAGAAAGAGCAGTGGACCGAGCGCGCGGCCGGCGGATGACGTCGTTGCCATGGCGCTCACCTCGTCCTTCTCGCCGGATCGGCGGACGCGGCCGCGGCGTCCTTCTCGTCCACCAGCTCGAGGAACACGTCCTCGAGGGACTCCGAGCCGCGCACCTCGTCGGTGGGGCCCGAGGCCACGAGCTCGCCGCGCCGGATCACGGCCACGGTGTCGCAGAGCTTCTCCACCACCTCGAGCACGTGGGACGAGAAGAACACCGCGCCGCCGGCCTCGGCGCGCTCGCGAAGTATCGCCTTGAGCTCGTGGGAGGCCGACGGGTCCAGGCCCACGAACGGCTCGTCCAGCACGAGGAGCGTGGGGTCATGGAGGAACGCGCCCACGAGCACGAGCTTCTGGCGCATGCCATGGGAGTACGCGGAGACCGGCTCGCCGAGGGCGTCCGCGAGCTCCAGGCGCCCCGCGAGCTCGTCCACGCGCCGGCGGCGCACGTCCGCCCCCACACCAAAGACGTCGGCGATGAGGTCCAGGTACTGTACGCCGGTGAGGAAGTCGTAGACGTCCGGGTTGTCCGGCACGTAGGCCATGCGGCGCTTGGCGGCCACGGGCTCGGCCCAGACGTCCGTGCCGCAGACGCGGATCGTGCCGGACGTGGGCGGCTGCGCGCCCACGACCGAGCGGATCAGCGTGGTCTTGCCCGCGCCGTTGTGGCCGATGAAGCCGCAGATCTCCCCGGGCGCCACCACGAGCGAGAGGTCGCGCACGGCGACCTTGCCCCGGTACTCCTTCCGATAGTGACTGACCTCGAGCACGCGTTCCATCTCTCCTCCTTCGGGAACGTGGAAAAGGGACAGTCCCTTTTCCACATCTGCTATAGCTGGTCTATAACAGATGACGGGTATGCTAGCACTTCTCCGCGCAGACTGCTATAGTTCACATAGAACAGATTTCCGCAACAAGAGGCTCATGGTCATCTCGGTCGACAAGCTCTCGGACACGCCGCTCTACCTGCAGCTGCGCGACGCCGTCATCGCCGGCATCGCGTCCGGCGGGCTGCGCCCCGGCGACGCCCTGCCCTCCGTGCGCTCGCTCGCCGAGGACCTGGGCATCAACCTGCACACCGTCAACAAGGCCTACGCGACGCTGCGCGACGAGGGCTACGTCATCATGCTCGGCCGGCGCGGCGCCTACGTGGCCGACGCCCCCGCCGACCCCGCCGCCGGCATGGACGAGGCCGCGCTCGCCGAGGCACTCGCCAAGCTCGCCACGGAGTTCAAGGCGTCCGGCGGCACGCGCGCGGCGTTTCTCGCGGCCGCAGGGCGCGCGGCGGCGGACCTGGACTAGGAGCCGCCCATGTCACCCGACCTCATAGCGCTGGTCACGAGCGCGTCGATGGCGCTCATCACCTTCCTCTCCGGCTGCCTCATCGCCGCGACGCCCTGGCTCACCCGCGGGCGCGAGGCCTTTGCGGTGAGCGTGCCCGAGGCCGCGCAGGCGGACCCCCGCATCCGTCGCATGCGCCGGGTCTTTCTCGCCTGCGTCCTCGCGGTCTCGGCCGCGTCCGCCGGCGCCGCCCTGCTGCTCTACGCCACGCACCCGCTCGCGATGGCGGCGGTCGTGTGCGCACCGGTTGTGACGGGCTTCGTGCTCATGCTGGTCTTCCGCGCCCGCGTGCAGGCCATCAAGCGCGCCGAGAGCTGGGAGACGCGCACGACCCGGCTCGCCGCCGTCGCCGGCGCCGCCGAGACGAACGCGCCCCGCCCGCTCCCGCTCGCTTGGAACCTCCTCTACGTGCCCGTGATCCTGGCGACGCTCGCCCTCACGCTCGCGCTCTACCCGCAGATGCCCGACCCGGTGCCCGTGCACTTTGACGCCGCAGGCGTGGCCGACGACTGGATGGCCAAGGGCTGGCAGGTCGTTGCCATGCCGGTCGCCGTGCAGGCGTTCATGGCGCTCTGCCTCACCGCGTCTCACTGGCAGATCCTGAGGAGCCGCAGGCCGACCTCCCCCGAGCACCCCGTTGCCTCCGCCATCGCCTACGGCATGTTCGCCCGCGCCCAGAGCGTGGCGCTGCTGGTCTCGGGCATCGTGATATGCGCGTCGATCGCGATCATGCCGCTCGCCTTCGCCGGCGTCGTCACCTCGGACCAGTCCTTTGTGGCGCTCATCGTCATCATCGTCGGCGCGATACTTCCCAACCTCGCCGTCGCGCTCGTCTACGGCCAGGCCGGCTCGCGGCTGCTGCGCCGCATGACGGCCGCCGGCGAGCTTGCCTTTGACGACGACGCGCACTGGCGCCTGGGCCTCTTCTACGTGAACCGCGAGGACCCCTCCGTCGTGGTGCCGCGCCGCTTTGGCGTGGGCTGGGCCATGAACTGGGGAAACCCGCGCGCCTGGGGTCTCGTGGCGGCGTTCGTGGTTGTGGTCGCGGCGTTCGTGGTGGGGCTGGAGGTTCTTCTCGGCTGATTAACGTACATAATCTGATTCCGCTTCATATAAGTGCAGGTTTCAGGTTTGTGGATTGTCGAATTATGTACGTTAATCGCCGGGCCGCCGACGGCGGCGCCGCTCGTCCTCATCGTGGACGACGAGCGCGACATCGCTGACCTGCTCGAGTCGTACTTCCGGCTCGAGGGGTACCGCACGCTCGAGGCCCACGACGCCGCCGGCGCCGTGGCCGCCGCCCACCGCTCCCCCGACGTCATCCTCCTGGACGTGAACCTGCCCGACGCCGACGGCTTCTCCGTCTGCCGAGAAATTCGTGAGCTCGTGACCTGCCCGATCATCTTCCTCACCGCCCGCGTGGAGGACGCCGACGCGCTCACCGGCTTTGCCGCCGGCGGGGACGACTACGTGACCAAGCCCTTCTCGCTCGACGTGCTCGGCGCCCGGGTGCGCGCCCAGCTCGCACGCGACCGCCGCCAGCTCGACCGGGCCACCATGCGCTTCGCGAGCGGAGTGGCGGTTGACCTCGCGCGCCGCGAGGTGCGCGTGGGCGGCCAGAACCCGCAGGTCGCAGAGCTCGCTCGGAAGGACTTCGGCATCGTGGCACTGCTCGCCAGCCGACGACGGGCCGGGCTTTGTCGAAGCCGCCCTCGCACGCGCCGCCGAGCCTTTCTGGGGCGAGTCCAAGGGGTCGGGCGGGCACCTGGGCCTTGGGCTCTACGTCGCGCGGACGCTCGCCGAACGGCACGGCGGCAGGCTTGAGCTTGCCAACCGCACGGGCGGCGGTGCCCTCGTCCGGGTGTGCGCCCAGGCGCCCGGGACCCCGCAACGTGACGAAAACGCCACCTCCCGTTGAGAGTTTCTTGACCTTCGTCCCGTAGGCTTATGCCCGGACAGCAACGAGCGAGAGGAGCCCCCGATGGCGAGAAGAACGACGCGGTTCGGCACGGTCGTGGCGGCGGTCGCCGCCGTCCTGCTCCTCGGCGCGGCCGTCGTGGCGTTTGGCCCCAGCCTCTGGGCGTTCTTCACCGACGGCGACGCGGTGCGCGCGTGGGTGGACGCGCAGGGCCCGCTCGCGCCTGTGGCCATGGGAGCGCTCGTCGTGGCGCAGATCGTGGTGGCGGTGCTGCCCGGCGAGCCGGTGGAGCTCGCGGCGGGCTACCTCTTCGGCGCGTGGGAGGGCACGCTCGTGTGCCTGGCGGGCGGGCTCGCGGGAACGCTCGTCGTGACGGCGCTGGTCCGGGTCCTCGGCATACGCCTCGTGCGGACGTTCTTCTCGGCCGAGCAGCTGGAGGGCGTCGCGTGGCTCAGGGACTCCGCGCGCTTTGAGCTGCTGATGCTCGTCGTGTTCCTCATCCCCGGCACGCCCAAGGACGTCCTCACCTACGCGGCCGGCCTCACCACGTGCCGCTGGTGGCGCATCGCGCTCATCGCCACGGTGGGCCGGATCCCCTCGATCGTGACCTCGACGCTGGCGGCGGGCTTCGCCTCTGCCGGCAACTGGGGCGCAGCGGGCGTGACCCTTACCGTCACCCTCGCCCTCGTGGCCGCCGGCGGCGCCGGCTACGCCGCCCTCCGCCGCCGCGAGGCCGCTCGCTGATTCACGTTCTGATATATCAGACGTAGCGCGCGTAGTCCTGCAGCGAGTGGAAGATGTGGGCGATCACGACCTTGCCCTCGCGGAATGCGTACAAGACGACATAGCGCATGACAGGCATCACGCGATAGCCGCGCGCGGCGACCTCCGGCATCTGGCTGAGCGGATGCATCTCCGGATGCTCGCAGGCAAGAAGGACCTTTGACTCAAACTCCTCGACAAAGCGCCGGGCAGCCTTCCTGCTGTCGAGCTCAACCGACAGGTAGCGCACGATCTCCTCGAAGTCCGCCTGGGCGCGCGGGAGAAGGACGTAGTCACAGGCCATACCTCTCCCTCACGCTCGAGACGAACGCGGCGCCATCGACGTAGTCGCCCTCTTCGTACGACCTGTCCGCATCCGCGAGCACGCGCAGGAGGCGCGCCTTGGCAACCTCCTCACGCATGAGGTCGTAGTCCTCGGCGCGCATGACCACGAACTCGCTGTAGCCGTTCTTGGTGACGGTGACGGGTTCGGAGGACTCCCTCACGAGCTTTGCAAACGCCGCCGTGTCCTTCATGTCGCGAACGGGAACGCAGACTGCCATGTCAGCACCTCTCCTCATGCACGCGTGACCGTGGCCCAATAATACCACGCTGGCGCAGACGCACCGATTGGCTGACAATCATCTCAATGTAAGCAAATTAGATTTCACCTACACGGGCCACAAACTACGGAAGCTAAACTGCTACGCCACCTGGTGTCGGCGGAAGGAGAGCGCGGCCACCGGGGTCGCCACGAGCGCGCATGCCACGTAAACGACGAGCACCATGCCGATGAGATCGAGCACGACCGGACCGAGCGGGTAGGACTCGAGCGCCGAGAAGAGCACGCTGAAGTTGGCAAAGTTGAGCGGGAAGAGGGCGAGCACGCGCTCGAGCGCGCCCACGCCGGCCGAGGGGACGAGCCCCGTGAGCAGCACGAGCACCACGTCCGCGAGAAAGACCGCGAGCGTGGAGCGGGTGCGCGAGGACGCCGCCAGCGTGAGGCACGCAAAGCCCAGGCACGCGGCGTACATGAGGCCCACGGTTGCGAGCGCGGCCTGGCCCGCCGTGAGCGGGTACGGCGAGGTGAGCGCCATGCTCTGGACGGAGAGCCCGAAGCCGTCCGCCCCGTAGAAGGCCAGGGACACACCCACGATGATCGCCGCGCAGAGCGCGAAGTAGGCCGTTACGTAGGCGAGCGCGGCCACGACCTTGGCCACCACGAGCGACGAGCGCCCGCGCCGGGTGGCGAGCACCACCGCATCCGCGCCGGAGCTGTACTCGAAGGAGAACGTGGGCGCCAGCGTCACGGTGACCGCCAGGATCGCAAAGACGAGAAACGCCGCGCAGTTGACGATGTTGTCCCAGCCGCCCGAGTAACCGTACGTGATCGGCTCGGGCACCCCAGCGCGCAGGTCCGTCCAGTAGGCGCGCTCGGCGTCGGAGTACTCCCACATGCCGCCCTGGCCGTCGTCGAGCGTCTGCTGGGTGAGCTCGGCCGCCGCGCCGTACCAGTCGGCCGCCATCTCCGGCGTTACGCGGGCCGCCGTCTGCGCGGGCTCCTCCCTCGCCACGCGCCAGGGACGTAGGAGCCAGCTCCAATAGGGGTTGTAGAGCTCATCCACCTCCTCGGGCGAGAAGCTCTGAGCGATGAGGGAGTAGACCGCTTCGCCCGTCATCTGGTTCACGGCATCGCGGTCGATCCGCGAGAAGAGCCGCTCCTGGTAGGCGGCGATGTCCGATGCGGCGCGCTCGGCGGTGACGACGCCCGCGTACTTCTCGGCCTCCGCACGGTTGTACGCGATGGCATCGATGCCGTTGTACTCCTCGCCGGCAAAGCTCACCGTCCGGTTCTGCGTCACGTTGAGCGCCATGATGGCCACGAGAAACACGAGCACACCGACGTTGGCCGCGAGCGCCACGCGGCGGGAGAGCATCTTCTTGAGCTCGAACAGGATGAGCCTAGGCATGGCGGTCCTCCTTGAAGTGGGCGCCGCGGGAGGCGCGCGGGGCACCGGCCCCGGCAGCCGCACCGTCGCGGAACAGATACAGGTACAGGTCCTCGAGCGTGGGCTCCACCGGCGCCGAGCCCGGCACGCGCGGTTCGTCGGCCACGTAGCGCAGCAGCACGCGCCCGTCCTCCGCGTGGCGGACGTTGCCCACCGTGAGCGCGGCCTCCAGCGCCTCGGCCCGCTCGGCCGGGACCGCGGCCTCCCAGACCTTGCCCTCGGCCTCCGCCACGAGCGCGTCAGGCGGTCCAGACAGCACCACCGAGCCCGCGCGCATCACGAGGATCTCGTCGGCGATGTGCTCCACGTCAGAGACGATGTGGGTGGAGAGCAGGACGATCTTGTCGCGCGCGAAGCCGGCGATGAGGTTGCGGAAGCGCACGCGCTCCTTGGGGTCGAGCCCGGCCGTGGGCTCGTCGAGCACGAGGACCTCGGGGTCGTTGAGGACGGCCTGCGCGATGCCCAGGCGCTGGCGCATGCCGCCGGAGAAGGTCCGGATGCGGCGGCGCTCCTCGCCCGCGAGGCCCACGCGCTCCAGCAGCGCAAGCGAGCGGTCGCGCGCGTCGCGCCGTCCCAGGCCCTTGAGCGCCGCCAGGTACTCCATGAAGTCAAGCGCCGTGAACTCCGGGTAGTAGCCAAAGTCCTGCGGCAGGTAGCCGAGAAGCGCGCGGTACTCGTCGCCCATACGCGCGACGGGCGCGCCATCGTAGCGCACCTCACCCGAGGTGGGGCGCAGCACCCCGCACACCATCCGCATGAGCGTGGTCTTGCCGGCGCCGTTGGCACCGAGCAGGCCGTAGACGCCGGGGGTGAGCGTCGCGCTCACGCGGTCCACGGCGATCTTGGGCCCGAACTCGCGGGTCAGCCGATCGAGCGTCAGTTCCATCCTGCACGTCCCTTCTCATCCATGTTCTTCTCGCCTGGTCTCAGAGCGCCCCAGCGGGGGCGGGCGCGTCGGCAAAGCCGGATGCCGCCGCACGGAGCCACGCGCGGGCCTCGGCCGCCGCAAAGGCGAGTGCGAGCGCGGCGGCCACCCACCAGGCGAGCGCGGCGGTCGGACCGAAGGCCGTCGGCCAGAGCGTGCGCGCCGCGACGCAGAACGCGCACACCCCGGCTGCAGCGACAACGGCGGCGACGGTCGCGTCCGGGCTCGCCGCGCGGCGGGCGGCGAGCAGTCCCGCCCCGAGCGCCGCGAGGTAGGGCGCGAGCCCCTGAGCGAGCACGGCCCAGGGCGTCCCACCCGCCGGCCCCGCGAGGACGGCGAACGCCGCGATGACGAGCGCGTCTGCGCCGCAGAGCGCGAGCCCCCGGGCGCACGCGGCGGCTTGGGCGTTCACCGGGCAGGCCGCCTCAAGCTCGGCCATGCCGCAGGAGCGCGAGCGCGTGACCCCCGCGACCGAGGTCAGCGCGAGCGCCGCCCCCAGGACGGCCGCCGCCGTCCCCACGCCGACCCCGGAGAGCGCGCACGCCATGGCGAGAAGGACGAGCGCCGCGTGCAGCGCCCACGTCCCCGCCCCGACGTGGCGGGCCTGCTCGGCGACGACCTCCAGCGCGTGCGGGCGCGCGGGCCGGGCCAGCTCGGCCGCGACCGCCTCCACGAGCGCGCGGGGCACGACGGCGCCTGCCGTGGCACCGGCCGCCGTCCGGTAGTGCTCCCGCAGCGCGTCCTCGAGGGCACGTCTTTCTCGCCGTCTCATCGTGTGCCTCCCCGCTCGTCCGTCGTAACGCCCAGGTCCGCCCGCAGCGCCTCGAGCGCCGCGTTCAAGGTCCTTGCCGCCGCGAACCTGCTCATCCCCAACACGGCGCCCACCTCGCCCACCGTGAGGCCCTCCCCGTAGCGCAGCTCCAGCGCCTCGCACTGGGCGCGGGGCAGCCGGGCGAGGGCGGCGGCCAGGTCGCGCGCGTCGTCGGCGTCCCCCGGGTCGCCCCCGCCGGGAAGCGTCTCCGGCAGCGGCTCCCAGCCGACGGCGCGGCCGCGCGCCAGGTCGGCGCAGACGTTGCGGGCGATGGTGACGAGGTAGGCGCGGGCCCGACCCCGCTCCCGGTAGCGCGAGCGCGCACGGACGAAGCGCAGAAACGTCTCCTGAGCCGCGTCCTCGGCGAGCCCCGCCGGCGCGTGGCGGCGGCAGTACCGCAGCACGTCCGCGTAGTGCTCGCCGACCAGCCGCTCCGCCTCGTCGATGTGACCGTCCTTCTCGCCCACGCGCTCACCCCCTCTATTCGTAATAACGTCGCGAGGGCCCGCCATGAGCGGAAGAATTTGCGTTCCCGGCTGCGCCGACCCGAAAAAACCTCACAGGTGGTGTCTCTTTTCCTGAAAGTCTCCGACGTTTTCCCAGTTGGCGGAGAAACTGGTTTGAAAAAGATTCACCACCTGTGAGGTTTTGCCGCAGGTCCAAAGAGCCGAGCGGTCACGCGCCCTTGCGCGCGACCGCGACACAGGCGGTCGAGCCCACGCGGCGCCAGGAGACGTCGCTGAACCAGGTTCCGAGGATGCGGCGCAGCTCGGCCTCGGAGTAGATGCGGACGTCTCCCTCGCGCGAGCGCGGCATCCAGGCGTTCATGATCGCACGGGCCGGGGCCGGCTGCCACGCGTCGCCGACGACGAGCGCGCCGCCGGGCGCGAGCACGCGCCACACCTGGAAGGCCGCGCGCTCGGGGTCCGGGTAGTGGTGGAAGGAGTCGTTGCACCAGGCGGCGTCGAAGCTGGCGTCGTGGAATGGCAGGCGCTCCGCGTCGGCGAGAAGAACGTCGGCCCGGTCGCGCAGGCGCGAGCGGGCGGCCTCGACCATGCGCAGCGAGAGGTCGACGCAGGTGAGTCGCGCATCCGGCAGCGCGTCGAGCATGAGCTCCGCGAGCGCGCCCGTGCCGCAGCCCAGATCGAGCAGGCGCGGCGCGGAGTTGCCCGCCACGGCACGCATCACCTCCGCGAGCACGTGCGGGTAGAGCCGACGCGCGTGCTCGCCCTGCATGCCGGCGTCGTAGGTCGCCGCCTGCGCGTCGAAGGCCGCGCGGGAGCGTGAGCGCAGCAGCTCGGCGTTCTTCTCGTCCATCTTGTTCCCTTCTGTTGAGCAATGTTCAATACTGTCGACCGAAAGAAGCCCCGGCCGCAGCCGGGGCGAGGTCCCTAACCCGTGGCACCCGTCGAGCGGAACTCGGCGAGAAGGACGCGGAGGTAGCGGCGGGCAGCCGCAACGGCGGCCTCGTCCGGCATGCCCGGGCCCGAGGCAAGTCCCACGCAGGCGTAGACCATGATCGCCGCGAGCTCGTCGGCGTCCCCGGCCGACGCGCCCCGCCCCGCCGCGTCCGCCTCGAGCGCCGCGCGCAGGTGCGGACGCACCGCCTCGCACATGGCGAGCGAGAGCCGGTCGTGCAGGGCCCCGTGCCCCTTGGCGTGGAAGAACTCGGCATAGGGGTAGCCCCCGTGCCGCGCGCCGGTGGCGAGCGCGCGTTCGAGCTTCTCGTCCAGCGGGAGGTCCTTATCGTCCAGAATCTCGCAGACGCCCTCGGCGCAGCAGCGGGCATAGTCCTCGATGGCTTCCGCGAACAGGCGCTCCTTGGAGTCGAAGTAGTGGTAGGCGAGCCCCGGCGCCACCCCAGCCGCGCGCGCCACGGCACGGACGGACACGTTGTCGTAGCCCTCCTCGGCGAAGAGCCTCATGGCGCACGCCAGCAGCTCGCGCCGGCGCTCCTCGGGGTCCATCACGGTTCTGGGCATGGCCGCCACCTCCTCTCCCGGCATCGTACCCCACTATTGAACATTGGTCAATACCGAGAACTACCTCGTTGGAGTGGGCCCGGGAGCCGCGTCACGCGCACGCGTGGATCGCGTCGCGCAGGAACTGCGCGGCGCCCGGTACCACCTCGTCGTAGTAGGCGCGGAACCGCTCGTCGGAGACGTAGCTGTCCGCCAGGCTCTTGTGGGCCTCGGGCGTATAAGTGCCTTCCGGCCAGTACCTGCGCAGCCAGTGGCCGTGCATCGCCACGAGCCGGCGCGCCTCGGGGCCCGCCGCGTCGCCCGTCTCCATCGCGCGACGCAGCTGCTCCTTGATGGCGACCGCCAGCTCCTCTGCCTGCAGGTGCGCCGCCTCGCCCATCGAGAGGTACTTCTCGTTGGCGGCATCCACCACCTCGTCGCCGTACGCCGCGCGCACCTCCTCGCCGTAGGCCTCCTCGTTCTTGGTGACCTCCCGCCAGCGGCGCAGCGTCGGCAGGATTGCGCCCAGAAGGGACGCCGCCTCGTCCACGCTCCAGCCCATCGCCTCGGCCATGCGCGGGGCGCAGTCCTCGATCATCTCGTCCATCGTGACGTCCTCGGTATAGCGGCCGTCCTCGTAGCACCAGCGGCAGAGGTCCTCGGCCTCGGAGCCGTCCGCCTCGTGGCCGTACTGGTCAGGCGCGGTGAACATCATGCCGCAGCTCTGGCAGTAGTGCTCGGGCATGTCGAGCAGGGCGCTCACGGGCACGTCCAGCTCGCGCGCGATGAGCTTGATCATGTCGATGGACGGCTCCGTCGTCCCGACCTCCCAGCGGCTCACGGCCTGGCGGGTGATGTAGAGCCGGCGCGCCAGCTCCTCCTGGGTGAGCCCGCGCTCGCGGCGCAGGCGGGACAGGGCGTCTTTCAGCATGAGCATGTGGTGCTCCTTCCAACGTCTCGATCTTCTCGCCACCCATTATCCGGGCGAGAAGGACGGCGGAGCAAGCAACGGATTGTTGCGGCGTCCGTCCCGCGGTCTCGCGCCCTGCGCGCCTGTTTCGACTCGGGAAACACTTGGTGAAAGAAGCCGGCCTCATTCGGCGTGGAGCCGCCGAACGGGGATACTTGTCCACGTCGTACGCCTCGGGAGGTGGCAGCGTGAAGGGTAAGGGTTGGAGAACGCTCCAGGTCGTCCAGCTTGTCGTGTTCCTCTGCTTCAGCGTCTTCCTGTTCGTCAGGCCTGTGGACGGGCACGGGGCCGTCCAGACGCCCGAGGCAAAGCTGATCAGCTTTGCGGTGTGGGCCCTCTTCTATCTGGGCATCCTGGCCGTGGAGGGATTGATCTACCTCATTGGTCGCCGCGCCAGGAGGTAGGCCTCGCCGCCCACAGGACGCCGCCGCGCACGCTGCGGCTACCCGGACCGCCACTCCCGCTAGAGCCGCACGAACATGCGCCGAGAATCGCTCGACAGGCGTTGGAACCCAAAGTGGGCGTAGAAGCCCTCGGCATACTCGTCGGCCGGGTCAACGACCAGCGCCCGGGACGCCACGATGCGCGACGCTGCGGACGCACGGAGAATGGCGTCCTGCAACAGCCGTGCACCGGCGGACTCTCCCTGGTAGCGCCCATCCACGGCAAGCTGGCCGAGCAGCGTGCAGGGGATCGGGTTCGGGGCGTTTCGACGCAGCGATCCCACAAGCGTCCCAACGCGCGCAACCGCATGGGCACTCAAGGCGTAGAAGCCGCAAATCTCGCCGGTCGCGAGCGGCAGGACGTACACGCGTGCCGTCCCGTCGCGAATCGAACAACGCGCCCGCTCCTTGAGCCAGGCGTCGTTGTCACTGTTGCCCGAGCAGAACCCGCTCAGATCATCCTCGTCAAGCAGCGGGCGAATATGGCGAAACGCTAGCCCTCCCATGCGTATTCGCGATCAAGCAGCTCACGGGTTGCCGTGGGGACGGCCGCGTCGAGAGCAGCCGCAAAGCGCTCGTAGTCCTCTGCGGAGAGGTACGTCGTGGCCTCGTCGCTCATCTGCCTGCGAACCTCAAACGGGAAGCCGCCGCACTGGTTGAACATGTGGACGAACACCTTGATCGCAGCGGACGGCGTCAGGCCCAGGGCGGCAGTGTTCCTGACGAAGGCGTCCTTCTCCTCGACGCTCAGCTTGGTGTTGAGCGATGCTACCGTCGTTGCCATGATGCCTCCTTCGCAGCTCTTCCAGATGGCGTCCTACAGCTGAGTTTATACCACGACAGACCACAATGTAGTCGATTTGGGTATTGTCAAGGCACCGCTGGCCATCACAGCAGATGCTACTGGCGCATCCCCGTGCGCCTGGGGCAGACGCGTCACACCACGAGGTACGAGGGACGGCGCTTCGCGCACTTGAGCGTGAACGCGGCGCGGGCGGCCGTGAGCGCCGTGCCGCTGAAGTAGACGACCGTGGCCGACCTGACCTCCATGAGACCCCCTCGCCTCGCGTTTTCCTCGCGTAGAATTGAAGCACATGCAACCACCTCTGCCGACGAGGTCCTGCGGCCGGCAGCCGTCCGAAGGGGGTCCCATGGCGCGCCGGTCCATCGCAAAGATGTCCTTCTCGCAGGTCTACCCGCTGCTCGTGCAGAAGGCGGAGCGCAAGGGGCGCACGCGCGCCGAGGTCGACGCCGCGTGCTGCTGGCTCACCGGCTACGACGAGGCCGGGCTCGCCCGGCAGCTCGAGCGCGGCGTCACCTACCAGGAGTTCTTCGACGAGGCGCCGGCGATGAACCCCGACCGCGCGCTCATCACCGGCAAGGTCTGCGGCGTGGACGTGACGACGATCGAGAACCCCGTCGAGCAGAACGCCCGCTACCTGGACAAGCTCGTGGACGAGCTCGCCCGCGGGCGCGCCCTGGAGAAGGTGCTGCGGCGCCGGGCGTAGCGCGGACGGCAACTCTGGTCTCAGCGCTCCCGATATCCGATAGTTTTACTTTTTTCGTACTCCAACAGATGCGTAACGCGGGTTTTATGGTCATGCGCTCTGCCGGGATGCCGTCTCCGCGCGCTTCTCTGCGGTATTGGGCAGCATGTTTTATGCTCGGCACACTGGAGCTCGGAAAACGGCGCCCCGCCGGAGGAAGCGGACGATGTTTCCGCAGGTCGTTCTTCTCGCTGGGCGTGCCTTAACGTGCAAGGGCGTCCGCTGCATAAAACTTGCCACCCAATACCGGAGAGAGTGCGCCAGGCGAGAAAAACGGTGGGGCCGAAGCCCCCTGTCAGCCCCTCGCGGCGCGTGCGAGCCATGCCGCGACGACGGCGGTGGCTGCGGCTGCCGCGAGCGCGATGGCCCACGCGGGGACGAGGTCGAGCGCCACTCCGTAGCCGAGCTGTCCCAGGGGCGTGGCGAAGTTCGCCAGCATGAGGGTGAGCGCCATGACCTTGCCTACGAGGGTGCCAGGGCTCTCGGTCTGGAGCCAGCTCGTGGCCACGACACTCATGCACATGCAGACCGCCATCGTGGGGAGGTAGAGGGCGGCGAGCGCCCCGAAGGTGCCGAGCGCCGGCAGCGGGGCGGCGAGCGCGCCGGCGATGAGCGCGATGCCGCCGGCAACGCATGCAAGCAGGTCCGGAACCGAGCGGATGGAGAACCTGCCGGGCGCCGCCGCAACGACCGCCCCTCCGACGAGCCCGCCCACCGCGAGCGCGCCCTGCAGCGCACCCATGAGCTGGTTGGGCAGGTCGAGTGTCTCGGTCACGATGTAGGGTGAGCAAACGTTGAAGAACGACGAGCCGAAGAGGTTCACGAGCGTCGCGCCCAGGATGGTACGCCACATGAGCGGGCTCGAGCGCAGGAAGCCGAGCGCGTCGGCGAGGTCCGCGCGGGCGGTGGCGAGGGCGCCTGCCGTGCGCTCGGGCGGCTCGTAGGGGACGCACACGATGAGCGCCGCCACGACGGCCGACGCTGCAAAGCAGGCCACGCACGCGACGACGATGGGCGCGAGGCCGAGGAATCCGAAGGCCAGCCCGCCCACCACGGGTCCTCCGATGCCCGTGAGCATGCCCGCCTGGTTCACGAGCGCCACGGCGCGCCCGACCTCCGACGGCGCCACGAGGTGTGGGATCGCCGACTGGACGCAGGGCTGCTCGAGCGCCTGCGCCGCGAAGGCGAGCATGAGAACGGCGACCGTCGCCGGCACGACCGCGGCCGTCCCCGCGAGGGGGAGGTAGGCCGCCATCGCCGTCGCGGACGCCGCGCCCACGGCGACCATGACGCCCCGCTTGCGCGTGCGGTCCGCGATGACGCCGCCCACGGGCGCGAGCAGTGTGTAGGGCACGAAGCCGGTCGCGACCACACCGCCGTAGAGGGCGCCCGACCCCGTGAGGTTGAGCAGGTGCAGGGGCAGCACGAACTGCAGGATCTCCATGCCGAGGAGGCTCAGCGCCTGGGACGCCATGACCGCCACGAAGCGCGGGGTGGCGACGCCTCCGTTCTTCTCTCCCACGCGGTTCTTCTCGTCTCCAATGCGCCAATTATAGCGCGCGGCGGTCCGCCCGTGCGGGCGCCCCGCCTAGACGCTGAGGTCACGGCGCGAGAAGCGCGCAATCCCGAGTGCCGAGAGCGCAAGCCCCGACAGCGCGAGGATGACGGACCCCGAAATCGCCGCAGCGTCACCTGATGCGACTCCGAGCGGGTCGAAGAGCGCGAGCGGGGTGAGGTCGGCGAGCCACGAGAGGCCCTCCCCCACTCCCGAGGCCATCTTGACGAGCACGAAGGCGACGCAGACGGCCACACCCGCCCAGCGCGCGGCCGCCGCGTTGGGCAGCGCGCAGGCGCTCAGCCAGCAGACGCCCGCGAAGAGCGCCCAGAGGCAAAGCGTCGCCGCGTTGGCAGCGAGGAGGTCCGCCGCCGCGAGTTCTCCGGGGAAGAGCGCCCCCGCGACGGCGAGCTCGAGCGCCGTGAGCGACGCCATGAGCACGATCAGGCAGGCGACAAGAACGAGCAGCTGCGAGAGCGCCAGACGCACGCGCCCGACGGGCTGCGCCAGCAGGTAGGTGATGCTCCCCCGCTCCACATGGCGCACCATGAGCCGGTCCGCAAGCATAGCCACGAGCACGAGCGGGAACGCCACAAGCAAAAAGCCATAGAGGTAGTTGACGAGAAACTCCAGGAGCGTGGAGCCCTGGTCGGCCATGCCGAAGGCGGCGAAGAGCTCGGGCATGGCTTCGCGCATGAGCTCGAGCGACGCGCCGAGCTCAGGGTCGTACATGCTCACGATCACTCCGGCGTAGAGCGCGCAGACGCACGCGATGACAAGGGTGGGCAGGGCGCACGCGCGCAGCTCCCGCCTGAACAGCGGCCAGACCATGGCTACCTCCCGTCCTCGGGAACGGACGCCTGCCCGTCCCCCTCGTAGAGCCCCATGAACAGCTCCTCGAGCGTCTGCTCGCGCGAGGAGAGCGCCACCACGTCGAAGGCGGCGAGCCCGCGGATGAGGGCGTTCACGTCCGTGACGTTGCGCAACTCGGCAACGGCGCCGTCCTTCTCGCCCTCCGCCAGGCCCTGGGACCGCGCCCAGCGCTGCCGCTCCCCCGCGCTTGCGAACTCGATGACGTACGTGCGCCCCCGTCGGGCGCGAACGTCGGCCATCGAGCGCTCCAGGACCACGTGCCCCGCGCGAATGAAGGTCACCCGGTCGCAGGCGTGCTCGACTTCCTCGAAGATGTGGGATGAGAGCAGGATGGCGGCGCCGCGGGCGCGCTCCTCGGCGACCAGATCCAGGAAGCGCTCCTGCATGAGCGGGTCGAGGCCGCTCGTGGGCTCGTCGAGCAGCAGCACGTCGGGGCGCGCCATGAACGCCGCCACAATGGCGACCTTCTGCCGGTTGCCCTTGGACATGCCGCCGATCCGCGCGCGGGGATCGAGGTCGAAGCGCTCGGAGAGCTCCCGCATGCACGAGCGGTCGGAGAGGCCCCTTATGTCCGCCATGAGGCGCAGGAACGCTCCCGCGGTCATCTCCCGCATGCAGGCGTTCTCACCGGGGAGGTAGCCCAAGCGGGCCTGGACGGCGGGCCGCTCGCGGAAGCAGTCGTGCCCGAGGATGCGAGCCTCGCCCGCCTGGGGACGCACGAGGCCCATGAGGTGACGCATGGTGACGGTCTTGCCCGCTCCGTTGGGGCCGAGGAACCCCAGCACCTCCCCGGGCGCCACCGTAAGATCCACGCCGAAGACCCCGCGTCCCCACCCGTAGTCCTTGGTGAGCCTGTGCACGCAAACCGCGGGCTCCGCCGTTCTTCTCGTCATAGGAACTCCTCCTTGTAGGTCGCCCGCCTGAGCAGGTCGCTCCACACCAGAAACTCGGCGAGCATCGCATCCATGTCGAGCTCTCCGCTCGCGCGCAGCCGCTCGTGCAGGTAGCCGTCGGCCATCCACACGAGCATGCGCACCACGCGCATGGGGTCCACGTCGTCACGGAAGCGATCCCAGCGCACATGAGGGAGGTAGGTTTTGATCATCGCGGGCACCGCGTCCGCCATGAAGGCGTCGAGCGTCGCGGAAACCTCCTTGCCGCGCGAGTAGAACGCACGAACGAAGAAGCCCAGGACGCGCGGGCTAATCCGCAGGTCGTCCACCTCGCGCGTCGCGGCATAGCGCATAAGCTCAAAGAAGTCGTCGATCTCGTGCCAACGCTCGTCCACCACGGCGCTGGCCACGCGCCGGGTGAGCGCGGCGAGCACATAAAGGTAGAGCTCACGCTTGTTCCTAAAGTAGAAGAACAGCAGGCTCTTGGAGATACCGACCCGCCGCGCGATGTCGGCAGTGGAGGCGCGGCCGTAGTCCTCGCCGCCGAACACCTCCGCCGCGGCATCCAGCACCGCGCGCCTGCGATCCTCGGGGAGCGCCTCGAAGCGCTCGAATCTTTCGTCCATGGGGCCTCGCTCTCTTGATCCTCGGGAACAAGGCTACCCCGTTGACCCAGAGATGGAAGGGGTTCCGAGCAGGGGCGCAGGCCCACTATTCCCCGATGATCTCCCGCTGCACGCGCTTGGGCAGCTTGGCGAGGACCAGCTCGTAGCTCATGTCACAGAGACTGAGCACAAGGTCCTCGGGCAGATCGGCGTCGAGGTCGATAGAGACCCACGTGCGCCCGTCGGAGTAGTAGCCGGGCAGCACAGCCTCCGAGTACTCGGCGCGCAATTCCAAGATGCGGTTGGGGTCGCACTTGAGCGAGAGCAGATGGCGCCCCGCATAGGGCGGCTTCGCGTCGGGAGAAGCGGTGAACTCGCAGGCGAACTGCCTGCCGCCCACCCAGTAGACCATCCACCCCCACGTTTCGTGGAGGGCCTTCGTGGCGCCGGGGTGCGAGAGCAGACGGGCGTCTATGCGCGAGAGGTCCAAGGCGCGCCTCCTTTGGCCGGGCTTACGCTCCCGATTATACCGGGCGCGCCGCCGGCCCCGACGCACCCCATGGGATAATTGGGGAGCCGGGGCACGGGCGAAGGACTCCCCCTCGGGCGCTCTCGTCGCGTCCGCCGAGCGGGAGCGCCATCACGGCCTCCCTGTCGTCGCCGGAGATCTCCTGGAAGCCAAGCCGCTCGTAGAGTCGCGCGGCGGGGTTGGAGCGCTGCACCGAGAGTGACAGCGCGGGGCAGCCGAGCTCGGAGCACCGCTCGATGAGGGAGGAGAGCAAGGCGGTTCCCAGCCCGCGGCCGCGATGGCCCGGCAGGACGGAGACGGCGAGCTCCGGCACGCCGTCCCCCGCGAAGCCGTAGCCGCGCATGAGGCGCGCCCAGGCGGCCCCCACGACATCGCCGTCCTCCTCGGCGCAGACGGCGACGTCGCCGGTTCGGCCGAAACCCTCGACGTAGGCGCGCAGCGCCGGGTCTGCGGTCACGGAGCGCGGCGGGCGCGGCTCGTCCGGCTCGGTGTGGATCGCCTGGTACAGGAACTCGTCCAGCAGCCCGTACTCACCGGACAGCATCTCCCTGATTCTCGACATAGCTGTCCCTCCATCCGATAGCGAAAGCATTAGGCGTCATCGGCTAGAGGTCCGTCGTCATGCGTGCCTCCTCGGGAGGGAAGGTCTGAGGCGATTGTACCCGCAGGGGGTACATGGATGCACAGAGACGCGGAGACGCCCCGTAGGAGGCTCCCTTGGGGCACCCAACGGCCTCGTCGATTCCGGCGAGGCAGCACCTTACCCTCGCCGCCTCCGCCCGATCGCCCAGAGCGCAAGGAGCGAGATGGCGCCGCCCGCAACGGCAATCCAGCCGCGCGGCGTGCCGAGGCCGCCCGTCGCAGTGCCGAGGGCAATCGCGCCTACGACCCAGATTGCCGGCAGGATGGCCTCCGTCCACACGGGGCGGGCATAACGGCCCAGCATCCGCGCCGCCACCAGCGCAACAACGACGCCGACGGCCGCCACAGGCCCGATGAATCCTCACGCGTCAAGCAGCAGGCTGCCCAACACGAGCACGCCGATGCCCACGGCGAGCCCCACGAACACCTGGAGTACCACCCGCATGACGTTGGCGGAGACACTCTCCTGCGCCGCCTCCACCGGGTCACCCGACGCCGCCCCCAGAAGCTCCGCCGCGCTCTTGGCGTCACGCCCGCCCTCCTGGCGCCGCGCGACGGAGGCGACCACGGCAGATGCCACCACCAGCACCGCGAGCAGCAGACGCAGCACCAGCTCAAGATAGGCGCGCCCCACCACCTCTATGAGAACGAGTACTGCGATCACCGCGACCTCGACCGCCCCCCAGCGCCATGGCGAACGCCCTCGTCCTCCGCTCGTTCTTCTCGACCATCTCACGCATCTCGTCCACGTCCCCTCTCACTAGCTCGTCGATCGTGGTGCCGAAGAGGTTGGCGAGCAGGAGCATGCTCTGGACGTCGGGCAGGGTCTTCGAGGTCTCCCAGTGGCTCACCGTGACGCGGCTCACGTAGAGCCTCTGCGCCAGCTCGTTCTGGGAGAGCCCGAGCCGCGTGCGCCGTTCACGAATCTGGTTGCCGATGTCCATGCGCTTCCTCATCCCTCGCAACCTCGCCGACGCCCCCAACGTAGTCAGAGGACGCACGCTTCGCTGCATAAAGTGCTTTACAGCCCGTCCGAGCTGCGGGGATAACCAGCATCCTCCAACCGCGGCCAGCACGGCTCACTTCGCCGCGCTTTCAGACCATCTATGCGGGAGCCCCGCACCCCTGTACGTACAGCGCTGCACCCAGCTCCTGCGCCTCGATCTTCGGATGGAATCGCTGACCATGGTAGCCAGGGGGACAGCTGTGCCTGGAGAAGGTCCTGCGGAGGCCGTCATAACCCCCCCTCCTGATGAACGCATCGCGCGATGCACGTTCTTCTCGGCACGTTCCCCTCTGCCGCCGACACTCATGAGTGCCGGCTGGGAGTGTCGGCTGCGGGAGCCCTTTTCGCGCAGGAGTGTCGGCGCCTTCTTGGAATCTGGTGAGAGGTGTCGGCTGAAGCGTGATGTCTTGCCGGCACTCATGAGTGCCGGCCGGCGAGAGGAACCCGACACAGCGCGCCCGCACATCGTCGGAAAAAACTTCCCGTTCTCGCTTGCACTGTGTATAGGTGAGTATATACTGTACTTACCGGGTATACACGGTAGGCTCGCAGGAGACGTCCGGCGGGCCAGCAGGGAAGGACACGGCTTGGACATCATCATCTCGAACTCGAGCGGCAAGCCCATCTACGAGCAGATCACCGCCCAGATCAAGGCCGCGATCGTGACCGGCCAGCTCACGGAGGGCGAGCAGCTCCCCAGCATCCGGGCCCTCGCCAACAGCCTGCGCGTGAGCGCGATCACCACCAAGCGCGCCTACGCGGACCTGGAGGCAACCGGCCTCATCGAGACCGTGCAGGGCAAGGGCAGCTTCGTCGCCGGCGGCAACGCCGAGCTCATCCGCGAGGAGCAGCTGCGGGAGGTCGAGGGGCTTCTCGCCCGCGCCGTTGAGCGCGGACGGGCCTGCGGCCTCACGGACGACGAGCTCACCGAGATGCTCGCCCTGGTACTGGAGTAGCGCGCGAGAGGGACCTCGCGCGGAAAGGACGTCAGCATGAGCGCACTCATCGAGGCGCACGGCCTCACCAAGCACTACGAGGGGTTCTCCCTCGAGGGCGTTGACCTCACCGTGAGCGAGGGCGAGGTCGTGGGCTTCGTCGGCCAGAACGGCGCCGGCAAGTCCACCACCATCAAGGCCCTTCTCGGCCTCTTCCCCACCGACGGCGGCACCTCAAGCGTGCTGGGCACCCCCAGCGACGAGCTCTCCCGCCCCTCGGGCGCGGCCACCAAGGAGCAGGTGGGCGTGGTCTTTGACGCCATCTCGCTGCCGGAGCACCTGCGCGTTGCGGACGTGGGCCGCATCTACGGGCGCGCCTACGCAACCTGGGACGCGCACCGCTTCTCTCGCCTGACGGCGGAGCTCGGCCTGGACGCGCGCAAGACCGTGAAGGAGCTCTCCCGCGGCATGGGCATGAAGCTCTCCCTGGCCTGCGCGTTCTCCCATGACGCACGCCTGCTCATCCTGGACGAGGCCACGGCGGGCCTGGACCCGATGGCGCGCGACGAGGTGCTCGACCGCCTGCGGGACTTCGTGGCCGAGCCGGGCCGCGCCGTCCTCATGAGCAGCCACATCACGAGCGACCTGGAGCGCATCGCGGACCGGATCGTCTGCATCGAGGCGGGATGCATCGTCTTTGACCTGCCCAAGGACGCCATCACCGACGAGATGGGCATCGCGCGCTGCCGCGTGGCGGACCTCGAGAAGATCGCGGACTCGGGCGTCATCCCGGAGCGCGACCTCCGCTACCTGCGGCACGACTACGGCATCGACGTGCTGGTCCCCGACCGCTTCGCCTTTGCCGAGAGCTTCCCGGAGATCCCGGTGGACCGCATGACCATTGACGACTACCTGGCACTCACGCTGAAGGGCGGTGTCCGATAATGAGGCGCGCATACCTGATCGAGATGGCGGTGTTCCGCGACTACGCGAGGCAGCTCCTGGGCCTGGGGCTTCTGGTGAGCCTGTGCATCGGCGTGGGCATGCAGACGCCGCTTGCGATGCCGGCGACCCTCACCTGCATGTTCTTCATGATGGGCGCGATGGGCCTCGCCGCCTACGACGAGCTCAACCACTGGGGGCTCTTCCGCCTCACGCTGCCGCTCTCCCGGCGCGACGTGGTGCTCGGCCGCTACGCCGCCATCGTGACGCTCGGGCTCATGGGCATGGTCGTGGGCCTCGTGGGCGCGCTTCTCGCCATGGGCGTGATGGGCGCGCTCGGGATCGGCGGCGAGGTGGGCGAGGCGTTCTCGTTTGACGCGGAGCTCATGGGGCCGATGCTCTTCGTGACGAGCTTCACCCTGCTCATCGGCTCCGTGGTGGCGGGCGTCGTGACGCCGATCTACTTCCGCCTGGGCCAGACGCGCGCCACGCAGATCCTGCCCACGGTGATCGTGCTGCTCTTCGTGGTGCCGGTGGCGGTGCTCGGCAACAGCGGGATGCTCGACGGCGGGATCCCGGGGCTGGACCTGCTCTCCGGCCTGCTCGAGGCGCTGGAGACGCCTGCCGGCATGGCGTGCGGCGTGGCGGCGTGCATGGCCGTCTCCGCCGTGGTGCTCGCCGCCTCCGCCGCGCTCTCCCTCAAGCTCTACGAGCGGCGCGAGCTCTAGGGTCGGCCCGCAAGCGCCTCGCGACCACGAGATCCGACCACGAGCACGTGCTCGAGGGCGCCGGAGCCGTGGAGCGGGGCGCCGCAGGTCACGACCTCGCGAGCCAGCTCGGCGTCGGCGACCACGCTGCCGGCGACGAGGTCGGCGCCCGCGTCCAGCACCGGCGCGCAGATCGTGGCCGAGGGGCCCACCACGCAGGCGAGCGCGTCGCGCGAGAGCTCAAGCAGGCGCGGCATGGTCTTGTTGGCGAGCGTCATGCCCGTCATGATGACAAGGTCCGCACCCGGCAGCAGGTACTCGCAGGCGGTGTCCGGCAGGTCCGTGTCCACGCGGGCGGCGCGCTCCAGCACGGCAACGTCCGCGTGCTCGGCCAGGGCCGCGAGGTGCGGGAAGTGGCCGATCACCACCGCACGCGGCCGCGAGCCGTCGTTCTTCTCGGCCGCCATGCGCGCGGCCACGGGGGCCAGGAACACGAACGGGTCCGTGCTCTCCGCGTCCGCGACCAGGCCCAGAGCGCCCAGCCGCCCGCGCTGGTTGTGCCAGGCGTTGAGCGCCGCGACGCCCACCGACGCGACCTCGAAGTCCCAGGACCTCGCGCACGCCGCGAGCGCGCGCAGCGGGCGGCCCGCCCAACCGCGTTCCATGCGCAGGCGCGGGCCGCCGCGATGGAGCGCGGCCACGCCCGTCCCGCACTCCGCCTCGACGAGGCAGTGGTGCGCGCCCATGACCACGTGCCGCACGAGCACGTCCCCGGGAATCTGGGCGATCATCCGGTCATAGAGCGACCAAGGGTCTGTCATCATGTCCTCCAGTCGGGTAGTCGGGAGGCGGCATGCTGTTCATTCTCACCGGAGGCATCCGAACGGGCAAGACCACGTGGCTCCAGGCGTGTGTGGGCGAGCTCGAGGCGACGGGGGTTCCCGTGCGCGGCGTGCTCGCGCCGGGCGTCTGGCTCGACGGCGAGAAGCTTGGGATAGAGAACGTGCTGCTGCCCTCGCGCGAGCGCGTCCTTCTCGCCACGCCTGTTAATTGGGGACAGTCCCCAATTAACAGATGCGGCTGGGACTTTGACCCGACGGCACTCGCGCACGTGAACGCGCACCTCGCCGAGCTGCGGACACGGGCGGACGAGAAGGACGTGCGGCCCGGCCTTCTTGTCATCGACGAGATCGGCCCGCTCGAGCTGCGCTGCGGCGGCGGGCTCACCGCAGGGCTTGAGCTGCTCGACGCCGGTCCCGCGCCCGCCTGGCCGCACGCGCTCGTCGTCGTGCGCGCGGCACTCGCCGAGGAGGTCGCCGCGCGCCTGCAGGGCGCGTGGGGCCCCGTCGAGCTCGTCCGACCCGATGAATCGGGCGCCCGCCGCCTGCGCGAGGTTCTTCTCGGCGAGCGATCTTCGCACGGTCCGGAAAATTAGCATACACTGGGTTAACGTTTTCAGATAGCCAACTGGGCAAACGTAGCGTACTGGCTTGCCAGTGTATGCTAATTTCCGGTCAGTCCTCAGAAGCCAGCCCCTAAAGGCCCCCCGGCACTACTCCCGCACGGCGCCGGCCATCAGCGCGTCGTACTCCTCGTCCGTGAGATCGTGGCCGTAGAAGAGCTGGTAGTACTCCTCCACCACGTCGCGCAAGTCGTCGTCGAAGCGGTCCGGGTAGCACAGGCGCGCGTACCACTGCAGGCCGATGATCTGGTTGACCGACGCCGGCATGGAGATCCAGTTGTACGGCACGCTCGGCGCGCGGAAGTAGTTGCCAGACTTGATGGCGCTGAGCTCGGCCCACGCGGGGTCGTCGCCCACGGTGTCATAGATCGAGTCGCCCACGAAGACGATGAGCTCGGGGTCCCAGAGCGCGATCTGCTCGAGGCCGATCTCGTTGCCCTTGCCGCTGGACGATGGGTCGTCCACCACCACGACGTTATCGGAGCACAGGTCGATGATGCCGGACTGGAAGCCTCCGCGCGCCATCGCATTGGTGCCCGTGTCGCCGAGCAGGTACGCCGCGCGCGGGCGCTCGTCCTCGGGGACCTCCGCGACGACGGCCTCGACCTCGGCCACGGCGTCGCGGCAGTAGTCCGCGAGCTCGGCCGCCTTCTCGGAGTCCAGGATGTCGGCGAGCTGGTCATAGAGGTCGGCGTAGCTGTGAAGGTCGGTCGAGTCGATGTGCACGCACGGGATGCCCAGCTGCTCCTGAAGCGCGTCCAGGTCCTCGGCGAGCGAGTCCTTGGCCTCGCCGACGTCGATGATCAGCTGCGGGTCCGCAGCGGCCACGGCCTCCTTGTTGAAGTCCCCCTTGCCGCCGTAGATCTGGCCAAAGACCGGCAGGTTGGCGAGGTCCTCGCCGAGGTAGGCGAGCTGCTCGTCCGTGAGCTCGCTCGAGAGGCCCACCAGGCGCTCCGGAGCCACCGTGAGCAGCACCTGCTGGGCCACGGGGCCGGAGGCCGCGATGCGCTCGACCTCGGCCGGGATCTCCACCTCGCGCCCGAGCGAGTCCGTGACCACGCGCGTCGCCTGGTCGGTGGGCACGGGCTCCGCAGCCGGCGCGCCGCCGCACGCCCCGAGCGACGCCGCCACCGCAAGCGCCGCGACCGCCGACAAGAACGTCCTTCTCCTCACTTCTTCTCCCTCCCGCCTGTGAATTGGGGACAGTCCCCAATTCACATAAATTTTTTCTGTTAATTGGGGACTGTCCCCAATTCACAGGCCGGCACGCAGGCGCGCACCCGGTCGTCGTGGAGCGAACTGACCTCCACGGGCAGGCCGTAGAGCTCGCTCAGGAGCGGCCCCGTGATGACCTCGGACGGCGGCCCGCACGCGCGGACGCGCCCACCGTCCAGCGCGAGCACCGTGTCCGCGTAGAGATAGGCCAGGTCGGGCGCGTGCGTGGACGCAATGACCGAGAGCCCCTCGCGCGCGAGCCGCCGCACGACCGCCATCACGCGCGCCGTGTTGCCAAAGTCGAGCGCGCTCGTGGGCTCGTCCATCACGATCGAGCGCGCGTCCTGCGCGATGGCCCGGGCGATGAGGACGAGCTGCCGCTCCCCGCCCGAGACCTGCATGAAGCTCCGATGCGCGAGGTGCGCCACGCCCACGCGCTCGAGCGCCTCCTCGGCGCGGGCGCGCTCGGCCGCGCCCGGCGCGCGCAGCGGCCCCAGGCGCGACGCCGCGCTCATGAGCACCACGTCGAGCACCTCGTAGTCAAAGACCTGCGCGTGGCTCTGCGGGACGAAGGCCATCTCTCGAGCGCGCTCGGCTACCGTGAGCTCCCCGAGCGGCCGGCCGTTCACGAGGATGGTCCCCGCGCGCGGCCGCTCGAGGCCCAGGACGCAGCGGAAGAGCGTGGTCTTGCCCACGCCGTTGGGCCCGAGCACGCACGCGAGCTCGCCGTCCGCGACGGAGAGGCTCACGCCCTCGAGCACCGCATGGTCGCCGTAGGCAAAGCTCAGGCCGGAGATCTCAAAGCTCATGTCAGCCGCGCCCCCGCTTCACGATGAGCCACAGGAAGAACGGCGCGCCCACCACGGACGTAAGGATGCCAATGGGGATCTCGGCCGTGAGCGCAAGGCGCGCGATGTCATCCACCACCAGGAGAAACGTGGCGCCCGCGAGCATGCTGGCCGGCAGGAGGTGCCGGTAGTCGCTGCCCACCAGGCCGCGCGAGAGGTGTGGCACCACGAGCCCCACCCAGCCGATGAGGCCGGAGACCGCCACGCTCGCCGCCGTCACGAGCGCCGAGAAGAGCACGGCCACGGCGCGGACGCGCGGGGCGTTGACGCCCATGGAGAGCGCTTCGTCGTCGGACATCGTGAGGACGTTGAGGCGCCAGCGCATAGCCATGAGCCCGACGAGGCCGATCGCGATGGGGCCCGCCGCCAGCGCGAGGTCGGCCGTCTTGGCGCCGGTGAACGAGCCGAGCAGCCAGAACGTGATGGCCTGTAGCTGGTTGGACGGGTCGGCCACGAGCTTGGCGTAGGAGACGCCGGCCTCGAAGAGCGACTTCACCATGATGCCGGCGAGCACGGTCACGAGGATCCGGTTGCCGCGCGCACGGCCGCTCACCAGCAGCACGATGCCCACCGCGGCGAGCGAGACGACGAAGGCCGAGCCGGAGATCGCAAGCGAGCCCGCGCCCGCGAGGATGGCCCAGCACGCGCCGAAGGCCGCGCCCTGCGACGCGCCGAGGAAGTCCGGCGAGACGAGCGGGTTCTGGAAGATGCCCTGGAAGGCGGCGCCGGCGGCCGAGAGGCTCGCACCCACGAGGATCACGAGCAGGATGCGCGGCAGGCGCACGTTGAAGAAGAGCGTCTCCTGCTGCGCGGAGAAGTCGCCGAGGCCGGGGGCGATGCGGGAGGCCAGGAGCTCGAGCGCGTCCGCAGGACCGATGGGGTAGCGGCCGAGCGCCAGCGACGCGAGCACGGTGGCGACAAGCAGCGCGCCGAGAAGGGCGATGATGCGGCCGGGATGTCTGCGCAGGGCGGCGGTCATGCGCGCTCGCCCTTCCCCGGCCCCGCACCGCGACGCTCGGCACGCCGGTGGACGAGCTGCGCGACGATGGAGAGCGCGATCTCGGCGGGCGTGACGGCGCCGATGGCGAGGCCAATCGGCATGGCCACGGCGTCAACGCGCTCGGCCAGCACGCCGGCAGCCCTGAGGTGCTCACGCGCGAGGGCCGCCTTGCGAGCGCTGCCGATGCAGCCCACGTAGGCGGGCTGGACGTCGCGCGTCAGCACGGCGAGAAGGACCGTTTCGTCGTGGGCGTGCCCGTGCGTAAGCACGACGACGGAGTCACGTGGGCCGACGGCGGCGCCGACGGCGAGCTCGTCAAACGCACCGCAGGTCACGGATGCCGCCGCCGGGAGGTTGGCAGGCGTGGCGAGCTCCGGGCGGTCGTCGTAGACGTGGACCTCAAAGCCCGCCTGCGCCGCCAGGCCCACGAGCGCGGCTCCCACGTGCCCGGCGCCAAAGACGTGGAGGCGGCTCGGCGCGGCAACGGGCTCGCGGTAGATGGCGCAGGCGTCGTCCCAGGTCGGGGCGGTCAGGCGCGCGGCGGGGCCCACCTCAAGCGTCGGCGCGGCGGGGTCGGCCCAGCGCTCCGTCACGGTGACGGGCTCGTCGCGCCGGAGGGCGCCCCGCGCGGCGAGAAGAACGGGCAGGTCGTCGACCGTGAGCGCGCGCACGGCGAGCAGCGCGTCGCCACCACAGGCCATGGCGTCCCCGGTGTGGTACCACTCGAGGCTCGGTGCGCCGCCCGCCTGCGCCGCACGGGCGCGCTCGATGGCCAGCCGCTCGATCGCGCCGCCGCCGACGGTCCCGAGCAGGCGGCCGTCCTCGGTCACGGCCAACCGCGCGCCCTCGTGGCGCGGCATCGAGCCACGCGTCGCGAGCAGGCTCGCCAGTCCCACGCGCCGCCCGGCCCCGAGCTCGTGCACGAGCGCGGAGACGAAGCCCTCGTCGGAGAGGGAGCCGTTGACGGGACGGACGTTCTTCTCGGCGTGCATGTCCTTATCGTCCATCGCGCCCGAGAGCGCGAGAATCGCCTCGAGCACGCCGCCGCCCACGGCCCGCGCCTTGTCGGAGGCGCTCTCGATGTACTCCGGGTGGCAGCGCGGGTCCACGTCGCCGCACTTCATGCCCGTGTGCACGGGGACGCCCGCCTGGAGGAGCCCCCGCACCACGCCATCAATCGTGGCGTGCATGGGCTCGCAGGCCACCGTGGCGCAGACGTCACCGGCCGCCACCTGCGCGCCGATCTCCACGCACGGCTCGAAGACGCCGTCCGCCGGCGCGCGCATCACGCGCTCGCCCGCGTAGCCGCCGATGAGCCCGGGCACCGCCGTGTTGGGGATGGGCGACCCCTCGTAGTAGACGCGCCCCAGGTAGTGGCCGCGCATCGTCTCCACGGCGGCGTCGCAGTCCTCGCGCGCGGTGAAGCCGGGGCCCACGCCAATGACGACGGGCGCCAGGTCGCGCGTGGTGCCGAGGTTGCGCTTGGCCAGAATCGCGTCCACCAGGGCGTCCGGCGCGAGCTCGCGCACACAGGCGGCCTCGGGGTCCACGAGCACGGCCACGTCGCCCGCCGCCGCTGCCGCACGTGCCGCCATCGCGTCCGCACAGAGCACGCCGCGCACGCCCTCCACGCGCGTCTCACCCAGGCGGATGGCCTCGGAGAAGCACACGGTGCGCCGGATGGACGTGGGGACCGCAAGGTCGCACATCACGACCTGCATGCCCGCACGACGCAGCCGCAGCGCGATGCCCGATGCGATGTCCCCCGCCCCGCGAATCACGACCAGCATGTCCGGAAACCTCCTCGTCAACGTTATATTTTCAAAAATATAACGCTCTGCGCGACGCCTACTTCCAACAAGTAAGTCTACCTCACAAAATGTTTGCCCCACCGCCCAACGTCGCGAACGGCGGCCATTCGCACCCAGACGGCTCCCAAAACGGGACGTGTTTGCTGGCGCAGCTTTTTTGGGACAAGCCCGGGAATCCCAAGCCCCGGGTCCGAACCTGTCCCAAAAAAGCGGCAGCGATAAACACGCCCCGTTTTTGCTTATGCGGCGATGGTTCGGATGGCAGAGATGGCGGTGTCGATTTCATCCTCCGTGTTGAACCAGCCACAGCTCAAGCGAACGATGCCCTGGCGTTCGGTCCCCAGGGCGCGGTGCATGAGCGGTGCACAGTGGGCACCGGCGCGACACGCGATGCCCCAGCCCGCAGAGAGCGCGTCCGCCGCCTCCGCGGAATCCAGCCCGTCAACGTTCAGCGCCACCACGGATCCGCAGCGGTCGGGTGCCACGGGCCAGCCGCCGTAGACCGTCACACCCGGCACGTCGCGCACGCCCTCCCACAGCCGCCGCGCCAGCGCGTGCTCGCGCGCGCCCACCGCAGCGGGCCCGCCGTTCTTCTCGATAAACGCAACGCCCGCCGCAAGGCCGGCCAGGCCGTGGGCGTTGAGCGTCCCCGCCTCCAGCCGCGTGGGCCACTCCAGCGGGTGCCGCCGCTCAAAGGAGTGCACGCCGGAGCCGCCCTCGGCCCACGGCCGCACCTCCACGCCCTCGGCCACCGCCATGCCGCCCGTGCCCTGCGGGCCCATGAGGCCCTTGTGCCCGGTGAAGCACACCACGTCGATACCCATCGCAGCCATGTCCAGCGGCACCGCACCCGCCGTCTGCGACGCGTCCACCAGGCAGAGCGCACCCGCCGCATGCGCGATCTCGGCCACGCGGGCCACGTCCACGAGGTTGCCCGTCACGTTGGACGCGTGCGTCACCGCCACGAGGTTTGTCCCCGGCGTGACCAGCCGCTCGAGCTCGTCCATGTCGAGAAACCCGTGCGCGTCACAGCCGGCGCACGTCACGTCCACGCCCCGCTCGTCCGCCAGACGTGCGAGCGGGCGCAGCACGGAGTTGTGCTCCAGCACCGTGGTCACCACGCGCTCCCCCGGCCCCACCAGGCCGGACAGCGCGGCGTTGAGCGCCGCCGTCGCGTTGGCCGAGAAGCACACGTGGTCGGCGCGCGGGCAGCCCAGGAGCGCCGCCACCGCCTCGCGACAGCGCTGCACCACACGGCCGGCGTCGAGCGCGCCCGCGGACGCGCCGCGCCCCGCGTTGCCGAGTGAGCCCATCGCTGCGACGACGGCATCCACGACCTCCTGCGGCTTGCGCATCGTCGTCGCCGCGTTGTCCAGGTAAATCATCGGCCCCACGTCCTTCTGTAAATTGGGGACAGTCCCCAATTTACATAAATTATTTCTGTTAATTGGGGACTGTCCCCAATTAACAGAACTCCAGAAGCTCGATTATGGTCATGGCCTCCACGGGGACGCCGTCGGCGGCGAGCGCTGCCGCAAGCTCGTCGCGCGCCTCGGGCGCCGTCTTCCACGCCAGCCCGCACCCGGCTGCCACCTGCCCCGGGACCGGAATCATCCGCCCGCCCAGGCTGCGCCGCTCGCAGCACTCCTCGCAGGACAGCGCCGCCGCCGTGGTGGGAAACGTCACCACCAACGACGGCACCCGCACGCGCGTCACCGCACGCCCCTACGGCCGCACCACGAGGCTCGCCTGCGTGAGCCGCTGCGCGATCACGTACATGTTGGTGACCTCGCCCACGGCCAGCGTGTCCGCGATGCCGTAGTGGTCGAGACAGGTTCCGCAGGTGAGCACCTCCACGCCGGAAGCCGCCAAGCCGCGCAGGTCCTCGAGCGCCGCCGACCCCTCGCAGCTGAGGTGCGCGCCGCCGTTGTAGAGCAGCACGGTCGCGGGCAGCTCGTCGAGCTGCGTGAGCGAGTACACGAAGCTCCCCATGAGCTTGCGCCCCAGCACGTCGTCGCCGGTGCCCATGCACTCGGAGGTGATGGCCACCACGACGTTCTTCGGCGCGGGCGCTGCAACCGGTGTGCCCGGTACCTCACACGTCGCCGACTCCGCCTCCGCGTCGCTCACGCCCAGCGCCACGTCCGTGGTCACGGTCACGCGCCATTCCTTCTCGCCCAGGCGCTCGCTCGCCACCGTGCAGCCCTTGCCCTCACCCATGCGCGTGAGGTTCTGGACCGCAATCTCGTTGTCCACGAGGGTCTCCACGCTGCCCGGGCCTGCCAGCGCGCCCAGCGCCTTGAGGGTCCGCACCACGGGGATGGGGCACGCCTCGCCCCGCGCGTCGATCGTGAGCACCGTGTCTGCCATGTTCTCTCCCATCCGGCCCGTCCGGGCCTCACTCGGCGGGCGAGAAGAACCTCGGCCCGCGTCTCGTACAGCCTACCCCAGCTCCAGTGCCATGAGCGCCGCACCGAGGGCACCCGCGTAGCGTGCCTCCGGGCAGGTGGTCACGGGCGCGCCGAGCTTCTCGCCAAGCCGCTCCACCACGTACTCATTGTCACAGAGCCCGCCCGTGAGGTAGTACGGCGCCATGCCGCCCGCCGACCCCACGAGCGCAGCCACGCGGCCCACCACGCTCTCGATCACGCCGCGCGCGATGTTCTCGCGCGGCTCGCCGCGACCGACGAGGCTGATGACCTCGCTCTCGGCGAAGACGGTGCACATGCTGGAGATCTGCGTCGGCTCGCCGGCACGTGCGAGCGCAGCCAGCTCGTCGTGGCTCACGCCCAGCCGGTCTGCCATGACCTCCAGGAAGCGCCCGGTGCCCGCCGCGCACTTGTCGTTCATCACAAACTTGAACACGCGACCGCCGCGCAGGCGAATGACCTTGGTGTCCTGGCCGCCCACGTCGATCACGGTTCCGCCGGGCCCAAAGAGCCGCGCGGCACCGCGCCCGTGGCACGTGATCTCGGTCACGACCTTGTCCGCGTACGGCACCGCCACGCGCCCGTAGCCCGTCGCCACCACGCGCGGGTCGAGCGTCGAAAGGTATCTCTCCCCTTTGCACGCCCCCATCGCCGCGCGGGCGCGCTCGGCGGCGTCCACGCTGGAGAAGCCTGTGGGCATGAGCTCGGTGCGCACGAGCTCGCCAGCGGCGTCCACCATGGCGACCTTCGTGGCCGTGGAGCCGATGTCAACACCTATGCCCAGGCGCCCGGACGGCACGTTCTTCTCGCCCCCTACAGCGTCTCGATGAACGCGGCGATGCGCGTCTCGAGCTGACCCATGTCGCCGGCGGAGTAGTCGGTCTCCACCTTCATGTACGGGATGCCCGCGCCCTCCACGGCGCGCTCCATGCGCGCGGACTCCACGTTGAAGGTGTGGCACGCCGTGAGCACGCACTCGATCACGCCGTCCACCTGGTACTTCCCCGCCATCTCGAGCGTCGCGGCAAAGCGGTCGTCGTTTGGCGTCATGACGGAGCAGTTGATCTTGAGGTAGCGCTCGGCGATCGCGCGCAGGATATCAGGTGCGTCCTCGTCCACCATGAAGCGGTTGGTGCGCTCGCCGGAGCAGTCGTCCTCGCAGACTACCACGCCGCCGTTGCGCTCGATCGTGGCACCCACCTTGTTGATGACGCCGCCCACGGGACAGCCGGTGATGAGGATGCGCTTGGCGCCCGCGCTGATAGGGCTGCCGCCTGCCTGGGCCTCCGCGCGGCGCTGCTCGCACAGGCGCTCGAGGCTCTCCACATACGCGCGCACGTCAAAGTTGAACGTGCCCGCGAACATCGTGCTCATGAGCTCAACGCCGCTCATCGCCGGCGGCACGCTCCGCTGCAGGTCGTAGAGGGCCAGGATCGCGCGGCGCAGACGGTTGCGCAGACGCGCAGCCTCACGCAGGGCGTCGTCGGTGATCTGGATGCCGTAGAGTTGCTCGAGCGCCCGTTTAAGACCAACGACCTCCTGGTACCAGCCCTCGCGCTCGTGCTCGCGCGAGCGTCCCTGCGGCAGATGCAGCACATAGGTGGGCTTGAGCTCGTTTAGCAGCTCGTACATCTTCTTCTTGCCGTCGCAGGTGGTCTCGCCCACGATGAGGTCGCTGAAGTGCGTGAACGGGCACTTCTGCGAGTATGCAAAGCCGTAGGTGGACTTGATGAGCGGACAGAGGTTGGCCGGCAGGACCTCCTCTGCCGCGGGGATGACCTCGTCGGAGGTGCCGCAGAGCCCCACCCCGGAGGCACCCGCGGCATCAATTACCTCGAGCGGTGTGTAGCTGCAGAGATAGCCCACCAGACGCCCGCCCGCCTGCTTGAAGTCCTTCACCTTGAGAAAGCTCTGGCGGCGCTGTTCGTTGAACTCCTCGAAGGTGCGCGGGAGCTCGAGGGTGGCAGGCGTGGGCATGTCTCCTCCTGACGTCGTCGAAAAATGAGTTTGGCATCCAAACAAAGAGTAATACAGCGTTATAGTTTGGAAACTACAATGCGGCAGACGGTAGGATTGTGTCGAGGAGCACAAAGGGGGCGATGAGCATGGCGCTGGCAGAGACTCTGGGCGTAAGGCCCGGCGTGACGTCGGTCATCGGCAGCGGCGGCAAGACGTCGCTCCTCGCGGCACTCGCGCGCGAGCTGCCGGGCACGGTTGTGCTCACCACCACGACGCACATCCTGCCGTTCCCGAACGTGCCGCTCGCGGCCTCGGCCGACGTCAACGACGTGCGTGCCGCCCTCGCGAAGTCGCGCGTCGTCTGCGTGGGGTCGCAGGCCGAGAAGAACGGCAAGCTCGTGACCCCCGAGCTCGGCGTCGACGCGCTGGCGTCCCTCGCGGACTACGTCCTTGTGGAGGCCGACGGCGCCCGGCGGCTGCCGCTCAAGGCGCACGCCGCCTGGGAGCCCGTCATCCCCGCGTGCTCCGGCCGCACGGTCCTCGTGCTCGGCGCCTCCGGCCTCGACCGCCCTGTGCGCGAAGCCGTGCACCGCCCGGAGCTCTTCTGCGAGCTCGCCGGCTGCTTGCCGGACGACCCCGCCACCCCGGAGCTCGTCGCCCGCGCGGCCAACGCCGAGGCCCTCGCCGACGTCGCCCTCGTCAACCAGGCCGACGTCGCCCCCGAGCGCTCACGCGACCTCGCCGCCCTGCTCGACGTGCCGGCCGTCACGGGCAGCCTGCGCGCCGGCAGCGCCACATCACCTCGCTAAAACCTCACAGGTGGTGTTTGTCATTTTTAACGATATAATACTTAGGTTTATCTACGCAACGTATGCATGAAAATAGACCTACCACCTGTGAGGTTTGTGGCCAAGCAAAAGGACGGCCGAGAAAAGCGTCGGCCCGCCCGGGCGCTGGGTGCGCTCCGGACGGGCCGCTCAGGCGTGTGGCAGAGCCTACAGGTAGGCCACGGCCTTGATCTCGACCTTGGCGGCCTTGGGCAGCGCGGCCACCTCGAAGGCGGCGCGGCTGGGATACGGCGCGGTGAAGAACTCGCCATAGACCTCGTTCATGGCGCCGAAGTCGGCGATGTCGTCGAGAAGGACGGTGACCTCGGCCACGTCGGCCATGGAGGCGCCGGCGGCCTCGAGGATGTTCTTGATGTTGGTGAGGCTCTGGCGCGTCTGGGCCTGGATGTCCTCGCCGGCGAACTCGCCGGTCGCCGGGTCGATCGGCAGCTGGCCGGACACGTGGATCGCGCGCGTGCCGGTCGCGGCCACCGCCGCGGAGTAGGGGCCGAGCGCCGCAGGCGCCTTGTCGGTGACGATTGCCTCGAGTGCCATGTTCTTCTCCTTTGTCTTGGGCGCGCGGGCAGCGGGCGCCGCGCGCGATTAACGCTATCTTGCCACGTAGCGGCCGGGGGTGGGGCCGCAGGGCTCGCCGTCACGGGCCACGAGCTCGCCGCCCACGTAGACGAGGTGAGCGCGCCCGTGCGCCTCGAAGCCCTCCCACGGCGTGTAGTCCACGGCCTGATGCTGCGTCGCCGCGCTGATGGTCCAGCGCGCGGACGGGTCCCACACGCAGACATCGGCCGCGGCGCCCACGGCGAGCCGCCCGCGCTCCGGCCACAGGCCAAACGTCCGCGCCGGTCCCTCCGAGAGCAGCCGGCAGAGCTCCATCGGGCCGAGCTGGCCCTCAAAGCTCGTGGCCATCACGGCCGGGCGGTGCTCGATGCCGGGCCCGCCGTTGGGGATTTTGGTGAAGTCTCCGCGACCCCGGTCCTTCTGGCCGTGCAGGTTGAACGAGCAGTGGTCCGTCGCGATGGAGTCCACCTCGCCGGCGAGCACGGCCCCGCGCAGCGCGCGCACGTCCGACGGCTTGCGCAGCGGCGGGCTCATCACGTACTTGGCACCCGCGAAGCCGTCGTCGCCGGCCTCGAGGTAGCGCGTGTCGTCCAGCGTGAGGTACTGCGGGCAGGTCTCCACGTAGATGCCCCGCTGGCCGCGCGCCCGGGAAGCGCGCACGGCGGCCAGCCCCAGCTCCGTGGACAGGTGCACCACGTTCACGCGCGCGCCCGCGATCTGCGCCAGGTAGAGCAGGCGGGAGACGGCGTCCGCCTCGGCCTCGGCCGGGCGAGAGAGCGGGTGCCCCTCCGGGCCCGTGATGCCGGCCGCCAGCACCTGGCGCTGCAGCTCGTTCACCACGTCGCCGTTCTCGCAGTGGACGCAGAGCACGGCATCCAGGTCGCGCACCACCTCCAGGCAGCGTAGCGTCTCCGCGTCCGAGAGGCGCAGGTGGTCGTAGGCGAGGTAGGTCTTGAAGCTCGAGACGCCCGCCTCGCGCATGCGGCGCATCTGCGCCGGCGAGTCCTCGCCCCACTCGGCAATGGCCATGTGGAAGCCGTAGTTGGCCGTGCAGCCGGCACCGCTCTCGGCGCGCGCGTGCCACTCGGCCAGCGCGTCGTCCATCGTCACGCCCCGGTCGGCCGTGGCGTAGTCCACGATGCAGGTGGTCCCGCCGCAGGCTGCGGCGCGCGTGCCGGTCTCAAAGCTGTCGGCCGTCCAGTCCATGCCGGTCCAGCACTGCAGGTGCGTGTGCGCGTCGATGAAGCCGGGGAACACCCAGCAGCCGCTCACGTCCTCCACCACGTCCGTGAGGGCGGGCTCGATGCGCGCGGCGATCTCCGCGATCCGCCCGCCCTCCAGCGCGAGGTCGGCACGCCGCAGGCCCTCCGGCGTGACCAGCGTGCCGTTTGCCAGAATCCTCCTCATCGGCTCTCCTCTCTCTCGGCCAGCGCGCCCTCGAGGCGTGCCAGGTCCTCGGGCGTGTCCACGTCCGAAAGCTCCCACTCGTCGGCGGCCTCGACCAGGCGCACGCGGTCCGTGAGCTCGGCATGCCCGGACAGAAGGACGCGCCCCCCGGCATCGCCCTCCAGCCGCGCGAGCGCGCCCAGCGTGTCCCCCGGCCAGAGCACCGGGTTCGCCGCCCGACCGTGCCAGCCCAGGCGCACGATCGCCCCGGGCTCGCGAACGAGCGCCGCGACCATCGCGCGCACGCTCGCCTCGCGCAGGAGCGGCTGGTCGCCGGTCACAAAGAGGCAGCCCGCCCGGTGCCCGAGCGCCTCCAGGCCCGCGCGCATCGTGTCGCTCTTGAGCGGACCGCGCGCACGCACGCAGCGCACGCCGATCCGCGCGCACAGCGCCTCGACCGCGTCCCAGCGCGTCACCACCACCACGTCCAGCACGTCCGCCGGCAGCGCGGCGAGCGTGCGCTCCAGCACCGGCACGCCGGCGAGCGGCGCCACGAGCTTCTCGCCCGGCGCCCCGCCGAAGCGCGAGCCCTCGCCGGACGCCATGACCACGCAGCCCAGGCGCGCCACGTCGCCAAAGCCCGAGAAGCACGTCTCGTAGGCGGCGGAGAGCGCGCGGCGGCTGGCCCGCTCGAACGCCCGGTAGCGCTCGATCAGCTCGCGCGCGGCCGGCGTGAGCTGGGAGCCTCCGCCCCCGGAGCCGCCCACGGTCCGCTCGGTGAGCGCAAAGCCAAAGGCGCGCTCCGCGTCGCGCACGAGGCGTGTGGCCTTGGTGTAGGCCATCCCCATGTCGATCGCGGCGGCGCGCAGGCTCCCCAGCTCGCCCACGCGCTCAAGCAGGTCGACGGGACCGGGCCCAAAGACCCGGCGCCCGTCGTCACCCAGAAGATATGCCCTGAGGTCAGGCCTCATGCCCGCGCTTCACCGTCCTTCTCGCCGGCCCGCCGTCCTTCTCGGCCCTTAGCTCTTCTCTACCCACGCTCAGGTGGAGAAAACAGACGTTTTCCGCCCCATTTGGCGAGAAAAACGTCCGTCTCGTCCACCTGAGCGCGCGGGCGAGAAGAGCCGCGCGTCGAACCTACCCGCGTACGATGGTACCCGTCTTGCCGGCGATGCCGTCGGCCGCGCGCTCGAGCAGCGTGATCAGCGACGAGCGTCCCGGCCCGGACTGCGCGAACGCGAGCGCCGCCTGGACCTTGGGCAGCATCGAGCCGGGCGCGAACTGGCCCTCGGCCACGTAGCGCTCCACGTCGGCGGGCGTGAGCTCGTCGAGCCAGCGCTGGTCGGGCTTGCCAAAGTTCACGGCGACCTTCTCCACCGCCGTGAGGATCACCAGGAAGTCCGCGTCCAGCTGCTCGGCCAGGCGCGCCGCCGCGAAGTCCTTGTCGATGACCGCCGCCGCGCCCTTGAGGTGGTTGCCCTCGGTCTTGAACACGGGGATGCCGCCGCCACCGCACGCGATGACCACGTGGTTGGTCTCCACGAGCGAGCGGATGGTGTCCAGCTCCACGATGCCGACCGGCTTGGGCGAGGCCACCACGCGGCGGTACCCGCGCCCGGCGTCCTCCACCACGTCGTAGCCGCGCTCGGCGATCATGCGGTCGGCCTCCTCGCGCGTCATGAAGGCGCCGATCGGCTTGGTGGGATGGGCGAAGGCCGGGTCCTCCGGGTCCACCTCAACCTGCGTGAGCACGGTGGCCGCGCCCACGTCTATCCCGCGGTCGAGCATCTCCTCGCGCAGGGCGTTCTGCAGGTCGTAGCCGATGTAGCCCTGGCTCATGGCCACGCAGACCGAGAGCGGGCACGGGATGTACTTCTCGGGGTCGGAGCGCGTGAGCTGGGTCATGGCCTCCTGGATCATGCCCACCTGCGGGCCGTTGCCGTGGGCCACCACGACTTCGTTCCCTTGCTCGATGAGGTCCACGATCGCGCGCGCCGTGTGCTTGACGGCCTGCATCTGCTCGGGCAGGTTGTTGCCCAAGGCGTTGCCGCCCAGGGCGATGACGATTCTCTTACCCATGGTTTCTCTCCTGAATAGAAAAGTTGCCTAAAAGGGGTCTGTCCCCTTTTAGGCAACTCTGGGGAAGCGAGCGACTAGGCCTGGTTCCAGCGGGGCTTGGCCGCGGCCTCGAGCGCCGCGAGGGTGGCCACGGGGTCCTTGACCTTCTGCAGGAAGATCATGGCCGCGATGGCGTAGGGCTTGTAGCTGGCCTCCTTGTACATGCCCACGCGGTGCATGTCAAAGACGTCGGCCATGACCTCGCCGTGCTCGCAGGAGACGCCGGAGATGTCGGCGGGCAGCGGGTGCATGTAGATGGTGTCCTGGCCGTTTGCCGTCTTGGCCATGAGGTCGGTCGTGGAGCACCAGTCCTGGTGCGTGGCGTTCTGGGCGAGCAGCTCCTTCTCCAGCGCCTTGATGCCGGCGTCGTCGCCCTCGGCGTAGAGGTTGGTGCGCCTCTCCATGGCGGCGTAGGGCGCCCAGCTCTTGGGGATGACGATGTCGGCGCCCTCGAAGGCCTCCTCCATCGTGTTCACCTGGCGGAACGTGCAGCCGGACTCGGCGGCGTAGGTCTTGGCGGCCTCCACGCGGTCGCCCATGAGGTCGTAGCCCTCGGGGTGGGCCAGCGTGACGTCCATGCCAAAGCGCGGCAAGAGCGAGATGAGCGACTGCGGGCAGGAGAGCGGCTTGCCGTAGCTCGGCGAGTACGCCCAGGTCACGGCAACCTTCTTGCCGCGCAGGTTCTCCAGGCCGCCAAACTCCTCGATGAGGTAGAGCATGTCGGCGGAGGACTGGGTCGGATGGTCGGAGTCGGACTGCAGCGAGATGAGCGTGGGACGGTGGTCGAGCACGCCGTCCTTGTAGGCCTCGTCCACGGACTCGGCGACCTCGGCCATGTAGGCGTCGCCCTTGCCGATGTACATGTCGTCGCGGATGCCGATGACGTCGGCCATGAAGGAGATCATCGTGGCGGTCTCGCGGACGGTCTCGCCGTGGGCGATCTGGGACTTGCCCTCGTCGAGGTCCTGGAGCTGGAGGCCCAGGAGGTTCGTGGCCTTGGAGAACGAGAAGCGCGTGCGCGTGGAGTTGTCACGGAAGAGGCTCACGGCGAGGCCCGAGTCAAAGATGCGCGGCGAGATGTTGCGCTCGCGGAGGTTGCGGAGCGCTGCGGCCACCACGTAGAGGGCGCGCAGCTCGTCGGTGGTCTTGTCCCAGGTGTGCAGGAAGTCGGCGTTGTACATGCCGGAGAAGTCGTAGCCCTTGAGCTCGTCGAGAAGCGCGGAGAAGTCCTTGGCCATGGTGGGTTCCTTTCTTGTGGGGATCGGGCGTGCGCCGTCCTTCTCGCCCGCCTTGGCGAGAAGGACGTGAGGTCGCGGCTCTTTCTTACTTGATGTCGTTGTCAGTCGCGCCGGCGCGGAAGACGGTGACGTCGCCGGTCTTCTTGGACGGGTCGTAGAGGTTGAGCGCGGCGGTGTAGAGCGCGGCGCAGGTCACGAGGTCCTGCTTGTAGGTGACCTCGTTGGGCGCGTGCGCCTGGCTCTCGGCTCCGGGGCCAAAGCCCACGCACGGGATGCCGTAGCGGCCCTGGATGGAGACGCAGTTGGTCGAGAAGGTCCACTTGTCGGTCAGCGGACGGCCGGCGCGCTTGTCCATGGAGGCCGCACATCCGATGCGCTCGTCGCCATAGAGCGCGTGGTGCGCGTCGACGAGGGCCTGGACGTGGGCCGCGCTCTCGGCGTTGATCCACGTGGGGAAGTAGGCCTCGGTCTCGTAGACGGTGCCCTTCCAGCTCGGGCGGTCGTACATGTACATGGAGACCTTGACGTCGTCGCCGTACTTCTTGACGCTCGGCAGGTCGCGGATCTCCTGGAGGCAGGAGTCCCAGGTCTCACCGGCGGTCATGCGGCGGTCGATGGAAATCGCGCAGGAGTCGGCCACGGCGCAGCGGCTGGGCGAGGTGTAGAAGATCTGCGACACGGTGCAGGTGCCGCGACCCAGGAAGCGCGCGTCCTCGAAGTGCTCGGGGTTGTACTTGGGGTCGAGCATCTTGACGAGGCCCTTGATGTCGGTGGACTCGTCGCAGCCGTTGTTGTTGAGGGCGCGGACGTCGGCGATGATGTCGGCCATCTTGTAGATGGCGTTGTCGCCGCGGTCGGGCGCCGAGCCGTGGCAGGAGACGCCGTGGACGTCCACGCGGATCTCCATGCGGCCGCGGTGACCGCGGTAGATGCCACCGTCGGTGGGCTCGGTGGAGATCACGAACTCGATCTTCTCGCGGGCGTCCTCGGGACCGTCGAAGTACTTGTTGACGATGTACTGCCAGCACATGCCGTCGCAGTCCTCCTCCTGGACGGAGCCCACGACCATGATCTTGTAGCCCTCGGGAATGAGGCCCAGGTCCTTCATCATCTTGGCCGCGTAGGTGGCGCTGGCCATGCCACCCTCCTGGTCGGAGCCGCCACGGCCGTAGATGATGTCATCGGTCTCGTAGCCCTCGTAGGGGTCGGCCTCCCAGTTGTCACGGTTGCCGATGCCCACGGTGTCGATGTGGGAGTCGATGGCGATGATCTTGTCGCCCTCGCCCATCCAGCCGATCACGTTGCCCAGGCCGTCGACCTCCACCTTGTCAAAGCCGAGCTTCTCCATCTCGGCCTTGATGCAGGCCACGACCTCGCCCTCCTCGCAGGACTCACTCGGATGGGAGATCATCGCGCGCAGGAACGCGGTCATGTCCTTGCCGTACGCCTCCGCCGCGCTCTTGATCTGCTCGAAATCCAGTTCCTTGGCCATGGTGCCCACGTCCTTTCTGACGCCCTCGTTACCAGAATCTGCCGAGAAGAACCGCGTCCTTCTCGCTCTCCCCTACTCGGCGGGGTACGCGCCGTCCCACACGACCTTGCGGTAGTTGACCGGGTCCGTGTCACCCTCGGTCGAGAAGAGCAGCACGGAGCTCGTCTCGTCCAGCCCGATGGCCTCGCGCAGGTCGGCGTACTCGTCGGACTCCATGAGGGTCGTGACCAGGCCCGCGCCCACGGCTCCGGACTCGCCGGAGATGACGCGCGGGTCGCCCTTCTTGGGCGCGCCGAGCACGCGCATGCCCTTGGCGGCCACCCAGTTGGGGCAGCTCACGAACACGGACACGTGGTTGCGCAGGATGTCCCAGCCCAGCGTGTTGGGCTCGCCGCAGGCCAGGCCCGCCATGATCGTGGGCATGTCGCCGTCCACGATGCGCGGCTCGCCGTCGCCGGCGAGCGCGCCCTTGTAGAGGCAGGCCGCGGTGTCGGCCTCCATCACCACGAAGGTGGGCGGGTTGTCGGGGAAGAGGTTGGTGAAGTAGCCCACCACGCCGCCGGCCAGGCTGCCCACGCCGGCCTGCACGAAGACGTGCGTCGGGCGCTCCACGCCGGCCGCCGCGTACTGCTCGGCCGCCTCGGAGGCCATGGTGCCGTAGCCCTCCATGATCCAGGACGGGATCTCCTCGTAGCCGTCCCAGGCGGTGTCCTGCACGATGACGCCGTTCTCGCAGGCCTCGGCCTCGGCGGCGGCCATGCGGACGCACTCGTCGTAGTTGACGTCCTCGATCGTGACCTCGGCGCCCTCGGCGGCGATGTTGTCAAAGCGGCTCTTCACGCTGCCCTTGGGCATGTGCACGACGGCCTTCTGGCCCAGCTTGTTGGCAGCCCAGGCCACGCCACGCCCGTGGTTGCCGTCGGTGGCGGTGAAGAATGTGGCCTGGCCGAAATCGCGCGCCAGCTCGTCGCTCGTGAGGTAGTCGTAGGTCATGTCGGAAACCGGGCGGCCGATCTTGCCTGCAATATAGTTGGCCATGGCGAAGGAGCCGCCGAGCACCTTGAAGGCGTTGAGGCCAAAGCGGTAGGACTCGTCCTTCACGGCCAGGTTCTTGAGGCCGAGATCCGCCGCCAGCGCGTCGAGCTTGGCGAGCGGGGTGACGTCGTACTGCGGGAAGCTCTGGTGGAAGCTGCGCGCCGCCTCCACGTTCTCGAGGGACATAATGCCAAGGTGGCGGTCGTCGCTCTTGGGCATCTTGTTGGCGACCCACTTGATCTTCTCGCTCAACGCTTCCTCCTTGCTTCGGCGCCTACCAACTTTTTGTTTGCTTACCAAACAGAAAGTTTGTTACTGCATATGGTGGCACATTTCAAGGGCGTTTCAAGGGGAATTTTCGGGATGCCGCAGGCGGTGTTTTTGACGCGGCGAACGGTCGGCCGAGAAGGTCCACTTCACGACCACCACACGGCCCGTTCGTTCTTCTCGCCCGATCTGGCGCGCCCCTCTCACCGAGACGGAGCAATTGCAGAAAAAGGCCGCGATTTCTCAACCGTTTTCTGCAGTCGCTCCGTCTCGGCAGAACGCAGATGGGCGAGAAGAACGTCCGGCCGCAAGAGGGTTTTCAGCGGTAAAGAAGAGCCCGGGAGCGCCACTCGGCTCCCGGGCCCGCGCACGCTATCGGCCGGCACCTACACCGTCATGCCGCCGTCGACGGCCAGGACCTCGCCCGTCACGTAGGACGCGAGGTCGCTCGCCAGGTAGACGAAGGCGTTGGCCACGTCCTCGGGCTGGCCCACACGCCCCAGCGGGATGGCCGCCGCAATGGGGGCGATGGCCTCCTCGGGCAGGCTCGCCACCATGTCCGTAGCCGTGACGCCCGGCGCGACGGCGTTCACGCGGATGCCACGCGGCCCCAGCTCGCGCGCGAGCGAGATGGTGATGCCGTTCACCGCGAACTTGCTCATGGGATAGGCAACGCCGGAGGGCTGGCCCATCTTGCTCACCATGGAACTCGTGTTGATGATGACGCCACCCTCGCCGAGCACGCGCGACGCCGCCTGGCAGCCGTTGAGCACGCCCTTGACGTTGATGTCGATGATTTTGTCAAACTCCTCGGACGTGTAGGCGTCGAGCGGCGTGGACTGAGAGATGCCGGCGTTATTGCACACGATGTCGAGCCCGCCAAAGCGCTCCGCCACCTGGCGGAAGGCCGCCTCGAGCTCGGCCTCGTCGGAGACGTTCGGCCAGATGGCCATGACGGGAGCGTCGGGGTTTTCGGCCAGGATGCCGTCGAGCGCCTTCTGGGCGGTCTCCTCGCGGCTCCCGCAGAGCGCCACGTTGGCGCCCTCCTCCAGGAAGCGCTTCACGATGACGAGGCCAATCCCGCGCGAGCCTCCGGTAACGACGGCGGTCTTTCCCTTGAGCAGCATAGCGATTGTCCCTTCTCCGTGGGGTTGGTTGGGACTGCCCCTGCCCGATCAGGCAGGGGCAGGAGGGGCGAGAAGAACGAGCGGCCGGGGCCGTCACGCGATGTCGAGCACCGCCTGATACGCCTCGCGGATGGCGTCGAGCGCCAGGCGCGGCGCCTCCTTGGCGTCGCCCACCACGGCGCACGGGATGCCCCGCGCCTCGCACGCCGCCCTGAGGTTGTCGGTCGGGCGCGGCCTGGAGCCCACCGCCATGATGACCACGTCGGCGGGCACGTTCTTCTCGGCACCGTCCACCTTTACCGTCACCGCGCCGTCCGCGATGGCGGTGCAGGTGGCGTTGGTGAGAACCGTGATGGGCTCCTGGGCGAGCGACATCTGCGTGGCGGTCTTGCGCATCTCCCCCATCTCGACGAGAATCGCGTCGCGCATCTCGATCACCGTGGACGCGCGGCCCCGCCCGGCAAGGTGCTCGGCCACCTCGACGCCCACGAGCCCGCCGCCGATGATGGCGACGTCGCCCTCGGGGAGCTCGGCGCCGGAGAGGACCTCGCGTGCGTCGATGACGTTGTCGCCGTCCGCGCCAGGGATGCCGGGCACGACGGGCTCCGAGCCAATCGCCACGATGACGGCATCGGGAGCCACCTCGTCGATGAGCTCGGGCGTCACGGGCGTGTTGAGGCGGATGTCAACGCCGAGGTCCTCCAGGTTCTTGATCGCCCTGTCGCACGCGTAGGTGAAGTCGCCCTTGCGCGGCGCGACGCCGGCGAGCGCGAACTGGCCGCCCAGGCGGTCGGACGCCTCGCAGAGGATGGGCGTGCACCCGCGCTTGACCAGGTCCTCCGCCGCCTCGATGCCAGCGATGCCGCCGCCCGCGACGAGCACGCGCTGGGGCTCCGCCACGGGCTCGAGCGCCATGGCGCGCTCCTCAAAGAGCGCAGGGTTGCGCAGGCAGGTGATGTGCTCGATCGAGGGGTCGGCGAGCGCGCGGTAGAAGTAGTCGTAGCAGCCCTGGTCGCAGCCAACGCAGTACTTGATGGACGCCAGCTCGCCCGCCTTGGCCTTGTTGCAGAAGTCGGCGTCGGCCAGCTGGGAGCGCGCCATGACCACGAGGTCCGCCTTGTCCTCGTCGAGGATCTGCTCGGCGAGCTCGGGGCGGTTGATGCGCCCGCAGGGCATGGTGAGCATGCCGGTCTCGCGACGGATGCGCGCCGCCGGCTCAACGTTGAAGCCGTTGGGGAGGTCCACCGGGGGCGTCTCGTAGATGAGGGCTGCCGAGAGGATGTTGCCGCGCGAGACGTTGAGGACGTCGACCCCGTGCTCGCCCGCGCGCCTGCAGAACTCGATGACCTCCTCGGGCGTGAGGCCGCCCTCGAGGTAGTCGTCCTGCCAGCCGATACGCATGAAGAGCGGCATGTCCTCGGGGATGTTGGCGCGGATGGCGTCTATGCACGCAAGCGGGAAGCGCATGCGGTTCTCCAGGCTGCCGCCCCACTCGTCGGTGCGGTGGTTGATGCCGCCGGAGAGGAACGAGTGCGGCAGGTAGGTGTGCGCGCAGTGGAACTCGACGGCGTCGAAGCCGGCGGCCACGGCACGCGCCGCAGCGGCACCGTAGGCGTCGATGACCTCGTGGATGCGCTCGACCGTGATGCCCGGCAGCGTGAACTCGGGGGACATGGGCATGTCGGAGGGCACGAGCATCTGCGCGGTGGGGTCGCTGCCAACGGCGAGCGCGCCCTGCCAGAGCTGCACGGCTATGTGCCCGCCCGCCTCGTGCACGGCGTCGCAGAGCTTGGTGAGGCCGGGGACGAACTTGTCCTCGGCGATGGAGAGGAAGCCCCTGGGCGAGCTCGCCACGTCGACGGAGCAGACCTCCGTGGTGTTGAGGCCGCAGCCGCCCTTGGCGCGCGCCACGTGGAAGTCGATGAGCTTCTGCGTCACCGACTTGCCGTCTTCGCTCGCTGCGGACTCGTGCGTGCCCATCGCCGACATGACAACGCGGTTGGGCAGCTCGAGCCCCCGGACCGTGATAGGCGAGAACAGCTTGTCGAACATGGAGCCTCCCTCCGGGCAGGATGCGTAGGCTCCCCCTACCCTACCCAGCAACGGGCGAGAAGAACGCGGGGACCGCACAGCGCTCGGCGTAGGGCGCGACGTCACTCGGCGAGCGCGCAGCATAGTGCCGCGTAGCTACCAGTCGTGGATGTCGTCCTTCACCGGCTTCCATGTCCCGGCCAGGAAGTCGACGGGCTTGGTCGTCTCCTCCACCCGCACGCCGATGCGCTCGAGAAATCCTCGGTACTGCTCGTCCACGCCAAAGAACGGGTCCGTGTCCGCGCCGCTCGGTATGCCCCTCTCCAGGAGGGCGCGGCACAGCTCGCGCTCGTCCTCCCAGCGCTTGCCGCGCCGCCACACGTCGTGGATGCGCGCGCCGGGGTTCGGGAGGATCCAGACCGTCCTGTCCTTCCTGTTGTGAAACCCGGTGCAGTCGGCGATCCTGATAACGTTGATGCGGACGATTCCGAGGCCGTCCTTGTGCCGCTGCTTGTCGCGGATGAACGAGGTGCTGAAGAGGTGCCCGCCGGCTGCGAACACGTCCCGCTTTTCCGGGTGCAGGTAGTGATGGCGCGCGACAAGGACCGCCGCTAGCGCGAGCGCGGCGAACACGACGAACGCGGGGATGCCGATTACGGCGAGCCACGTGAGGTCCCGCTCGCCATACTCGCCGTTCGTGACGCCGCTGACGGCGGTTGCGACGACGATGACGAGGACGATGAAGGCGACCAGGGCGAAGGCGGCCATCCCGAGGGCGGTGCTGTCATGGGCAAAGGAGCGCCCGAACGTCCGGGCCGCCTGCGCCGCGCTCTTCTCGTCATCGGTCGGCTCGACGATCTGCATTGAGCGTCGGTTGGGACGCGCTCGCTCCTCACCCATTGTCTTGCCTTTCTCGAGCTGGACGGTGTCGCTCCCCGAGCGTCACGTTAGCAGCCGCTTGGCGCCGCCTACCAGTCTCGTCGTTTTCGTTATTTTATCCGTTTTCGTTTTTTTATTATCTTTCGTCAAAGTATTTGGGGACGGGCGCCATTCGAGGATGAGAGGAACCACGACCACAACACCGAGAAGTGTGCGTAGCTGCGGCTCAGCGTCCCGGCTCAAGTGGAGCTTACAGACGTTTCCGGCCTCGAATGGCGAGAAAAACGTCCGCAAGCTCCACCTGAGTGTGCGCCGCTCGTTTGCGCGGACGCGCACCAGGCCTTCAGAACAGGCAGCTCTCGATGACGCCCGTGCCCCGCAGCTTGTCGAGCCACTCGGACGGAATCCCCTCGATGCCGTAGACGATGCCGGCGAGCGCGCCGGCAACGGCGGCCGTGGTGTCCGCGTCGTCCCCGAGGTTCACCGCGGCGAGCGCGCACTCGGCGTAGCTCGACGTGTTGGCCAGACACCAGAGCGCAGCGTCAAAGGTGTCGCGCACGAAGCCCCCGGAGCGGATCTCGTCAACGGGGCGCGCGGCGACGTCACCTGCCACGTCCGTCGGGCTCGCACCGGCGATGAGGTCCCGCGCGATATGCACCATGGCGACGCACGCCTCCGTCGAGGTCGGGTGCGCGTGCGTGATCGCGGAGACGGCGCGCACCTCATCGTCGGTGGCGTCGGTGAACGCGAGCGGGACCGTGCGCATGAGCGAGCCGTTGCCGTTATCCCACTCCCCCGTAAGACCGTGCCCGCGCTCGAGCGCCTCGCGCGTGGCGTTGCCGATGTCAAAGAGCCCGTCGACCGTATAGGCGCCCTCGCGGTACCATCGCACGAAGCGCCCTCGGATGTCATCGACGTCAATGCGACCCAGCTCACGGCAGCTGTCGCAGATCGCAAGCGTCATCGACGTGTCGTCGCTCCACGTACCCGCCGGCTGGTCGTGACTGCCGTGTCCGACCATGTCCGTACAGCGGAACGAGCCCCGCGGACGGAACTCGTACGGCACTCCCAGCGCGTCGGCCACCGCCTGGCCGTAGACGCAGTCGCGAAGTGTTCTTGCCACGCCAGCCTCCTCTTTATCAACGGCCTGCCCATCATAGGCACTCAACGGACATCAATCCAGAGCAGACATTGGATATGGTACCGCTATAAAATGTTCGACGTTGTGGCGCCTGCCAGAAATGGAAGCACGAGACATATCGATAAGAGCGACAAAATCTGCCACAAGTTGTGGCAATCAATCCCCCAGTAACCATCGTGTTCGGGACTGCCCTGGCACCCATATACGCTGTAGCTTAGTTCATAAGACCAAGAACAATTCTCCCGCAACTTGTGGGAGAAACTTGGCGTCAGGAATTGTGCAACAACCTGTTGCAAGATTACCTGTCCCCGCAGCTTTCATTGACGGCCAGATGCCCAAACACGTTCATATCCAGCCGGATGTAAAGATTTCTTGACCGCATCAGCGTCGCGGGTATTATAAGAGCAGTGATGCAGTCGCCGTGGACTCTACGTGAGGCGGTGACAAAGAAGGGTCGCTGCCGGGCTTGTCCGGTAGCGGCCCTTTGACTTACGAGGGGGTCACCATGGCCAAGGAATTCAAGACTATTGACCAGCTCGTTGAGCTCATGGAAAGTCGCGGGATTGTCACGGACAACAAGACGGCGGCGGCAATCAAGCGAGAGAGCTACTACGCCATCATCAATGGATACAAAGCCCCATTCCTTGACAGAGAAGCAATGAAGTCTTCCGCCGACGACGTCTATCTCGAAGGTACAACCTTCCAGCAGATATATGACCTCTTTATGTTTGACCGGAATCTGAGGGAGTCAACGTTCCCCTACCTAACCGCCGCGGAGTCTGCGCTCAAGAACGCAGCCGTCTACGCCTTCTGTGAGAAGAATCGGAACGCGGAAGCCTACCTCGAACGATCGAACTACACCTCGGCAAGGGACATGTTGGTGCCAAAGTCCTACCAAGGAAACAAAGCCGAAGAGCACGCAACAAACATGGCCAACCTCATGAAGATCCTGAACGGAAAGCTCACCAACAAGAAGAAGATGCGACCCTTCGTGAAGCACTATCTCAACAGCTATGGAAAGGTTCCCCTCTGGGTTCTTCAGAATGACCTAACCTTCGGCAATATCGCTCACTTCTACCAACTCCAAAAGAGAGGCGTTCAGAACGCAGCCTGCAGGATCGTCGGCGAAATCTCCGGAAGAGGTGTCCGACTCAACCCTCATGACCTCCTGAGAGCGTTCGACGTTCTCGTTGGGTATAGAAACATCTGTGCTCATGACGAGAGACTCTACTGCGCCACAGTAAAAGGAGCTCGCTTCGCGGATATGTTTGATGAACTATGTGTTGTTCTCCCCGAAGAGGATACACAAGCAATGATCGACACTCTCAATTCGCTCATCCGGGCTTACCAAGGGAGAATCAGTACGGAAGTCCTCGTTCAGATCAACACAGAGATGGGCGTTAAGTTTGCCAATCAAAGCTAGAAACTATTCGACCTCAAAACACGTCGGCAGCAGTACCCCGGACCAAGAAAAGCGAAGCCTGTACCCAATCTCATTATGAGCGGGGAGATGCTGATTGTTGGGGCGGAAACGTATAGTCGAAAGGCTGTTCGCCGCCTCATGCTGCAGCTCATAGAAGCGCTTCATGTACCGAAGGTTGCGCGGCGAGAAGCCCTTGGCGTCCGGAATCTCCTTCTTAAGATCCCTGCTCAGTGTTTCGAAGAATCCCGAGCCCCACCGACTCTCGGCGTGCAACTCGGCAATGTCTTTTCCCAACTGCCAGTAGTACAGCAGCATCTCACGGTTTACCGAAACCGCCGCCTTAATCTGGCTGCGGCGATACCTCTCGCTCAGCTCTTGCACCCAAGCCAGGTACTCAGGGTCGTTCTTGATAATCGATTCTGCCATGGCGGCACCTTCCCGAGAGACTTCCTCAGGTTCAGTGTCGCCTAGGCACCGGACAACAATTAGCGCTCGCGCTTGCGCTGGAAAACACTCCTCATCGCAATTCAGTTAGATGTGATCCTGCGGGTAGATAATAACTAACAGCCCTCCTAAGGTTGGAGACTCATGAACGATAAGACTTGGAAAACTGCCCTCTGGGACACAAGCTGGGAAGAGCTTTACGAGGGGAAATTCAGTGAAGAGGGCGTCTGTCGCTTTTCAAAAACCAATGGAGCTACTCTAGAGATACCTTTTGGGGATATAAGCAAAACAAGAGAATTAATAACAACTGGCAGATACGTGGAGGGCATCTCCTCAAGGAGATATGACTATTTATTTGGCATCACTCAAGATGGGACGAAGCTCGCCCTCTACAACGTTCTTTCAAATGGGGTGGGAGGATCCTTTCCCGGATCGACGCATGAGACGCTTGAAGCGCCAACAGTCCTCGAGTCAAGAAGCGAGTTCGACCCTGCCGCCCCAATGCTGTCAGCCCAGTTCGATATCCAATTTCTGCGTGACTGGCTCGGAATCAGCTACAGCCCCATACGTAAAGACAGCACCTGCACATTCGACTATGACAAAGGTCGCCTGTCACTTCCACTTCTCATTTCTTCGAACACCTGCATAGAAATTCGAGTAGGCATCAACAGACCGCAAACGAACTCTTCGGGACTATCTATCTCATATTACTGTCATGTCTGTATCGAGTATCTATATGGAAAGACTCTTGATGAAATCTGGCGCACAGACCTATGGAAGCTCCAATCTCTATTCGCCTTCTGTTTTGGAACCTATCCCGAGGTAGCTTCAGCAAAGGTGAGACAGAAACGTGAGGATAGGTGGATTCACGTATATCGGAGCTCCGCGAATACCAATCGAGTTGCCAAACTATCCGCGCAACCACCGATTCAGCTACACCAACTCAGCAGAGACGGTCTTCAGAAACTGGCCCAGAGTTGGTTCGACTTGAGTGGAGACGAACAGCACGCTGCAGAAATGCTCGCTTCGCTTCTCGGATCTTGGAACATGCCACTTGATTTGGAGCTTCTGGCCGCAACGACCATGTTCGAGTCACTGATACGAGCTAACAGACCACCGCTTTATGACAAAGAAGCGCTTGAGGAGCTTATTGAACCTATCGTCGCTTCTGCCGACGACGAGATTAGTGAGCGCGTCAAAGGCCTCCTCAGCCAACTCGACAAACCCTCCTACAACCAAATGCTCAAGGAGGCATACGAAGAGGCTAAACCTTGGAGCCAGCGCCTCCTTCCCCGATGGTCAAAGTTTAGAAACGAGCAATACAGTCTGAGAATCAGCGGCGCGCACGGAATTGAATCTGACGAGAACCCCCATCTCCGCATTGACCATTACTATGCACAAATCACCCTCGCGTACTTCATCCTCATGAAGCGTCTAGGCCTATCAACAGAGACTATCGATGGATTCGAGCAGTCGAGCTTTCTCAATGTCGCACGATGGGAAATAACGAAGCACTATGCAAACTCATAAGACAGCGAAATAGACAAGGGACGCCGAGTGGCCTGAAATACTTCAAATAGATAGGATAGATTCGATATATCCGCCGTGTACTCAGTACGATCGGGAGCACTGATATGCAAGACTTTCTCAATCTTCTATCCAGTCACATTGTTGAGCTTGCCATATCTATTCTCACTGTTTTAGTAACAGGAGTTGTCACTTATATCAGCTCAGCCAAACTCAAGAAAAAAGATGCTGAGCTCGAGAACAGGATAGGCGAGAACCGGGAGCAACTATCGAGACAAAGCTCGTCAATCCAGTCTGTGCTATCTCAACAGGCAAAAAGCCAGTCGCTTACTATAGAACTTCAAGCTAGGGCAGTAGGAGAGGCATGGAAGCATGTCCTCACACTTAGAAAGATCTCAGAACCCTGTGAACTAATTGATCGAATCCTGTATCCCAGCGAAAGGAAAGGCGACCTATTAGAGGCCGCAGGAGGTCTTTCGCAGAACCTGATTGAAGAAACACTAACCGAATTATTCGATAGTGATTTGCTTGAAGAGCATCGGCCCTATCTTGGTGAAGACCTCTGGTCACAATATGATACCCTTCGGCTCTTCTCCGGAAGATCGCTTTACTACTTAAAGAAATGCTGGAATGCCGATCATCCCGTAATCTGGCAAGACGACCCAGTGTTAAATCAAATATTAGATAAGTCAACGCTGGAAAGAGATGTATTGGAGCACTGCAAGTCTCTTGAAATGGGCTTCATTCAATCCACTCGTCAAGAACTAGAAAACGCAATACTCTCTTCGATTCATAAGATAATAACTGGAGAATCCGCTTCAAAAGAATCCCTGAAAACGCTGTCCATAATTGGAACAGCCCTCTCTAAAGACGAGGCAAGGGCCGCCTTAGGCGATGTTGCCAACACAAAGAAACTTCGGATATGAGCTTTCCTCATAGAAGGTAGGGTTTCGAAGGAATAGCCATCTCCCTTCAACATTTCTATCTACACCCCACCAACATACCTAATCGGATTCTGTCCTTGCGCTAGATCCTCAACGATTTGACCCTTGTAGCGCTCACGCAGCTCGTCGCTAGCAAGACGTCCGACAAACTGGTAACGGCTGTCCCCGGACTCTGAAGCCTCATCCTGCCCCACAGGAAGCCACTCATCGATGCGGTAGACCTCGACAATGCGGCCGTCACAGACACCAAAAGCAAGCTTGGCATTGCGCGCTCTCGTAAGACCGATTCGCCAATTACCACGCACCCTGTCGTACAGCTCCTGGGCACTCATTTCCGAGGGGTTGACGTTAGAGATCTTGATGAGGATACCGGGCTCATCAAAGTCAGACTCTCCGAGCTGATTCACAGGATCGCGACGTTCCTCCCTGGCGCCATTGCTCTCGACTCTCAGCATCTTCGCCGCCGCACGCATCCGAAGCAGCCCGCTCACAAGCCATCCATACAGCCCATCCCAGTGCTCGGAGCTCACGTCCGCATCCAGTCGCACCTGCAGTTCGCGCGTCTTCTCGCTCGGCTCGCGCCAGGAGATCTTCCCGCCAAGATCGGCAAGCAGCGCGTCGACCTCCGCACTGCGCGCAACAAGCCCCTCGTACAGCGACGCATCCGTGAACCACAGATTCACGCCAACCCAACCATCACGCTGCGCGAAGTACGCCGTCGCATGAACGCCCCGCATGCCCAGCCCGAACGTCGCATACCACCCGTTGTTCTCTGCCCGACCCGACGGGTCGGCATACGCGGACACAAAGTCCTGTCGCTCGGCGCAATAGTCGTAGAAGCCGTCCCAGAAGAGCGACTTAAGGTTGGGATTCGTAACCTCCGCAAGACACTTCGCCCGCACGTCATAGAGCAGCGGACCGCTCTCCCCCACGCGCCAGTACCTCCACCCGTTGGCGGCAACATACTTCCCGGTCACGAGCTCCTTCACCCGCGTCGCCGCGCGTGAGGGGCTGTTGAGAACATCCCCGTTGAAGAGGCGAATGCCGTAGTCGTCGGTCACCGTGGCAACAACGGCACGGTCGCCCTCGCTAGCAACCAGCTCGGTCCCCGGGGCAATCTGCGCCATGGTGCAGACCGCTCTGAACGTCATGGACTTCATCGCGGGCGCGGCCTTCTTGACTGGCTTATACGACGCCACGACGTCAGCACTCAGCTCCGGGAACGGCCAGACCTCGAGAGCACGCTCTGCCAGCCGCTCGGCACGTCCGCGGATAGCGTCCTCATCCCACACGTCCAGGTCATGCAGCTCCTTGGAAATCACCAGGTAGTCCTGATCAAAGCCACCCTTGAGATGCACCTTCTTCTCCGCGAAAGGTGCGTCGGAGAGTTCAGAGTTGTACGCCGTGAGCGTGAGGTTGCCCAGCGTGTTGATGAGCTCTTCGTAGACGCGCTCGCAGTCATCCCCGAGCATCTCGCGCCACTCCGCACTGTTGAGCGCGTTCTGCGGCATGATGTGCTCGATGGAGAAGGTACCGCCCGAGAAGTCCAGCGGATCCTTCGCGTGCCAGCTGTTCTCAAGCGTGGTGAGCAGGTAGAAGCCACGTTTGAACGCGTAGCAGTCGCGCGTCCTGAGCGCCCGCTCGAACTCTGCGTCGCTCGGCATGCGTCGAGCCGTTCCCTCCTCTCCCAGGAGAATCGCCTCATAGGCCTCACGAATGTTGCCGCCGTCGTCCCGCACCGCGTTCAGCCGCGCAATCACGGACGAGAAGAACTTGTTCAGGCTGTTCGTCGCGACGTCACACACAGAGCGACGGAAGAGGTAGCTCTCCGTGGTCCTCAGCATGGAGGCGAAGTCGTCATGCGAGAGGGCATCGCCGACATAATCCTCGAAGAAGGACATGAGCGGCGGGTTCACAACTGAGACGTCAAGCTTCTGAATGCGAGCGAGAAGAACGCGCAGCTCCTTGTCCTCACAGGCACCAGCCGTGATGCACGCGTAGTGCCCTGCGTAGCGACGAATCTCCTTGAGGAGGTCCGCCATCTGCCCAGGCTTGTCGTAGCCGTTGTCCATGACATGACGCTTGAACAGTCGGTACACGTCACGCGCGACGATGCTGGTCGGCGCGTTGATGACCGTCAGCCAGTTACGCAGGAACTCGTCGAAGACCTCGTCATAGCTGTCCGCGCCGAGCGTCTCCTCGATCTTGCGCCAGTGGTTGGCGTAGAGGCCCTCCTGCTCGTCCATGGGAAGGCCCATAAGCACGAAGTTACGCACGAGGTCTGCCGTGGAGAGATCCTTGCCGGTAGAGTTCATCGACTCGAAGATAAGCTGCGGGTTGTCCTGGCCCTGCGAGAGCGTGATAGCAACAATCTCAAGGCACTGAATACCGTCCCAGACTACGTTGGGGTCGTCAATGTTGCTCAGCCACGTCCGGAAGAGGGCGAGGTTGTCGACGATTCGGTGGGACCCACTCACAACCTCGATGTCCGGATTCTCCAGGTGGTCGACAACGGAGCAGAGCGTCTTCTCGTCACCTTGCGAGAGGGTGAGACGGTAATGGTCCTCCCCCTTCTTATACTTGAGGACAAGGTAACCGCTGTCGATGATCTCATCGTAGGAGACATGCGTCAGCTTGTCAGGGTGCTCGCGGGCAAACTCCGCCATCGCGATAATGAGTAGACTGAGCGTGGTGATGCGCTGCTGGCCATCGATGATCAGGAGCTTATTCACGCCCGAGGCGCTGAACTCCCCTCCCAGCACCATGACCACGGAGCCCGTGAAGTGCGTGCCGGAGCTTCGCCGCCCAATGGCGACAATGTCATCCCAGAGCTGCCGGCACTGCTCCTCATCCCACGAGTAGGCTCGCTGATAGACAGGAATAACCATCCGCTGGTTAGCGGAGGTGAGAAGGCTGACAATTGACTGTGGTCCGGCGTTCATGTGGACTCCAAGGGACAAGGCGATTAATGCGCCCATTTTACTCAATGGCGCAGAGCGATTATTAACTGCGGGCGGCTTGATGCCGCGGTCGTAGTTGAACGTCTTGGTCTCGAACTCATAGGTGATGCTACCGGTCTTGTAACCAACGTTGCGCGCGTAGTCTCCGAGACCCGAGACCTGAATCTTCGGAACCATGATCTCCTCGGCATTGCAGCCGGCGCGCACCATGCAGCGGGGGCTGTTCAGGCACGCGGAGACCGCCGCGCACCGATAGACCTCGTCAAGGATGGTCGTGTAGTTCTTGGCGGACGCGATGCTATTGCCCATCTGCTACTCCTTGTCCGCGATGCTCGCAATCTCACGCCACCGCTTCATCGTCTTGCCCTCGTCTGATGCGACCCCCGCGTTGGGAGACCGGCCTTGCCTCCCTGCCTGGGAGCAGCTCCCTCGAACAGCCACGGCTCGGCCTCCTTCAGCTTGGAGACATCCCCGCCATGCTCGTCGAGAAGGACGCGGGCGGCCCTCATGCTCCTCGCGCCGGCCATCGTGACCTCAAACTCGACGCGCTGCTCCTCGCCCTGGCGTCGCAGCTCGTCCATCTCCGCGCGCAGGGCCTCGGCCGCCTCGGCGGGCTTAGCCGCCTCCGCAATCGCTCTCTCGATCTCGGCAATCTTCACGTCGCGCTCGGCGAGAAGGGCCTCGTAGTTCGCACCCGTTGCCGTCGCGCTGCCGCCCGTCAGCGGCTCCTGCGCCGCCTGCTGCGGCTCGCCCTGCGGCGCCTTGCCGCCCGCTTCCTGGAGCCCCCGCACCTTGCCATCGCCCTCGCCGCCCATAGATGGTCCTGCCTTTCTCTTCGGCAGGCAGAGAGAAAGCCTGCGCCCGGTATTCCACGGGTACAGGCTATCGGCGTGTCACAAGGTGCCATCTTCGATTAATACTGTTTATCGATTTGTGCTGTTCTAGTTCTTTGTATCATATTGGCACAAGCGAATTGAAAATCCTTGTATTTCTGGCATACTATACTTGTTCCAGTTTCGTCGTATGATTTGGATTGGCACATGGATGCTGTTGATTACGTTCCCAGACTTGTCAGAGCCTGCTTGGATAACGACCGGCAACTGGTCGAGTCCGTATCTCTGACCATATCCCGAAGACTTCGGAAGGATAAGCCGAACCTCGCGAGTGAAATTGCATCAGCTCTGGCTTCGGCAAATTCAAATTGCGCTGCAACCAGAGCCTCAGGCATCACTCCCTTGCCTGTTGACAAGGAGACTAGGCTCTCCTTGGTGGAACTTGTTGAGCCGACCGAGATGCCAGAACCAATACTTGACCACCTGACTATCAAGGAATTGTCCGATTTTCTTAAGGAACGATCTCTCATGGAACGTTTCTTTGAAGATGGGATTGAGCCATCCAACAGCATCCTATTTGTGGGTTCTCCCGGAGTGGGCAAGACATACACTGCCCACTGGCTTGCATATATGCTTGAATTGCCCCTAATAACCCTAGATCTTGCCACTTCTATATCAAGTTATCTGGGACGTTCTGGTCAGAACATCAAAAGCGTTTTCGACTATGCGCGAGCCCAGCCCTCAGTGCTTCTTCTAGATGAATTCGATGCAATCGCAAAGAGAAGGGATGACCAAGGGGATTTGGGCGAATTAAAGCGTCTTGTAAACGTCCTCCTCAAGGAAATCGAGACATGTCCGAAAAGCAGTGTCATCCTTGCGGCGACGAACCACCCAGAGCTTCTTGATAGAGCAATGTGGAGGCGCTTCGACAGAGTCATCGAAGTGCAGCTTCCGGATATGGATGAGAGGGTCAATTTAATTTCAAGACATCTCCCGCAAGATCGCTTTTTCCTTAGCGAGTCGATTCGCGACTATCTTGCAGCTCACAGTAGCGGGATTAGCGCGGCCGATTTATGCAAAGTGTGCGAGCACATCAAACGGCAGTCAGTCATGAACCCGGACACCAGCCTTGAAGTCATCTCTCTTGCCGAGCTGTATTCCAGGCTTAAGCCCAAAACGAAGCTAGAGAAAAAAGAAGCTTGCAAAATGGTCAAAGAGGCGAGTCCCGCGCTTACAACACGCGATATTGCGCGCATCGTCGGCGTCGGAGCCTCAACGGTCTCCCGATACCTGAAAGAGGAGTAGGTCATGTCTGAGAGGCTTCCAATCATCGCTCATGGCGAGACATATATAAAACCAGTTGAACGAGGCCAGGGCGGCGGTCCAAAAACCCTTCCACATGAGTATGAAGAGGCAAGGGGGAGGCTTCTTTCCAACATAGAAACGATCTTCACCCAAATTGAAGATAACCCAGACTTGTATCTTGACGAGAAGGTTGTTTGCGTGCGTCTCGAGCCCAAGTTTGAGGCAAAGTCATACGTTCCATCCTCAATGCTGACCACTTCCGATGACCTTGCGATTGTCGGAGGTAGAAGGTACCGAATTGCGGATGATCAGATTCCGAAGCCTAGCGAGAACGACGGACAGGAGGGGATTCCCAAGTTCGCGAAACTCTATTTCCTTCGCACAACCTCAAGAGGTATTAGAGACTTCGAGAACGCTCTGCGCCGTGAAACCGCCGTTTCTGAGGCCTGGCGAAACGAGATTATGTCTATTCACTCCCTTGATTTGCTTACCCCCGAAGAGAAGGTTCTCGGATTTGATGATGATTGGGAGTCGGGAATTGTAGAAGTCGTTCTCCACCCGTTAGATCAGGATGAAGATGAGGCGGTCAATCTATTCTGCAGGACGTCGGGACTCAGCCGCAACGAAATCGAGGTGAGGACATATCGAGACGGAGTAACATTCATAGCCGCACAAATGGACAGAGAGGCCGCATTTGGTGCAGCAAGAATCAACCCTCTTCGCACCATGCATCCGATGGGCGGCATCAGCTTCGAGCCGATTATTCGTAGCAAACTCAGCGCACCTGCTCCTCAGATTGCTCCCGCTCAAGAAAGACCTCCTGTTACGGTTGGTGTATTTGATGGAGGCTGCAACGCAGACGTTCCACTGTTGAGGGGCCGCGTCGATGTACACGATTGCGTTGGGTCTCCAGCGCTGCAAGAGGGCATCGACCATGGCAGTGGAGTGTGTGGTGCCGTACTTCATGGCGAACTTTCCAACAAGAAAGCAAGCGACGTCCTTCCAGAACCCGAGATATATGTCGAAAGCTTTCGCGTTCTTCCGGCGAGCAGTCCAGCTGACTTCGATTTATACGAGTCCATCGATGCGATTGAATTTGTGGTCGAGCAGAACCCCAACATCAAGCTATACAACCTTTCATTTGGCCCCCGGGGACCGATACTCGACGATGACATAAGTCGATTCACGTATGCTCTTGATGTCATGTCTTTCAGCCGAGATGACGAGCCCCCTTTGTTCTGCGTGGCAGTAGGCAACGATGGGGAAATGCCCCAGCCTTTCAACCGCATCCAATCACCCTCTGACCTCATTAACGGCGTTGGAGTGGGAGCGTTTGTCAAGAAGAGCGACGGCACCCAAGCCCGTGCTGACTACAGCTGCGTAGGGCCGGGACGCGAAGGAGCTAAAGTCAAGCCGGATATCCTTGAGTTCGGAGGCGATATTTTCAGGCCATTTTTCGTTGTGGGCTCAAGCGGCAACGAATTGCAAATCAACGCAGGAACAAGCTTCGCCTCTCCTCTAGTTGTGCACAAGCTCGGAAAGATGATGGCTCGCAGCGAGGATGTTACACAGCACCTTGCGAGGGCGATACTCCTTCACAATGCCGTGCACCGCGAGGATTATAGCCAAGAGGAATATGGTTTTGGCATAGCCCCTGACAATCCAGCAGACTGCCTGAGTTGCGAAGACAACAGGGTAACGACGCTGTACCAGGGCATCCTGAGACCCAAGCAGCTGGTGTCGCTTCCTATCTTTGCGCCACGCATCGAACAGGCGAAAGGGTTAGTTACCATTAACTGGACTATTGTTGCCGTCTGCGATACAGACCCAAACGATTCGGACGCCTACTCGGCAAGCTGTATCACCGACACATTTGTTCCGCATTCCAGTAAGTTTGCATACACGCTGAAGGGGACCAAACACAAGAAAACTGTCGATCTATCTACCGAAGAGGGTCGCAACTTGGCTGCGAGACTCGAGCGTGAGGGCTATTCTGCCTCGAATCTCCCTGTGAGCAAACCTGCAAAACGGTACTGGGAGGAAAGCGACCTTAGGGCAAATGATTTTAAGTGGGATACCGTCATCAACAAGAGCCAACGTATGCAGGGCGCTTCACTTCATGAACCATCTCTCACGCTGCAATCCATCTTTCGCAACAATAGTGATCCCGATGCGCTTACAAGGTATTACGCGGTAGTCACCGTTGATGCTCCCGGATATATCGGTAGTCTATACAATGAAACCCTTCAGCAGTTCCAGAACTTGCAGCCCATTAGACTGCGGGCGACGCAGCGCATCGAAACGAGAATCTAGTGTAAGGGGTAAATTATGTTCTTGGCACACGTAGCCATAGCCGACCTCGAAGACCGCCCCGAGTGCGTTCACCGCGCCTACCTCGACCCCACCGAGGAGTGGAACGGCTGGGCATGCCCCTACTTCGAGCGCGCCGAGGTCGAGCGCATGGCTGCGTGGCTGTCCGAGTTCGACGATTCGCTCGTCTACGACGAGAAGTCAGACGCCTTCCGCACCACCTACGATCCTGACCTCACCGAGACCTTCCTCGGCACAGACATTGACGGTCGGCACCTATACCCCATAGGCGCCGGCTCATGGACGTGGGTCATAGTTGACGAGAGCAGCGAGGAAACCATCGCAGACGTATCGGCTGGCACGGCCACCAAAGCCGACAAGCACGCCCCCGCCTAGCCAATCACCTCGGCAAGGCGCGCTGCGTCCAACTCCCGCCCTCCCACATAGGCGTCGAACACCGCCTCCGCCGGCAGCGCGTACAGCTCCACCTCGTTCGAGAACGGCAGCTCCTCGGCAGCGATCACGCCGGGAAAGCGCACGCGCCCCAGATGCTCCACAGCGTCACCGCACGACGGCACGAGAAATGCGTTCACCACCCTGGAGAACCCGTGCGCGAGCACAAAGTCGCGGTATGCAGCCTGATACAGGAACTGCTTGGTCACCGACTCCACGCCCGGCACACCACCCACGCGCTCACCCAGCAGCGGCGTGTAGTACTTAGCGTCAAGGATGGCGAACGCCCCAACCCCGACACCAGCAATCCCACCAGAACCTCGCATCGTCACGATGTCCGGAATCAGCGTCGCAACCTCGCCGCACGCCCGCTCCTCGCCAGCACCCAGCGCAGCCCACTCCGGTCTCGGAATGACATCGATGAGCCGCATTTCCGCCATCCCCGCAAACGGTGGAGCCAGCTCAATCCCCAGCTCTCCAAGCCGAACGGACAGCACGTCACCGAACGCGATCTTGCACGCCGTCTCCCACACGTGATGGAAGCTTGACGTCCCCAGGCACAGCGGCGCGTCCGGCGTTGCGGACATGCCCTCGTCGCGCACATAGCGCACGAGGAGGTCGATTACGTCCTGCTTCCACGTGACGAACTGCACTGCCCGCTCGCGCTCCAGCCGATATGCCACGAAATCAGTGTCCCCAAAGTCCGCCACGGAGGAATCGCTCAGCCACACCTCGTCAAGTGCCAGCAGCTGAGTAAGCCCGCTCTCCCGCATAAAGCGCGAGCACTCCGTAAGCACCGCGCGGTGCAGCCGCGTCACGAAGTCAGAGGCGTCGGCGTCAGTCTCCACGGTCTTGTAGTCAAAGTAGATGGGACGCCCGTCCCGCACGAAGGGGAGGTTCGCCGCGATAGTGCGCTCCCAGCTGATGTTGCCCGATCCGTTGTCCGCGATGGTGTGCACGTAGTTTGAGTAGACACCGTACTCGTCGTACATCTCGAGCAACGCGAGCATGAGCGCCAGACTGTCGTTGGCCCTCATGCCGTCCTCAGTCGCAGCGGCGATGCTGGCGTAGCTTCCACTGCTCTTGCGAAGGACTCTAAACACCTGGCGCATCGTGGCCCTCGTGACGTCATCGGGGCATAGGGGGTCGACTACGGGAAGGTACTTCGGATACACGACGATACAGATGCCCTCCACCAGGGCGAGCCCAACGTATACGAACTGATAGGTCCCGCGCGGCGCGCTCTCCCCAAGAGGGTCGTATTCCTTCGGCTCGTCACCCGTCCTCAGTCGAAGCACGCCGTGCGCGCACAGCAGAGCGATGTAGCGGCCGGCATCATCCACCTCGATGCCAAGTGTCCGCGCGAGGCTCATCGGAGTGTGGAACGAACGCTCACGAACGTAGACCGTACGCATGACGCTACTCCGCACCGTCAGCAAAAGGCTCCTCCGCGGCGTCCGCTTCCTCGCCGGCCTCAAGCTCCTCAGTCACGTTCGCGTTAACCGGCGAGAAGGGCGGCAGCTCGCGCATGCCCCTAAACGCCAGCTCTCCAAAGCTCTCGAAGTCCTTGCAAACATCCGAGTATGTCGCATGCCCCTCGTGGGAGAATACCTTTGAGGCCTTGGTCTTGGCAGCATCCTCAAAGAGATAGAGGAGCACTTTGTCCTTGAAGACCTGCGTGAAGCCGTCAGGGTCAGCGAGCCTCGCGGGCGAGATGAAGAACGGCCCGAGCAGCTTATCCTCGTTCACACCCGCATTGAGAAGCACCCGGTTGATGCCGCGCCTCAGCGCGTCCCAGCTCACCATGCGGGCGGGCGTCCCGACCGGCACGGCGTAGCCGGCGATCTTGTCCGAACCCTTGTCTATGCCCATGTAGCGGAAGTCCCAGCGACGCTTGAAAGCGGTGTCCATCGGAAAGACGCCCTGGTCCGCACTGTTCATGGTTGCCCAGATGAACATGTTGGGCGGCAGCGACAGTCGCTCCGCTTCGCCCTTGAGACGCAGCTGTTCGGAGAGTAGCCGCTCAGGATCTTGGATATTCGCCGTTGTGGCATACTCAGGTAGGAACACGCGCAGGTACTCGCGCATCTCGCGCGGCACGGCAATATCGTACTCACTTCGCCCATCGGAGTCGCGATCAAGCAGCTGGAACACGTCACCGAACGCGGCCGCCGGGTTCGCGCGATTGATCTCCTCAACGACAAGCAGGTAGTTCGTGCCGGGGTTCTGCACCGCTGCAATGTATGTCTCCAGGAACGGCCCAGGAACGAAACCGTAGCTGATCTCACTCTGGGTGCTCTCGGTTCCACCCTCATCGGTCGCCGTGCGCATCGTCGTGACCGGCTTGTAGCAGCCCACGAACTGAGCGTAGGTGTAGTCGGGGTGGAAGGTGACGCGCCTGACGTTCCTCCTGTCGAAATACTTCTCCGCAAGCCGTGCGAGCCGGTACGACTTACCCGTGCCAGGAGCCCCGAAGAAGATGAGATTGCGGGGTTCGGGGACACTTGGCGAAACAGAAACGAAAGGATTGCCAGGAAGAGCAGGGCGTCCAACAATATCCATCACAGCTGGCAGCGGATCACCAATACCCGAATAGGTCGTAGGACACTCGTGTGCAACCAGGCTCATGAGCTCAGCGGTTCTCTCGAAGCATTCTTCACAGTCAAACGGTACGGCACCGAGAAGGACGGCACTAAAGTGCCGCAGGACGTCAGCTGCCGCCCTCGGAAGAGAGGTGCAGTGATCTGCTGCATAGAGGATGTCATTCACTCGTCTCTCGAAATCGAGCGTGAAGAACATGACCTCACCGGTTGGCTTACCGTCCTCCGTCGCGTACTTACCCTGCTTGGAGAGGCCACCACTGAACACATAGTCCTTGGGAATGAAGCAGGCCGACCCGTCATCTTCGAACTCGCAATCGAGCCACATGGACCTCAGCCAGTAGTTTCCCCTCGTGAGCGGTGAGAGCTCAAGAGAGTCCGCCATGTTGATGGTTGTTGTCTCGGGAAGCATCATAATAGCCGGCAACAGCAAGCTCGGCCTGACCTTTCCTCCAAGACTCAGCTTCATCTGCTGGCTTCCGGCTCCGCGAGGAGAAACAGGGTAGCGATACGCATTCTGCGTCCCCAAGTCAACTTTGCACACGCTGCCATCAGCCCTATGGAAGCGAAGCGAAAAGGCGGCAGTCAAACCGCCAAGTGTCGAGGCCGCGGCTCTTCCGCCATCTTCCCCGGCAAACGCCCCACCAAGGAATGCCTGGCCTCCGCCGCTGTTCGCGTTGTAGTCAAGATGGAAGTCGCACTCCTCGCCCTGATAGGTTCGGTAATCTCCGATCTGCTTGAAGTACGACAAGGCACTCACCTCTTACTGCTCAACGCCGTTCTCATATTTTAGGACACGTTCTGCCACGTATTTCGCCAGGGCGGGAGGGACGGCATTCCCGATGGCCAGCTCGACACTCGTCTTTGCGCCCTCAAGCTTAAACTCCTCGGGAAAGGACTGCAGGTAACTGCGCTCCTTCGTCGTGAGAGCACGAACGCCATCTTCGATTGCCGCAGCATCGGCATGATGCCGCTTGTAGTTCTCCGGTATCGGCCTGTTGATTCCACGTATCGTCGCGGATGGCTCATCAACGGAGAAGACGGCACGCCGGTTGTAGCTGCGCGGGTGCATGTAGTAGTACTGCGTGCCGAGCTTGTCGCCCAGATAATCCCGCACAGTCATCTGCTTTTCCGCCATGCCCTCGATGAACGCCTCGTCGAAGAACCCATCCTCGGCGCCGAGCCGACCGACCAAAATGAAACGCTTTCTCGCCTGGGGTACCCCACAGCGGCTCGCATCGAGCACGCGAGAGCTCAATCCATACCCCGCGTCCCTAAGCATCGCCTTCATTCGAGGAAGCGTGCCGAACCTCTCGATGTTGTAGACGTTCTCGAACACGACCCATTCGGGCAGTACGCCCGTGACGATCTCGGCGAATCGAATGGTTAGGTTCGCACGCGCCCCCTCCGTGCGCTTGCCCGCAATTGAGTAGTCCTGACAAGGAGGCCCTCCCATAATCAAGTCGGGTCTCAGCTCCTTGATGGTTTCAACGGAATCCTCGTCACACAGATCCTTCTCATAGATAGGATGCATGAAGTTCGCGCGGTAAATCTCCACCGCAGGCTTCCAGTTGTCGAACGCGGCGACAACCTCAAATCCAGCCTGCTCGAAACCAAGAGACATGCCGCCGCAACCAGAGAAGATGTCGACGGCCCTCATTCGTCACCGCCATTCTTGTTGGAGATGTAGCCCATCAGAGCTCTCGCAACGTAATTTGCAAGGTTAACCGGAACGGCATTGCCAATCATCGTGTTCACGTCTGACTTGCTCCCGAAGAACTCGAACTCCTCGGGGAACGTCTGGATGTAGCTACGCTCCTTTGGAGTCAATATGCGCGTCTCGCTCACAGGAGCAGAGTCGTTGGGGTTGCCCTTATATCCCGGCGGTATGGGACGATCAACTGCACGGATGGTCATGGACGGCTCGTCGATGCTGAACACACCCCTCCGGCTGTAGTTCGTTGGCACACGAAAGTAGTAATCAATCCCAAGCGAGTCGCCGAGATAGTCTCGAATCGTGAGAGGCTTGTCGCTCAGCCCCTTATCAAGCGCACCATCAAGAAAGTCGTCCTCTTCGCCAATGCCCCCGATAACGAACATGCGCTTACGGATTTGCGGCACCCCGCAATATGCAGCATTAAGCACCTTGCAGGTAAGGCCATACCCCGCCTCTCGAAAGATTTCGCAAGCACGCTTGAACGAGCGCGTGTTTCTTATAGTCGCGACGTTTTCCATTACGAACCACTGCGGCTTTACCCGAGAGACGATCTTTGCGAACGCAACCGAGAGAATGGCTCGCCCACCATTCTCATCCTGATGCCCGGCCGTTGAGAAATCCTGACAAGGAGGTCCACCAAAAACGACTGTAGGAGCAAACTCTCGAACAAGAGGAACGGAGGCATCAACATCGGAGAGATCGTGCATAAAGATGGGATGGTCGAAGTTCTTGCGGTACACCTCAACAGCGGGCGTCCAGTTGTCGAACGCAGCCAACACGTTGAAACCGGCATTCTCAAAGCCAAGGGACATGCCACCGCAGCCAGAAAAGAGGTCCACAGCAGTGATGCTATTGCTCTGTACCTGATTCGCAGACAACGTGCCGACCTGCCCTTTCCACCTGATGTTGCCGCACCGTCCGATGCGATGCTATTCCTTGCAAGTAGAAGATTTTACCATGCACCATACATGGTCCACGTATCGTCAATCCGCTAACTCGCAATCTCCTGTATCCGTAGCAGCCCATCAAACAATGGCTAAAACGTCGATTCAGGAGTCGAGAATAATAAACTAGAGAAACCAGCGCCCGCAACGCCAGCCACCCCGGACTCCATCATTCCGACCACATCCTGCACGTTGCAGAAAGCACAACGAACCAGCAAGTCGACCGTTGGATGCTATCCCGCCACCAGTCCTGACCACCTGCTCGGTTGCGCACTACGTTGACGATGTCGACCGCAGCGCGGCCGCCCGCACGCAACCGGACGGGCGCCCAGGGCGGACGGCGTACTCACTCGCATGATGACCTGCCAGCACGCACAACGGGTCAGATGGCGCCACGCATACCCGTCATCCGCGCAAGTGCGGATTGGCTCCGCCGACGGCCCACGGACACCACTCAGAGAGCCGCTGGCGGCCACGCGCCCAACCGAGCGCTTCCCCCCATGCGCGCGAGGGGCACACACGTCGCGACAAGAGTCCGTATGACGCCGCTCAACTGCTGCCGCGCCCGACGCTACTCATCCCGGCCCGCACCCGCTGAGACCACCCCAGAGACGCCTACAGAGGCACCCGCGAGTCGCCTCGCGGTCGGATTGTCCTTCCCGTACCACTTGGCTCGGTATTCCCACGCGTTTATGAGACCCGAGGTCACCCCCGTCATGTCCTGACGTTTCTCAGCGCTCGCGTCCGTGATGATGCTGCCATCAAACGTGACGCGCACCTCGCCCTCGTCGGGGGGTCCGATGCCCAGTGGGCACTTGCTGCCATAACCGCCCTGCAAATTCCCGCAGTCGCGCCCTACAAAACGTGCTCATGCCTGCGGACGTTGCGCATGAGCGCCGAGTTGTCGGCAGAGATCTCCGTCGTGGTCTTAACGTACCCGGCACCGTCAAAGTCAAAGTACCCCAGACCAAAGCCTGTCAAATCGCCGAGCATCTGCCGCGCGCACCTAAACGCCCGCAGCTGCGAGTCAGTCTCAGCGCCGACGCAAACTCCTGAACCGTGTCCGCCACGCTCATGACCTCCCGAAACACGGTGCAGTCCTGCCGCCCGAACGATATCGAGACCCTCCTACCCTTACCGTCCGTCTCCTGGTCGAACATCACGTCACCGAGAAACACGCGCTTCTTGCATTTTTCCGCCCCGGAGATCATCGCATCGAAGGCGAGGTTCACTGCCAATATGGCGTGCACTGCGCCAGCGAACACGCCCTGCCCGTACGGCCTCATGTCCTCGCACGCGTTGTCCGCAGCGGGCTTTACGATGGCAAAGGTGAGCCACGGGCTCCCGATTCGTACACGGTGTACACGCCCACAGGAGCGACCTCGTTGTCATGCTCGTCAAAACACGCCATGAATATCCGATACTCGCCGTTACCGGAGTCCTCATATGATGAGCAAGCGAGACCAAGCAAGCAATGGAACAATTTGGCTCTTCGAATTGGCCTCCGCACTCTCATCTATCCGGCAAACAACTTCAATATGGCATTAGTCAAACTGAAGACAAAACGCAGGCTCACCTCAATAGACATAATAATTATCGATCTATTGCAGCGTGGCCTCACTAGTCACTCTTACGGAATCTGCTTGCCAATTGATATAGTGCAATTATTTCCAGCTGATACACTGGCTTACCAGTTATTTCAGATATGACATCTGCTTGGTAGTCAAAATTACTATCTTTGAGGCTCCTTAACGCCTCAATCATCCCCTCCTTTGATCTCTGATCTTTCATTCGTGTAAAGATGGTATTTTTAAGCAGCTGAGTCCCTTGTGGGTAATACTGCTTGACCTGGGCAAGACATGTTAAGCTTCTTCCCACTATATCTTCTCTTGAAGATTGATAAAGGTATTCATCGTTAATTGTGCCTACAATAGCATACTCCTCCTGATCTGAAACAATCTCCTCAGAGCCAAACAGCTCTTTTGTCACACCAACTATCTGCTCGATCTGCTTAATATTATTTGTCTTATCGAGTGCCCGTCCCCCATTGCCCAAACCTGACATCTTTTTGCTAAGTTCAAGCAAACTTTTCGCTTCATTCATGAGTGATTTAATCGAATTGATTCTTGCAGTGATTGTTGTAATAACAAACGATCCCTCAGAAGAATCTCGGATGTCTGTGATAAAACCTTGGCTCCGCAGGCTACCGATAACGATGTCGAGCATCGAGGTGGCCGTCTGAACTATTTTTATATTTGATTTATCATGTCCTATCGCATTGTCTTCGTCAATTCCGGAAATGTCCGCACCAACCTTAAATAACCTAAAGCCCGTTTTTCCGTTAATGCTTCCAGAGCGAGCTTTCTTGCTCTCCGATGACGCTAAAGACTCAATCTCCTCGTATTCTGAATACCCACCATTTAATATTGCATATATATCCAGAAGTCTTGGCTGATTAATATAGTATGGAAGGAACAGTTCAGCATCTATATTTGTCTTATCTGCCATTTAGCACCTCTTTAATTTCAGATTTTCATTTAGAAATCTACTCAGAATTATAAGGTGGCACAATCGTTGCCCAGTGATCAAATTCGGTTGTTTTACAGCACCGGGCATAAATCAAGTTCGCGCGTTCTTCCAACTGCGGAACGATGGTAGCCTCATGATCAAATAACGCACAGTTCAGCACGTCGAATCTTTTGAATAAAACCACCGGATGCGCACAATCGAAAGCAGAAAAGCACCTTTCCATAGAAACAAGTCCGCCAAGTTAAGTCCCGATTTCGTCCCCATTCACAACGAATGCGTCCAGACTCTCATTCTATCTGAGGTCATTATCCTCATATCCGTCTGTCGTGTCCTCAGTTGAAGCCAACCTCAAACGAGCTGGAGAACCTCTTCAAATTCGAGACCGCAGTCTCCATCGCCCTTGCCGACTTCTCGGCTGCCTTCTGCCTGTCGACCAGTTTCTTCTTTTCGTCCTTCTCAGCATCTTCAGCGGCGAACTTCAGCCTCTGGATCTCCGCCCGCTCCTCGACAACCATGTCCTGATAGCATTGGAGGACGGTCTGCGAGAGGCCGAGGTCGTGCTCGTCGTTAAGGAATATCTCCTCGACGGCAGCGAGCACCTTCGCCGAGTAGGCAATCGTCCTTCTCTTGTCGAACAGAAACAGCTCGCGAGCCGTCGCACCGGCAGCGCCACCAATACCCGCTCCCAGAATCGCGGCACCACCGACAATAACGACAGAGCCACCCAGCATGCCAAATCCCCCGGCAGCAATGGCACCGCCACCCAGATAGGCGAGGCAAGCACTGGCAAGGGCGGCGCCGCTGAGCCCGGAAAACTGTGACCCAACAAGCGCGGTCGCAATTTGGGCGGTGGCGATACCGCCCGTCGCAACAAATACGAGCACGCCCGCAGCAGTAACGCCCAACGCGATCATGGTGCCCTTAAGCGACTCGTTGAGCTGCCTGGACACTCGGTTGTGGCATGACCGAAGCCGCTTGATGTAGCCATTCTCGACAAAGGGAGCCGCAAACGTCTCCTCGAGGAACTCGTCGCACGCTTTTGCGCTGTAGCCAGCAAGGGGCAGCTTGGTCCCCGCGACGTCACCAAACTTCTGCAGGGTATTTCGTTCGTATCCCTCGGGATCTAGGAGGTAGTACGGCTCGAAGAGCATTGCCTCAAGCAGTACGAGTCGGAACCAAGGATTGTTCGCCCCTTCCTCCTCGATTGCAGCCTTGAGCTCGCTGAGAGCGAGCCAGTGGAGCTCTGCGTTCGCGTCACCAACGAACTTGGGAAAGTCCTCCCTTATGATGTCGGACCAGCGCTTGAGCCAATCTCGCTTCACTTCTTTGACCGGCTCAAATGCGTCTCCCTCAAGACGTCGAATGTCGTAGAACACCTTCTGCCGCTCGAGGTTGTAAAGAATCTCAGTCTGTCGAAGAGTGAGCCCAAACTTGCCGAGGCCGAGACCCTCGCCCATGTTGCCGTACACGGCGTTGTTCTCCCTTGTTTACGTGTTAGCTCGTATGGCTTCGTAGGCGCTCTTTATACGCTTGAGGTCGCGAGCCTTGAGGGACCACGAGACGTCCCTCCCAACTGCTACGGCAAACCGACACACCCCCACGTAGTTCACGGACAGCCACCATGTCTCACTCGCAGCAGCCGCGACAACGTCGACGCTGGTGAAAACCCCTGTCGCAATCGTAAGCATACGATCAATGGTCGGGTTGCCGAAGGGCTTTACGCCCTCCCAGGATATGCGCCGCATGTCCTCAAGCGTCCTCGGGCGCACGCGAGCAATCTCCGAAGCGAGGTGTCGCAAGAGATAGAACCCGCGCACCACGCACTCGTTTGCCATGACAGGAATTGCCTGACGCCCCAGTTCCGAAAGCGCGCCAAGCTCGCCACGCAAATCAAACCTCAGCTGAGTGTCTCTTATGATGCGGCCCGAGGCATCATGCTCCGCAAGCAACGTTCCGTTGAAGAGCTTCGACAATAACTCCGAGAGGGAGACATGACCGACAGAGATATTCCGAAAGAGGGGCGTCGCGGAGAGTTCCTTCGCCAGCGACAGAAGTGGACCAGGAATTCCTACTCCACCGGTCAAACCGGCAGTCGCGCTCGAGCCGGCCATGTCGCTCACAAGGTGCAGGAACCAGCGCAGCGTACCGAACAGCAACTTCTCTGGCACCGTTTCGCCAATTAGGCCAAGCGCTCGTTCCGGCACGTCCATTACGAGAAACGCACCAGCTGTGGTCACGCCGTACACCCTGCCTGTGGACTGCGTCAAAAGAGAGAAGGCAAGGCCTGCGGGAGTCGGGTGGTGAGCGAAGTCGCGCAGGTGATGCTGGAGGCCTCCGCCGAAATCGGGTGTGCTCGCATCGCTTGGAATCGGGGCCAGTTTCTCGAGAAACCTAACGGCTCCCGTAAGGTCGTCTCCATCGTAGCCGGCAGCCTGTGCAATCTTGGTAACGAACCCATCGACTACCTCACTCGACGCTTCTCGTCCTCGTGCAAGGTCAAAGTCACCAACTCACAGGACATCAAGTGCTCCACACAGTAGGCCGCTGCACGCGGCAACAAGATAGTCGAGTTTGTCCGCATGGTTCTCAAGCATGTCAATTTGCTTGTCGAGCTCGTAGATTGCACGATTGGGGTCGCGGCGCAAATCGTGACTGACGTCATTTGCCACTAGCTCAATGCTCAGCGAGTCATCTGACATACGGGCGCTCCTTAAAAAACCGGCGCGTATCGTTTGACGCACTCTCATTGTCACACAGCAAGCGGACGCTATTTCAGTTCCTTCGGGAGAAGGCCGCCACGCTAGAGGTCAACGAGCAGCGTGCTTCTTTCCAACTATGACAGCCCCTGCTTTCTCACGGGTGTCGACATTCCCACCCTGTTCACGCCAAGTCGCATCAAGTCATGGGAGACAGACGCACCGAGCGAGCGCCTCGTGTCGTCGAGCGGCCTTGCTCAACGCGCTGCAGGACCGCACTTTCGACTGCAGTTTCCTTTTGAGTGCCACGCACGTCTACAGCACGAGGCCGCTAAGACTGAGCAATTTGATTAGAGAGCAATACCAAGTTCAATGATTCTGCGCACGTAGGGCGAAATGAGCGCCCACAAAACTATGCAGACCCCAATACAACAAGCCGTCGCATCGACAACGTCCATCCAGCATTTCTCGACCAACGATGCGCCATGAACTCTGCCTACCTCCTCGCCTTCGGCCTATCATTCTTATACCAAGAGGTGCCGAGACCTTCATTCCACAAAAAACGCCCGCCGTATTCAACTCTGCAATATACATTGTTGACAATCCGAATCGAATCGATCGTCGTTGAATTTGTCTTTTTCAAAGACTCAATGATACGAATGAAGCAGCTTAAAATGTCTTCGCTATAGGATAGAGACCAAATGACGCCATGATTCGGTTCTAGCTCTCGATCACCATAGAATCCCAAGTCGCCCGCAGTAGCCGTCATCACAGTATCGGGGTAAAGCTGGGCATGATTTTTGAAAAGCTCGGAAGAAATGGCTATTCTCGTCGGTACATTTCTGTTGTTCTCATTTTTAACAAAATCAAGCACCTGAGCAAATATCGAGTCGCATTCCAACGATTTTGACCCTCGATAATCTCCATATATTTGAGAAAAGCGATGCACTAATACACATTCAAATTGTTCTGCATCAAACGAATACCAGTTTGATGTAAACCATACGGCCCCAACATTTGAATCGCCAGAGCCGTTCATGGCCGCACCATAGATAAACTCTTCCCAAAGGGTCAACAACTTAGGAAAGGCCACCCGTACGCTTTCCTCATCCGTGTAATACGACTTCAAGAAGCTTGAGTCATCCACGGCTTTGCATTGCATGATTCCCGTAGTTTTACTTAGGCCTACACGAGAAAGCACACTTTCGATTCTTCGTATGAGTTTCGGTCTATTGTGGTCTTCGATGTACATTACTGTTAGAAATAAAGCTCGGAACAGGTAATCTGACTCAAACCGTTCGCCATGTTTACACTTATTAATCACTTGCCTGTAGTGTCTAAGGTAACCGTAAAGCGCTTTTTCAAGCCGTTCCTTTAGATAGCCAGAGGTGTCTTCGCCAAACCCAGTTGATCCAACTACCAGCGAGGTAATCCCATAAACAAGCATAAAGCCGATGGAAATCAACATTTGGAATCCGACATTTGTGTTGTCAAAGACAGAAAGTCCCTCAAGCACAATACGACTAACCACCGACGAATCAAATAACAAGCACAGGGCAAGAGACGCCAGAGCTTCGAACAGAAAACCAATTGGAGCGAGAAACAGTCTCCTGGCCACTTTAATTACAAATAGAACTATCCAATAGGTGACTACAGAAAGCCAACGCAGATCCACCGCCGCCATTCTCCCGCATAGTAAAAACAACAGACAGGAAATGACTAGATGTAGCGCTTCGGTAATGACTACGGGGGCGACAATTCTATAGAGAACATTTGCCATTGCCGCGCCTCTAGATACACTATGATAAGGCTCAAGGTAATAACCATCGATTGCATATGGACCGATTTTACGAACCAACCGAATTGCGAGTAAGGCAACTATGAGATTGGCGAAGACATCTTCAATCCCAGCCTGACCAAACGAAAACTCAGCAGCTAAAAAGAACCCTAATTCCTTGTTAAGCGGGGTTGGTAAGTTGGCCAATAGTTTATCCATAATCAACCTCCATAATGGCTTAACAATCGATTCTGTATGGATAACATTATTGCGGCAAGGCGATAGGGCGATGGCCGGACAGAACGGAGAGCACCACTATTCCCAATATACTCTTGAAAGTTAAGTGTGATAGGCGGTACCCACACCAGCAGAATTATCGAAATTAACGTCGCACTGAAAACGCTACTGGAGAAACTGATGAACGCTACCTTGCGCGCGCAGGCCTCCGAGCTCAAGAAGTCGTGCAACGACACAGATTCCACGAGCGTTTACTTAACATCCGCGTCGGAATGCTAGCACTCGACATCCTTGGCCTCGAAGGGGATAACTGCTTCGCAGACAATCTGGCGAGAGACGTGCACGCCGGCACCGCGCTCGCGCGTATGGGTTACTCCGAGAGCGCTCAAGCTACCCGCCGTTACCGATTCTCACGATACGAACAGCTCGGATGACCGCTGTCCGCTCTCGCATACCCAGGCTTCCCGCACACGGACGCTATATGGGCTAGGACCTAGTTCATCGACACAAGATACTAACAGCCTACAACGAGCGCGAGCCGCTACTTGAGGATCTAAAAGGAGCCGAGGGGTCATCAAGCTCGCAGGAGAGACGTTCGATAGGAGGCTGAGAGCAGCGCAGGGTTGATAGGAGGCCCTTAGGCCACTTATCGTGATGAAACTCAGTACTTATCCCTAAACACCAGCAGCCCGCTGTAGTCCGTGTCGCGCGGGCGACGGCTGTCGGGGTCGCGGAAGAAGTCCGCCGCAAACCGGCGGATCACAGGAGAGAGCGCAATCAGCGCGATGAGGTTGGGGATCGCCATGAGGCCGTTGAAGCAGTCGGCGAACTCCCAGACCACGTCGAGGTTGGTCACGCAGCCCGCGAACACCATGGCCACGTAGGCAACCTGGTAGACGCGCACGGCCACACGCTGGGCGCAGCTCTTGCGGAAGAGGTACTCAACGCACTTCTCGCCGTAGTAGTACCACGCGATCAGCGTGGCAAACGCAAAGAGCATGAGGCCCACGGTCACGATGTACTGGCCGCCGGGGATGCTCTGCCCAAAGGCCGCCGAGCTCATGGCGCCCTCGGACATCATGGGGTCGGCGTGCCACAGCCCCGAGGTGATGATCACGAGGCCCGTGATCGTGCACATGACGATGGTGTCGAAGAACACCTCGAAGGTGCCCCACAGGCCCTGGCGGGCGGGGTGGTCGGTGTCGGCGGAGGCGTGCGCGATGGGCGCCGAGCCCATGCCCGCCTCGTGGGTGAACACGCCGCGCGACATGCCCACGCGGCACGCGTACATGACCGTGGCGCCCAGGAAGCCGCCCGTGGCCGCCGTGCCCGTAAAGGCGTCGCGGAAGATCTGGGCGATGGCGGCGGGGATCTCGCCGGCGTTGACCACGAGCACCGCTGCGGCACCGAGCAGGTAGAAGATGGCCGCGAAGGGCACGAGCTTCTCGGTGATCTGCGCGATGCGGGTGATGCCGCCGATGAGGACCAGGCCCGCGAGCAGCGCCACGACGGCGCCGATGACGGGCAGCGGCACGCCGAAGGTGGCGTTCACGCTACCGGCGAGCGAGTTGGCCTGCACGCTCGCGCCGATGCCGAACGACGCAAGGAAGCCAAAGGCGGCGAACAGCATGGCGAGCCAGGTCTTGCCCAGTCCGCGAGAGATGTAGTACATGGGGCCGCCCACGATCTCGCCACGCTCGTTGCGCGTGCGGTATGCCACCGAGAGCGTGACCTCGCAGAACTTGATGACCATGCCAGCCAGCGCGGAGAGCCACAGCCAGAAGATCGAGCCTGGGCCGCCCGTGGCCACCGCGAGCGCCACGCCCACGATGTTGCCGGTGCCGAGCGTCGCCGCGAGCGCGGTGCACACCGCCTGGAAGGGCGAGATAGTGCCCTCCCCCGCCTCCGACGGGTCAGGGCGCTGGAAGAGCGTCTTGGTGGTATAGCGCATGACCACGTTGAAGCGCGAGAACACGACGCCGCGAGTGACGAAGAGCAGAAACACGCCGGTCCCCAGCATCAGCACGACCATGGGGACGCCCCACAGCACGTTGTCGTTCAGGGCGGTGATGGCGGACATGAGGAAGTCGAACATGGAGGGCCTCTCGACGGGGCGCGGGCAGTTTCAGCTACACAAAGGGTAACTTTGCACTACCTGTGTTTCCGTAGCGTGACGGGAGCGTTGATTGATGGGCTGCGTTACTCCGAGTCGTCCACCAGCAGAACGTCGTCTCGCGCACCGGCAATCCCCCGCAGCTCGTCCGTGAAGCCGCTCACGCTGAAGATTACGAAGGTGTCCACCCGCGCGTCCTTCTCCCACAGGACGCGCGCCACCTTCTCCTCCAGGGTTCGCAGGACATTCGCGCCGACGGGGTCCTTCCAGAACTTGCACTCGCCCCAGACAGCGCGCTTCTCGTCCGCGCTCAGACCAACAACATCAATCTCGTCGCTCCCCGACCACCAGCGCCCGACGCGCTCTGGCACAAAGCCTAGCTCGTCAGAGTCCGCCAGCTCCCATAGGCACTCGCGGCAAACGTCCTCGTACACGTACGCCACGTGACCGTCGATGAAATGATCGCGTATGCGCCGCTCGACGGCCGACGTGCGCCCCGTCTCCAGGTAGCTCAGGTTGGGCAGCACGAACCGGAACCAGAACTGGAGGAAGTTGTCCTTTATCCGATAGAGGCTCTTCTTGCTCTTGTTAGGGTTGCCCTCCGTGACAGGCACCTCGCGCTCAAGGACGTCAAGGTCGATGAGGGTCTTGAGGTACTTGCCAAGGCTCGTCTGCTTCAGGCCAAAGTCACGGGAGATCTCATTGGGACGGTGCGCTCCCCCGGCGATTGCACGGATGAGGGCGAAGTAGGTGCCCACGTCGGGAACCTCGCGCTGCAGCAGGAAGTTCGGCTCGTCGTAGAGAAAGCCGCTGCGGTCGAGGACGTTTGAGGAGATTGCCGAGTAGACGTCCTTCTCGTCCTCAAAGAGCTCGATGTACTTGGGCACGCCGCCAGTCACGGCGTAGCGCTCCACCAGCTCGCGCGTCGAACGCCCCGACAGAAACTCACAATAGTGCGAAAACGGAATCTGGCCCATCCTGATCTGAGCCGTGCGGCGACCATAGAGCGGGCTCTCCTCCGAGAGCACCTGGTCTCTCATGAGCGAGATGAGCGAGCCGCAGAGGATGAGCATGACGTTGGCGCGTTTAAGCATCGTGTCCCAGACACGCTGGAAGATCGACGGGTAGGCGGGGTTTGCCTTACCGAGGTACTGGAACTCATCGATGACGATAACCGCACGCTCGTCCGCAGTGCCGCACGCGCGGGCGATTTCGCGGAAGACGTCCTCCCAGCGCGAGACGCGCGCGCTGCGGAGCAGGTCGCTCTGGAGGAAGTCGGCCGCCACGGACTGGAAGCTCTCGAGGTTCTGGAGCTCGGGCTCCTCCGTCGCCAGATAGTAGAGGGCACGCTTGTCACGGATGAACTGGGAGATGAGCTCCGTCTTGCCCACGCGACGGCGGCCGTAGACAACGACGAAGGAGGACCCCTCGCGCGCGTACTCTCGCTCGAGGGCTCGAAGCTCTGCGTCTCGGTCAACGAACGTGCACATCGTCGGTTCCTCTCGGCAAGCTTGACAAAGATTATCCTCTACAGAATTATTCTATTTAGAATAATCTTTGACAGCAAGCGACTTTACCGCCACTGGCGGTAAAACTGTGACGGTAAACGCGCAGCCCCACAGAGAAGGGCCCGTCGGGCATGGCAAACCGACGGGCCCCAACGGGGATGTCATGTTGCGGCGGAAGCCCTACGCGTCCCCCGCGTCCTCCTCGCCTTCCTCGTCCTCCTCGATGGGACGCAGGCTCTTCTTCTCCGGCGCCGCCTCGCTGTCGGGCGGGAGGATGGAGTTCAGGATGATCGCCATGACGGCGCAGGGCGTGATGGCAGAGGTGCCGAAGATCGTGGCCAGCCAGTCTGGCATGCCGGGGCCGGTGAGCGAGCCGGAGACCTGCGCGATGCCGATGCCAAAGGCCACGGAGATGCCAAAGACGGTGCAGGCGCGCGGCGTGAGGCCGTCCTTCACCAGGATGCGGATGCCGTTCAGGGTGATGGTGCCAAAGACGCTGATGGTGGCACCGCCGATCACCGGCTGCGGAATCATGAGCAGGATTGCGGAGAGCTTGGGGCACAGGCCCGCGGCGAGAAAGACGAGCGCGGCCGCGCCAAAGACCCAGCGGTTGATGACCTTGTTGGAGACGATGATGCCCACGTTCTGGCCAAAGGCCGAGGTGGGCATGCCGCCCAGCACGGAGGAGATCATGCTCACGAGGCCCTGCGCCTTGATGGCGCCGCCGATCTCTCGCTCGGTGGGCATGCGGTCCATGCTGCCCGCACAGGAGGCGGAGAGGTCGCCGATGAGCTGCACGTTCACCATCACGTACACCATGGCCAGCGTGATGCACGCCGCAGGGTTGAAGACGATCTCGAACGGGAAGAGCTCGGGCAGCGAGAACCACGCGGCGCCCGCCACCTCCTCGGCGCTCACCATGCCAAACGGGATGGAGACGAGCACGCCGATGATGATGCCAAAGAAGATGGACCCCAGCTTGAAGACGCCCGTGGCAAAGTTGGAGAGCGCGAAGACCACGGCAAAGGTGATGAGGCCCACGATCCAGTTCTGCACGCCGCCAAAGTCCGCCGCGCCCGAGCCGCCGGCCATGTACGTGATGGCCGTGGGATAGAGCGAGACGCCAATCGTGAAGATCACCGTGCCCGTGACGAGCGGTGGAAAGAGCCCGCGCACCTTGGTGTAGAAGATGCCAAAGAGCACCGCCACCGCACCGCCGATGAGCTCGGCGCCCAGCAGCGTGGAGAAGCCAAACTCGATGCCCACCGCCTGGAAGGCCGGCAGAAAGGCAAACGAGACGCCCGTCAGGATGGGGAGCCCCGCGCCGATGCGTCCGAAGAGCGGGAACTGCTGAAGCAGCGTGTCTATGGCGGAAAGGATGAGCGCCACCTGGATGATCGCGGTCTCCTGCGCCTCGGTGAAGTTGCACGTGGTGGCGATGATCATCGCCGGCGTGATGACGCCGGCAAAGGAGGCGAGCACGTGCTGGAGCGAGGTGGGGATGAGGTCCTTGATCGGGGGGACGCCCTTGCGCCTGAAGAGGGCCTCGTTGAGTTCGCTTTCGACCTGCTGGGCGGGTGCTGCCATGCTGCCTCCCTCGTGCGGGCGACGGCATGGCGCGCCGTCGCGCGGAGCTGTTGTCCTAATTATTATTCTGTCGGCCAAACATATTGTTTGGTTTTGTCGCTGAGCAGCGCAAACGGCGCTAATATGGTGGCGAGCGGCACAGGCCCAAAGGAGTCTCCATGATTGACGCAACCGAGGCGCGCGAGCTCGCCGCCGCGGCCATCCCCGGCCGCCAGCGAGCCGAGGCGGACACCCTCGCCCAGAACGCCATGAGCTGGGCGCTCAGAAACGCGGAGGCCCGCACGGACACCCGCATCCGCATGTACGCCACATACGGCAACAGCTCGCTTGCCGTCAAGTTTGCCCCCGGCATGTTCGACGGCAAGGGCAACGGCAACTCGTTCTACAACGACCTCGTGGCAAACTCCAACACGGCGGTGGCCGACGCCATCACCTGCATCATCTATGGCCGCGAGCAGGACCTCATCTCGCCCATCCAGTCAAAGCGCCTCCTCAACACCTTCAACGCGCGCCTCGTGAAGTTCGTGAGCACGCTGCGCAGGCTCGGCTTTGACGTGGAGGCCGGAGAGGACGAGTACGGCAACGCCAACCTCGACGACAGCACCATCATCGTGAGCTGGGAGTAGGGCCCGCACGCGGCGGGCCCCACGGGGGTGCGCGTCTGACGAGAAGCGCCGCGCCTACGCGTCCTTCTCGGCGGGCTCGCCCACCATGCCGTGGACGACCTCGATGGCCTTCTCCACGGCGTTCACGATGTTCTCGTAGCCGGTGCAGCGGCAGAGGTGCCCGGAGAGCTGCTTTCTGATCTCGTCGCGCGTGTAGGTCTTCCCGGAGCGCACCATCTCCTCGGCGCTCATAATGATGCCGGGGATGCAGAAGCCGCACTGCACGGCAAACTCGTCGACAAAGGCCTGCTGGACGGGGTCGAGCGAGCCGTCCGGCGCCTGGAGGCCCTCCACGGTGAGGATGTCCTTGCCCTGCGCCCAGTCCGTGAGGTAGAGGCAGGTGTCGGTGGCCACGCCGTCAACGAGCACCGTGCACGCACCGCACTCCCCCACCTCGCAGCCGCGCTTGACGCTCGTGAGGCCAAGGCGGTTGCGCAGCGTGTCGAGCAGGGACTCGCGCGGGTCGTAGCCCACCTGGACCTCGCGGCCGTTGACCGTGCACTTGAGGATCTTCATGTCCATCAGAGCTCAGCCCCTCCCCTCCGTGCGGCCTCGATGAGGGAGCGCCTGGACATCTCCCTGATGAGCTGGAGACGAAACTCCTTCGAGGCGCGCCAGCTGTCGCGCGGGCTCGTGCACGCGGCGGCGAGCTCGCCGATCTTCTCGGCCGCCTCCGCGACGCTCATGCCGCGCACCGCGTCCTCCGCCGCCAGCGCGCGCATGGGCGTGGGCCCGGCCACGCCGAAGGCGAGGCGGATGTCATCGATGGTGGACCTGTCGGCGGCGAGCTTGACCAGGCAGCAGCAGCCCATGGTGGCGATCTCGAGGGCGCGACGCTTGCCGTACTTGAAGTAATGGCCGGTGAAGCCCTCGTAGTGCTCGCGCGGGATGCGAATCCTCACCAGCACCTCGTCGCGCTCCTTGTGCGAGCGGCCGGGTCCGGCGTACCACTGCTCGATGGGGACGGTGCGCTCGCCGCGCACGCTCCGCACGTCGAGAAGGGCGCCGTAGGCAAAGAGCGTGGAGGCGGAGTCGGCCGAGGTCGCCGCCGTGCAGACGTTGCCGCCGATGGTGCCGGACGTGCGCAGCTGCGGGCCGCCCGGGGTGTCGCACGCCTCGCCGAGCGTGGGCACGGTCCTCTGGATGATGGGGTTCACGGTCACGTCGTGAAAGACCGTGAGGGGCCCGATCTCCACGGTGCCGTCCTCGGCGAGCGCGACGCCGGCGAGCTCGCCCGCGAGCTCGTGGATGGAGACGAGGTGCGCGGGCGCGCCCTTGCCGTCGCGCAGCTTCACCAGCACGTCGGTGCCGCCGGCGATGATCTCGGCGCGCGGGTCCTCGGCGAGGGCGCGGGCGGCATCGTCGACGCTTTGTGCCTCGTAGAGCGATTCGATGTCATACATCAGATGAGCCCCTCCCTCTTGAAGCCCTCGAAGAGACGCTGGGGCGTCATGGGCTCCACGTAGAACTTGACGCCGGTGGCGTTGAGGATCGCGTCGCGGATCGCCGCCGCCGGGGAGATGACGGGCGTCTCGCCCACGGCCTTGTTGCCGTAGGGACCCGTGGGGTCGGGCTTCTCGACGAAGTCCGCCTTGAGGTCGGGCACGTCCATCGCCGTGGGGATCTTGTAGTCGAGCAGCGTGGGGTTGAGCACGCGCCCGGTCCCGGGGTCCACCTGGACCTCCTCGTAGAGGCCAAAGCCGATGCCCTGCGCCATGCCACCGTGAATCTGCTGCTCCACGAGCTTGGGGTTGATGAGCGTGCCCGAGTCGTGCACGTTGATGATCTTGTTGACGGTGACCTTGCCGAGCGGCATGTCCACGGTCACGTCCGCGAAGGTGCACCCGCCCGCGATGGCGTTGGTGTGCACGTTCACGGTCTCGTGCGCGTGGAGCTGGTCGGCATGGTCGAGGTTGTAGTAGGCCTCGAGCGCGAGCGTCTTGAGGTCGCACACGGGGTGCCCCAGCGCGTCCACCACGTGGTGGTCGCGCAGCGAGAGCTCGCCCTGCGCGCTCGGGTACAGGAAGCGCGCGTAGTCCAGGATCTTCCTGCGCAGCGTGAGGCCGGCCTTCTTGACCGCCGTGCCCGAGACGTAGGTCTGGCGCGAGGCGTAGGCACCGGAGTCGTACGGCGTGACGTCGGTGTCCTGGAAGGAGACGATGTGCACGTCCTCGGTGTCCACGCCTATGGCCTCGGCCGCCATCTGCGAAAAGACCGTGTCCGCACCCTGGCCGATCTCCGTGGCGCCCATCTGGAGCTGCACCGTGCCGTCCTGGTTGAGCGTGAGCGCCGCCGTGGCGGTCTCGAGCGCAAAGGGCGCCACGGCCGTCTTGTACACGAAGAGGGCCACGCCCACGCCGTGGCGGACGGGGCCGGTCTGGTTGGCGTACTCGGCGCGCTTCTTGTCCCACTCGATGTAGGCCTTGCCCTTCTCCACGCACTCGGGGATGGCGCAGGTGTGGGCCGCGATCACGCCGCCGGGGGTGAACTCGTCGACAAAGGCGTCCGTGTAGACGTTCTTGAGGCGAAACTCCACGCCGTCCCAGCCCATGTCGTAGGCGATGTCGCCCATCAGGCACTCGGCCGCCCAGTTGCCCTCGGGCACGCCGTAGGCGCGCATGGCGCCGGTGTGCGGGCCGTTGGTGTAGGCGGTGAAGGCCTCGCTTCTCGTGGCAAACTCCTGGCCGTGGTAGAGCCAGCGGAAGGAGTTCACCGAGTTGAGCACGAGCGCGTGGCCGTGGTGGCCGTAGCCGCCGGTGTTGGAGTAGGCGACGATGGAGCGGGCGCGCAGGTTCATGTCGTCGTCAACGGAGGCCTCGACGTCAAAGGTCTTGGGCTGACGGCCGCTCGTGTCCCAGAAGAGCTCCTCGCGCGAGACCTCGAGCTTCACGCACCGCCCGCCGAGCTGCCTGCAGATCCAGGCGTTGAGCGGCTCGTAGTGCACGTCCTGCTTGGTGCCAAAGCCGCCGCCGATGTAGGGCTTGATCACGCGCACCTGGCCCCAGGGGATGCCGAGCGCCTGGCCGATGACGCGGCGCACCACGTGCGGAATCTGCGTGGACGTCACGCAGACGATCTTGCCGCCCTCCTCGTAGCAGTACGAGACGCAGGTCTCGATGTGCACCTGGGACTGCTCGCGGGACTCGATGTGCGCGGAGAAGTGATGGTAGCGCGGGTCGGCGAGAACCGCCTCCACGCTGTCATAGCCGTGCTCGGCGAGCTTCTCGGAAGGCGTCACGGCAAGCGAGTGCGCGAGGAGGTTGTCCGGACAGCGCTCCTGCACCGGGTGCTCGGTTCCCGCGAGCGACTCCTTGGCGTCATAGATGACGGGCCACTCCTCGTAGGTGACCTTCACCTTGCTCGCGCCGCGCGCGCAGGCGACGGCATCCTCGCCCACCACCACGGCGATGTTGTCGCCGTAGATGCGCACGCGGTCGTCGAGGAGCTTGCGGTCTGCGAGGTCGCGCTTCTCGGCCTTGGAATCCGCGTACCACGGGTGGCCCGCCACCGGGAAGCAGGTGTCCGGCACGTCAAAGCAGGTGAAGACGGCCACCACGCCAGGCTCTGCGAGCGCCTCCGAGGTGTCTATCGAGACCACGCGGCCGTTTCCGATGGTGGCGTGGACGAGCTTGGCCTCCAGGCACGGCTTGGGACACAGATCGTCGGTGAACATTGCCCGCCCCGTCACCTTGTCATACGCGTCGACGCGCGGGACGGGCCGTCCGACCTCCCTCAGCTTCTCCATGGCGTCCTTCCTTTCCGTAGGTCCTCAGGACACGCATACGAGACATTCGCTAACAAAATGTTAGCCACTCAGACGCGATGTTAGACACACAAGGTCGCGAGCGGTACCTCTGCGCTGGTGGACGCACATGCCGCTTCCATAACCTGAAAAAACCGCCGCTGACCTGCCCGTTATTTTCCGAGAAGAGCAACGCGTCACGTCCAGAACGCACCCCCTGCACAAAGCGGGAACCCCCTAGAGCGTCACCTCACAGCCCGCAACAAACTTGCGCTCGATGCGACCGCCCTCCTCCGCAAGGTAGACGTAGCGCTCCAGGCGCTCCCAGAGGCTGAGCTCGCGCGGGGTGCGGATGGCCGTGTCGTCGAGCACGAGCGCATCAAGCTCGCAGCCCTCCGCAAACGAGCCCACGCGGCCGAAGAAGGAGCCCCCGCCCGCCGTGGCGAGCCACAGCGCCTCCTGCGTGGTGAGCGGCGCGAGGCGCTGGTCGACCAGGCGCCAGCGCAGCTTGGAGGCGGCCACGGCGTCCGCCATGCACCGAAACATCGAGAGGGTGGCCCCTCCCGCCACGTCCGTGCCCAGGCCCATGCTCAGGCCGAGCTCCAGGTAGCGCCGCACGGGCGCGATGCCGCTCGCGAGCTGCGCGTTGCTCTGCGGGCAGTGCGCCACGTAGGTGCCCGTGGCCCGCAGCAGCTCCACCTCCTCGTCGGTGGAGTGGACGCAGTGCGCCATCACGCTCTTCTCGCCGAGAAGGCCGGGGCGCGCGTAGGTCTGCGCGTAGCAGCCCGACCACGGGCAGAGCTCCCGCACCCAGCTCACCTCCGAGGGGCTCTCCGAGAGGTGGCTCTGTACCGGCAGGTCGTACTCCTCGCGCAGGGCGCCGAGCTCTGCCATGAGGCCGTCGCTCACGCTGGGCGTGAAGCGCGGGGTGATGATGGGACGCGTTCGCTCGTAGCGGCCGGACACGTCCTCCAGCCAGCGGCGCGTGGCCTCGGCCGAGCCCGCGCTCGTCTCCACGAGGTCCCCCGGGGCGTTGCGGTCCATGTTGACCTTGCCCACGTACGTCACGAGCCCCGTCGATTCGAGCTTGTCCATGAGGAGCTCGGTCGCCCCGACGTGGATGGTGCCAAAGACCACCGCGCGCGTGGTGGCGGAGCGGCGCAGGTCGTCCGCAAAGATGTCATAGGAGCGCTCGGCGTAGTCCAGGTCCGCGTAGCGAGCCTCCTCGGGAAAGGTGTGGGTGTTCAGCCAGTCGAGCAGCTCGAGGTCCATACCCAGGCCGCGGAAGGCGTACTGCGGGGCGTGGAGGTGGATGTCACAGAGACCGGGAACGACGAGGCGCCCCGCGCAGTCAACGAGCGGCAGCGCGGCATAGCGCTCGGGAAGCTCCTCGAAGACGCCCGCGCTCCTGCCGTCAACGCACACCAGGTGGCCGCCCTCCGTGCAGGACACCTCGCGCGGGCTCAGGCTGTAGCAGACGTCGCCTTTGAGGACAAACGAGCGAGCTTTCATGGCCCCTCCCTTTGACCGGTACGTTTTGGACACGGGGGCGGGCGCGCCGTATCGCGCGTCCGCCCCCCATCTCAACAAGCCGCAGACAAGAGCCGATACGGACTACAGCGTGTCCTCGATGGCCTGGACCTCGTCGTCGGTGAGGAAGGAGCCGGCCTTGATTTGCTCGGCGTACTCGTTCACCTGCTCCTGGACCTCGGCCGGGACCTTGTCGGAGAAGGTGCCCAGATAGACGCCGCCGTTCTCCATGTTGGCCTCGATGGCCTTGCCGCCGCCGAAGGAGCCGTCCTCGATCTCGTCCATGGCCTGGCCGAACATCCAGTCGGTCACCGTGGAGGTGATGACGGTGGGCTGGTCGTCGCCCACGATGTCCGCAGGCTGGGCGATGTCGAAGTGGGTGTCGGCGCCGGCCGCCTCGAGCGCCTGGCGGGCGCCGTTGTCGACGGCGGAGGCGTCGCCCCACATGACGTCCACGCCATTGGAGTTGATCCACTGCTCGGTGAGCTTGGCGCCGAAGGAGGCGTCGCTGAAGCCGGCCTCGAAGTTATAGTGGCCCTCGACGTCCGGGTTGACCTTCTGGGCCGCGGCGAGATAGGCGGCGTACTTGGTAAGGGTCGTGGGAATGCGCATGCCGCCGATGAAGCCGATGTGGTTGCTCTCGGTCATGAGGCCCGCCACCACGCCGGCAAGCGCGCCCGTCTGCTTGAGGTTGACCTGCACGGTCTCGACGTTCTCCAGGGTCTCGTAGTCCGCGAGGTCCACGTCCGGGTCGGTGTTGGTCATGAGGAACTTGATGTCGGGGTAGTTTTCGGCGGCCTCGGCCACCACGTCGCCCCATGCGGAGACGAACTCGTTGCCTGCCGCGATGATGAGGTCGCAGCCCACGTCGACGAGGGACTGCGCCGCAGTGCCGGCGTCGGCGGAGGCGGTGTTCTCCTTGGGCTCGAGCATCTCCCAGTTGTCGCGACCCTCGAGCGCGGCGACGAGGGAGTCGTAGTGTCCCTGGCCCCAGCCGCCGTCAAGGGCGGGACCGCTGATGACGAGGGCGACCTTGTAGGTCTTCTCGCCGCTCTCGCCGCCGTCGCCGCCGTCGCAGGCGGCAAGGCCAAGCGCCGCGGCGCCGGCCGCGCCCAGCTTGAGCGCGTTGCGGCGCGTCATCGAGGGCCCGAGGGCGGACATGCTCTGCTTCTTCATCCTACATTCCTTCCCTTCCCCGCCGAGGCGGATCCGCGCGCCTTGCGGCGCCCTTCCCAGCAACCTAATCCCAGTATCCCTCGTGCACGGCCGCGGCCTCCACCTCGAGCTCGGGGAACGGCCCCACGACCTCGATGTCCTTCTGCCCGGCGGCAAAGACGGTGCGGCACGGCAGGTCGAACGTGGGGTTCTGCTCGTTGGAGCCCGTGAGCTCGAGCAGGCGCCGCTCCGTCATGGCATACACCACGCGCCCCACGTTTGCCCAGTAGATGGCGCCGGCGCACATCGAGCAGGGCTCGGCGGAGGTGTAGAGCGAGCAGTCCCAGAGGTAGGCCTTGTCATAGAGCTGCGAGGCGCGCTCGACCGTCTGCGTCTCCGCGTGACCGGTGCACTTGTGCGTGTCGATCTCGACGTTCTCCTGCTCGAGCAGGATATCGCCCTCCGGCGAGACGAGCAGGGCGCCAAACGGCGTGTTGCCGTGCTCGCGCGACGCGCGCGAGATCTCGATCGTGCGCCTCAGGTACCGGACGTCATCCTCGTGCGTGAACTCCTTGCGTGCCACGTGCGATCCCCTCCTCCGGGCAAAGAAAGCGAACTCCTCGTCCATGATACGGGGGCCGCAGCGCCGTGCGACGCGCGACATCGCCGCACGGCGCGAGAAGCGCCACAAGCGGCTAAAAAAAAGTCATGCGCCCTACCAAAAAATCGGCAGGGCGCATGTGGTCACGGGCACTCAGACCCCGACGTCCTCCGTGAGACTACTGGAGGGAGGACTCGATGGCGTCGACCTCGTCGTCGGTGATGAAGGAGCCGGCCTTGATCTGCTCGGCGTACTCGTTCACCTTGTCCTGGACCTCGGCCGGGACCTTGTCGGAGAAGGACCCGAGGGAGACGCCGCCGTTGTCCATGTTGCCGGTGATGGCCTTGCCGCCGCCGAAGGAGCCGTCCTCGATCTCGTCCATGGCCTGGCCGATCATCCAGTCGGTCACCGTGGAGGTGATGACGGTGGGCTGGTCGTCGCCCACGATGTCGATCGGCTGGGCGATGTCGAAGTGGGTGTCGGCGCCGGCCGCCTCGAGCGCCTGGCGGGCGCCGTTGTCGACGGCGGAGGCGTCGCCCCACATGACGTC
>NZ_JACJJK010000058.1 GCF_016899935.1 Olsenella uli
ATCAATTCGGTTAAGTCGATAGGAAAACCGTAAGTATCAGCTAACTCGAAAGCTATCCCCCCCTGTATAATAAGTGACGATGGGTCAACGTCGATTCCTTTAACAACTTCTACCGACGCTATATGCTCGTTTATTAAATTCAGACCTTTTTCTAATGTTCTTAAAAAACCGGTTTCCTCCTCCAAAACAACCTTCTGTACAAAATCCTTCTGATTATACAGCTCATCAAACACGCCCTTAAACTGCTCTGCCAACAAAGGCAC
>NZ_JACJJK010000059.1 GCF_016899935.1 Olsenella uli
CTCAAGGAGGGCTTCACCCCGCAGGCCCGCAACCGGTAGTAGGCCTGGCGGCTGCGGCCAAACAGACGGCACGCGGACGAGACTTCCACGCCGCGTCCGCTGACCAGTTCCGTCACTGCTTGGCCCCATGTTTTTTTCTTATGGATATTTCATACTCACGCTCGGCGATGTCTATCATCACGTCGCGAGCCTCCGTCTCCAAACGCGAGTACGCAAGCGCCTTCTCCAACTCGCGCACGCGCTTGCGTACTCGCGTTTGGAG
>NZ_JACJJK010000060.1 GCF_016899935.1 Olsenella uli
GTTAAACAGGGAACGGACATCAGAAACCTATTCGGCGGCATTATCCAGTTTCATGCGTTTCAGACGCAACAAGGATGTGCAGTTGGATGATATGGATGCGGACCTGATGATGGAATACGAGGCTTGGTTGAAGATGAAAAGCGTGTCTTTGAATACTATATCATTTTATATGCGCATCCTCCGTGCCGCCTACAACCGTGCCGTGGAAAAAGGGCTGACCGTGCAAAAGCATCCATTCAAGCATGTCTATACCGGAATGGAC
>NZ_JACJJK010000061.1 GCF_016899935.1 Olsenella uli
AGCCAACATGCTCGAACCCCAATTCGAAGGCAGCTCTCTCTCGGTTATCACTATCACCAGCGAAAACCAAGTGCGCATCTCTACCAACTACCGCATCGCCGACAATGACGAAGGCATCGATGCCGAAATTGTAGAGAAACTCTACACGGGCTTGCAACCGATGTTGGGCGACAAGACCATAGAGCAGTTCCAAGCAGACAACATCATGAGCGTACAAAAAGTAGGACCCTCTATTGCCGACGACATCAAGACGGGTGCATTC
>NZ_JACJJK010000062.1 GCF_016899935.1 Olsenella uli
ACTGCTATGACCCGTACTTCGAGGAGGAACCGGATTACTGGCCGATGGGACTTGACAGACAGATACGGATAGCTTATGACATCTATGATATTGTAACGGAAAGCCTTGAAAACCAATATAATTCAGAGAGACAAGAAACATATGACCTGATTCCCGTCACCACAATGAAAATATCACCGGAAACTGACAGCCTGTTCAGAATGGAAGACGATTATCCCGAACGTTTTTTCAGATGGGCGGACAAATTCATAAACCATATAT
>NZ_JACJJK010000063.1 GCF_016899935.1 Olsenella uli
CAGCAGCACCCCGCGAATGTTGAAGGAGCCGGACTCACCCCGCCCCTGCCAGCCGGGCATCTCGACTACGTCGAGACCGGCTGCTCGTAGGGCTTGAACGAACCCTGCGGTTACTTGTGTCACGCTCTTTCCTCTCGCGGTGATGTCGGTGGTACCGGTGACTCCACCGGGAACTCGGGCAGAACCAGTAGTGCTGCCGGCAGTTGCACAGGCACGCCACCGAGATCGAGGATCTGCAGGGTGTCGCCGTGCCGCACTGAC
>NZ_JACJJK010000064.1 GCF_016899935.1 Olsenella uli
GGGTTGTTTTTCACAGCGTTGCGGTGAGTTATCGGTTTACATGATGACGTCCTGGCGTTGCCTTGAGACAGTTACCACAGAATGCCTGAAATGTACCAGTTTCATCTAAGGTGTAAAAACTATTTTGCGCCCACCATGCAGCGCAGATTCAATCAGCGACGCGGGTGCAGGACGCCATGGCATTGATGGCTGCGCATGGGGTGCCATTGGGCGCGATCTGGGCGGATGTGAAGGGGCAGGGCGATGGCGCGCATTGAGTAC
>NZ_JACJJK010000065.1 GCF_016899935.1 Olsenella uli
GTCAAATGGTGCTTTAGCTGTGTTGAAGCTGTAATAATATGCACCAAAATAAGGGCTGATATGATATAAGCCAGCTTTAGTCAAGCGGTCTTGTTCAGAAATTGGTGGTTCTACTGTTAAATTTGCTTGTCCACTTTCTACCATGGAAACGCGGGTACTTTGTGATTCACTGATAGGCCAAAGCATGGTGGAGAGTTTTACATTGTCTTTATCCCAATATTTATCATTTTTAACAAATTGTAATTGATTGGAATGTATCC
>NZ_JACJJK010000066.1 GCF_016899935.1 Olsenella uli
TACTTGCGAAGAATAGCTCCGGGATGATTTTGTTGGAGGCGGTGTCGCGAAGTACGAAGAGACGAAGTTTCATGGGTTTTAGTCCGCTTGTCGAAAAAAGATGAACGATTGTATGGCGAGGAATTACAGCGTGCCGAGAATTTTTAATGCGAGGTAGGTTTCCTTCTTGAGGTAGATGATGGAACTTGGGATGCGGCAGTCGCGGAGGGAGCAATCAGCCCCTTCTTTGCAGTAGACGCATTGGACAGAGTGGTCGAGAG
>NZ_JACJJK010000067.1 GCF_016899935.1 Olsenella uli
GACCAAGTAGTGTTGTTGAATAAAAAAGTTATTTGTCATGGAACTCCTAAGGAAGTATTTAATCGCAAGGAAACGAAAGATATATTTGGCACGATTATAGTTCCAGATAGGGAGGAGGTTGAATAAATGCTCGATACAATTTATTCTGTAATAGATACGATTTTGCCATTTGCATGGCTTGGACATACTTTTATGAAAAATGCTTTTTTAGCGATACTAATGGTTACTCCGCTTTTAGGTATTTTAAGTACAATGGTTG
>NZ_JACJJK010000006.1 GCF_016899935.1 Olsenella uli
AGATGTGTATAAGAGACAGGGCGTCCCCGTCCGACCCCACGTCCCCCGAGCCGACGACGAGCGCCGCGAGCGAGAGGGCCGCCGCGCAGACGAGCGCCAGCGCGACGGCCGTCTCCCGTCGCCTCACAGCGAGTTGATGCCGTTCGAGATGGCCTCCCAGAGCTCGGAGACCCGGTCCCTGAACGCCAGGATCGCCATGATCGCTATGACCACGAGCACCCCGACGAGAATCGCGTACTCCGTGGTCCCCTGGCCCGACCTCCCGCCGAGCAGCTCCGCCACCCACGCCCGCGCCGTCGCGCAACGAACTCGCTCCATTCCCGCTCCCTTCTTCGTCTTCCTAACCGGCCGCCACCGAGCCCAAAAGGGGCCCGAGAATCGCAAGAAACATGGCGGGGACGATCAGCGTCCCCAGCGGTACCAGCATCTTCACCGGCACCCGCTCGATCTCCTCCTCCACCTGCGCGCGCTGCTCGTCCCGGATGACCTGGGCCTGTCGCTCCAGCGCCTCCGCGAGCGGCGAGCCGAAGGTCAGCGCCTCGCCGACCACCGCCGCGAACCTCCTGAGCGCCGTGAGCCCCAGCTCGTCCGCCAGCGCCCAGAGCGCCTCCTCGCGCCCCCGCACGCCGATCCGCCAGCCGAGCATCGCCTCCGAGAACGCGCGGGAGAGCGCGCCGTCGCTGCGCAAGCAGTAGAGGTCGAGCGAAGCGTCGAAGGAGAGCCCCGCCGCGAGTCCCAGCGTCACGACGTCGAGCATCACGGGCAGCTCCGTCAGGCACGCCGAACGTCGTCGCGCGGCCTCCTCCGCCCTTCTCGCCCGCCCGACGAGCGGGGCGTCGCGAACGGCGTGGCGAGCCCGTCCCGCCCGCTCGAGAAGGCGCCTCACGCCCGGCGGCACCCTCCCGCCGGCGCCCGCCGCCAGGACGGAGCAGGCGGCGCACGCGGCGGAGCCTCCCAGAAGCAGCGCACCGGTCAGGTCCATGTGGTCACCCCCGCCATGAGCCGCCTGATGATGAGCAGCGCCAGCGCGTCGAGGAGCGCAGCGACCGAGACGCACCCGATCCCCGCAGGGGTGAGCAGGCCGGCCTGGAAGTCCGGCGACACGAGCGCCAGGATCGCGAGCATCGCCGCAGGCAGCAGGCACACGATTCTCACGGAGAGCCTCACCTGCGCCGTCTTGACCCCAAGCATCCTCTCGAACTCGCCCTGGCGCTCAGCCAGCGAGGCGGAGCGCATGAGGAGGTCGCGCAGCGGGCTCCCCGTGCGATGCGAGATCACGAGGGCCGTCGCGAGGAGCTCCGCCCCCGGCGCATCGAGCTCGCGGGCCAGAAGCGCGACGGCCTCCTCCGTTGACGTCCCGCAGCGCAGACGCAGCGACATGCGCGCGAAGGCCTCGGAGACCGGGCCGCGCTCGTGCGAGCCGACGTAGGACACCGCCTGCGCGAGCGTCTGGCCCGAGGCGAGGGCCACGGAGAGCGTCCGATAGACCCCCGGCATCGAGGCGGCCACCTCGCGCCGCGCGCGCTGCCGGCGCGACAGGTCGCGCACGGCGGTCGCCCCCGCCACGAGCGCCGCGGCGGCGGCGCCGGCGACCGGCGACCCCATGAGGGCGCCCGCCACGAGCGCCAGGCCAACGAGACCACAGGCCAGGCCGACCGCCGCCGTGCGCTCGTCCAGCGCGAGCCCGCGCGCGGCGAGCAGCGCGACGAGCCTGCGCGAGCGAACGCGCCACAGCTCGATACCGAGAAGCACGTCGGCCAGCGGCGTGCGCGCGAGGCGCCGCAGCAGCCGCATCGCTCCCAGGGCCCAGCCCAGCAGGTGTCGCGAGACCGCGCTCTGCGACAGGTCATGCGCGCCTCCGAGCGTCAGGTCCGCGCAGAGCCCCGCGCTCAGGGCCGCTCCTGCAACAAGCAGGACCTCCATCGCTCCACCTCCCCCTCGTCCAGAAGGCCGTCCTCGACCGCCCGCGCCACGAAGGCCGGCTCCCTCCCGAGCGCCCAGGAGCGCTCGGCCAGGCTGAAGCCCACGCACTCGTCGAGCTGCGCGGAGCCGTCCGGCGCCCGAGAGACCTCCGTGAGCGACGTCACGAGCCGCTTGCCGTCGGCGAGGCGCCTCGTCACCACGATCAGGTCGATCGCGGTGGCGATCTGCTCCTCGATGAGGTCGGTCGGCAGGTCCATGCCAAAGCGGGCCATGAGGACGAGGCGCATGACCGCCTCCTCGGCGCTTCCGGCATGAAGCGTCGTCAGAGACCCGGCGTGACCCGTGTTCAGCGCGTTGAGCATGTCGATGCACTCGCCCCCGCGCACCTCGCCGACCACGATTCGGTCGGGACGCATCCTGAGCGCGTTTTTCACCAGCTCCCTGATCGTCACCTCGCCGGTCCCCTCAATCGAGCTGTCCCGCGCCTCGAGGCGCACCAGGTTGGGATGCGAGTCAAAGCGCAGCTCCGCCGAGTCCTCGATCGTCACGATCCGCTCGCTCTGGGGGATCTCGCAGGACAGCGCGTTGAGCAGCGTCGTCTTGCCCGACCCGGTGCCCCCGGCGACCGCGATCGAGCGGGAGCAGCGCACCGCCCAGGAGAGCAGCTGCGCGTACCAGGGCGGGACCGACCCCAGCTCGACGAGGCGGTCGAGGCTCCGGATGCGGTCCGAGAACTTGCGAATCGTCACGGCGGGGCCGTCTATGGCGATGGGGGCGGCGACCGCGTTCACGCGGTCCCCGTTGGGGAGACGGGCGCTCACGATGGGGCTCGCCCGGTCGAGGCGACGGCCGAGCGGGGCCAGGATGCGGTCGAGCACGATCATGATCTGCTCGGGCGAGTCAAAGACGACGTCCGCCGGATGGAGCTCGCCGAGCCGCTCGTAGAAGAGGGCGCCGGCCCCGTTGATCATGACCTCGGATATCCCGTCGTCCTCGAGGAGGGGCTGGATGGGGCCGAGGCCGCAGATCTCGTCGGCGACCTGCCGGAGCAGCGTCTCCCGGTCCACGGTGACAACGAGGTCGTCACCGGTGTTGAGGATGGCCTCGAGCACCACGCGGAGCTCGGAACGCGCCCGGCCCGCGTCCTCGCCCGCCAGCATGGCGGCGATGGTGGCGAGTCCCAGGCGCTCGACCAGGTCCTTCTTGAGCCGCTCCCGCGCCCTTCTCAGGTCGTCGGAGGACCCCGCCGCAGGCTCGGCAGACCGGGACGCCTCGACCTCGCGCACGCGCTCCAGAACGCTCACCTAGCTCGCCTCCCTTCTCGATCTGAACGGGTTCCACCCACTGCGCTTGCGCGGCGCCTCGTAGGCGCGGCGCGCCTCGTCCGTCTCCGGGAGGCACCCGAGCTCCGCCAGCAGCTGCGCGAGCGCGGCGGCCACGGAGTCGGCGAAGGGGTAGCCGGGCTCGCAGAGCTCCTTCACGCGCCCTGCGGCGACGAGCTCGTCCACTTCGCCCCCGCCGTCGACCAGCCGGTAGGCCCGGGCCGCCTCGAGGCCGACCTCCGGGCGCGCGGCGGGGCGCGGCCGCGCCCGGGGGTCGCCGCGATTCTCGATCCTGGCGATTCTCGTCCTGGCCACCCCGAGGCGCACGGCGAGGCCGCTCATGCGGGCGAGCGCCGAGGCCGACCCAGGACGGTCGTCGGAGACGAGCACCAGCCGATCGGCGCGCTGGACCGCCTGCGCGACGGCGTCCGTGAACGTCGTCGAGGTGTCCACGACCACAAGGTCGAACTCGCGTCCCGTCCAGGAGAGGAGCGCGTCGAGGCAGGGGGCGACGAGCTCCGCCGTCTCGGGCCGCGCGCACGGCCCCACGAGGCTCACGCCGGGGGCCGCCGACACGAGCATGCGGGCGAGAAGATCGGGGGTCGGCCGCGCCTCGCCCAGGGACGCGAGGTCGCTCCCTCCCGACAACCCGAACCCGGCATAGGCGTTACCGCAGGAGAGGTCGAGGTCAATCAGACAGGTCCGCATCCCCCAGCGGGCCGCGAGCGTCGCCATGCACGCCGCGATCGTCGTCTTGCCCACCCCGCCGCGTCCCGAGCAGAGGACGAGGGCGGGGGCAGCGTCTTCGTCGGGGCGCTCCCGCTCGGGAGGGGCCTGCTCGCGCACGGGCTCGCGCGACGGCGGTGCGGCCGGCGGGGCGGCAGGCGTTTCGACGGGCGGGGCGGCGGCACGGCGCCGCTCGTCCTCCTCGTGCACGAGGTCGGCGAGGTCGATGACATGGTCGATGCCTGCGCGCGAGGCCCGCGAGCGCAGCGACCCCGTCGCGGACTCGCACGCAAGCACGACGCTGCGCACGTTGCCGCCGTTGGCGATCGCGGCGGCGAGGTTGACGTCCGAGACGCCCTCGCGCACGGGCCCCACCACGATCCCCAGCTCCCCGGGGTCGGACACCTCCGACATGCGTCGCAGCGCGTCGGCGCTGCGGGCCACCGTCAGCCGCCCGTCCGCGTCCAGCGTTCCCACGACGCGTCGCACGAGCTCACGGCCCTCGTCGGCACAGTAGGTCGCCCACTCGCTCATGAAGCGTCAGCCTCCTCTCCGTCACCCTCCGTTGCCTCGTCGTCCTTCTCGGCGTCCTTCTCGTCCTCCTCCGCCGGGACGCTCTGCGGCGCGGACTGCTCGCCCTCGGCGAGCTCGAGCGCGTCCTCGCCGGGGAGAGCCAGCCTGAGGGTCCCCGCGTCGCTCGCCGCGAGCAGCCGTGCCACGTCGTCAGGCGCCACCGCGACGGTGATCGTGCCCGCGTCCATGAGCCCGGTCCCCGACTGCGGCATCGCGAGCACGCGCACGTCCTCGGAGACGAGCTGGACGCCGCCCTCGTCCGTCTCGTACGCCGCGAGCGACTCGCCCACGGCGGTCCCCGGGGGCACGCCGAGGTCGTCGTCCATGGGGACGCTCAGCGCCACCCGGTCCGACGGGACCTCAACGGCCTCCGCGTTGTCCCTGAAGTTGAGGCCCGTGAGCGGCACGCCTGCGGCAACGGGCACGCTCACCTCGGAGCCCAGCACGTCGTCGAGCGAGACGACGGCGTCGGCGGGCGCGAGGTCGACAAGCCACTCGCGCTCCGTGGCGTTCACCCGGGAGACGCTCTCCCCCGCCTCGATGCCCTCCGTCGCCACGACGAGCGTCACCACCTCGCCCCCGTAGCGCTCGAGCGCCTCCTCGCGCACGCGCTCCGCCTGCTCGCGCGCGTTCTCCCCGTACGCGAGGCAGAGCGCTGCGGAGAGCAGCGCGCACGCCCCGGACGCGACCAGCCTCAGACGACGCCTCACGACCCCTCCCCTCGACCCGTCCGTTGGGTAGGGGAATTCTCCCGCCCCCAGACGCGAAATCGGGGTCGTCCGAAGAAAGTCGTTCGCGAGTCTGACGCACGCTTGCACGAATCTGCCGGAGGCGGCGTCATCGCAGACAGACGCGTCGCAGGTATCAGCAGTTTTTATTTATTATCAAATTGCATGCACACAGGTCCTCCACATCGCGGAGGGCGGTGATTCAAATGTGCATCTAGAGAACGACGTCCGGGTCCAGCGTGCGGGCGCTCTTTCTCATCTCGTCAGCGAGCGCTAGGTAGCAGCTGAGCCGCTCGCGCGAAAAGGCCCCTTGTTCGAAGTTGTCTCGGACGGCGCAGCCTGGCTCGTGCGTGTGGGTGCAGTCGTTGAAGCGGCACTCGAGCGCCGCCTCCGCGATCTCCGGGAACGCCTTTGCGAGCCCGCGCTCGTGCCCCACGAGCGGCAGGCTCCTGAGGCCGGGCACGTCCACGATCACGCCCGCGTGCGGCAGGCGCACCATGACACGCGAGACCGTGGTGTGACGGCCCGCGTCGTCCTTCTCGCGCACCTCGCCCGTGGCGAGCGCCTCATGGCCGAGAAGGGCGTTGAGCAGCGTGGACTTGCCGGCGCCCGACTCCCCGAGAATCATCGCGCAGCTCAGGCGGGGCACGCAGTCGCGCACGGCCTCGATGCCGGCGCCCGTCGCCGAGGAGGTCACAACCACGCGCACCTCGTCGCCCACGAGCCGGCGCACGCTTCCCAGGTCGCGCTCGAGGTCGCAACCGTCGGCACGGTCGGCCTTGGTGAGCACCACGACGGGCTCGAGCCCGCAGTCCCGCGCCAGCACGAGCGAGCGCGCCACGCGCCCGAGCAGCAGCTCGCCGGCGCCGAGCGGCTGGACCACGAGGATCGTGTCCACGTTGGCAGCCAGCACCTGACGCTCCCCGCGGCTGCGGCCGCGCCAGCGCTCGAAGGAGGTGCGCCTCGGCAGCACCCGCTCGATCACGCCCATGTCATGACCGGGCGCGCGCCGCACCGCGACGCAGTCGCCCACGGCGGGCAGCAGGCACTCGTCCTTGTCGGCGTCCTGCTTGGCAAACGTGACGGCGTGCTCGGCGCGGAAGGCGTCCGACTCCGTGACCACCAGCGGAAAGCCGCGGTCGAGGCGCACCACAAAGCCGAGCGCCATCTCGTCGGCGTTTTCCGCCTGGGCGAGAAACACCTCGAAGGCGGTGCGCTGCGCGTCATCGAGCCGCAGGTCGCGGAAGGTGGGGAGGTCCTGCAGGGCGTCAATCGCGGGGAGGGTGATCTGCTGCTGGCGGCTCGCCCGCCGCCTGTTGACCCGTTTTGCCACCCGCACCTCCCGGCTTGCACGTATCTATCGGCAATCTTACCGCAAGCTGCTCAGGTCCCTGCGTTGTTGGTGGGAGGGCGAGAAGAACGGCGCGATGCAAAAAACGGGCCCCGGCCGGAGCCGGGACCCGCCCTTGATGCGAAGAGCTCAGGTGACGCTACGCGTCGCGCCTCATGCGGACGAAGCCCGCAGCAACGAGCGCGGCGCCGGCGGCAGCCGCCACGGCGGCGCCGGCGAACGACGTGACGTCACCGGTCTGCGGAATGGACTCGTCGGAGTCTACCGGCTCGTCCGGAGTACTCGGGGTGTCCGGGCCAGACTCGCTGGTGCCCCAGACGAGCACGAAGGGAGAGAAGCCGTTCTCCGCAGTGAACCTGATTCCGTGCTCGGTGTTCTCGACCTCCACGTATTCCTTCGTGGCGTCCTGAATCTCGGACTCGATGGCGCCGTTCTCCATCTCGCGGTCCAGGCCCTGGAAGTGCACGAGGCGGAACTCGGTGTTCTCATCGGTGCCCTCGGGATACGGCCAGTAGACGTCAACGGGCTTGTCGGTGGTCAGCCACGCGTTGCCGTTGTTGGCGTCGACGAGGTCGATGTAGCGCGCCTCGTGACCGTCAACCGCAAAGGATCCGTCCTCGGCGGCGATGGTGTCGAGCGCATGATCGAGAAGCAGCCCGTCAAAGGCGGACGCCTCCTCGCCCGTCTCATCGCTCACGATGTGGTCGAAGAGCAGCGACGGGTTGACGTTCTGGTTGTCGACCGTCACGTCAATGCCGCTCCCGTTCACGTAGTACGTGGTCCCCGGCTGGATGACGGCGATGCCGAGGCCGGGATTGTCCGCGCGCAGGTCGGCGAGCGCACCGTTGAGGTCCTCGTCCGTCATGCCGTCTTCCATCTCGATGGCGTCGGTCACGACGTCCTGCGGATTGTCAGCGGTGACGTAGCGGACGGTAAGGTCGCCACCCGCACCCTCCTCGGGAGTGGCCAGCACGCAGAGCATGGGCTCGGCGACGCCTGGCACGTCGATCTGGATGATGATGTTCTCGCGGTCGAGCTCGCCGGTGTAAATGAGCATCTTGTACTGCTTGAAGAGGGCGTCCTCAGCTGCGGGGTCAAACTCGTCGGAGAGGTAGGTTTCGCCCGTCTCGGTATCGGTGAACTGCAGGCGGAGCGGCTTGGTGCCCTCGAACTGAGGATCGGGATCGATGCGATAGAGGAACTTGTGGGAGCCGCCGTCCTCGATGGCGGAATTCTCCTCGCCATACCTGGTGATCTTCCAGGTGGACTGACCATCCACCGTGTAAATCGTCAGATAGTCGCTCAGATCGGCACCAGAATCCGCGTTTGCGATTCCGGCGTCCTCGAGGGCGTCGTTCACCTCATCGGGGAGTGTGAAGTAGAAGCCCGGGTCGGGCAGGGAGTTCTCAGAGACGTAACTTCCGTCCGCGCCGTTGATGACACCCTCGTAGCCCTGATCGCCACCCATGTAGATGGTGATGTCCGCAGGCTGGATGCTGGCGACGCCTGCCTCGATCCAGCCGGCGTAGACGACGGTCCAGTTGTCGGTCAGAGACTGGCTGAAGTCAAAGCGCTCGGTGCACTCCTTGTCGGCAAACCAACCGGCAAAGACCCACTTCGTGTCAGGGTCAGTCGATCCGCGCTTCGGGTCGGCGGTGGGCTGCTCGGCGGTGCCTTCGTACTCGATCGCGGTCTGGTCGTCGGGCATGCCGGTGACCTGGTCCGCCTCGTCCTCAGGAACGTTCTTGTCGAACGTGACGCCCACGAGCGGCGCATAGACGTACGTGCGATCGCAATCGAAGCTGTTGGCGTGCTCGGCCGTGTGGCCGGCATAATCCGAGCAGACGTCCGTGCACTCGTATCGCTTCACGCCGTAGGTGTCGGACGTCGCCTGGTCGGTCACCTCGCCGTTCTCCCAGTCGTACTTGTGGTGGGAGAGCTGAGCGGTGGTAAGGCTGCCAATCTTGGCGGTCTCGCCACCGATGACGTAGTCACGGTCCGGCGTGAACGTCTCACCGGTCTCCTCGTCGGTCATCTCCTGACCGATGTGCTGATCGTCAAACAGGTCGCCGTCGTTGTCGCTCTTGTTCCCCTCAGCGTTGCCGCGCGCATAGCCCGACGTCATGAACGGGTTGAGGAGCAGCGTGTGGCTATCCTGCTCCTCGTCGTTCAGCGCGAGCGCAGCACCGGTGAGCACGGGTGCCGTTTCGCTCTTAAGGTTGTCGACGGCGTTCGAGTTCAGGTCGTAGGCAACGACCGTCGTGTCCCCGGTCGTCTCGACCGCACCCTTCCTGCCGACGCCGCCGAGCCACGGAGAGCCGGGCTGCGCCTCGGAGGTGCCGCCGGAGACGGTGAGCTTGTGGCCCACAAGCCACAGATCGCCTGCAGTGTAGGAGAGCAGCTTCTCACCGTTGCAGCGAAGGTCGACCGTGCAGTCCGTCAGCGAGGAGTCCTTTGACTGGATGTAGATGCCGGCATAGCCGTTGTGCAGCACCTCGAGCTTGGTGTCGGTCATCTCAAAGCCGATGCACGAAAGCGCGTGGCCACCCTTGTTGCCGTTCATCTGAATCGTCGAGTTGTCAACGATCCAGTAGCCCGAGTTGCACGCATTTCCCTTGTTGTTGTTTACCAGGATCTCGGAGTTATTGACGTAGATGTTGACGTTGTTGATGGCAAAGCCGCCGGCAGCGTTGTCCTGGAAGTCGACCTTGGAGTCCTCGATGAAGATGGCGTCGTATCCGGTCTTGTTGTCACCGGAGTAGAAGCAGTTGATGTTGCCGCCGTCCGTCGTCATACCCGTCGCGCTCATCGTGGAGCCGTTCACAAGCTTCAGCACGGAGCCCGCATACATGGCGTAGCTCCAGCCATTCTTGTTGTTCGTGGTCGAAATGTCGCACCCATCGAACGTCACGGCGCCGTCAGAACCGTACAGGCCGAGGAACTGGCCGTTGTAGCCGGTAGCACTGAGCGTGCAGTTCGTAAGGTTGATGTCACCGCCAAAGAAGTAGATCGCGGCGTCGTAACCAGCGCTCGTGGTCTTTGTGGCACCCTCAGCGGTGACGAACGTGCAGTTCTTAAACTGGACGTTGCCGCCGATCCATAGCTTGGTGACCACCTCTCCGTTGTTGTAAGAGACAGACTTGCCTTCCGCATCCTGCTGAGTGCCGGAGATCTTGACCGTCCCACCCGCGAGGTTGAACGTGCAGTTCTCGAAGACGATGGGAGCACCCGCCGGCGCTTGCTGGCCGGAGATCATCACTGCCTCGCCATCGCCGATCTCGAAGGTCTGATCGGTCGCCCCCTGGCTGATAACATCCACTGCATTCTCCGCCTGAGGAGCGGCGGTCCCCTCGTCCCCCGCTCCGACCACCTGGGCGGAGGCGGAGTCAGCTACCGAGGCCGACCCTCCCCCCGGCTCGTCTGCGGCGTACGCCGCAGGCGCGAGCGACAGGGCGAGCGCGCCCGTCACCACCAGGCAGCCGAGCATGCGCTTCGCAAACTTGTGCATCCTCGTGCCTCCCGTTGCCGTGTCCGTTCAGACAGCTTACAGATTCGCAAAGTATAGCCGACGGCGGCGGCCCGCCCGGTTGCCAATCGGCGACCGCGTTCTTTTCGCCGCCTGCAGCGGCGCGACCGCGCCAACATCAAAAGTATGTGTGAATCGGGGACTGTCCCCAATTAACAGGACAGGCCCCCGCCGTGCGCGGCGGGGGCCTGTCCCAAAAACCCTGAGAGGAATAACCCGTCCCTATTTACGCGTCCTTCTCGACGGCGCGCATGATGGCCTTGTAGACCTCCATGATCGGGATGATCAGGAACGCCAGGCCGAGCGCCACGAGCAGCGCCTCGACCTTGAGGGTCTGGTGGTCGCCCACCATGAAGCCAAAGGCCTGGGCCAGCGGGTCGATCTCAACGACCACGACGGTCAGCACGAGGGCCAGCAGCGCGGCGCCCCACAGCCACTTGTTCTGCTTCTTCATGGTGAGCAGCGACGCACGGCGGCTGCGCATGTTGAACGAGTGGAAGATCTCCACCATGGAGAGCGTGATGAACGCCATGGTGACGCCCTCGGGGTCGGGCACGCCGTCGACAAGCTGCTCAATGTTGATGGCGCCGTTGTGGAACCACATGCCCGCGAAGAACGAGGCGAGCACCAGCGCGGTGATCACGATGCCCTGGAAGATGATGTCGACGCCCATGCCGCCGGCAAAGACGCCGTCGGTGGCCTTGCGCGGCTTGCGCTTCATGACGTCGCCCTCGGCCTCCTCCATGCCGAGCGCCAGCGCCGGGAAGCAGTCCGTGATCAGGTTGATCCAGAGCAGCTGGACCGGCTGGAAGATCGTGAATCCCACCATCGTGGCCACAAAGACCGAGAGCACCTCGGCGATGTTGGCGGAGAGCAGGAACTGGATGACCTTGCGGATGTTGTCGTAGATCCTGCGGCCCTCCTCCACCGCGTTGATGATGGTGGCAAAGTTGTCGTCCGCGAGGACCATGTCGGCCACGTTCTTGGTGACGTCGGTGCCGGTGATGCCCATGCCCACGCCGATGTCGGCGCGCTTGATGGACGGCGCGTCGTTCACGCCGTCGCCGGTCATGGCCACGATGTTGCCGCGCTTCTTCCAGGCGTCGACGATGCGGGCCTTGTGCTCGGGCTGGACGCGCGCGTAGACGGAGATCTCGGTGACCTTCTCGTAGAACTCCTCGTCGGAGATCTTGTCCAGCTGGGCGCCCGTGATGGCCTGGGAGGCGTCGTTCACGATGCCGAGCTCCTTGGCGATGGCCACGGCCGTGTCGATGTGGTCGCCCGTGATCATGACCGGGCGGATGCCGGCCTCCTTGGCCTCCACGATGGCCTGCGTGACCTCCGGACGGACCGGGTCGATCATGCCGGAGAGGCCGCAGAACACGAGGTCGTGCTCCAGCGCCTCCGGGCTGCAGTCGTCGGGCACCTTGTCGTAGGTGCGGCTGGCCAGGGCGAGCACGCGCAGGGCGTCGTCGGCCATGGCCTTGTTGGCGGCGAGGAGCTCGGCCTTGCGCGCGGCCGTCAGCTCCACGACCTTCTCGCCGTCATAGATCTTGGTGCAGAGGTCGAGAACCACGTCGGGCGCGCCCTTGGTGTACTGCTCGAAGGTGCCGTCGGCCTCCTCGACCACCACGGACATCATCTTGCGGCCCGAGTCGAACGGGGCCTCGCCCACGCGCGGGTGCTCCACATCCAGGCCGGTCATGCCCGCCTTGGCGGCGTCGTTCACGAGCGCGCACTCGGTGGGCTCGCCCACGGCCTCGCCCTTCTCGGCGTCCCACTTGGCGTCGGAGCACAGCGCCATGCCGGCGAGGAACTTCTCCTCGGGGGCGGCGAGCTCGTGGCGGACGACCGTCATCTTGTTCTGGGTGAGGGTGCCGGTCTTGTCCGAGCAGATGATCTGCGTGCAGCCCAGGGTCTCCACGGCCGTGAGCTTGCGGATGATGGCCTGGCGCTTGGACATCTTGGTGACGCCCATGGAGAGCACGATCGTGACCACGGCCACGAGGCCCTCGGGGATGGCCGCCACGGCCAGGGACACGGCCACCATGAAGGTGTCGAGGATGAGGCTCGGGTTGGCCGTCATCTCGCCGCCGTGACGGATGAAGTCGACCGCAAAGATGACCACGCAGATCACGATGACCATGATGGTCAGGATCTTGGAGAGCTGCGCGAGCTTGATCTGGAGCGGCGTGAGCTCCTTCTTGGCGGTGGTGAGGGCGTCGGCGATCTTGCCCATCTCGGTCTTCATGCCGGTGCCGGCCACGACCGCCTTGCCGCGGCCGTAGACCACGGTGGAGCCCATGTAGCACATGTTCTTGCGGTCGCCGAGGGGCACGTCGTCGGCGTCGCCGGTGAGCTCGATGGCCTCGACGTGCTTCTCCACCGGCACGGACTCGCCGGTGAGGGCGGCCTCCTCGATCTTCATGGACGCGCTCTCCAGCACGCGGCAGTCCGCGGGCACGGAGTCGCCGGCCTCGAGAAGGACGATGTCGCCGGGGACGAGCTCGGCGGAGGGCAGGTGGACGAGCTTGCCGTCGCGCATGACCTTGGACTGCGCGGCGCTCATCTCCTGCAGGGCCTCGAGCGCCTGCTCGGACTTGGCCTCCTGCACGACGCCGAGGACGGAGTTGATGATGACGACGACCATGATGATGATGACGTCGGCCCACTCGGGCTCGCCCTGCACCATGCCGGTCACGGCCGAGATGACGGCCGCCACGATCAGCATGATGACCATCGGGTCCGCCATCTGCTCGAAGAAGCGCTTCCAGAGCGGGGTCTTCTCCTCCTTCTCGAGCTCATTGCGCCCGTACTGGGACAGGCGGCTCGAGGCCTCGGCGGAGGTGAGGCCGCTCTCCTCGTCAGAGGACAGCTCGCCCAGCACCTCGTCGGCGGACGAAAGGTACTCTCTCAACGTTTTTCTCCTCCTGGGTTGACGCGTTCCACCCGACAGGTTGACGCCCGATCGTAATTCCCCAGGAGGGGCAAGGGCTCGTCAAGGCTGCCATGTCGGGCAGCTGACAGAACAGCCACTCATTGTACCGTAAAGCGCACCGGCAAGTCGTGATTCTCGCCCCTCGTTACCGAGGCCGTCGCAAAATGCAACCCCTTTTCGGCGAGCGCAGGGCTTACATGCACCTTGCCTGCGCTAAACTTGTGACCGGTAGGTTTACAGGCGCGCCGAGCGCGCACGGGAAAGGAAGCTTAACGTCATGAACATCCTCTTTTTTGGCACCGCCAGCTACGACAAGGCGTCGTTCACCAAGGAGCTCGCCGACTACCCCGAGATCAAGATCGACTTCACCGAGACCAACCTCACGCCCATGACCGCCGCCCTCGCCCGCGGCTACGACGCCGTGTGCGCCTTCGTGAACGCCGACTGCGGCGCCATGACGCTGGAGATTCTCGCCGGCTTTGGCGTTAAGCTCGTGCTCATGCGCTGCGCCGGCTTTGACGCCGTCAACGTCGAGGTCGCCAAGGACCTGGGCATCAAGGTCACGCGCGTCCCGGCCTACTCGCCGGAGGCCATCGCCGAGCACGCGATGGGCCTGGCGCTCGCCGCCAACCGCCGCATCTGCAAGGGCTACATCCGCGTCCGCGAGAACGACTTCTCGCTGAACGGCCTGGTGGGCGAGACGCTGCACGGCAAGACCGCCGGCATCATCGGCACCGGCCGCATCGGCGCCGCGCTCTGCCGCATCTGCAAGGGCTTTGGCATGAAGGTCCTGGGCTCCGACCTCTACCCCAACCAGAAGCTCGTGGACGAGGGCGTCGTGGACGAGTACGTTGACTACGACGAGCTCTACCGCCGCTCCGACCTCATCTCGCTGCACGCGTTCCTGAACGACGAGAGCCGCCACATGATCAACGACGAGTCCATCGCCAAGATGAAGGACGGCGTGATTTTCGTGAACACCGGCCGCGGCGGCCTCGTTGACACGCAGGCGCTCATCCGCGGCATCCTCTCCGGCAAGATCGGCGCCGCCGGCATCGACGTCTACGACGAGGAGGGCCCGAACGTCTATCAGAACCGCGCCGGCGAGGTCATCGACTCCGTGACCGCGCGCCTGTGCTCCTTCCCCAACGTCGTCATGACGAGCCACCAGGCGTTCTTCACCCACGAGGCCCTCGGCGAGATCGCGCGCGTCACGCTCGACAACGCCCGCGCCTTTGCCAACGGCACCGACTTCGTGGACCGCTCCGTGGTCTGCTAGTTGGCAGTACCCGCCCCGTCCCCCTGTTCCCCCTGTCCGAGCAAAGAGAGAGGCTCAGATGGCTACTTTCAACAAGAAGAAGACCAAGATCGTCTGCACCATGGGGCCGGCGACCGAGGACGAGGAGGTGCTGCGCCAGCTCATCCTGCACGGCATGAACGTGGCGCGCTTCAACTTCTCCCACGGCAACCACGAGTACCACCGCAAGAACATCGAGCGCGTGCGCGCGCTCTCCCGCGAGCTCTCCATCCCGGTGGCGATCATGCTCGACACCAAGGGCCCCGAGGTCCGCACCGGCGTGCTCAAGGACGGCGAGAAGGTCCAGCTTGAGACCGGCAAGACCTGCGTCGTGACCACCGACGACGACGTGGTGGGCACCGCCGAGCGCTTCTCGCTCGACTACAAGCCGCTGCCCACCGAGGTCGAGCCGGGCACGGTCATCCTGATCGACGACGGCCTGATCGGCCTCGAGGTCGACCACGTCGAGGGCTCCGACATCCACTGCCGAATCACCAACGGCGGCCTGCTCGGCGAGCACAAGGGCGTGAACTTCCCCAACCTCAACATCAACCTGCCGTCCGTGACCGCCCAGGACCGCGCGGACATCATGTTTGGCTGCGAGCTGGGCATCGACGCCATCGCCGCGTCCTTCATCCGCGACGGTAAGGCCGTGGAGGAGATCCGCAAGATCTGCGTGGAGATGGGCGCGCCCGACGTCCTCATCTTCCCCAAGATCGAGAGCGCCCTCGGCGTCAAGAACTTCGACGAGATCCTGCACGTGTCCGACGGCTGCATGGTGGCCCGCGGCGACCTCGGCGTGGAGGTGCCCGCCGCGCAGGTCCCGCACATCCAGAAGACCATCATCAAGAAGTGCAAGCAGCACTACAAGCCGGTCATCACGGCCACGCAGATGCTCGACTCCATGCAGCGCAACCCGCGCCCCACGCGCGCCGAGGTCAACGACGTCGCCAACGCCGTCTACGACGGCACCGACTGCGTCATGCTCTCCGGCGAGACCGCGGCCGGCAAGTACCCGATCGAGGCCGTCAAGACGATGTCCGACATCTGCAAGGAGACCGAGAAGTACCTGCCCGAGCGCCGCGAGTACTTCGACCGCGGCGGCGTCCGCAACGTCAACGGCGCCACCGGCTTTGCCGCGCTCGAGATGGCCGACCACGTGGGCGCCAAGTGCATCCTGGCCCCCACCAACTCCGGCCGCTCCGCGCGCCTGATCTCCACGTTCCGCCCCCGGATGCCGCTCTTCGCGACGTCCCCCAACGAGAAGACCATCCGTCGCACCTGCTTCTACTGGGGCGTCTACGCCTACCGCACCACCGAGCAGGGCTCGCTCTCCAGCACGCTCTACGACGCGCTGACCACGGCCAAGCGCAACGGCCTGGTGGACACCGGCGACATCGTGGTCATCACCGCCGGCGACCCGCAGACCTCGCCGCGCCTGGGCGACTACACCACCTCCACCAACATGGCGATGGTGGCGCAGGTCCAGTAGCCGGACGAGAAGAACGTTTGCTTGCAGGGCCCCGGACGCGCGTCCGGGGCCCTTTCTGTTGGACGGTCCTTCTCGCCCCGCGCGCGCTGGCGATACGCGATTGCCAACGTTTTGAGCCGCAAAACCGTCGACAATCGCGTATCGCCGGATGCCACCCGACGTGGGCCGCGAGAAGGACCTTTGGCACCATCCGGGATGAGAAGGTTTAGCGGCATACGTCTGCGGCGGTAACAGTACTCAAACAGATTGCGCAGCGCTCAGGCTTTCGCGCCTGTTGCACCCTCCGTCGGCATGTCAGTGCCCTTCCCCAGGTTGCACGCCTCGCAGAGCGTCTGCAACATACAAATGCAAGGAACGGCAAGACAGAATCGGACATACTGAGAAACCCTACCGCTCGCAGCGCCAGTAGTAGGCGGAGTAGGGCTTGAGCTCGCTGCCGCCGCCGAAGTCGTGCTCCTCGCCGGTGATGAGGTCGACGCTACGACCGCACTGCGCGTCAAAGTGCACCGTCGCAGGCTCGCTCGACGCGTTTATCGCCACGATCACGCGCTCGCCGTCGCTGCGCCGTTGGAACACCAGCTGCTGCGGCTGGCACTGGAGCTGCGTATAGTCTCCCCACACCAGCGCCTCGCTCCCCGCGCGCGCCGCCGCCAGCGCGCAGATCCAGTCCGTGAGCTCGTTCCACTCCGGGGCGTCCAGCGCCGGACGCAGCTCGTGGTCACCGGGGAGCTGCTCGCCCTCGATGCCCCACTCGCTGCCGTAGTAGACCGCCGGCACGCCGGACATCGCGAACAGCAGGCCGTAGAGCGGCACGAGCTGGTTCTTGTCGTCCAGCTTGGTGGCAATTCTCGGCACGTCGTGGTTGTCCACAAAGTCCAGCAGGTGCCGCCCCGTGTAGAGGTCCCACGGGTGGCTGCCGCTCTGGCGCTCCAGGGCGTAGCCGATCTCGTGCATGTTGGCGGAGTTCATCGACGACCACAGGCCCTTGTAGGCCTCGTAGTTGGTCACGGAGTCGCAGAGGTCCTCGCCCATCCACTGGTTGTAGTCGCCGAACATGGTCTCCCCCACCAGCGGGAACTTCTCGCCGCGCTCTTGGCCGATCTCGTTGGCCAGGGCGCGCAGGGAGCGCAGGTAGCCCTGGTCAAGGCAGTACGCCACGTCCAGGCGCAGGCCGTCGATGTCAAAGTCGCGCACCCAGCCGCGAATGACACCGGCCAGGTAGTCGTTGAGCTCCACGTTCCAGTGGTTGAGCTTCACCAGGCTCTGCGCGCCCTCCCAGCAGCTGTAGGAGAGGCCGTCGTTGAAGCAGTTGTTGCCGTTGAGGTCGATCTCAAACCAGCCGACGTACGGGCTCTCGCCCCGGCGCTCCAGCACGTCCCGGAACGCCCAGAAGCCGCGCCCCACGTGGTTGAACACGCCGTCGAGAAGAACCTTGATGCCGGCGGCGTGGCACGCGTCCACCACCGCGCGCAGGTCGTCGTTCGTGCCCAGGCGGCAGTCCACCTTGGTGTAGTCGCGCGTGTCGTAGCCGTGCGCGTCCGACTCGAAGACGGGGTTGAGCAGCAGGCACGTGACGCCGAGCTTGGCCATGTGGTCCACCCAGCCGTCGTCGATGAGCTTGAGCAGCCGGTGCTCGAGCACGCCGTCGTTCTCGTGCGGGGCCCCGCAGAGGCCCAGCGGGTAGATCTGATAGACGAAGGACGGCTCGAACCAACTCATGCGGGGGCTCCTCTCCACGGGGCACAGGACCCGTTCATTCTACCCGCGCCCCGTTCGCCTAATTTGCGCTCCGCGAGCGGTCGTCCTGTCAGACGCGGCTTGTCAGGCCCGCCACGATTGTGGCATGGGCCTCGTCGCGGGCCACGTCAAAGAACTCGGCGGTGAGCAGCTGGTAGTCCGGCGTCTCGCTGAGGTGCTCCGCGCGGTTCTTCTCGACGATCGCACGTGCCGCGGCAACGGCGCCGCGCACGTCGCGCTCGAGGATGGAGTACGGCGGGAACGCCGCGCATTGGGCGAGAAGTGCCTCGTCAACGTACGGCACCAGCGAGATGTCGCGCGTGAGGCCGTAGAGCGCGAAGTCCCCCTGCTTGCCGATGCGCGCCCGCTCGCCCGCCTCCATGCCGATGCTCGCCAGGTAGGCGCGGGTGTGCGCGTTGTAGACGTGGTCGGCCACGAGGTGCGCCCACGCGCCCAGCGTCACGTCCGAGACGTCGTCGTGCCCGGCAACGTAGTAGTCCCAGAACTCGTCGTAGCGCGGCAGGGGGATGTGCTCGCGGATGGAGTGGTGGGTGAGCTTGTAGTCGATGCGGAACGTGGTGTCCGGCACCATGTAGCCCACGTAGATGTCCGGTGCGAGGTTGCCGAGAAGAAACGCGTTCTCGTCGCGCACGCCAAGAGCGGCGGCTCCCTCCTCACGAAGGAGCCGCTCCACGTGCGCGGTATGTATGTTCCAACTTGGCATGGGCGCCCTAGATGTACGAGGAGCCGCGGCTCTGCTCGACCGACAGGATCGTCGAGGCGTTCTGCTGCTCCGTGCTGCTCAGAAGGCCCATGGAGTCGAACTCCTCGGGAGAGTAGAGCGGCGTGTACCAGGACTGGCTGTTGAAGTAGTCCTGCAGGTCCTGTTTCTGGAACATGCGGCCGTGACGCGCGTAGATCTCGTTGCGGGCCACGTAGAGCTCCCAGTCGGAGAGGCCGGAGAGCTCATCGGCGCTGTAGAGGCGCGTGGAGCTGTCGGGCAGGACGTACGTGCCGCCGGAGCTGGGCGTCGAGGTGGGCGCAGGGTCGGGGACGGGCTCGGAGACGGTGACGGCGAAGGTGGCCGACAGGCCGCCGTAGGTGACCGTCACGTTGAGGCCACCCGCAGCGTCGAAGGTCGTGGGGTCGAAGGTGAAGTCGGAGGCGTTGTCCTCCGCGTACGCGACGGTGTCCTCGCTGCCGTCGTCGTAGGTGAGCGCCAGCTTCAGACCGGTCGCGTCGAGCGACTCGCCGACGAGGTAGTCAACCTTGCTCGGCGCGGCCTGGACGGTCATCGCCTGGAGCTTGGGCTCGGCCGCCGGCTCCTCCTCGGGCTCGGCGTCCTTCTCGGCCTCCTTCTCCGCGGGCTCGGTGACGGCGGGCTGCTCCTGCTGATCGCCCCCGCCCAGCAGGTGCAGGCCAAACGGGTCGACCACCACCACGACGAGCGCCACCACGGCCACGACGGCGAGCACACCCATGATGGCGGCGGCGATGACGAGGCCGTGCCCGCCGCCCTCCTCCTCGGGGGGCGTGCCGCCGGCCGCGTCCGTACCGTAGCCGTAACCGTCGGGCATGGCGGACATGCCGCCGTAGTCGGGCCCGGACGCGGCGGCGCCGGGCATGACCGTCGTCTGGTCGACGGCGCCCTGCTGCGGAGTGGCCCCCTCGCCCGTCATGACGCGCGTGGCGGCGTCGGTCGCGCCGGGCGCCTGCAGCGGCGCGCCGCAGTTGGTGCAGAACTTGAGCCCGCTGGGCACCTGGGCGCCGCAGGCGGGGCAGACCGTGGCGGCGTCGGTCGCGTCGGGAGCCGCAGACGTGGCGGGCGCCCCGGAGTCGGGGTCGGCGGACGCCTGCAGCGGCGCGCCGCAGTTGGTGCAGAACTTGAGCCCGTCGGGCAGCTGGGCGCCGCAGCTGGTGCAGAACATGGCATCCCCCTCAGTCGTGCGTGCGGTGGTCCTGGTAGTTGGCCAGGTACTCGGCAAACTCGGGCGAGGTGTCCGAGTTGCCGGACCGCCACGCCTTGTGGTCGGTGATCTCGCTCTCAAAACCATAATACGCGTCGATGTAGGCGATGAGGCCGTCGAGCGCCTCGAGCTGCTCGGGCGGGTAGTCGCCGGAGCCGCCCACGTGCACGAGCTCGATGCCCACCGACCACGCGTTCATCCCGTAGTCCGCGAAGCTCGGGCCGATCGGCGTGGAGCCGGCCATGTCGTCGCGCCCGTCCTCCGTGATGCCAAAGGCCTCGTTGTGGCCCGTGTCGCCGTAGCCCGCGTGGTGCGCGATGCGGTCCAGCGGCACGCACTGGACGATGTGCCCGTCCCTGCCCACCACGAAGTGCGCCGCCACCTGGTTGCCGCTGCTCGACCACCACGAGACCACGCCCTCCGGGCTCCCCTCGCCCTCGGTGTCGTGCAGGACGATGTAGCGCTGGTGCTCGGCGTCCTTGGGCCCGTGGTCAAACTCGTCGCGGTAGTCCTCCACGAGGTCCAGCCCGGCGAGCAGCTCCTCGGCGCTCGGGCCGGTCAGGGCCTCGGGGTCGACGATCTTCTCGGCGACCTTCTCCGGGTGCGCCGCCGGAGCGGTCTCCGCCTGCTCCTCGCGTGCCTCCCGTCCGGCGCCGCAGCCCGCGAGCGCCAAGGCGAGAAGCACCACAAGAACCGTCACACGCCTCATGAAAGCCCCCTAGAACAGCAGGATCATCGAGTCGCCCGGCAGCGCGTTGGGCTCGGGGTTGGGGACGACGGCCGGCGTGGCCCACACGTTGACCAGCGAGGTACGCTGCGCCCCCACGAGCGGCACGTCCTCTATGCCAAAGGTGATGCCGGAATCCGGCTCGCGGCCGCCCTCGACCACGAAGAAGCGCGTGTAGGTTGCCGCGTACGTGGTCGTTCTGCCCCCGTCGACCTGCTCGATGACCTGCGAGAGGTTGCCGCGCTCGTCATAGGTCGCCGTCGCCGTGTAGGTGGTCCCGGAGAGTGTGGCCGTGGCCGACGTCAGCCGACCGGCGTCGTCATAGGCAAAGGTCACGGGCGCGGGGTCGCTGTAGATGTTGGTGGCGCTGACGCGCGTGAGGTTGCCCGCCGCGTCCCGCTCGTAGTTCGTGGTCTGATAGACCTCGCCGAGCGTCTGGTCCGTCTCCTCGGCCTGGACGAGGTTGCCCGCGTCGTCGTAGGTGAAGGTGATGAACATGCCCCGATCGCTCTTGTAGGTGTAGAGCCGGCTCGTCAGGCGTCCCGCGTCGTCGTAGGCGTAGGTCGTGCGGCTCGTGGGGTCGTCGACGCCGCCCATGCTCATCGCGGCGAGACGCCCCGCGTCGTCGTAGGTGTAGTAGTACGCGTACATCCCGTCGTAGCTCTCCTGCTCGGCAAGGCGGCCGTTGGCATCGTAGGCAAAGGTGGTCGTAATGGAGTAGTCATGCCCGTATGCGGACGTGCTCTCCTGCTCTTCCACGAGATGGCCCTGCTCGTCGTAGGTGTACTCCCAGCGCGTGCCGTTGTCGCCGTCCCCGGCGCTGCGCGCCGTCACCCGGCCCTGGGCGTCGCGCTCGGCGGCGTAGGTGACCGTGTAGCCCGTGTCGTAGCGCTCCTCCACGCTCGAGACGACCCAGCTCTCGTGGAGCTTCGTCGCGTCGAGGCCCGTCACCTGCGTCGTGTCGGGGACGCGCAGCGCGGCGAGCGCGGCGTTCCCCGAGACGTCGAGCGCGACCAGCGGCTCGGACGGGGCGTCGAGGCCCGTGAGGACGGGCAGGTCGGAGACGTCGAGGCTCGTCAGCGTGCCGCCCGTCAGCGTGAGCTGGGCGAGGTTGGGGAAGCAGCGGCCCAGCCCCTCGATCGAGGTCGCCCCCTCCACGGAAAGCGACGTCACGGCGCGACCCTCGTCGCGCGAGAGCTGGCCGTCGTGGTCGGCGTCCGCGGAGGCAGCCACCGCCGCGCGCAGGGCGGGGTCCGGGAAGCTCTTCTCGTCTATGGGCCAGGGCGAGAAGAACGCCAGCCAGACGCCAAACGCGGCAGAGCCGACAACCAGCACGGCGGCGACGGCGGCCACGATCGCCGCCACGGGCGCGCGGCGGGCGGAAGCGGGCGCGGATGTTGGGCCCGGGCCCGCGGCGGGTCGCGCGAACGGGGCGCCGCACTTCGCGCAGAACTTGGCGCCGTCCGGGTTCTTCTCGCCACACCTGGGACAGAACATGGCCGCCTCCTACTCGCTGCTCTACGTTCTTCTAAGTTCCTCTAAGTTCCTCTAAGTAGTTCTAAGCTCCTCTAAGTTCCTCAGGAAACGCGCGGCTAGACGCAGAAGCACATGACGACGCCGAACTCGTTCTTGGGCGTGTGGGCGTACCACGGCGTGCCGTCCTCCCCCACGCACATGAAGTAGCGACCGTCCATGGGGTCGGCCGTGCGCTCCCACCAGCGGTCCACGCCGGAGATCGCGAGGATGTCGTTGGGGGTGTCCCAGCTCACGCCTAGGTCGGCGTAGAGCTGGTACTGGTCGCCCTCGGCGTTGTAGACGTCGTCGTGGGCGTCATCGGCGATGTCCATGTCGCCGCCGAGCTCCGCGTAGGCGGGCGCCCAGAGCGTGTCGGTCGTGGCAACCACGGCCGACGGGTCGGTGGTCTCCCCCGTCGCGTTGGCGAGCTTGGTCACGGGAACGATCGCGCCCGCCACGTCGTCCGGCAGTTGGGCGAGCAGGTCGCCGTTCATCCAGGAGCGCAGGCTCGAGTCGCGCCAGCCGCCCGACGTGGTGTCGCTCTCGTTCATGGCGTGCGTGCCCACGATCCCGCACGAACCGAACGTGATGCCCGCACGCCCGGTGCCGTCGGCGCGCTCGTCGTGGTTGAAGCCGAGCACCTGCATCGTAACGGAGGTGCCGTCCGCAAGTACGATCTGCTTGGTCTGGGTTCCGTCGAGCGTGCCGTCGGCGTTGCAGAGGTGGTAGCGAATCGCGATCTCGGTGGCGTCGGCGTCGCTGCCGGTGGCGGAGATCAGCGCGGAGATCTGGGAAAGCTCGTCCCACGAGTATTCCTGCACGGAGGCGCGCACCTCGGGCTCAGCGGGCGCTGCGGGCTCCGTCTCCTCAGGTTTGGGTTCGTTCTGCGGCGTCTGCGTGGCCGGATCCTGCGGCGATGTGGCGACGGGCGCCTCCTTGGCCGGTTTTGCGAACCCAAACCCGTCGGTCATGAGCGCAGCGACGCCCACGACGGCCGCCAGCGCGACCACGACGAGCACGACCGCAGCGATGACGGGGCCCTTGCCGCCCGACTCCCGCGAGCGGGCGCCCTTCTCGACGGGAAGCGCGCCCTCGACGGGCGGCGTCTGGGCGAGCGGCGCGCCGCAGACGGTGCAGAACTTGGCGCCGTCCTTCTGCTGCGATCCGCAGTTGGTGCAGAACATGGACCCTCCTTGCTTATCCGAGCGGGTATGCCTAAAAGGGGTCTGACACCTTTTAGGCAAGTTTTATGCGCCGTTACCCGAGCGGGTACGTCACCTGGTTGGTACCGTCGTAGGAAATGCTCATGGCGCGCATGTTGACGCCGGAGATGTCGCCGCCGTTCTCGCAGATGACCAGGCGGTCGCCCATGTCACAGGCGGACGGGTTGTAGAAGTCGAGGTTCTGCGCCACGGTCTGCCCCTCGGAGCCGTCGAGCGGCACGCGAAGGATGCTCCAGGGACGCTCCCAGCCCGACCCGTAGAACGCCAGGAAGGCGGAGTCCCCCGAGACCGCCAGCAGCGAGGCGCCTGTGTCATCGGAGAGGCTTGTCCAGAGGACCTTGCGGTCCTGGCCCTCCGTGTCGACGCTGACCAGCCTTCTCCCGCCGCCGTCATTTGAGCCCTCGAGAAAAACGAGGCGGTCGCCGCCCACGCCCAGGGAGTATGCATAGGCCGAGGTGCCCACGTAGAGCGTGCGTGTCTGCTTGGTGTTCAGGTCATACCCACACAGCTCGTAGGAGTCGTCGGAGCTCTGCACGTAGTAGACGGCGTCCGAAAGGATGACCGGGTAGCTCGCAGGGAGGCTGCAGACCTGCTGCATGCCGGTGCCATCCTCTGACATGGTGCTGACTTTCGTCAGGGCCTGGTCCCCACCGTAGTCCATCACGGATACGTAGAGTTTCCGATCGTAGACGCACACCTGGTTGATGCTCTGCGATTCGGTCGCCGTCATGAGGACCTTCTCCTGCGACCCGTCGGTGCGAATCGAGTGGAGCTGGGTGGGGTTGTCCCCGGAGTAGTCACTGAGCACGAAGAAGAGCGTGTCTCCGTCCGCCGCAAGCGCCGAGACCCACTGGGAGCCCGAGTCGATGGCGCGGACGAGCTCCGTGCCGGAACCGTCATGCTTGACGCGGCAGAGACCGCCCACGGAGCTGCTGTAGAGGTAATCGCAGTCGCCGGAGGAGGCGACGACGCGCCCGTAGGCGAGCGACGCGTTGGAGGCCTGACGCTCCTGGGCCGCGCGGCCGCCGCCGAGAAGGCCCGGCAGCACGAGTACCGCCATCACGACCACGGCAACCACCGCCACGACGCCCGCCACCACGAGCGGCACGCGGGAGCGCCTGCGGGGTGGGAAGGGCGTCGGTCCGGGCACGGGTCCCGGCGCCGGCCCGGCCACCGCAATCGCGGAGCCGCACCGCGCGCAGAACTTGGCACCGTCCGGGTTCTTCTCGCCGCACTTGGGACAGAACATGGCAACCTCCTCGTCTTGGTGACACGAGCATAACCCGGCGCCCGGACAATAAAGCGTTAAATCGGAGAAACGGGGGCCGCGCGTCGGCTGGAACCAAAATCGGCGGGCGAGAGGAACGTCCCCTCGCCCGCCGTTGCCTAAAAGGGGTCTGACCCCTTTCTAGCAAGTTTAGCTGCGGACCTCGCCGCCGGTTGACTTGCAGACTTTGGTCACGAGCTTGGCGTGCGCCTTCTCGACCTCCTCGGAGGTGAGGGTGCGGTCCGCCGCGCGGTAGGTGAGCGAGAAGGCCATGGACTTCTTGCCCTTGCCCACGCGCTCGTCGTCGCGGTAGACGTCGAAGAGGCGCACGTCCGCGAGGAGCTTGCCGCCGGCAGACCCGATGCGCTGCATCAGCGTCTCGCAGGTCACGGACTCGTCCACGACGATCGCCAGGTCAACGTCCACGCCCGGGAGCGTCGGCACGTCCTGGTAGGGCAGCTCGTCGGCCGCCAGGCGCAGCAGCGCCGCCTGGGAGAGCTCGAAGGCCACCACGGGCGCGTCCACGCCCATCGCCTTGAGGCCGCGCGGGTGGACGTTGCCCACCCAGCCGATGACCTCGCCGCGTGCCAGCACCTCGGCCGCGCGACCGGGCTGGAGCCACGGGTACTGCTCGGGCTCGGCCACCTTGAAGCGCACCTTGGTCACGCGCAGCGCGTCCAGCAGCTCCTCCACCACGCCCTTGGCGTCGAAGAAGTCGTACTCGGCAAAGCGCTGGTTCCAGGCGTCGTCCGCGCGCTTGCCGCACATAACGCCGCAGACGAAGCTCGGCTCGTCGGGCTGGCTCGCGTGCTCCTTGCCAAAGAAGACGCGACCGATCTCGTAGAGCGCCACGTTGGGCACGCCGTGGTCGAGGTTGTACGCCACGGAACGGAGGAGCCCCGGCAGCATGTCGCGACGCATCTCGGACTGCTCGGCCACCAGCGGGCGGATGATCTTCACGGGCACGCCGCGGCCGGTCTCGGGGATGCCCAGGCGAGCCAGGTCATCCGGCGCGGCAAAGCAATACGTGGAGGTCTCGGAGAGGCCGCAGGAGCGCAGGACCTGGCCGATCTTGCGAACGCGGCGCTGCTCGGGCGTGAGGCCGCCGGCGTGGTTCCTCGCGGCGGGGATGGTCGGTGCGATGTCGCCCTCGCCCCACAGGCGCACGACCTCCTCGATGAGGTCGATCTCGCGGGTGAGGTCGGGGCGGTTGGTGGGAGCGGTCACGGCCAGGGCGTCCTCGCCGGCCGGCTCCACGACGCAGCCCAGGCGGCGCAGGCGCGCGGCCATGAAGTCAACGGGGATGTCCGCGCCGGCGATGAGGCGCGCGCGGCTCGGACGCAGCGTGATCGTGACGGCGGCATCGTCCTTCTCGCCCGGGTAGACGTCCACGATGCCCGGGCAGACCTCGGCCCCGCAGCACTCCTCGAAGAGCGCGGCCGCGATCTCGGCCACGGCGGCGCAGTTGGTGCCGTCAACCTGGCGCTCGTAGCGGATGGAGGCCTCGCTCATGAGGTCGAGGTTGCGCGAGGTGCGCGACGTGTGGCCGGCCGAGAAGTTCGCGCTCTCGAGAAGGACGTCGGTCGTGGCCTCCGTGATCTCCGAGTCCAGCCCGCCCATGACGCCCGCGAGCGCCACGGGGGTGTGGCCGTCGTCGGTGATGACGGCCATGTCCGAGGTGAGCGTGCGCTCCTGGCCGTCCAGCGTGACGAGCTTCTCGCCGTCGCCCGCAGCGCGCACCACGATGTGGCGGCGTCCGCCTCGCTCGGTGAGCTTGCCCAGGTCAAAGGCGTGGAGCGGCTGGCCCGTGAGGTACATCACGTAGTTGGTCACGTCCACGACGTTGTTGATCGAACGCCCGCCCGCGGCGGCCACGCGGCGCGCGAGCCACTCCGGCGACGGGCCGATCTTGACGTTTCGCACCACGCGCGCGGTGTAGCGCGGGCAGAGCTCAGGGTCGGCGATCGTCACGTCCACGAGATCGGCGGCGTTGGGGCCCTGCTCGGCGGCAACGCGCGGCAGCTCGATGTGGGTGTCCTCGTCCAGGATCGCGGCGACCTCGGTGGCAAAGCCGGTCATGGAGAGGCAGTCGGGGCGGTTGGGCGTGATCTCGCAGTCGATCACGGTGTCCGAGCTGCCGAGGTAGTCGGTGAAGTCCATGCCCACCGGCGCGTCCGGCGGCAGGATCATGATGCCCTCGTGATCGCTGCCGAGCCCGAGCTCGCGCTCCGAGCAGTTCATGCCGCAGGACTCCACGCCGCGCAGCTTGCTCTTCTTGATCTTGAAGTCGCCGGGCAGGACCGCGCCGATCATGGCGCAGACAATGTGGTCGCCCTCGTTGAAGTTCTGGGCGCCGCAGACGATCTGCAGGGGCACGGGGTTGCCGTCGGCATCCACGTTCTTGTCGCCCACGGAGACCTGGCAGAGCCACATGTGGTCGGAGTCGGGGTGGGGCTTCTTGCTCACGACCTGCGCCGTGACCACGTGCTCCAGGTTGGCGCCGACCTTCTCCACGGCCTCGACCTCGGTGCCGGTGCGGGTGAGCTCGGCCACGAGCTCGGCGGGGTCCGCCGGCACGTCGACCATGCTCTTGAGCCACTCATATGAGACGCGCATGTTCTTCTCCTTTTCGCGCGATCAAAATCGGAACTTGGGGCGGGTCTAGAACTGGGACAAGAACCGCATGTCGCCCGTCATCAGCATCCGCAGGTCGGGCAGGTCGTAGCGCAGGCACGCGATGCGCTCCACGCCCATGCCAAAGGCGAAGCCGGTGTACTTCTCGGGGTCGATGCCGCAGTACTCGAAGACGTTGGGGTCCACCATGCCGGCGCCCAGGATCTCCAGCCAGCCGGTGCCCTTGCAGAAGCGGCAGCCCTTGCCGCCGCAGACGCCGCAGGAGACGTCCACCTCGCAGCTGGGCTCGGTGAAGGGGAAGAAGTGCGGGCGGTAGCGCGTGGCGCGGTCCTTGCCAAAGACCTGGCGCAGGAAGTAGTCCATCGTGCCCTTGAAGTCGCCGAAGGTGATGCCCTCGTCAACGACCAGGCCCTCGATCTGCGTGAACTGCGGCAGGTGGTTGGCGTCGGCCGTGTCCGGGCGGAAGACCGTGCCCGGGGCGATCATGTAGATGGGCGGCTTCTTGTTCTCCATCACGTGCACCTGCACACCGGAGGTCTGGGTGCGCAGCAGCACGTCGGACTCGCCCTGGACGTGGGACTCCTTGCCCTCCGGGGCGTTGTCCACCACGTAGAAGGTGTCCTTGGCCGAGCGGCTGGGGTGGTCCTCCGGGGCGTTGAGCGCGGTGAAGTTGTACCAGGTGGTCTCGACGTAGGGGCCGTCCTCCACGGTGTAGCCGAGGCCGCAGAAGATGTCCTCGACCTCCTCGCGGATCTGGCTGATCAGGTGCTGGGTGCCCTCGCTCAGGCGGCGGCCCGGAAGCGTGACGTCGCAGGCGTCGGCGGCCATGCGGCGCTCCAGCAGCGCGGCGGAGAGCTCCTCCTTGCGGGCCTTGAGCGCGGCGTCCACGGTGGCGCGCACGGTGTTGGCGAGCTGGCCCATCGCCGGGCGCTCCTCGGGCGGAACCTGGCCCATCGAGCGCATGATGGCCGTGAGCTGGCCCTTCTTGCCCAGGAAGCCCACGCGCAGGGCCTCGAGGGCCTCCATGGTCTCGGCGGCGGCCAGGCCCTCCTGGAACTGGGCCTCGATCGCCTTGAGGTCGTCGGACATCGACATCGTGTCATCCCTTCTCTTACGAAAAAACCGCCCCCCGGCAGCCGTGCTGCTGCCCAAGGACGGAAATGCTCCGCGGTACCACCTCGGTTGGCGTCACGGGTTGTCTCCCCCGCGCGCCCGCTCTTCTCGCCCCGTGCCGTGGGGCCGACGGCTTCCCTACCGATGTGGAAAAGGGACAGTCCCTTTTCCACATGTTCAGGTCGCGGCTGGTGGAGTGAACTCCGGGCCTCTGCCTTGGAGGGGGCTCTCAGCCGGTGACCCCCATCTCTTGTCCGCTGGCAACGCGACGCCCAGACCTCTCCGTCATCGCCTGCGGGACATGGTATCACAGGCGACGGGCGCCGTTCGCCGAGGAATCGTGCCGTCCACCAATTGACGCGAGGGTGCGCGGGCGGACGTTCTTCTCGGCAATCTCTCTCGGGTCCGCCACGGGGCGGGCGCGTGACGCGCACGAAGCTCTCTCGGAGCCGCCGCCCGCTGGGCAAACTGAGCCTGGAGTTCCAAGCGGTGGCACAACCTGGCGCATTTTTGGCACCTCAGGCCCACCCAGCGAGCGGTCACGCGCCGAGCGCGCCCGCAGAGGACGTGCCACAATGCGCGGACCGCCGCGAAGGGAGCCTCGATGCACGCACGGACGAGCGCCACCATAGACCAGCTGCTCGATGAAGCCGAGCGTCGCGGCGCATGTCTCGTCACCACCGAGAAGAGCCTCCACAAGGCGCTCGACCGCCGCGTGCGCTCCGGCACGCTCGTCTCCCCCTTGCCGAAGCTTTATGCGCGGGCAGGACGCTGGCTCCATGGCCTCAGGCCCACCCAGAGGGCGCTGCACATCCTTCGGTCCCTGCATGAGCTGCACCCCAACTGGCGCTTCTGCGGGCCCTCGGCCGCCGTGCTGCTGGGGCTCTCCGTGTCGGAGCATCTCCTGGGAACGATTCACCTCGCCGTGGAACCCGGATCCGGCGTCAGGTCGGAGGCGCCCTTTCGCCGGCACGCCATTCCTGGCGACGACTGCGCGGAAGCGGGCGGCATCCCGGTGACTCCCCTGCTCAGGACCACGTTCGACTGTGCGCGATGGCTTTCCTTCCGCGAGGGGCTCGCCGTGGCGGACTCCGCGCTGCGCACGGGAGGCATCCCACGCGAGGCGCTCGAGAACTACATTGCCGGGATGACCGGTGGCTATCGGGGCGTCGCCCAGGCGCGCATGACCGCGGCGCATGCGGACGCGCGCAGCGAGAACGGCGGCGAGTCCATCGCGCGGGCCGCCATGTGGGAGCTCGGCTTTGCCCTGCCGGACCTCCAGGTCGAGGTCCCCAACCCGTTCTCCGGCAGCGGCATCTACCGCGTGGACTTTCGCTGGCGCCTGCCGGACGGCACGGAGATCTACGGCGAGCACGACGGGAACGAGAAGTACCTGAACCCCCAGATGAACGGGGGGAACCCACTGAGCGCGATGAAGGGCGAGCGGCGGCGCGAGTCGAGCCTCACCGTGGCGCACGCGAGCGTGATGCGCTTCTCGCCCGCCGACGTGGCGGACACCGGGTACTTTGACTGGCTGCTGCGCTTCTACGGAGTTCCCAAGGATCACGAGCCGCTGATAGAGATTCCCGCTCCGGGCGGCATCGTGGTGCCACAGCCGCCCGTCATCGAGCGCGTGCCCGTGGAGGCATACGGATTGGCATAGCGGGCACGTGCCGACACGGACTCGCTGGGCCCGAGGTTCCAAAACCGGGCCCGTTCTCGGCTGAATCTGGAACCCCAGGACCAACGAGCCGAGAAGAACGGCGGCGCGCGGGCGCGGCGGCTACGAGAACGTGAGGTCGGCGGCCGTGGTGGCGTCGAGCCAGGCGATGTAGGTGTTGGGATAGTGACTCGCCAGGAGCCGGCCCACGTCGACGCCGAGGCACGCCTGCGCAAGCGCGGCCACGCCGCCGGGCGAGACGAGCTCGTCGAAGCTCGAGACCGAGCGCGTGACGTCCGCGACCAGGCCCTCCGCCGTCGCGCGGTCCTCGGCCGTCACGGGGCACTCCGCCCCCATCGACACGCGATACGACGTGCGCATGGCCTCCGTCAGCGCATCCGCGCCGGTCGCAGGCAGCCACACGTCGTGCCCGTAGCGCCGGTAGCCCCAGCTCGCGGGCGGGAGCATCGTCACCACGTCGGACGGGTTCAGGACGTTGAAGATGTTGTCGTAGCGCGCGGAGCGGGCGTCGGCCGCCGAGGTGCAGTTGGGCGTCGCAAAGCCGTACGCCCGCACGGACTCCGCCGACGCGATCGCCTCCGCGCCGCCCATGCCGCCGTCCGCGTAGCTCGCAAGCAAGTTGGCCACCGCCGCGCCCCGGCTGTGCCCACAGAAGAGGTAGGTCCGCTCGACGCCGGGGTCCTCGGACGCCGCACGTTCCTCGAGGTCGGCCACGATCTCCTCGGCGGCGAGCGAGAAGCCCAGGTGGTCGCCCGAGACGTCGTCGGAAGCGCCCTCGATCCGGGCGTTGGAGAGCCACTCGGACCCGTACGACCCCCGCACCATCACCAGGGTGAGCAGCTTCTCCTCGCCGGTCTCCGACGAGCGCACGTGCCTGGTCGCCACCGTGTAGGCCACCACGTCGGTGCCGTCGAGCAGGCCCAGAACCTCGTCAAGCACCTCGCTGCGATACCGGTACGAGGCGGTGGAGACCTCCTCGAAGCCCAGCTCGGCGAGGGCGTGCTCGGCGTAGGCGGGCGCGGTCGAGCCCTGCTGGTAGTAGGCGCTCTCGGCGTTGGCCACGGCGGAGAGGACCGCGCAGGTGTGCGCGAGCTCGTGGTTGTAAACGGTGGGGTCCGAGAAGAACCAGTCGTCGTCCCAGGCGACCTCGGAGGAGACCTGGTGTCCCTCGCCCGAGAAGAGCGCGGCGTAGTCGATCGTCGCCGTGAAGGGGCCCTCCCGGCGCTCGGCGACGAGCTCCGGCGCCGTGACGGCGTTCGTGCCGCTCACGCGCTCGAGCCGGCGCGCGTGGAGCACGGCGGCGCCGGCGAGCGTGGCGCTGTCGGCCAGCGCGACGGTCACGAGCAGGGCGAGAAGCACGCGCCGCTTCCTCCCCCGCCGTCCTTCTCGCCATCTTGACATGAGAGCCCCTCCCGGTCGATGAGCCCATCATACCGGGAGGGGCGGGCGTTCGGGAGCTCGTCGCCGAACGTGACGAAACCCTAAGGCGCGTCGGCGCTACGCGATACGGACGCCGTTCACGTAGGTGGCGGCGAGCGTCATGTCCGCGTTGAAGACCGTGAGGTCGGCGGTGCGGCCGGGCTTGATGAAGCCAAAGCGCTCGTCGATGTGCGCGGAGCGCGCGGCGACCTCGGAGGCCATGCGGATGGCCTGCTCGGCGGTCACGATCTGCCAGTCCACCATGTTCTTGACGCCCTCGGCGAGCGTGAGCACGGAGCCGGCGATCGAGCCCGTGGTGCCGTCCTCGTTGAGGAGGTAGCACAGGCCGCCCTTCATCACGACGGGCAGGCCGCCGGACATGTACTCGCCCTCGGGCATGCCGCCGCAGCCCAGGCAGTCCGTGATCAGGACCGTGTGGTCCCAGCCCTTGGCCTCAACGAGCGCCTTGACGGCGCCGGGGACGACGTGGCGGCCGTCGCAGATGATCTCCGCGTAGGTGCCGTTGGTGGTCATGGCCGCGCCCACGACGCCCGGGTCGCGGTGGTGCAGGCCGCGCTGGCCGTTGTAGGTGTGGACGAAGCAGCTCGCGCCGGCGTTGACGGCGGCGAGGACCTCGTCGTAGTGGGCGTCGGAGTGGCCGATGCAGGTGACCACGTCGCGCTGGTCGAGCGCCGCGCAGTATGCGCACGCGCCGTCCTTCTCAGCGGCCAGCGCGCTCTTGACGATGCGGCCGCCGGCGCGCTCCTGCCAGAGGTCGAAGGTCTCGACGCTCGGGTCGATCAGGTAGACCGGGTTCTGCGCGCCCACGTGGGCCTCGGTGAAGAACGGGCCCTCGAGGTAGATGCCGCCGATGTGCGCGCCCGTGAAGGTCTCGTCGCGGCCCTCGTCGGCGGCGGCGATGGCGGCGCAGGAGTCGGCGACCTGCTCCACGGACTCCGTGAACGTGCTGGGCAGCCAGCAGGTGGTGCCCCGGCGCGCGAGCTCCAGGCTCGAGGCGTCGATGCCGGCGGGGTCGCGGTCGGTGGTGGCGTGGTTGTAGAAGCCGTGGATGTGCGTGTCCACGAGGCCCGGGCCCACGATGCAGCCGGAGAGGTCGTGGATCTCGCAGCTCGGGGCCTCCTCGGACCAGCCGACGAAGACGCCGTCCTCGACGGTGAGATAGCCGCCGCGCATGGTGGCGCCGGGCATCACGAACCGGTCGGCCTTGATGGCGAACGTGCTCATATCAACCTCCAAAGGTGGAAAAGGGACTGTCCCTTTTCCACATTACGCCTCGAACGGGTGGATGGTGACGCCCTTGACCACGCGGTTGACGGTGCCCGTCGGCGACGGCGTGTCGGGCGTGTTGCCCACGCGCACGGAGTTGAGCAGGGAGACCGTCTGCGCGACCATGATGAACGGCAGCGCGAGGTAGCCCTCGGGCAGCGCATCGTAGCCGGCGAAGGTGAACGACTCGCCCTCAAAGACCGGGCCGCAGTCCTGCTGGATGGCGATGGTCTTCTGCGCGATCTTGTCGCCGCCGATCTCGTTCAGGATGTCGAGGTCGTACTGGCGGGTGTAGGCGTCGTTGTTCATGTAAACAAAGACCAGGGTCTTGTCGTCCACGAAGGACTTGGGCCCATGGCGGTAGCCCATCGAGCTGTCCCAGGAGGTGGCCACGAGGCCGTGGGCGAGCTCGAGGATCTTGAGCTGGCTCTCCTGGGAGAGGCCCACGAAGGAGCCGGAGCCCAGGTAGGTCACGCGGTTGAAGTCGCCGGCCAGGAAGGCGGCGATCTCCTCCTCGCGGGAGACGACCTCCTCGCCCATCTTGGCGATCTGCTCGACCCAGGCAGCCTTCTCGTCAAGAGAGGCGGTGTCGAAGATGAGCGTGGAGAGCAGCGTCATGCAGCTGTAGGAGCCGGTCATGGCGAAGCCCTTGTCGTTGGCGCGCGGGATGAGCAGCGTGAGGGCGCGCGGGTCGTCGGCGGACTCGACGGCGAGCTTGCCCTCGGGCGCGCAGGTGATGTTGAGGAAGCGGACGTTCTTCACGAACTTCCCGGCGATCTCCACGGCGGCCAGGGACTCGGGGCTGTTGCCGGAGCGCGCGAACGAGACGAGCACGGTGGGCTCGTCGGGGTTCAGGAAGTCGCGCGGTGCGGAGACAATGTCGGTCGTGGCGATCGGCTTGAAGTCGTAGAGGGAGACGTCGCCGGCGTGACGCAGGTAGGGAGCCACGGTGTCGCCCACGTAGTCGGAGGTGCCGGCGCCGGTGAACACAACGGAGAGGCGACCCTCGCTCATGGCGCGCGCCTCGGCGAGAAACGCGGTGATGGCGTCGAGGTTGGCCTTGTAGATTTCGAGGGTGTCACGCCAGAGCTCCGGCTGCTGCTTGATCTCTGCGGTGGTGATCTGGGCACCGAGGGCCGTGAGGTCGGCCTCGCTCTTCTCGAACATGTGCGATCCTTTCTCCGGGAGCTGGGCCCGGGCTCACAGCGCCTACTGGCGCTGGTGGATGACCTTGTACTTGAACTGGTCCGCGCGGGCCACCGAGAGGGTGTACTCGATGACCTCGTTGTCGGTGTTGAGGGTGGTCCGGCTGAGCTCCAGGACCGGGGCGCCCTCGGCGATGCCGAGCAGGTGCGCGTCGGACGAACGCGCCACGCTCGCGAAGAACTCCTCCTCGGCCACGCGGATCTTCTCGTTGTAGACGTTCTCGACGATCTCGTAGAGCGGCATGCTGTCGAGCAGCGGCCGCTTGAGCGTGAGGAACTTGCGCACGGGGAGATAGGTGCGCTCGACCATCATGGGGATACCGTCCGCCGTGCGCAGCCGCTTGAGCTTGAACAGGCGCTCGCCGACCTTGACGCCCATGTGGCCCGCCACGTTCTTCTCGGCGTCCACCTCGGAGAACTCGATGATCGTGGTGTGGGGCACCCGTCCCATCGAGCGCATCTGGTCGGTGAAGCTGTAGGACTGCATGAGGTCGGTCATCTGCGCGGAGCGGTCGGCGACGAAGGTGCCGCGCCCGTGCTTGCGAACGACCAGCCCGAGCTTCTCCAGCTCCTGCAGGGCCAGGCGCACCGTGGTGCGCGAGAGGCCGTAGCGCTCGGAGAGCTCGCGCTCGGAGGGCAGCAGGTCACCCGGCTGGTACTCCTGCTCGATCCTCTCGGTCAGGATGTCGACCAGCTGGTCGTAGAGCGGTTGCTTGCGTGCCCGGAACTGCATCTCGTACTCCCCAGGGACCCGTGAGGGCCAGTGCTACATCTCGTCGTCCTCGTCCTCGTCGTCGGAGCCGCCGGCGGGAAGCGCCATCGTGCAGACGCCCTCCTTGCCCACCTCGACGGCCTCGCTCACGAGGTCGTCGGTCGTGGAGGCGTCGGTGCGGGCCATCATGAGGTCGATGAGCATCGGCAGGTTGGTGCCGGCGACGATCTTGACGTTGTCCACGCTGCTGGAGACGAGCATGGCCTGGTTGAACGGGGTGCCGCCGACGAGGTCGACAAAGACCACGACGCCGTCGGTCGCGGCACGCATGTCGGTGATGGCCGCGCGGATGGTGTCGGCGTACGCGCCGGCCTCCTCCTCGAGGAAGGGCACCGCCTCGAAGGCCTCCTGCGGACCGGCGATCATGTCCACGGCGCTCTTGAGCCCGGTCGAGAAGTTGCCGTGCCCGGTCAGGATGTAGCCAATCATGTTGTTCCCCTTTCGCTTCCTCGCGGTCGCCCGCGACGTTCCCCTGATGACATGCGGTCTATGGCCTGGCGACAAGAACGCCCGCTCGCGCCGTCACGCCCCCTGGCCGGGGGTGACGGTCTTTGTCAGCTCCTCGAACCGACGGCGGTAGAGCTTTGCGTGCGTCTTGTCGCCCTTGTTCTCATATTGCTTGTAGAGCAGGAAGCAGAGCTTGCCCTGCAGCTGCGCGGGCGCCTTCTTGAGCATCTTCTCCATCTGGTCGATGTAGGCGTGGCTCTTGGAGAAGACGATGTCATAGGTGAGCTGGCAGTCCTGCACGACGTTCTGGTCAACGCCCTTGACGGACTTGAGCTGGGCGAGAAGCTCCTTGGCGCGGTCCTTCTTCCCGATCTGGGTGAAGTAGTTGAAGGCCACCGCGAGCGTCTGCGCCTGGCGCTTGGCGGAGTTGCGCATCCGGACGAGCAGCTCGATCATGCGCGTGGCCATCTCCTCGTTGTCCAGCGCCTCGTAGCACAGGAATCGGAGGTAGTGCTGGCGGTAGGTGGTCATCACCACGCGCGCCGGGATTTTGTTGAGCGCCTCGAGCGCCTGGTCGTAGTGACCGGTGTTGAAGAAGCCCTCGAACTTGGCCTCATAGTAGCGGCGGAAGCCCTCGGTGGCGAGGAAGTACGCGACGATGAGGACGAGAAACGCGACGACGCCTGGTTCCACGGAAACGTGCCTTTCTAGAGAGAACGGGCGCGCATCTCGGGAGATAGGGCGGGAACCTCCTGGTCCCGAGCCGTGAGATGCGCGCCCGCTCGAACGAAGCAAGCAATGCCTGCGGCGCCCGGATCCCGGGCGCCGCAGGACAAAACGCGAGCCCTAGCCCTTCGCGACGATGTTCAGGGCGCCGAGGACGATGCCGATGACGAGGACGATGAAGATCGCCTTGGTCGAGGTCATGCCCTTGCGGCCGAGCAGCCAGTACACGAAGCCGACGAGCGCGGCGGGAACCAGCTTGGGGCAGATCTGGTTCAGGATGTCCTGAATGTTCATCGTGACGCCACCGATGTTCGGCTCGACGGTGAACACGATGCCCACGTTCGTGGAGATCAGCGCGCCGACCATGAAGACGCCCATGACCGTGGCGGCGTCCGTGATGGCGTTGAGCTTGTCGGACATGGTGGTGACGAGCTTCATGCCCTGCTCATAGGCGATGTAGGTCTGCTTGCAGCGGAACCAGTCGACCACGATGTTGACGGCGATCCAGATGAAGATGCCGAGCGGGTTGCCCTGCATGGCCATGTTGGCCGCGAGGGCGCCGAAGATCGTCGGGAGCAGCGAGCCGAAAATCGAGTCGCCGATGGAGGCGAGCGGGCCCATGAGGCCGGTCTTCAGGGAGGCGACGGTCTCGAGACCCTCGAGACCCTCGTTCTCCTCGATCGCGAGGTCGATGCCCGTGATGATCGTGTTGAGGAAGTTGGAGGTGTTGAAGAACGGCGAGCACTGGGTGCGGCAGGCTTCCTTCAGCGCCTCGGTGTTGTCCCCGTAGATCTTACGGAGCTGCGGCAGGATGATCCAGAGGTAACCGGAGTGCTGCATGCGCTCGTAGTTCCAGCCAGCCTGGAAGCCAACGAGGTTGCGGCGGTTGATCTGCTGGAAGTCCGCCTTGGTGAGCTTGTAGCCAGTGGTCTTAGAGCTCATCGTCGTCATCTCCCTCCGCGCCAGCAGAGATGGCGGCAGCAGGAGCGGCCTGGTGCTGCTGGTAGTAGATGTAGGCAAGGGCGAAGCCGATGAGGGCGATCGTCAGCATGGACAGGCCCTTGAAGGAGCCGCCGGCGAGGGTGACACCCTCGGGGAGCGTGACAACGCCACCGATGGTCGCAACGTCGCCAGCAACGGTGACGATGCTCGTGAAGGCGGTGCCGAGCAGGGCGGCGATCACGAAGCCGAGGAACAGGTACGCGATGTGCTTCTTCACCGGCAGGTAGCGGAGCAGGATGGCGAAGCCCACGGCGGGCAGCATGCCACCGGCGACGGTGAGGCCGGTGCCGAGCCAGGCGAGGTCGCCGTTGAGGGCGGTGGTGATGGCGTCAACCAGACCCTGGCCGAAGGCGAGGGCGAGGAAGACCGGGATCATGCGGGACAGGCACCAAGAGACGTCGCCCATCCAGTAGTGGATGTTGTACGCCTTCCAGTCCATCTTCTCGATATCCGCGTCGCAGGCGTGACCCCAGAAGGTGTTGGCCATACGACCGAGGATGTCGGTGTAGACCAGGATGGCGGCCACGGGCACGCCGAGGGCGGCGAGGGCCTGCTCCGGGTCCATGCCCGCGCTCACGGCGAAGGCCGTGGCGATCAGGGTGCCGGAGTTGGCGTCGATACGAGAGGCGCCGCCGAAGGTGCCGACGCCGAGGATGGTGAGCTGCATGCTACCACCGATGAAGAGACCAGTTGCCATGTCGCCCATGATGAGGCCCGTGATGAAGCCGGAGAACACGGCGGAGCCGGCGCTGGAGTACCATTCCAGCTCATCATGAATCTGGAAGCCAGCGTAGAGCGTGAGCAGAAGAATCTGCCACCACTGAATCATGGTCTTTTCCTCCTTCTAACAGACTCGAACTTCTCGTACGTACTTACGCTATGTGCTGCGGTGCATCTCCCCTCACCGCGTAGCGCCTATCTGGCGAGCCCCGGCCTTACGGCTGGAAGGGCTCCGGGGTGTTCTGCGGGGTGAGCTGGATGACCATGGGAACGCCCATGGCGTCGAGCTCCTTGAGCGCCTCGACGTCGTCGTCGCCGCAGTTGATGTTGCGGTTGTAGGTCTTGGTGATGTTCATCGAGGTGATGTTGCCGAGGATGATCTGGTCGAACTTCACGCCGGCCTTGGCGAGCTTGACGTAGACCTCGGGCTTCTTGACGACGATGAACAGGCGCTGGGCGTCGTACTTGCCGGCGAGGATGTTGGCCGCGGCCTTCTCGACGGGCAGGACGGAGAGCTTGCAGGTGGCCGGGGTGGCCATGCGCAGGACTTGCTTCTGGGTGGCGTCCTCGGCGACCTGGTCGTCGACGACCATGAAGCGGCTCACCTGACGGGCGTTGGCCCAGAGGTTGCCGACCTGGCCGTGAATGAGACGGAAGTCAACACGTGCTCCAACGATCATGCTACTCAACTCCTTCTTTCTCCAGTTGCCTAATGAGGGGTGTGGAGCGCAGGGAGATGGTGTCGCTCACGGTTCCCTCGGTCTCAAACAGAACGAGCTCGTTGGCGCCGGCGCGCAGCATGCCGTGCGGGACGTAGAGCGTGGAGATCGGGCCGATCTCCCAGTACCTGCCCACGTTGATCCCGTTGACGAACGCGACGCCCTTGCCAAAGCCCGTAGTGTCTATGAACGTGTCCGCCGGCTCGTCGAGCGTGAACTCGAAGCGCGAGAAGGACGGCGTGCCCGCAGCCCACCCGGCGGCGTAGTCGATTCCGGAGACGTCCTCGAGGGGAAGGCGGTACTGCTCCCAGTTGAGGACGAAGTGCAGGTCCACGCAGACGCCCGTGCGGATGCCCTTGCGCTGCGTGTCCGCGAGGAACTTGTGGCCGTAGTTGACGCGGCCCATGTTCTCCACGAGGACGTCCAGCTGGTTGTTCTTCTCGCCCAGCGTGTGGCGGATGTCCTCGCCGATGTGCTCCTGGTACTGCGTGGCCACGTGCTCGCCGTTGACGTAGACCTGCGCGCGGTCGCGGCCGTCCACCACGCGGATACGCTCCGGCTCCGTGGTGTCGCGCTCGACCTGCGTGCGGTAGAGGACGTAGCCGTAGGACTGGCCGAGGTCCTCCATCGTCTGCGGGTAGAGCGAGGTCACCGGGCCGGCGTCGAGGTTGGCCAGGTTCTCGAAGAGGCCGGCGCGGCCCGTGAGGGCGATCTTCTCGGCCGGGACGTCCACGGCGGTCTTGACCAGCGGCTCGGCCGTGGGGACCTCCGGGAAGAGGTCGCGCACCACGTCCCGCAGGAGGTACCACTTCTGCGTGGGGTTGCCCTCCTCGTCGAGCACGGCGTCGTAGTCGTAGGAGGTGACCTGGTGCAGGTCGTGCGTGTGACGGGCGGAGCAACCGTTCATGAAGCCAAAGTTGGTGCCGCCGTGGAACATGTAGAGGTTGATGGAGCCGCCGAGCTCCAGCAGCTCGCGCACGCAGTCGGCGAGGTCCTGGGCGTCGCGGCGGATGACGTTCTCGCCCCAGCGGTTGAACCAGCCGTCCCAGAACTCCATGCACATGAGGGGCCAGTCCTTGCCGTGCTCCTCGTGGAAGGCCTTGAGGTTGGCGAAGTTCTCCCCGGCGCGCGAGCCAAAGTTGCCGGTGACAAAGACGTCGTCGTCGATGAGGGTACCGGCGCGCAGGCAGCCGCGCCACGGGCCGTCGGAGGTGCAGAGGGGCACGTCCACGCCGCGGTCCAGCATGAGGTCGCGGATGGCGCGCAGGTACTGCTTGTCCTCGCCGTAGGAGCCGTACTCGTTCTCAACCTGCATCATGATGACGTTGCCGCCGCGCGTGACCTGGCGCTCGGTAAGGATGGGCATCAGGGCGTCATAGTAGGAGGCCACGCGCTCGAGGAAGCGCGGGTCGCGCGAGCGCGGGCGCATGGAGCGGTCGGCGAGCAGCCACGCCGGGAAGCCGCCCCACTCCCACTCCGCGCAGATGAACGGGCTCGGGCGGACGATGATCCAGAGGCCGAGCTCGGCCGCCTCGTCGAGGAAGCGCGCGAGGTCGAGGCCGCCCGTGAAGTCGAACTCGCCGGGGCGCGGCTCGTGGAGGTTCCACGGGACGTACGTCTCGACGGTGTTGAAGCCCATCGCCTTGAGGTTGTAGAGCGAGTGGTGCCAGTCGTCGGGATGCACGCGGAAGTAGTGAATCGAGCCGGAGAGAATCCTGAACGCCTTGCCATCGAGCATGAACTGGTCGCGAATCTCGAAGGTGTGCACGTTTCCCCTCTCCTGTGGGCGCTGGTCGCTTGCCGGCGTGCGGTCGTCGGCACATGGTTCGCATGGTGAGCAACTATACACGATTTCTTCGAAAATGTTGGCAATTTGTGGAGACTCAGGTAAACGGTAACTTTTTGCCGCTGAACGGCAACACGCTCTTATCGCAGTTGAAAGGCCCTGTTTACGAGCTCGAAATCAAATAAACACCAGCTTACGGGCCCTTTAACTGGTAGTAACAACCCTAACAGTTAGACCACTGGTATCGTTCCCATCCGGCCGCAGGCGGCGCCGGGGCGCGTCCGCCGGCAGGACCCCGCGCGGACCCGGTCCCCGCCCGAACCTGAATGGCTATAAGATGCACTCAGCGCCCGCGACGCCGGGCATCGCCTACCCTAAGGAGTCCCCATGATCTCCACCGTCACGCTCAACGCCTCCATCGACAAGGCCTACCAGCTGGCCTGCCCGCTCGTCGACGGGACCGTCATGCGCGTAGAGACCTGCATCGACGTCGCCGGCGGCAAGGGGCTCAACGCGGCGCGGGCGGTCGCGACCTGCGGGGAGCGCGTCGTGGCGACGGGCTTTGTGGGCGGCAACAACGGCCGGCTCCTGTGCGAGCTGCTCGACGCCGACGGCATCGAGCACGACTTCGTGCACGTCAAGGCCGAGACGCGCTGCTGCGTGAACGTGCTCGAGCCCGACGGCCGCTCGACCGAGTTCCTGGAGCCGGGCCGCCCCGTGGGCAGCGAGGAGGTGGCCGCCGTCCGCGCCAAGATCGCCGAGATCGCCGAGGCTGCGGACGTGGTGACCTTCAACGGCAGTGTGCCGGCCGGTACCGGCGCGGAGATTTACCGCGAGCTCGTGGGCGTGGTGCGCGCGGCGGGCAAGCCCGCGATCCTGGACACCTCGGGGACGCTGCTCGTGAACAGCCTGGAGGCGCGCCCCACGATGATCAAGCCCAACACCGACGAGATTCAGGCCATCCTGGGCCGCAAGCCGGAGTCCATCGACGAGATCGTAGCCGCCGCGCGCGAGGTGCACGAGAAGTGCGGCATCGAGAAGGTCGTGGTCTCGCTCGGCGGCGACGGCTCCGTCATGGCCTGCGACGAGGGCGTCTTCCGCGGGCACGCGCCCAGGATCGACGTGGTGAACCCCGTGGGCTCCGGTGACACGATGGTCGGCGCCTTCGCTGTGGCGATCGCGCGCGGCATGAGCGTGGAGGAGCAGCTCGCCTACGCGATGAGCTGCGCGAGCGCCAACTGCCTCTCGGCGAGCACCGGCCACTTCGACATGGCCGTCGCCGACGAGCTCCGCTCCCAGACCAGCGTCGAGCGCGTGGCGTAACCCGGAATCACGACACGCCCTCAAGAACAAGGCGCGCCGAGAAGGTCGGGCGCTCGCCGGTGGTGACGCCCACGTCGAGCGCGCCGCCCATCGCCTCCGCGAGGGAGCGGGCGACGGCGAGGCCGAGGCCGGTCCCGCCGGTTCTGCGCGCGGGGTCGCCCTGGTAGAAGCGCTCGGTGAGCCGCTCCGGGTCCAGGCGCGCCGCGAGGTCCGGGGCCACGGGGTTATCGACCGTGAGAGCCGCGCCCGCCACGCGGACGGTCGGCGCGCCGCTGCCGTGCGCGAGCGCGTTCTCGAGCAGGTTGGCGACCACGCGGGCAAGTGCGTCGGGCGCAGCGAGCACGGGCGCGGCCCCGCCGACGCTCACGTCCGGTTCCCAGCCGCGCGCGGCGAAGTCTCCATACCGGGCCGCGAGCGCATCCGTCACGACGGCGGCAAGATCGTAGGGCACGAGCTCCGGCTGCCAGGACGGGTCGGCGGCGCGGGCGTACGTGAAGAGATCGTCCACGAGGACGCGCATGGCGGCCAGCCGCTCGGCGGCGCGAGCGAGGTAGCGGGCGGCGTCCGCCGGGTCAGCGGCGCGCTCGGCGAGCTGCAGGTAGCCCTGGGCGCCGGCGAGCGGCGTGCGGATGTCGTGGCTGAGCGCGGCGAGCTGCTCGCGGAAGCGCCCGTCGGTCGCGCGTCGGACCGCCTCGCGCGCGAGGTCCGCGTCAAGGTGGCGGTCGATCGCGCGGGCGAGCGCGGAGACGGCCGGATCGGCGGACTCCAGGCGGGCGCGCGCCGCCGGCGCCTCCGCCGCCCGGTCGAGCAGCTCCGCGAGCCGCGCAAGGTCGCGGTCGCGTGCGCGGCGGCCAGGTGCGGGCGTGCCCATCACAGGCTCTCGCGCCTGACGCGGCGGCCGAGGAGCAGCGCCGCGAGCACGAGGTACGCGACCGGCAGGAGCAGCGCGTGGACAAGGCCCAGCGGGGGCTCGCGCAGGAGGAGCACCAGCTTGAACGGGCTCAGCAGGAGCTGAATGCCCTGGGAGGTCACGTCAAGCCCGAGCAGCACGAAGCCCAGTGCCAGAAGAATCTCGAGCACGTACCCGAGGACCCCGCTCGTGACGAGGTAGGACGCCACGAGGACGGCCCCCATCCCGTGCGGCTTTTTCACCAGGGCGAGGGCGATGACCGCAAACGTCCAGCCCACGAGCGCGTGCACCACGACCGCCAGGGCGAGCGCGGCCGGCTCGGTCCCCCGTGCGACCGTCACCCCCGGGAGCGGCAGGCAGACGAAGCCGACCAGGGACGACCAGACCGCGAGCAGCACGGCCAGGATGCCCGCGAGAAGGACGCGCGAGGTCACGTAGCCCGCTCGCCCGCCCTCGGCGGTCACGCTCGCGCGCAGGCCGCGCGCGGCGAGGTCGTGCGAGGAGAGGCCCAGGGTGGCGAAGCACGTGCCAAGGACCGCCCCGGAACTCACGACGCCCAGGTACACGGTCTGGAAGTCGGCGCGGGAGTACCCGCCCGACATGAGCATGACCCACGCGAACCATCCCGCGTACAGCATGGGGAGCACCAGGGCCCCCTTCACGTAGGCGTCACGAGAGGCCAGGTAGAGCGCGGCGCGCAGCTGGTTTCTGAGGTTGCTCATGGCGATCACCGGTCCTTCTCGGCAGAAGGCTCTTCCATCAGGCGCACGAGCTCCGCCCCCACGTCCGGCTCGCTCACGGCAAGCTCCGTCACCGCGATGCCCGCCGCGAGAAGGGTCCGCGCCAGCACCGTCCGGTCCGGCACGCCGCCGTCCGGGGCGCTCACGCGCAGCGCGCCGTCCGGCAGCACGCGCACCGTGAGGCCCGGCAGCTCCTCGGCGAGCACGGCCACCGCACGCTCCGGAGCGTCCGTGCGCAGGTTGAGGTAGGTGGCGCAGGCGTCGGCGAGCTCCTCGGCCGTGAGGGTCCGCGCGAGCTCGCCGTCGCTCATGACGCCGTAGTGCGTGCACATGCGCTCGAGGTCGGAGAGGACGTGCGAACTCAGCACCACAGTAACGCCGCGCTCGCGGTTGATGCGGACGAGCAGGTCGCGCAGGTCGGAAACACCCGTGGGGTCGATGCCGGAGAGCGGCTCGTCCAACAGCAGCACCTCCGGGCTCCCGACGAGCGCGAGGGCCACGCCGAGGCGCTGACGCTGGCCGAGGGAGAGGTCGTCCACGTAGGAGCCGCGCGGCCAGAGGGCGCGGGGGCGCCCGTCGCCGGCCGCGTGCGCGGGGAGGCCCACGGCGGCGAGCGCTTCTCGGCACGCCCTGTGCGGGTCGGGCAGGCCGAGGAGCAGCGCGCGGTTCATGAGGTTCTCAAAGGCGTCGAGCCGGCCGTAGACTGCGGGCGCCTCCGCGAGCGCGCTCGCGCGCGGGTGCGACCGGCCGGGCGCGAGGCGACGTCCGAGCACGCTCACGGTGCCCGCGTCCGGCAGCATGAGGCCGGCGATGAGCTTGAGCAGCGTGGACTTGCCCGCGCCGTTCTTGCCCACGAGGCCAAAGACGGACCCGGCGGGCACGGCGAGGCTCACGTCACGCACGGCGCGGACCCTCCCGCGCAAGAAGGACTTGGAGAGGTCGCTCGTCTCGATGGCGTTGGCGTTCATGGCGCCCCCTTCCCTTGCCCTCAGCCTACCCGGAAGGCGCGCACAAACGCTTCAGATATCTACAAGACTTTGACAAGAACCGTCGAGCGCGGACTATCTTGAGCGAGTTCCGCAACCGGGATGAGAAGGGCCGCTAGCCTAGCGAGCTAGCGGCCCATCCCCATCTCTAACGGGCGCGGCCCTGCCTACCACAGCGGGCTGTGCCGTCGGCTACCGTATACCCAATATGTGATTGTCGTAGTGACGAAAACGTGTAGACGACCTATTCTCGCAGCTTGAAGCCGATGCCCCAGACGGTCTGGATGTAGGCGTCGGTGCCGGAGGCGCGCAGCTTGGCGCGCAGGTTGCTCACGTGCGTGGCGATGGTGCGCTCCTCGGTGAGCGCCTCCTCGCTGCGAACCAGCTCGAAGAGGGCCTGCTTGGTGAAGACGCGGCTCGGCTCGCGCATCAGGGCAGCCAGGATGTCGAACTCCGTGCGCGTGAGGCGCAGCTCCGCGCCGTCCACGGCAAACGTGCGCGCGGCGGGGTCGAGCTTCCAGCGGCCAAAGCGGAGCGGCCCCGGAGCAGACGCCTCCCGCTCACAGCCACGAAGCTGCACCTCCACGCGCGCGAGCAGCTCCTCGAGGTCGAAGGGCTTGACGAGGTAGTCGCTCGCGCCCAGGCGCAGGAGCCCCACGCGGTCCGTCACGGCGGACTTGGCCGAAGTCACGATCACGGGCGCGTCCACGCCGGCCGCGCGCAGGCGCCCGACGAGCTCCTCGCCCGGGACGCCCGGCAGCATGAGGTCCAAGATCACGAGGTCGAGGCGCTGGTTCTTCTCGGCCGCGCGCTCCGCGAGCAGCAGCGCCTCGGTGCCGGAGAACGCCGGCACGCAGGCGTAGCCCTCGTCGTCGAGGAAGGTGCAGACCACCTCGGAGAGCGCGGCATCGTCCTCCACCACGAGGACGCGGGGACTGTAAGCCCTAGTTCTCAAACGGCCACTCCCCGCGCGCGAGGGCCTCGATCGCCGCAGCCACGGCATCGTCCTCGCAGGCGCCGATGTGCCAGCGCGCCACAGCGGCCGCCTCGGGCGAGGCGCCTGCCACGGCGACCGAGTTCGGGACGGCGGTGAACATGGGCAGGTCGTTGTCCGCGTCGCCAAAGACCACGACCTCGTCCAGCCCCACGCCCAGGCGCTCGGCGAGCCATCTCACGGCGGCGCCCTTGTTCCAGCCGCGCGGCATGATGTTGGAGTAGGTGGGCATGGCGCGGTCCACGTCGAGCGCGTCGACCTCGGCGTTCAGGCGCGCGACGAGCTCGGCCATGCCAGCCGCGTCCCCGCCGTAGAAGACGTTGGCCTTCACCACCGCAAAGTCCGGGAGGCGGCCCAGCTCGACGCACCGCTCGCCGTAGGTCGGGAAGGCACGGGTGAGGTCCTCGCGCGTGCCCGACGCCACGAGCGGCACCATATCGTCAAAGCACACGAGGCCGGCACCGGGGGTCTCGGCCGTGATCTGACGCAGGCGCTCCAGCGCATCCGGGGCGAGCGTCTGCTCCATGACCTTCTCGCCGCCCACGTAGACCTGCATGCCGTTGGTCGCGAGCGCCGTTGCGCAGCAGGTGGCGTCGCCGCCGAAGAAGGCCGGGATCCACGCGTAGCCGCGCCCGCTCGCCGGGCCCACGACGAGCCCCGCGTCCTGCGCCGCGCGGATGGCCGCGACCGTCCGCGGCGAGACGGTCTTCTCGCCGCGCGGAAGAACGGTGCCGTCTATGTCCGTGAGGATGAGCCGTGCCGTCATGGTTGTTTCTCCCCTCTTGACTCAAGTGGAGCAAACAGACGTTTTCGGCTCGATTTGGCGAGAAAAACGTCCGTTTCGTCCACCTGAGTTTACACGCGTCGGAAGCGGAGGCGTCGGGCGCGCGCCACGCCTAGTATATGATGCGGCAGCCCAGCTCTTCGCCGTCGGCGCGGACGGCCTCGCCGGGGTCGGCGTCCGTGATGAGGGCCTCCACGTCGGCGAGCGTGCCAAACCAGAGCAGGCCCGGCGCACCCACCTTGGAGGAGTCAAGCAGCACGTAGGTCCGCTCGGCGCAGGCGAGAAACGCGCGCTTGAGCTCGGCCATGTCCTGGTTGTTGGTCATGAGGCCTCGCCCGGGCACGTAGGAGGTCGGCGAGACGAAGGCCTTGTCCGGGTGGATCACCTCGAGGGTGCGCAGCGCGAGCGGGCCGGCCGTGTAGCGGTGGCTCTTGCGGAGGCTGCCACCGAGCATGATGACGTCAAGCGAGGGGGCGGAGCGGTCCACGTAGTCGGTGATCGTGAGGTCGTCGGTGACGACGGTGACGCCCGAGCGGCCGGAGATGGCGCGCACGAACTCGAGCGCGGTGGTGCCGGAGTCCACGAGCACGGAGTCGCCGTCGGCCACGAGCGGCGCCGCGAGCCGGGCGATCGCACGCTTGGCCTCCACGTTAACGTTGATGCGGCGCTCCTGCACGGAGACGGTGAGCGTCTTGGAGAGCGAGACCGCGCCGCCGTGGGTGCGGCGCAGCTTGCCGTCGCGCGCGAGGGCGTCGAGGTCGGCGCGGGCGGTCACGCGGCTGACGCCGAAGGCCTCGGCGAGCTGCGCCACCTGCACGGACGTGGCGCGGTCGAGCATGGAGAGGATCGCGGCGCGGCGCTCCTCCGAGGACATGTCGGGCATGGCGCCCCCTCTCGGCAGTTGTGTGCGAAATGTGTTTCCTTTGCTTTCCCTATAGGCAATCTAACACATTTCTTTTGCTTTTCTTTTGGCAAGCAGCGAGGACCTCACAAAGGTTGGGTACTTTTTCGGGGTCCCCCGAAGTATCCCCTTGGCACCGCAAGCCTCCAACCAGCGATTTCTCAGACGCGCGGCAGCCAGATACTCGGAGGGCGGGCAAAAAAGTACCCAACCTTTGCGAAACGCGCCGTCGCTCCCCCGGGGCGCCCTTCGTTTGCTTTCCCTTCCGCGGCTCGCGCACCGCCGCCCACGGCGGGCGACGGCGCCGACCACCTGCGCCAGCACGTACAATGAGGGCGTCATTCGGGTTCGTACGGAAGGGAGCCTCAGATGCTCGTCACCACCAAGGAGATGCTGCTCGACGCCCAGGCTAACCACTACGCGGTCGGCGCCTTCAACATCGAGAGCCTCGAGTTCGTCATGGCTGTGCTCGCGGCCGCCGAGGAGACCAAGTCCCCGGTCATCATGCAGACCACGCCCGGCACCGTGAAGTTCGCCGGCCTGGACTACTTCTACGGCATGGTCAAGGCTGCGGCCGCGCGCGCCACGGTGCCGGTGGCCCTCCACCTCGACCACGGCGACGGCTATGACCGCTGCATGCAGGCCCTGCGCACCGGCTACACCTCCGTCATGATCGACGGCTCCCACGAGTCCTTCGAGGACAACATCGCCCTCACCAAGTCCGTTGCCGACGCCGGCCGCGCGATGGGCGTGCCCGTTGAGGCCGAGCTCGGCAAGGTCGGCGGCAAGGAGGACGACGGCCCGGCCGTCGAGGGCGAGAACCCCTACACCGACCCGGACGAGGCCCGCGAGTTCGTCGAGCGCACCGGCTGCACCTCGCTCGCCATCGGCGTGGGCACCGCGCACGGCGTCTACACCGAGACCCCGCACATCGAGCAGGAGGTCGTGAAGGCCATCCGCGCCGCCGTCGACGTGCCGCTCGTGCTCCACGGCACCTCCGGCGTGCCCGACGAGCAGGTCGCCGAGGCCGTCAAGAACGGCATTTGCAAGGTCAACTACGCCACCGAGCTGCGTCAGGCCTACATGCGCGGCTTCATGGGCTACATGGCCGAGAACCCCGGCGCCTTCGATCCCAAGAAGCCGGCCAAGCCGGGCATGGAGGAGATCACCAAGCTGGTCAAGGTCCGCATGACCAACCTCGGTTCCGTGGGTCGCGCGTAGGCCTCAGGCAAGGGGCGGCGAGAAGAACGCTCTTCTCGCCAGATGGGGCGGCGCGTCCTCGGGCGCGTCGCCTATTTCTATGCGTCGCCGTCGAGCGCCTGGACGACCTCGACCTCGCGCTCGCCCCGATTGCAGGCGGCGACGACCATCCCGTCCGGGTCGCGCTCCATGATCACGACGTCCACGTCCTCCGGCTTGGCAAAGCGCAGGAACGACCGGCCGGCCCCGACCTTGCTCGAGTCCATCAGCACGACCTTGGTGCGCGCGTGCCGGAGGAACTCGACCTTGGCGTAGGCCGTCTGCTCGTACTCGGCCAGGAAGCCAAAGCTCGGCTCAAAGCCGTCCGCGCCGAGAAACACCTGGTCAAGATAGACGTCCGTGAGGCTCGCCGCCACGAGCGGCCCATAGTAGTGGCGATACTTGCGCGCGAGCACCCCGCCTGTGGACATGATCGTCATGTCCGGGAGGTGCTGCTCCGCGTACTCGATGATGTGACACGAGTTGGTCACGACGGTGACGTCGCGCTTGCCGTGCAGCGCCTTGACGAACTCCAGCGTCGTGGAGCCGCTGCCTACGAGGATCATCTCGCCGTCGCTCACGCGCTCGGCCGCGCGCCGGGCGATCGCCTGCTTGGCCCGGGCGTTCTTGCGCACGCGCTCCGAGACGCGCGGGATCACGTACTCGGAGACGGGCACCGCGCCGCCGTGCGTGCGCTTGAGTCGCCCCTCCCCCTCCAGGTAGTCCAGGTCCGCGCGCGCCGTGACGGCGGACACCCCGCACTCGCGGCAGATGTCGGCGATGAGCACCGACGAGCGGTTCCCGAGCATGTCCAGTATGCGCTGGCGCCGCTCGACGGCGAGCATGCGCCCGTGACCAACGTTCGGCATGAGAAGACCTCCCTTCCCAGAAGCGTAGCTCGCCGAGGGGATGGGAGGTCTTTCGATTTCCTTCTTTTCTTGCAAACGAAAGAAAACGTCGGCCGGCGGCACAGGCGGCACCGGCAGGAGCGCTACGAGAGGCGCGTCACCTCGATCTCGCGCGCGATCTGGTCCACCAGCGCGAAGTCGCCGAGGCCCGCGCACATGGCGACGTTGCCGCCCGTGGCCATCGCGCGCACCAGTGCGGGCTCCACCGCGTCGCGCGTGCCCAGCCACGCGGAGAGAAAGCTCGCCAGCGTGGCGTCGCCGGCGCAGGCCGTGGAGAGCACCTTCACCTTGGCCGCGCTCGCCCGCCACACGTGCTCGCCGTTTGAGAAGTACGCGCCCTCGCCGCCCAGCGTGAGCAGCACGTTCTTCGCCCCGCGCTCGTGGAGGTGCGCCAGCGCCGCCAGGATGTCGCCCTCGTCGGCCACGTCCACGCCGAAGATCTCCGCGACCTCCTCGTCGTTGGGCTTGATCAGCAGCGGGTGGCGCTCCACGAGCTCGGCCAGGTGCGGGTGCGAGATGTCGAGCACGAACTCCGCGCCCTTCTCCTGGCACACGTCGATGAGCTCGTCGTAGTAGGAGGCGTCCATCTCGGGCGAGAGGCTGCCGGAGACCACGAGGCATTCCAGGTCGTCCAGGCCGCGCAGCAGCTCCAGCATCTCGAGCTGCTTCTCGCGGCTCACGGGCGCGCCGGCGTTGGGGAACTTGTACTCCCCCTCCGGCGTGGTCACAAAGACGTTGACGCGCGTGATGCCGTCGATCCGGACCGGCCGCACCGGGCAGCGCTTGGCGGCCTCGGTCACGATGTAATCGCCGGAGAAGCCGCCGAAGAAGCCCAGGATCACCGAGTCCACCCCGTAGTGCCCCAGCGTGAAGGAGACGTTCAGCCCCTTGCCGTTGGGGGTGTACACGGCGTCGGTCGTGCGGTTGACCTTCTTGGTGGTGAGCGTGCCCGCGTTGACGTTCATGTCGACGGCGGGGTTGGTGGTGAGCGTGTAGATCACGGCTGCTCCTCTCGGTCCTTCTCGGCGCTTCTCGAAGCCAAAAGGGGGCCCGGCGTCGGGCCGGGCCCCCAGAACGTGCGCGGAACCTGAACTACTCGACGACCTTGCCGCCGTTCTTGTCGTAGTCGTGCTTCTTGAAGAGCACGAACAGGATGCCGCCGATGACCGCGCCGATGAGGATCGCGATCACCCACTGCAGGCCGCCGTCGACGACGGGCAGCACGAGGAAGCCGCCGTGCGGCGCGGGGTCGTGGACGCCCAGGAAGATCGTCAGGATGGCCGCGATGGAGGAGCCGAGCATCATGATCGGCATGACGGGCCAGATGTTCTTGGTCATGAAGGGGATGGCGCCCTCGGTGATGTGAGTGCAGCCCAGGATGAAGTTGACGATGCCGGCGTCGTGGTCCTCCTGCGAGAAGTACTTCTTGCCCACGATGACCGCGAAGGTGGTGATCAGCGGCGGCACGATGCACGCGGCGGAGACGGCGGCCATGAAGTTGGTGCCGAAGTTGTAGGCCTCGGTGCCCACGCCAGCCTCGATGGCGGTGGTGAGCAGCAGGGTGCCGGTGGTGTAGGCAGCCTTGTTGACGGGGCCACCCATGTCAAACGCGCACATGCAGCCGATGGCCAGGCCCAGGGGCACCGGGCCGGCGTTGTAGAGGCCCTGCAGGAAGTCCATCATGCCCTGGTTGATGGCGGCCATGGGGCCGGAGATGCCGAGCATGACGAGGCCCACGATGAAGGTGGAGCAGAGCGGGTAGAGGAACATGGCCTTGAGGCCGTTGAGGCTCTGCGGCAGGCCCTTGAACGCCTTCTCGAGAAGGACGATCACGTAGCCGGCGAGGAAGCCGCCGACGATGCCGCCGAGGAAGCCGAAGCCGATGCCGGTGCCGCCGGCGTCGATGAGGCCGGTCTCGGCGTTGACGGGCAGGCCCTGGATGGAGATCATGCCGGCGACGAAGCCGGGGACCAGCGCCGGGCGCTTGCCGATGGACTCGGCGATGTAGGCCGCGAGGACGGGCACCATGAGGTTCATGGCGATGCCGCCGATGATCTTGAGCATCGCGGCGAAGGAGTTGTAGTCGGAGGCCGTGGAGTCGTAGGACGTGATGCCCCAGAGGAACGACAGCGCGGTGAGGACGCCGCCAGCGACGACGAAGACCAGCATGTGGCTGACGCCGTTCATCAGGTGGCGGTAAATCTGGTGGCCGACGGACTCCTTCTCGACGACCTCCTCGGCGGAGGCGTTGGCGACCTCGGCGGCGAGCTCGCCCTCGGCCTTGGCGGCGAGCGCCTTGTCAATCAGGCCCTCCGGGTCCTTGATGGCGGCGGTCACGCCGACGCTGATGAGGGGCTTGCCCTCAAAGCGCTCCGGCTGGACATCCTTGTCGGCGGCGATGATGACGGCCTTGCACGCCTTGATCTCGGCGGGCGTCACCTCGTTCTCCGCGCCGACCTGACCCTGGGTCTCAACCTTGATGGTGAGGCCCTTGGCAGCGGCGGCCTTCTCGAGGGCCTCCTTGGCCATGTAGGTGTGGGCGATGCCCGTCGGGCAGCCCGTCACGGCCAGAAGATCGTACTTCTCTGCCATTCTCGCTCCTTTCTCCTTCTCGTTGACACGTGTTCTTCACGCGAACGCCACATATGGCCATTATGCCGCAACGGAACGGAGAAAAGCGAAAGAAAACGAAAGAAAGCGCTCTGGGCCTGTGAACGATACCACTTGCCGGGCGTTCGCCGCCGCCCGAGGTTTCCCTTCTCCCATACCAGTGCAAAACGAAAGATGCCTAAAAGGGGTCTGACCCCTTTTAGGCAAGTTTTCTAGCCGCAGAGACGGAGGGCCTCGTAGGCGCAGCCGTACATGGCGGCCTGGTTGCCGAGGCCGGCGGCCTCGATGCGCACGTTCTTGCAGGTGGGCAGCGCGATGGCCTGGAAGCGCTCGCGCAGGCGCGGCGCGAAGGTCGCAAACGCCCCCGCCACGCCGCCGCCGATGAGGTAGAGCTCCGGGTCCATCACGCAAGAGATCTGCGACATGGCGAGCGCCAGGTAGTCGCACATCTTGTCCACCGCGATGCCGGCGCACTCGTCGCCGTTCGCGAGGGCCTTGAAGACGGAGAGGGTGTCCGTGGCGTGTTCCACGTGCACCGGCGTCACGCCGCGCCGCTCGCACTCCTCCAGGTAGAGGCGCACCACGCCCTTGGCGGAGGCGTACTGCTCCAGGCAGCCGTGGCGCCCGCAGCCGCAGGTGAGCGGCTCGTCGCGCTCGACGGTGATGTGGCCGATCTCGCCGCCCGCGCCAAAGGCGCCCGCGACCAGCCGGCCGCCCGTGACCACGCCGCCGCCCACGCCCGTTCCGAGGGCGATCAGCACGAAGCTCTGGACGCCGCGCGCCGCGCCGCCCCACACCTCGCCGAGCGCGGCCGCGTTGGCGTCGTTGACAAAGGCCGTGGTCGCGCGAGGGAAGGTCGCGGTCATGGCACCGACGAGGCCCTCCGGGTCGAGCTGGATGTTGGGGAGGAAGCCCACCGTGCCGTCGTCGGCGACGGGCCCGGGGATGTCCAGGCCGCAGGCGATGACGTCGGCCGGCGCGCTGTCGTGCGCGGCGAGAACGCGCGTTATGCCCGAGGTCACGACCGCGTATGCGTCCTCGTCCACGAGCGCCGGCGTGGGGATCTTGCGCTCCTCGAGCAGCTCGCCCTCCGGCGTGAAGAGGCCGACCTTGATGCTCGTGCCGCCAACGTCGATGCCAAGAACCCTGTCCATGGGAGCCTCCTTCGTCGGGCGCGCCGCGCCGTCGTCTCTGTCCTGACCCTTGATGATACGAGGCGGGGCGGCGGGCGGCGAGCACTTTGGCGCGAAGGGCGGCGGCGGCTTCGCAGCCGGTCGCAAGCGGGCGAGAAGGACGGCGGGCGCGGGCCGGGCGGGCGGGCGCGCGGCGCAGGTTATGCGCACTCCCGTAGGTTATGCGCAGCGTCACGGGCCATGGTTCTTCTCGCCGGGCCTTCTAGCTGCGGACATACAAAACGGTCCCGTGCGCACAACCTTGAGGATTGCGCATAACCCGCGGGATTGCGCATACCCGTCTCGGGCGGCGCGCGGCCGGACTACACTGGGACGAGCACCCAACCGAAGGGGGAACCATGGCCGAGGTCAACGCCGCGCTCTCCAACCCGAGGGCCGACATCGCCGCGCTCGACGCGCTCGAGCGCACGCTCTTCTCGCTGCGCTACGCCCTTGACGAGATCGGCTCGCTGGGGCCGGTGATCGACCCGCCCAAGGCCACGGCCGAGCGCGGGGAGGCCCTGGCCGAGCTGGAGCGCGCCCGCGTGGAGGCGCTCTGCGACCCGGACGTGGGCGACGTGCTCGCGCGGCTCGCCGCCACCCCCGAGCTGCTGAGCGAGACCCAGCGCGCCCAGGTCCGCGTGCTCACGCGCGACCGCAACGCCCTCGTGCGCATCCCCGCCGACGAGCAGGCCGCCTTCAGCCGCCTCACCTGCGAGGCCGAGGACGTCTGGCGGCGCGCCAAGGCCGCGAACGACTGGGAGGCCTTCGCGCCCTACCTGGACCGCATCGTGGAGGCGCGCCTGCGCATGGCCGCCGCCCGCGACGCCGCGCGCGACCCCTACGACGTCTGGCTCGACGAGTACGAGCCCGGCTGCGACGCCGCCTTCTACGACCGGTTCTTCTCGCAGGTGAAGGACTGCGTGGTGCCGCTTCTGGCCGACTGCATGGCCAGCCGCTCCAAGCCCTCGCGCGCCTGCGTGCGCGGCCGCTTTGACGAGGGCCGCCAGTGGGAGCTGGCGCGCGACCTCGTGGCCCTGGAGGGCGTGGACGAGGGCGCCCTCTGGCTGGGTCGCACCGAGCACCCGTTCACGGGCGGCCCCTCCACGGGCTTTGTCCTCATCGCGAGCCACGCCCACGAGGACGACGTACTCTCCAACGTCTTCTCCATGCTGCACGAGGGCGGCCACGCCCTCTATGAGCAGGGCGTAGACCCCGCCTACCGCCTCACCTCGCTCAAGGGCGGCACGTCGATGGGCATGCACGAGGCGCAGTCGCGCTTCTTCGAGAACCTGGTGGGGCGCTCGGAGGCCTTTACGCCCGTGCTGCTGGAAACCCTCGCGCGCCACTTCCCCGGGCGCTTTGCCCGCGTGACGCCGCGCCAGCTCTACCTGGCCGAGAACTGCGCCGAGCCCGGGCTCATCCGCACCGAGGCCGACGAGCTCACCTATCCCCTGCACATCCTCGTGCGCTACGAGATCGAGCGCGCGCTCTTCTCCGGCGAGACGCACGCGGCCGACGTCCCGCGCCTCTGGGCCGAGAAGTACCGTGCGTACCTCGGCGTTGAGGTGCCCGACCACGCGCGCGGCGCGCTGCAGGACACCCACTGGTCGGGAGGCGACTTTGGCTACTTCCCCACCTACGCGCTGGGCTCGGCCTACGGCGCGCAGCTCAAGGTGGCCATGGTGGCCGACGGCGTGGACTTTGACGGCGCCTGCGCGGCGGGCGATCTGGCCCCGGTGCGCGCGTGGCTGGGCGAGAAGATCTGGCGCTGGGGACGTTCCAAGGACTCCGGCGAGCTCATCGAGGCGGCGTGCGGCGAGCCCTTCTCGCCGGTCTACTACACCGACTACCTCACCGAGAAGTTCTCCGCGATCTACCGCCTGTAAATTGGGACCTGTTAATTGGGGACAGTCCCCAATTTGCAGACTTTTTTGATATCAAGAACTTCTGTTAATTGGGGACTGTCCCCAATTAACAGACGGGGGAGGTTGGGATGCGGGCGCTGATACAGCGCGTGGAGCGGGCGCAGGTTGAGGTCGACGGGGCCGTCGTGGGGAGCTGCGGGGCGGGCTACCTGGTGCTCCTGGGCGTGGCGCCGGGGGACGACGAGGCGCTGACCGAACGGCTCTGGCGCAAGGTGGCGAGCCTACGCATCTGCGCGGACGACGCGGGCAAGACCAACCGCTCGCTCACGGACACGGGCGGGTCGCTCCTGGTGGTGAGCCAGTTCACGCTCTACGCCGACGCGCGCCGGGGCAACCGGCCGTCGTTCACCGGGGCCGCCGAGCCCGCGCTCGCCGAGCGGCTCTACGAGCGCTTCTGCGAGCTGGCCGAGAAGGACCTCGGCCCCGAGCGCGTGGGGCGCGGCGTCTTTGGCGCGGACATGCGCGTGAGCCTGGTGAACGACGGGCCCTTCACCGTCCTTCTTGACACCGACGAGCTCGGCTGGGCCTCATCCCAGGGTTGAGATGGCGCCACACGGCTCGTGAGTTGCTAATCTTATGCGGTTGTGCATCTGCGTCAGAAAGGCTCTCGCATGAAGATCGTCGATGAGTTCAAGGAGTTCATCGCCCGCGGCAACGTGATGGACATGGCCGTTGGTATCATCGTCGGCGGCGCGTTCACCGCCATCGTCAACTCGCTCGTGAGCAACCTCATCAACCCGCTGATCACGCTCGTGACCACCTCCACGAGCACCATCACTGGTGGCGCCTCCGACGGCGCCGAGGAGGTCATCAACGGCCTGCGCTGGGCCGTCCCCGGCACCGACCAGTTCATCGACCTCGGCGCCTTCATCTCCGCCGTGATCAACTTCCTGATCATCGCCTTCGTGGTCTTCTGCCTGGTCAAGGGTCTCAACACCATGCGCGAGCGCATGGACGCCCTGGCCAAGAAGGAAGCGGATGAGGAGGCTGCCGAGGAGGCCGCCGCCCCGCACTGCCCCTACTGCCTCGAGGAGGTCAAGGAGGGCGCCACGCGCTGCCCGCACTGCGGCGCGGAGATCAAGGCCGCGTAGCCGCGCGGGTCCTACCGTACGCAACACGGCGCCGTCGGGTTTCTCGCCCGGCGGCGCCTATTTTGTGGCTCATGTAGACGCGGGACGACCCGCTATGCGTCCTCCGTCGGCACGCGCGACGTCACGAGCGTCATCTCGCCCGAGAAGAGCAGCTCGCCGCAGCCGGACGGCGCCAGGAAGTGCGTGCCGCGCGCGATCTTGTGCTCAACGTCGGCCGCAGCTGCGCGCACGGTGCCCGCGCCCTCGATCACGCTCACGCACAGGAAGGGCCACTCCTCCCCCACGCTCTTCTCGCCCGCCACGCGCACGCGGTCCACCACGAAGTTGGGGCACGCCATGAGCTCGGTCACGCCGTCCACCTCGGGCGCCGTAACCTCGCCGGACGTCGGCGCCTCGGCCGCGTAGTCCACCACGTCCAGGCTCTGCTCGATGTGCAGCGGGCGCGGCTTGCCGTCGTCGCCCACGCGGTCGTAGTCATAGACGCGGTAGGTGACGTCGGAGGACTGCTGGGTCTCCAGGATCAGCGTGCCGCCCTGGATGGCGTGGACGGTGCCCGGCTCGATGGGGAAGAAGTCGCCCACACGGCAGGGAACCTCGTTCAGCATGTCGTCCCAGCGGCCCTCCTCGATCATGGTCGCGAGCTCGGCGCGGTCGTGCGCGCGCTGGCCGATCACGATCTTGGTGTCCGGGTCGGCGCCCAGCACGTACCAGCACTCGCGCTTGCCGAGGCTGCCGTTCTCGTGCTCGGCGGCATAGGCGTCGTCGGGGTGCACCTGCACGGAGAGGTTGTCCTTGGCGTCGATGATCTTCACCAGCAGCGGGAAGCGGTCGCCCTCGAGGCCGCCGAAGAGCTCGCGGTGCTCGTCCCACAGCTCGGAGAGGTGCTTGCCGGCCCACGCGCCCTCGGCCACCACGCAGTCGCCGTTGGGATGGGCGCTGATGGCCCAGCACTCGCCGATCGGGCCGTCCGGGATCTGGTAGCCAAAGTCGTCGGCGAGCTTGCGGCCGCCCCAGATCTTCTCGTGGAAGATGGGCTCGGAGAAGATGAGATCGAGTGTGCTGTCTGCCATGGTTCCTCCGGACTCGGCACCAACAGGGGCGAGGCGCCGCAGCGCCCCGCCCCCATCATACCCGTTTGCCGGCACGCAGCCGATCGCAGCCGGTGCGCGCCCTAGATCTCGCCCTCGCACGCGCCGACGATGTTGCCGTCGATGTCCATGAAGCCGAGCATGACGTAGCACGACGAGTCCTCCGTGACCGAGCAGACGTCGCTGTCAAAGAAGAGGAACGCGTCGGCGGTGTCCCCGGCCCGGACCACGCGCGCGACGGTGGCGTACTCGTAGACGTCCGTGCCGTCGAGCACGGTCATGACGTTCTCGACGTAGAAGTCCTGGTCGGTGCGGTTCTCGATCGAGAGCATATAGCCGGTGTCGCCCTCGTAGTCCACGCCGATGCCGGTGACGGCCACGCGCGCGACGTCGTCCTCGCTCAGGGTGACGTCCAGGTCGGCGGTCTTCTCGACGCCCATGGCATAGAGGTCCTGGCCGAGAATCGCCTCGTCGGTGAACCGCTCGGCGAGCTCGTCCAGGGTGCCGTCATCGATGCCCGGGTCGTCCGGGCCGTCCGGGTCCTTCTCGTCCTTGTCGTCCTTGTCGTCAGCGACGTCGCCCACGTTGTCCTCGGGCTGACGGTCCATGTCGGGGACGTCCGAGGTCTTCTCGAAGACCATGGAGCTCCCGCCGCTCTCGACGGTCAGTTGCTCGTTCTCGAAGGGGGCCTCCACGGTGGCGTCCCCAATCTTGAGGGTAAGGGCGCCCTCGTCCTTGACCGACCAGGAACCCTCCTGCTGGTTGCCCGTCTCGTTGTAGATCAGGTTGCCGTCCTCGTCGAGGTCGAGCGTCACGAGCGTCCCCTTCTCGGCCAGCTCGTCGACGTCCTCCTCGCTGAGGGTCGTGCTCTCGGACTCCATGGAGACGAGCTCCCACGTGCCCACGAACTCGTCGCGCAGTTCGCCGAGGTCCGGGGTCGCCGACCCGCCGCCACCGCTCCCGCACGCCACAAGCGAGACGCTCAGCGCACACGCGCCCAGCAGCGCGCCCAAAGATCTTCTCATGCTCATGATCGGACACCTCCCGTACCGCGAATCATGCTCCGAGCAGCGTAGCTGAAAGAAAGCTGCGGGCGGGGGTACGCGGCGCGGGATTCGGCGGGCGGTCGGCTATTTGCCGGACTCGCGGCCGCGACGCCAGCCCCGGCGGTGCGGGACGCCATGGGCGTCGCGCGGGAGGAGGAAGCGCTCGCAGACGTTGGAGGTGCGCAGGTACTCCGCCCCAAAGGGGTCGATCGTGGGGACCAGCCCCTCCGGGCGCTCGGCGAAGTGGTCCTCCGGGCTCGTGCGCACGTGGGGGTTGGTGAGCGTGTACCCCCGGCTGCAGGCGCCCTGGTACAGGCCGGACTCCGGGTGGAACGTGAACGTTGCGTAGGCGCAGTCTGAGCAGTGAAGACCCATGGGACCTCCTCGCGTGCGGGACACCCCTGATGGTACTACTCCCGCGCGGACGGCTCGTTCTGACCGGCGGGCGGCGCGGGCGGGCGCGCGGGCGCCCGGAGGTGGATACTGCAAGGCACCGGCCGCCGCCAAACGACAGGAGGACGCGCATGGGCGAGAAGTGCGTGATCGCGCTCGACCAGGGGACCACGAGCTCGCGCGCCGTCCTCGTGGACCGCCGGGGCCGGATGGTGGACGTGGCGCAGCGGCCATTCCAGCAGATCTTCCCACGGCCCGGCTGGGTCGAGCACAACCCGCAGGAGATTCTCTTCTCGCAGCTGGGCACGCTCATGGAGCTCGTGGCGCGCCACGACCTCACGGCGGCTGACGTGGCCGCCATCGGCATCGACAACCAGCGCGAGACCACGATCGTCTGGGACCCGACGACGGGCGTCCCGGTGGCCAACGCCATCGTCTGGCAGTGCCGGCGCACGGCCGAGATGGTCGAGCGCATCTGCGGCGCGCCCGGGGTCCGCGAGCTGGTGCGCGCCAAGACGGGGCTGCTGCCGGACGCGTACTTCTCGGCCAGCAAGATCGCCTGGATCCTGGAGAACGTGCCGGGCGCCCGCGCGCGGGCCGAGTCCGGCGAGCTGCTCTTTGGCACCGTGGACACGTGGCTCGTATGGACGCTCACGGGCGGCCTGGTGCACGCCACCGACCCCACCAACGCCAGCCGCACCATGCTCTACAACATCCACGAGGGCCGCTGGGACCAGGAGCTGCTGGACCTCTTTGGCATCCCGGCGGCCATGCTGCCCGAGGTGCGCCCCAGCTCCGGCTTCTTTGGCGAGACGAGCTACCCGGGGCTGCCGGCGGGCATCCCCCTGTGCGGCGTGGCGGGCGACCAGCAGGCGGCGCTCTTCGGACAGTGCTGCTTTGCGCCGGGACAGGCCAAGAACACCTACGGCACGGGCTGCTTCATGCTGCTGCACACCGGAGGCGAGGCGCGCACGAGCGAGCACGGCCTGGTGACCACGATCGTGGCCGCGCCGCCGGGCACCGCCGAGACGCAGTACGCGCTCGAGGGCTCGGTCTTCGTGGCCGGCGCGCTCGTGCAGTGGCTGCGCGACGAGCTGGGCGTCATCCGAGACGCCGCCGAGACCGAGGCGCTCGCGCGGAGCGTGCCGGACACGGGCGGCGTCTACGTCGTGCCGGCGTTCACGGGGCTCGGCGCGCCCTGGTGGCAGCCGGACGCGCGCGGGGCGATCCTCGGCCTCACGCGCGGCACGGGGCGGGCGCACCTGGCGCGTGCGGCGCTCGAGGCCCTCGCCTACCAGATCCGCGACCTGGCGGACGCGATGGAGGCGGACGCCGGCGCTCCCCTCGACGTGCTCAACGTGGACGGCGGCGCCTCCGCCAATGACTTCCTGATGCAGTTCCAGGCGGACGTGCTGGGGCGCGAGCTGCGCCGGCCCGCCAACACCGAGACCACCGCGCTCGGCGCCGCGTTTCTCGCCGGGCTGGCCTCCGGCTTCTGGAGCGGCACCGACGAGCTGCGCGGCCTGCGGGCGGACGACGACGTGTTCCGTCGGCAGATGGACCCGGCGCGGGTCGAGGTCCTTCTCGCCGGGTGGCACGACGCCGTGCGCCGCGTGCTGTGACGTGACGCGCCGCCGGGCCTAGGGCTCCCAGACGAGCCGGCAGGACGCCGCGTCAAAGGCGTCCCCCAGGCGCTCGGCGCAGAAGTCGACGCACCACTGGAAGGAGAAATCGCCGCAGCCGGACATGCCGCGGATCTGGTTGGCCGCGGCCAACTCCTCCGTGTAGTCGGCGAGGCGGTAGGTGGTGAAGGCGGTGCCCGCCGCGCGGTGCGTGACGAGCGGCGTGAGCGCGCACGAGGTCACCTCGCAGGCGCCGTCGCCGTCGAAGCGCAGCGAGACCTGCGCCATGGCGCCCACCATGGTGTCCTTGCGCGGCTGGGTCGAGGTGAAGTTGCCCACGGACCAGAAGACGGGCACGGCGCGGCCCTCGGCGCTCTCGATCACCTCGAAGGGCTGCACCACGTGCGGGTGCCCGCCGATGATCACGTCGGCGCCGGCGTCCGCGAGCACCTGGGCCCACCGGCGCTGGTCGTCGCTCGGGACGGCAGCGTACTCGACGCCCCAGTGCGGGCAGGCGACGATGGCCTCCGCGCCCGCCTCGCGCACCGCGGCGGCGTCTGCGGCGATCTGCGCCTCGTCGAGCTGGCGGACCGCCCAGGGCTGCGGCAGCGGGATGCCGTTGGTGCCGTAGGTGTAGTTGAGCACGGCGATGCGATGTCCCTCTCGCTCGACGATGGGGAGGGCGTCAAAGGCCGCCTGGCTGTCGGCGATGCCGGTGACCAGAATCTCGGGGTGGGCCGAGCGCCAGTAGCCGAGCGCGGCCTCGATGCCCGCCATGCCCTTGTCGAGCGCGTGGTTGCTCCCGCAGAGGGCCACGTCAAAGCCCGCCGCGACCTCGGCGTCGCCGATCTCCTGCGGGCTGTTGAACGTGGGGTAGCCCGAGATGCCCAGCGCGTCGCCGCCGAGGATGGTCTCCTGCCCCACGAGCGCGAGGTCCGCGGCGGCCACGTCGTCGGCGACCTGCGCGAAGAGGTGGTCGTAGCTGCGCGTGCCGTCCGCGCGCTCGCCGCTCTGCCACACGCCCGTGTGCACGAGGACGTCGCCGACCATGAGGAGAGAGAGCTCGTCGGGGGCGGCCTCGTCGTAGACGGTCGCCCGCTCCGAGGCGCCTGTGTCCGGCGCGGCGGGCTCCGGCGCCGAGCAGCCTGCTAGCGCCCCCAGCCCCGCAAGGCTGGCCAGCGAGAGGAACTCCCGACGCGTGAGCTGCGGGTTCTGAGCGGCCATGGTGCCCCCTTCGACGCCGACAGCCCAACTCTACGTCATGGCGGACGGCCCCGACGTCAAAACCTCACAGGTGGTCTCTCTAAAATCGCTTTCTGACGAAGTTCTTATCGCCTTGCTTTGTAAGAGAGACAGGACCTGTGAGGTTTTAGAAGCGCGGGCGAGAAGAACGCGCGGCCCGGGCGCCTAGAACTCCGCGTTGCCGACGGTGCGCGGGTGCGGGATGACGTCGCGGATGTTGTCCACGCCGGTGAGGTACATGACCATGCGCTCGAAGCCCAGGCCAAAGCCCGCGTGCTCGCAGCCGCCGTAGCGCCGCAGGTCGAGGTAGTACTTGTACTGCTCCGGCTCCATGCCGAGCTCAGCGATGCGGCGCTCCAGCACGTCCAGGCGCTCCTCGCGCTGAGAGCCGCCCACGATCTCGCCGATGCCCGGCACGAGGCAGTCCACGGCCGCCACGGTCTTGCCGTCATCGTTGAGGCGCATGTAGAAGGCCTTGATCGCGGCCGGGTAGTCGGTCACGAAGGTCGGGCGCTTGAAGTGCTCCTCGGTGAGGAAGCGCTCGTGCTCGGTCTGCAGGTCGCAGCCCCACTCCACGGGGTACTCGAAGACGTGGCCCGCCGCCGCAGCCTCCTGCAGAATCTGGATGGCCTCCGTGTAGGTGACATGCGCAAAGTCCGAGGTGGCCACGTGCGTGAGGCGCTCGACGAGACCCTTGTCCACGAACTTGTTGAAGAACTCCATCTCGTCCGGGCAGGCGTCCATCACGTAGGTGATCACGTACTTGAGCATGTCCTCCACGCAGGCCATGTCCCCGGCGAGGTCGCAGAAGGCCATCTCGGGCTCCACCATCCAGAACTCGGCCGCGTGACGGCGCGTGTTGGAGTTCTCGGCGCGAAACGTGGGGCCAAAGGTGTAGACGTCACCAAAGGAGAGCGCGAAGTTCTCGGCCTGGAGCTGGCCGGACACGGTGAGGTTGGCCGCGTGGCCGAAGAAGTCCTGGCTCCAGTCAACGTGGCCGTCCTCGGTGCGGGGCGGGTTCTCCACGTCGAGCGTGGTCACGCGGAACATCTCGCCCGCACCCTCGGCGTCGGAAGTGGTGATGATCGGGGTGTTCACGTAGACGAAGCCGCGCTCCTGGAAGAAGCGGTGGATGGCGAAGGCCGCCACGCTGCGCACGCGGAAGACGGCGCGGAAGAGGTTGGTGCGGCTGCGCAGGTGCTGCTGGGTGCGCAGGAACTCGCGGGTCTGGCGCTTCTTCTGCATCGGGTAGTCCGGCGCGGAGGCCCCGGCCACCGTGATCTGGGCAGCCTGGAGCTCAAAGGGCTGCGGGCGCTCCGGCGTGAGAGCGAGCGTGCCCGTGACTACGAGGGCCGAGCCCACGCCCGTGGCGGCGATCTCGTCGTAGTTGGCGAGCTTCTCGCGGTTCATGACGACCTGCAGGTCCTTGAAGCAGGAGCCGTCGTTGAGCATCACGAAGCCAAAGTTCTTCATGTCGCGGACCGAGCGGACCCAGCCGGCCACCGTGACGGTGGTGCCGCCGAGGGCCTCCATGTCGGCAAAGAGCTGAGAGATGTGGGTGCGTTCCACGGGCGTTCCTCCGAGGTTCTTCTCGCCTGTTTTCCAGCCACTTACTCTAGCGCATCGCATGCGGCGACGCTGGCGCTCACGTGAACTCGACGCGCAGCTCCCGCCCCAGGGCGCGCGCCAGGCGCTCCAACGTGCGCATCGTCGGGTTGCCGCCGCCGCGCTCGAGCACGCTGATCGCCTCCTGGGAGATGCCGCTTCGACGCGCGAGCTCCTCCTGAGACAGCCCCGCTGCGGCACGCGCCGCAAGAAGCCGCCTCCCCAGCGATCGCCCGCCCAGGTACGGCTCGCCGACCTCCCTGAGATAGAACCCGTCCTGCGTGCTCCTCCCCCGTCCGCTGGCGAGAAGCGCGGCGGCGTCGTAGGCCTCCAGCCCATGCGAGCGCAGCACCTCGCCGACGTTCTGGCGCGAGGGCGGGGCTATGCGCTCGGCCACCCAGGCCTCGACCCAGCGGGCAGGGACCGTTCGCTGGCCGCGCGCGACAAAGGGGGCGAACATGGCCGGAACGTCACGCGACGTCGCGTCCGACGTCGCCACAAACGAGAAGGACCGCGTTGCGGGGTCATAGGTCAGCTCGCCGCAGGGACGCCTGGTCCGGCCCTCCCCGTTGATGACCTCAAAGCGACGCATACCAGCACCACCTCTCCCAGACGATCTGCCAGATCTTGTCGAGAAGAACCGGCGAGGCCGCGCCCTCGAGCCCCGCGAGCAGGAACTCCCGGTCCCGTGCCGCGAGGGGCCGCGCCACCTCGACGGGAGCCACGGACCTGACGTTCTCCTCGAGGGAGCGCGACCCGAGGAAGTTGGTGGTCGCAACCGGCATCAGCGGGTCAAACGCCGCGATACGCTCCACGTCGTCGCCATAGGGCGCCACGAGCGAGAGCCCGTTGTCGAAGATGGGCGCGAGGCGCGGCTGCCCGGCGCGGTCTATGAGGACCTCGATGTTGGAGCCGTGGCGGTCTCGGTTCGCGATGAGGTAGTCGACCAGCATCATCTGCGCGACACCGGCCGCCCAGCCCATGCGCTCGCAGAAGGACAGCGGGCTCTCGTCCTTCTCGCGGTAGAGCTCGTAATAGTTGCCAAGACCCATCTTCTGCTCCCCGGGCCGGCGGAAGTTCCGCGACGAGTTGAGCCAGGTCTCGTGCTCGGCACCATCGATCGTCACGCGCGCGTGCACGAGCCGATAGGGAACATGGTCGATGCCGAGGAGCTCCATGAGACGGCTCGCGACGAGCTCGTTTATGCACTCGGTCCCGTCTATGCGCGCCCCGTTATAGCGCGAGAGCTTGAGGTAGCGCGCCCGCGCGCCGCTCCCCACGCGCGCCTTGAGATAGGTCCCCGCCGTCCCGGAGCTGTTGACCCGCTCGCTCCAGAGGATGTCACGGTAATCCTGCAGGCTGGAAACAACGTCATAGCGCCTCATATCTCCACCTCATCACCATAGTGAGTCTTCACATAATATAATATATACATATGCACCATGTTGGACGGCGGGCAAGGGGATAGAATTACACTGACCCCGCCACGCCCCCGGAAGGAGCAGCATGGAAGCCTACAAGCGCGAGTTCATCGACTTCATGGTCGAGTCCCAGGTCCTCAAGTTCGGCGAGTTCACGCTCAAGAGCGGCCGTAAGTCCCCGTTCTTCATGAATGCGGGCGCCTACGTCACCGGCAGCCAGCTCAAGCGCCTGGGCGAGTACTACGCCCACGCGATCAACGACAACTTTGGCCTGGACTTTGACGTGCTCTTTGGGCCGGCGTACAAGGGCATCCCCCTGTCCGTGACCACCGCGATCGCCCTGCACGACCTCTTTGGCAAGGAGGTCCGCTACTGCTCCGACCGCAAGGAGGAGAAGGACCACGGCGCGGACAAGGGCGGCTTCCTCGGCTCGGCGCTCGCCGACGGCGACCGCGTGGTCATGATCGAGGACGTGACCACCTCGGGCAAGTCCATCGACGAGACCTACCCCAAGGTGACCGGCGCCGCGAACGTGGAGGTCAAGGGCCTCATCGTCTCGCTGAACCGCATGGAGGTCGGCAAGGGCGGTGTCGTGACCGCGCAGCAGGAGATCCAGGAGCGCTACGGCTTCCCGGTGGCGAGCATCGTCTCCATGGCCGAGGTCGTGGAGGCGCTCGACGGCACCGTGATCACGCCGGAGCTGCGCGCCGCGATCGACGCCTACTACGAGCAGTACGGCGTCAAGTAGCGAGAAGAACCGCGCCGCCGCGCCGCTTCCCTGCCACCCCGCCGCGCCGCTACTCGCTCGCCAGCTCCGTGGGCCAGACCGCGTCCTCGGGCATGACGGCGCTTCCGGACGCAACGTCGGCGGGGATGCGGCTGTCGGCGGCCATGAGCTCGTTGATCGTCACAAAGCGGTAGCCCTTCGCCTGGAGGGCCTCGATGATCTTGGGTAGCGCCTCGAGGTCCTGGTCGCGGTTGCCGCCTCCATCGTGCATGAGGACGATCGCGCCCGGGTACGCCCCGTTCGTGCAGTTGGACACGATCGCGTCCGGGCCGGGGAGGCGCCAGTCCTCGCTGTCCAGGTTCCAAATCACGGAGGCCGAGAAGCACCCGCCGGACGCGAGCCAGGTCTCGGGCGTGAGGTCACCGTACGGCGGGCGCAGGACCGTCGTCGCCGGGGCGCCCGCGCCGCTGATCGCCGAGAACGCGTCATTGACCTCGGAGCGCAGCGCGTCCGCGTCGAGGGTCGTGAGCTGCTGGTGGTTCTGGGTGTGCGAGGCGACCTGCGAGCCCTGGTCCTCGATCGCCTTCACAAGATCGGGCTTGGCCGCAGCGGCCGACCCCAGGCAGAAGAATGTCGCGCGGGCGTCGTACTTGCTCAGGATGTCGAGGTAGCGCTGCGTGTAGTCGCTCGGGCCGTCGTCGAAGGTCAGCGCGATCAGCTTGGAGCCGTCGTCGGGGGTCGGGTTGACGCTCTGGAGCACCGCGTTGCTGACGGGCTCCAGCTCCTCCCCGGGCACCGCCTCGCCCGAGACGTCGCCCACGGTGAACATCTGCCGGCCGGGGCGGCCCCACTGGGACACAAAGGTGATGGCGCCCACCTGCTCGTAGGGCTGGAGCTTGGGCATGACCACGCGCTCCTCCTGGTGGGAGGCCTCCGTCACGTCCGCGCCGTCCGAGAAGACGATCTCCTCGTTGCCCTCCGCGCGGAAGTCCTTCGTCTGCTGCTCGTCGAGCTCCTGCCCGCCCACCGTGGCGGAGAACGGCTCGCCGGCGCCCTCCGTGAGCACCGTGCCGCCCACCGAGACGAGGTCGCCGGGCGTGACCTCGATCTTCTCGGCCGCAAAGATGTCGGCGAGGGTCGCCTCGGCGCGCACCTGCGTGAGCGTGCCGTTGACGCGCACGCTCACCGTCCGGTTGGTCCACAGCAGCACGCCGCCGCCCACAAAGGCGACGAGGGCGAGAAGGGCCACGACGACGAACCTCCGGGCGCCCCGGGAGAGCCGGTGCCTGGTGCGCGAGGTGGGCCGACGGGCCATCCGCGACGTTGCGTGCGCTACCCGTCGCGTGGGCGCCGGGGCGCTGTGACGAGGTGTTCCATCCTTCTTCATGGGTCCATCCGTATGACGAGATCAGTTCGGCGGCTGCCGCCCTCCGGGGAGGCGGGACCCACAGCGTAGCAGCTCGTCCCTTTCAGCGGCGTGACGCTCCTGTCACTCAACCGCCGCTCACCGCGCTCACACCCGCGTCACGAGCTCCTCGACGGGCTTGCGCTCGAAGTGCTTGGCCGCAGGCTCCGCGTTTGCGGCGGGGTAGCCGATCGGGAAGAGCGCCACGAGGTCGTAGCCTGCGGTCTCCGGGAAGGCCTCGTGGACCGCCGGCGCGTCGAAGTGACCGACCCACGTGGTGCCCAGGCCCAGGTCGTGCGCCGCGAGCATGATGTGGGTGCCCACGATGGAGGCGTCCACGTCCGCGAAGTTGCGGGCGTCGTACTTGCGGACCCACGCCTCGTCCGCGCGGGCGCCCAGCATGAGGATCACCTGCGCGCCAAACGAGAAGCGCGTGAGGGCCGAGAGGCGCGCCACGGCCTCCGGGCTCTCCACGACCCACAGGTGCCACGGCTGCTTGTCGACCGCCGTGGGCGCGGCGACGGCGGCGTCCACGAGCGCGCGGATTTTCTCGGCCTCCACCGGTGCGTCGGAGAAGGCGCGGACGGAGTAGCGGTCGCGCGCGAGCTGCAGGAAGTCGGTCATGGGAGCCCCTTTCGTCGGCATGCCCCGAGTATAGTCCCGCCGCGCTAGAATGGATGCCCGCACGAGAGGAGTCACATGCCCGTAACACCCGCACCCGAGGCCGTCGACGAGGGCCCCAACGCCCCCGGCTCGCTGGGCCGCCTCATCCCCTGGCCCGACGACGAGACCTATCCCAACATCGGCGCCGAGGAGGCGCTCGACCTCTTCCTGGAGTGGGTGGAGTCGCGCGGCATCGAGCTCTGGCCGCACCAGGAGGAGGCGCTGCTCTCCCTTGCGGCGGGCGACCACCTGATCCTGGGCACGCCCACGGGCTCGGGCAAGTCCCTGGTGGCACTGGGGATGTGCTTCATGAGCGTCTGCACGGACCGGCGCGCCTACTACACCGCACCCATCAAGGCCCTGGTGAGCGAGAAGTTCTTTGACCTCGTGGACCTCTTTGGCCGCGAGAACGTGGGCATGATCACCGGAGACGCCGCGATCAACGCCGAGGCGCCGATCATCTGCTGCACGGCGGAGATCCTGGCAAACCAGGCCCTGCGCGAGGGCGAGACGTGCGACGTGGGCTGCGTGGCCATGGACGAGTTCCACTTCTACGCGGACCCGGACCGCGGCTGGGCCTGGCAGGTGCCGCTGCTCACACTGCCGAACGCGCAGTTCCTGCTGATGAGCGCCACGCTCGGGGACACGAGCGCGATCGCGGCTGCCCTCTCCGAGCACACCGGCGGGCGCACCGTGGACACGATCGCGGACGCCCCGCGCCCGGTGCCGCTCTCCTACGAGTTCGTGGACACGGCGCTGGAGGGGACCGTCGAGCTGGCGCTGCGCGCGGGCGAGGCGCCACTCTACATCGTGCACTTCTCGCAGGACGCGGCCCTCACGAGCGCGCAGAGCCTCGCGAGCTACGGCGTCTCCACCAAGGAGCAGCGCGAGGCCGTGAAGGAGGCCATCAAGGGCACGCGCTTCACCACGACCTTTGGCAAGACGCTGCAGCGCCTGCTGGGCTGCGGCGTGGGCGTGCACCACGCGGGCATGCTGCCGCGCTATCGCCTCCTAGTGGAGAAGCTCGCGCAGCAGGGTCTGCTGCCGGTGATCTGCGGCACGGACACGCTGGGCGTGGGCATCAACGTGCCGATCCACACCGTGGTGCTCACGGCCCTCTCCAAGTTTGACGGCCGGCGGATGCGCCACCTCAACGCGCGCGAGTTCCACCAGATCGTGGGTCGTGCCGGGCGCGCCGGCTTTGACACCGAGGGCCATGTCATCGCCGAGGCAACCGAGTACGACATCGAGAACGCCCGGGCACTCCGCAAGGCCGGCGGCGACCCGAAGAAGGCCCGCAAGATCAAGACCAAGAAGCCGCCCGAGGGTTTTGTCGGCTGGAACAAGCAGACCTTCGAGCGGCTGATCGCCGCCGTGCCGGAGCCGCTGCGCCCGCGCATGAAGGTCACGCACTCGATGGTGCTCGCCGAGGTCGAGCAGGGCGGGGACGCCTGGGCCCGCGTGCACGCGCTCGTGGAGGAGTCGGCGCAGCCCGAGGCCGAGAAGGCCGCGCTCGCCACCCGCGCGGACGAGATCTTTGCCACGCTGCTGGACGCCGGCGTGGTCACGCGCGAGGAGCTGCCGGACGGGAGCGCGGCATGGAGCACCACGGTTGATCTTCCGGACGACTTTGCGCTGGACCAGCCCTTGTCGCCGTTCCTGCTGGCGGCGCTGGAGCTCCTGGACCCCGAGTCGGAGACCTACGCGCTCGACGTTATCTCGATGGCGGAGGCCACGCTCGAGGACCCGTGGCAGATCCTGCGCGCCCAGCAGCGCGTGGCGCGCGACCGCGCGATGAGCGAGATGAAGGCCGAGGGCATCGACTACGACGAGCGCATGGAGCGCCTGCAGGAGGTCACGTGGCCCAAGCCGCTGGAGGACCTGCTGGAGCCCGCCTTCGAGCAATACTGCGAGGCGGTGCCCTGGGCGCGCGACTTTGCGCTCTCGCCCAAGTCCGTCCTGCGCGACATGGTGGAGACCGCGAGCGACTTCAAGGAGTACGTAGGCCGCTACAACGTGGCGCGCTCCGAGGGGCTGCTCCTGCGCTACCTCTCCGAGGCGTTCCGCGCGCTCGACCGCACCGTGCCGCTCGACAAGCGCGACGAGCGGCTGCGCGACATCATCGCGTGGCTGGGCCTCGTGGTGCGCACCGTAGACTCCTCGCTCGTGGACGAGTGGGCCGCCGCCGGCGAGGGCTCCTCGGAGGGGCTCGACGCCGCGCCGCCCGCTGCGGACGAGGTCGTGCGCGACCGGCGTGGCCTCACGCTGCTCGTGCGCAACGCCCTGTTCGCCCGCGTGCGGCTGGCTGCGCACGAGGCGGTGGACGAGCTGGGCAAGCTCGACGCCGAGTGGGGCTGGCGCGCGCCGGTGTGGCGCCGCGCGCTGGACCGCCTCTACGACGCGCACGAGGAGGTTCTCCTGGACGGCGACGCCCGCAGCGCCGCGTACTTCTCGATCGACGAGAAGGACGAGAAGTCGGCGCACGTCTGGCACGTGCATCAGGTGTTCCGCGACTCCGATGACGACCGCGACTTTGGCATCTGGGGCGACGTGGACCTCGATGCCACGCAGGACGAGGGCGCGGTGGTGTTCTCCGCGTACCGCGCGGGCTTTGTGGACGACGAGTAGGGCGACGGACAGCGGCACTTTTGGGTTACCCCAGGAAATAACGCGCACAGTTTGCCATGCGCGTTATTCTTTCCTGCTGATATATGCCGTTGAAGCAAACCGTGCGCGTTAATCTACACCCGACGGCACCCGCGCTCCTGTACCCGCACCTCGCGATGGCGTACCATTGATAGCTCGAAATTCCGCGCGTCAACGCCGAAGGAGCGCCATGCCCATGCAGGACCAGGACCCCATCTTCCAGGCCGAGCAGGACCACCTCTCCGAGCTCTACGCCAAGCTGCTGCAGATCCGCGACGCGATCTCCGCGGACCTGGAGTCCAACCACCAGGGCGCCAAGCAGGACCTCATTGCCATGAGCGAGGAGGTCCGCCTGGACTTTGGCGGCGCGGACGAGACCATCGAGACGCTCGCGGCCATCGAGACGCTCAACTCCATCATCGACGCGTACAACCAGTACCACGACTTCAACGTGGACAAGCTGCGCCGCGTGACGCTGCTGCTCATGCAGCCCTACTTCGCGAAGGTCACGCTCGAGATGCGCCCGGGCCGCCCGCCGCGCGACGTCTACATCGGTGCCGCCGGCATGACCGACGAGCGCAGCCGCCCGCTCGTGGTGGACTGGCGCTCCCCCGTCGCGGAGACCTACTACAACCAGCAGATGGGCCCCACGTCCTACCAGGTGGACGGCAAGACCCGCACCGTGAACCTCACGCTGCGCCGGCAGTTCGACATCGTGCGCGACGAGCTGCGCTCCTACTTCGACACCACGGTGGCGATCGAGGACTCACTGCTGCTTTCCGCCCTCAAGCGCCGCCACACCGAGAAGCTCCAGGCCATCACCGCCACGATCCAGCGCGAGCAGAACGAGGTCGTGCGCCACGCGGACGTGCCCGTGCTGCTGGTGAACGGCATCGCTGGCTCGGGCAAGACGTCGGTGCTGCTGCAGCGCATCGCGTTTCTGCTCTACCAGGAGCGCAAGACGCTCGACCCCAGCCAGGTCTGGCTCTTCTCGCCCAACGACGTCTTTGAGAGCTACATCGACACGGTCCTGCCGAGCCTCGGCGAGTCCAACCCGCAGACCGTGACCTGGCGCGACTTCGTGGCCGCGCAGGGTGCCGGCGAGCGCGACCTCGGCCTTGCCACCACGCCCGAGACGCTGCGGCGCATGGACGAGGCGGCGCGCACGCTAAAGCTCGAGCCGGACGACCTGCGCGAAATCCGCCTCGGCGACGAGACGCTGCTCCGGGCGACCCAGGTGGCGAGCGCGGTGGCCAAGTTCGCGGAGTTCGACGTGGGGCCCCGCTTCACCGCCCTCGTGAAGGAGGAGCTGCACGACCGCCTGAACCGCCGCCTGGCGCAGATGGCGCGCAACGACGAGCTCCAGGAGGAGATGCTCGGCCTGGACGTGGAGCGGCAGTACGAGATCTTTGGCGAGACGCTGGCACCGGACGACGAGGACGAGACCCTCGCCTACGCGCGCCGCTACGTGGAGCACCTCTACGCGCCGGCGCACGAGAAGATCGAGCAGCTCGCGTGGCTGCGCCTCGACCGCATCGGCATGCGCCTGCTGGACACGAACGCGCTCTCGGCGACCGAGTGGCTGTGGCTGCGGCTCATCTTCACGGGCATCGGCAGCCGCGACGCGCGCTTCGTCATGGTCGACGAGGTCCAGGACTACACCGAGGCCCAGCTCATGGTGCTCGCACGGTTCTTCTCGCGCGCGCACTTCCTGCTGCTGGGAGACGAGCACCAGGCTATCTACGAGGGCACGGCCTCCTTCGCGCGGATTGCGGAGATCTTTAGCGCCTCGCACGGCAGCGTGGACGAGTGCCGCCTGCTCACGAGCTACCGCTCCTCGCCGGAGATCACCGAGCTCTTCTGCGGTCTGCTGGAGCCGGACGAGCGGCGGCGCCTCTCCTCGGTGCAGCGCGCGGGCGTGGCGCCCGTCATCCGCGCGTTTGACGAGAAGGACGACTACCTCGCGGCGCTGCGCGCGGCGGTGGCCGAGCCCGGCGAGGGCCTCACGGCCGTCGTGGCCGAGAGCGACGCGCGCGTGAGCTGGCTCGCCAAGCAGCTGGGCGACGCGGCGACGGTGATCCGCGGCGGAATGTCGCTGCCGGCCGAGGGCGTGGTGCTGCTGCCGCTGCGCGTGGCCAAGGGCCTGGAGTTCGACCACGTGATCGTGCCGGACGCGCAGGCTGAGGTCTACCCGGACACGCCGCTCGCGCGCCGCCGGCTCTACACGGCGCTCTCGCGCGCGATGCACCGCGTGACCGTGCTGGCGCAGGGGCCGCTCACGCCGTTGCTGCGCGCGCAAATCTAACAGGTGGTGGATCTCTTCTCGCAATGCGTTTAAAAATTTAACCTGCAACGATTATTGCATTAAATTGACTTCCACCACCTGTGAGGTTTCAGACACAGAAGGCAGGGCGTGCGGCCCTAGATCAGGCCGAAGTGGCGCAGGGCCGTGACCACGCCGTCGTCGCGGACGTCGTCGGTGACGTAGTCGGCGTGGGCCTTGACGGAGTCGCAGGCGTTGCCCATGACCACGGCGGTGTCGGCCAGGCGCAGGATCTCGAGGTCGTTCTCGGAGTCGCCGAACGCGAAGACGCGGGAGGGCGAGAAGGGCAGCGCGTCGAGCAGGGCCCGGCCGCCCACGCCCTTGCTCGTGCCGGGGATGGTGAGCTCGTGGTTGCCGTCCGCCACGTCGAGGTGGACGTAGGTGCTCATGAGGTAGTCGCTCGCGAGGCAGGCCTCGAGGCACTCGTCGGTGAAGTCGATCTTGCCGAAGTCCATGCGCCCGCCGGCGCGCTCGTAGTCCTCCACGTTCACGACGTCGTCGCAGTAGGGCATGAGGCCGCGCCCGCAGCGCACCATGACGTTGCCGTAGGTGCCCTCGAACAGCGCCTCCATGCGGATCCGGCGCATCTCGTCCATCGTGCGGCGCAGCGTCTCCCGCCCGATCGTGCGGTCGTAGACGACCCGGCCGTCGAGGACCACGTGCGTACCGGCGAGCGTCACGTAGCCGGAGAAGGGCAGGTGGCGCAGGTCCTCCACGTTGAGGATGCTGCGGCCGGTGCACACCACCGCCACGTTGCCGGCGTCGACGAAGGCGCGCACCGCGTCCTGGACGGCCGCAGTGGGGACGACGTGCAGTCCGTCGTTGAGGTCGCGGCACGTGAGCGTGCCGTCCACGTCAAAGAACGCGACGACGGGACCCTGGTTCTTCTCGGCCACGCAGCCTCCTTGCTCTGGGGTTGTTCCGTGAGAGAGGATACCGTATCGCCCGGCCCGCACGCCTCTTCTATAATGGGCTGCCAGAATCCGCCACAACGAAAGGCCCGCCGTGGACATCACCCCGCAGGAAGTCGCCGAGACCCTCTCGATGGTCTCCGAGCAGAACCTCGACCTTCGCACCATCACGATGGGCATCTCGCTCGCGGGATGTGCCGACGAGGACATGGGGCGCATGTGCGACAAGGTCTACGACCGCATCACGCGCACGGCCGAGCACCTCGTGGAGACCGCCGAGGAACTGGAGGCGGAGTACGGCATCCCCATCGCCAACAAGCGCGTCTCGGTGACGCCGATCGCGCAGGTCGCGGCCGGCTGCGCCGACGAGGACCTTTCCCCGCTCGCGCACGCCATGGACCGCGCGGCGGAGACCCTGGGCATCGACTTCATGGGCGGCTTCTCCGCGCTCGTGCAGAAGGGCATGGGCGCCACGGACCGCCGCCTCATCGCGTCCATCCCCGAGGCGCTGGCCACGACCGAGCGGGTGTGCTCCTCGCTCAACATCGCGTCAACGCGCGCCGGCATCAACATGGACGCCGTGCTGCTCTCCGCCGAGACCATCCTCGAGTGCGCGCGCCGCACGGTGGACATCGACTGCTACGGCGCGGCCAAGTTCGTCGTCTTTGCCAACATGGTGGAGGACTCGCCGTTCATGGCGGGCGCCGTGCACGGCTCCGGCGAGGCCGACGCGGTGATCAACGTGGGCGTCTCCGGCCCGGGCGTCATGGCGGCGGCGCTGGCGGAGCTGCCGGAGTCCGCGAGCCTCATGGACGTGGCCGAGAAGATCAAGCAGACCGCCTTCAAGATCACGCGCGCCGGCGAGCTCATGAGCCGCGAGGCGTCGCGCCGGCTTGGGGTCGAGAAGGGCATCGTGGACCTGTCGCTCGCGCCGACGCCGGCGGCGGGCGACTCCGTGGCGCGCATCCTGGAGATCATCGGCGTGGGCGAGTGCGGCGGCCCCGGCACCACGTGCGCGCTGGCGCTACTGAACGACGCCGTCAAGAAGGGTGGCGTCATGGCGTCCTCCAGCGTGGGCGGGCTCTCCGGCGCGTTCATCCCCGTCTCCGAGGACGCCGGCATGATCCGCGCGGCCGTGGACGGCGCGCTCTCCATCGAGAAGCTCGAGGCCATGACCTGCGTGTGCTCGGTGGGCCTGGACATGATCGCCGTGCCCGGGGACACCTCCGTTGAGGCCATCGCCGGCATCATCGCCGACGAGATGGCCATTGGCGTGATCAACACCAAGACCACGGCGGTGCGCCTCATCCCGGCCATCGGCCGGGCGGAGGGCGACATGCTCGAGTTCGGCGGCCTGTTCGGCTCCGCGCCGGTCATGCCGGTCAACCGCTTCGCCGGCAGCGTCTTCGCGCACCGCGGCGGCCGCTTCCCGGCGCCGCTGAACTCGCTCAAGAACTAGCGGCGGGAGGTTCCTCTCGGCGCGTGGTTCTTCTCGCTCAAAACCCCACAGGTCTCGGAAGTCAATTTTATTGATTTCATGTTTACAGTTGCGTTTATAACGGTTTGCCGAGAAAAGAACCACCACCTGTGAGGTTTCGCACCCTCGGCATGAGCTGAAGGTAGAGCTTCCGCCGCCGCAGGTCCTGCAGCGGCGTCGTGGGCTCGAGCTCGGCGCCCAGCGCGTGGGCGAGCTGGCGCGCGAGCAGCGTCAGACCCGGAAGCGTCCCGAGCGTCTGCGCCGTGGCACGGAACACGCGGTAGCCGAGCGTCGTCAGCGTGTTCGCGCGCACGGCGTCCGTCTCGAGCTGCGTCGCGCCGCACTCGGCGTGAAACCTGACGCTGTCGTACTCGAGGGCGACGCCGCGCGCCGCCCAGAGGAAGTCGGGGGTCACGACGTCGCGATCGGACAGCGAACCGCGCTGCCCGGAGACGTCGATGGGATGGTTGAGCTGCGGCTTCTCAAGACCGAAGCCCCCGTAGTCGACCGGGAGCGTGAGCAGGAGCCCCAGCACGGTCTCCATGGGGGACGCGGACCCCTCGAGCATGAGCTCGCACACGCGGCGGGCGCGGCTCGTTCCCTGGGTCGTCCCGACCTCGTCGGCCGCGCCCGCCAGACGGGCGGCGCTCAGGAGGCGCGGGGCCCGATAGCTGACGTCCTTCTCGCCCACAGGAAGCCGATAGGTTCCCGCAAACTCGCAGGCAACTACCGTCGCAGCAACGAGGCGGCGAATGCGCTCCCAGTGAAGCGGGTGGTCGACGACCGGCCGCTCCGGCAGGTCGAGGACGGCCGGGCGAGAAGAACGACCCGGCGAGAAGAACGCCCGCGCGCCCTACCCCAGGAAGCGCACCTCGGGCTCCAGGCGCACGCCGAACTGGCGCTCCACCTCGTCCTGCACGTGCTCGATCACCGCGTGGACGTCGGCCGCCGTGGCGCCGCCCGTGTTGACCACGAAGCCCGCGTGCTTGCGCGAGACCTCGGCGCCGCCCACGCGATAGCCCTGCAGGCCCGCGTCCATGATCAACTTGCCGGCGAAGTGGCCCTCCGGCCGCTTGAACGTGCTGCCCGCGCTCGCCATCTCGAGCGGCTGCTTCTCCTCGCGCTGGCGCGTGAGGTCGTCCATCGTGGCGCGGATCTTCTCGGGGTCGCCCTTCTCGAGGGCAAACGTGGCCGAGAGCACCACTAGGCCATCCGACGCCACGCGGCTGCGTCGGTACCCCAGGGCAAGCTCGTCGACCGCGAGCGTCTCCTGCGAGCCGTCCGACGTGAGCACGCGCACGCACTTGAGCACGTCCGCCACGCACCCGCCGTAGGCGCCCGCGTTCATGAAGCACGCGCCGCCGACCGAGCCCGGGATCCCACAGGCAAACTCCAGCCCGGAAAGGCCCAGCTCGCAGGCCATCTCGGAGGCCTCGCGCAGGTCCACGCCCGCCTGGCAGGTCATCTCGGCGCCGTCCACGGAGACGCCCATGAGGCCCTCGCCCACCGCCACGATCACGCCGCGGTAGCCCTCGTCGGAGACCAGGAGGTCGGAGCCGCGCCCCAGCACAAAGCGCTCGACGCCCGCCTCGTCGCAGGCGAGCAGGACGTCACGCACCTCGTCGAAGCTCTCGGGGATCACGTAGAGGTCGGCCGGGCCGCCCACCTTGAACGTCGTGTGCTCGCTCAGGGGCTCGTCCACGAGGACGTTCTCCTCGCCAACGATGGAACGCAGGCGCCACAGGGGTTCTCGACCGCTCTCGCTCTCGGACATGTCGACCTTTCGTCGGGTTCAGGGCCAGGACCAAGTATAGACGGTTCTTCTCGCCAGGAAGTGATACGCTGGACGGGTCAAGTTTCAGGGCGGGGTGAAAGTCCCCACTGGCGGTGACGGGCGGCCGAGCGGCGCCCCCAGTCCGCGACCCGCGAAAAGGCGGCTGACCCGGTGCGACTCCGGGACCAACGGTCACAGTCCGGATGGAAGAAACGGAGGCCGTCATGGCTACTTCCACGCACGCACGCGCATCGCACGACACCCACTCCACCACCGCCGGCGGGGCCTGGTCCACCCAGCGGATCGCCACGACGGCGCTGCTCTGCGCGCTGGCGTTCGTGCTCACGTTCGTCGAGGTGTCGATCTTCCCGCCCGCGCCGTGGCTCATGTACGACCCGTCCGCGATTGTGGCGTTTGTCGCCGCGCTCATCTACGGGCCGAGCACGGGCGCGCTGGTCGTGGTGCTGCCGTGGGTGCTCAAGACCCTCTTCAGCTTCAACCCGTGGGGCCACCTCATGGCGATCCTGGCCGGCGTGGCGCTCATCGTGCCCGCCGCGCTCGTCGCGCGCCGCGTGGGCGGGGCGCGCGGGCTCGTCCTGGGCATGGTCGTCGGCAGCGTCGTGGCGGTGGCGGCATGCGTGGTGGGCAACATCTTTGTGACGCCGCTCTACACCGACACCACGGTCGAGGTGGTCATCCAGAGCATCGTCCCGGTCCTGCTGCCCTTCAACCTGCTCAAAGTCGTCATCACGAGCGTTGCCACGGCCCTCATCCACAAGCCGGTCTCCGCGCTCGTCAACCGCTAGGCCGCCGAGAAGAACGTGGCATCGCGGCGTGACATCCTGGTGCGGCTCTCGCACGTGAGCCTCTTCTACGAGGGGGGCGTCACGGCGCTGAACGACGTCTCCCTCGAGGTGCGGCGCGGCGAGCGGGTCTGCGTGCTCGGGGCCAACGGCTCGGGCAAGTCCACGCTCGCCTCCGTGATCTGCGGGCTGCTCGCGCCCGACGAGGGCGAGGTCGTGCTCGTGGGCGAGCGGGTGTGCGCGGACGGCGCGCCCGATCTCGAGGCGTACCGGCGCGCGCGGCGCTCGCTCGGCCTCGTGTTCCAGAACCCGGACGACCAGATCGTCACCACCGTCGTGGAGGACGACGTGGCCTTCGGCCCGGAGAACCTCGGGCTGCCGCGCGCGGAGATCGCCACGCGCGTGACGCGTGAGCTGCACCGCGTTGCCATGGACGACTATGCGCAGGCGGACCCGTCGCGCCTCTCGGGCGGGCAGCGCCAGCGCGTGTGCATCGCCGGTGCGCTCGCGATGGAACCCGCCGTGCTCGTGCTCGACGAGCCGGCGTCGCTGCTGGACGTGCGCGGGCGCTCGGCCATCCTGCGCGTGATGGGGCGCCTCGCCGCCGCCGGCACCACGCTCGTCCACGTGACCCACTTCATGGAGGAGGCGCTCGAGGCCGACCGCGTGATCGTGCTCGACCGCGGGCGCGTGGCGCTCGCGGGCACGCCGGACGAGGTCTTCCGGCAGGGCGAGAAGCTCATGGAGCTGGGCCTCGAGGTGCCGTTCGCCGCGCGGCTCTCCCAGCGCCTGGGGCTCCCCTGGACCTGCGACGAGCCCACCCTCGTCTGTGAATTGGGGACAGCCCCCAATTCACAGAAAAGTTTTATGCCAGCACGCCCCCATATCAAAAATGTGTGTGAATTGGGGACTGTCCCCATTTTACAGGTCGAGGGGGCGTCGTTCTCGTACGGGAGGCGCGCCCGCGCGCTCGAGGGCGTGTCGTTTGAGGTCGCGGCCGGGACCTCCACCGCGATCGTCGGGCAGACGGGCTCCGGCAAGTCGACCCTGCTGCGGCTGATCTGCGGCCTCGAGCGCCCGGACGAGGGGCGCGTCCTCGTGGACGGCAACGACACCTCCACGCGGCGCGGGCGCCGGGCGGCGCGGGCGGTCGTCGGCTACGTGATGCAGCACCCCGAGCGCCAGCTCTTCGCCGAGTCGGTCGAGAAGGACGTGGCGTTTGGCCCGCGCAACCTCGGCCTGCCGGAGGACGAGGTCGATCGGCGCGTGACGCGCGCCCTCGAGCTCGTGGGCCTCTCGGGCCGGCGCGCGGTCTCGCCGTTCAAGCTCTCCGGCGGCCAGCGCCGCCTCTGCGCGCTCGCCGGCGTCCTCGCCATGGAGCCGCGCGTGCTCGTGCTCGACGAGCCCACGGCCGGCCTCGACCCGCGCGGGCGCGCCATGCTGCGCCGCGTGCTCGCGCGTCTTCGCGAGCAGGGCGTCACGCTCGTCCAGGTCACGCACAGCATGGAGGACGCCGCACGAGCCGACCGCGTCATCGCGCTCGACCAGGCGCGCCTCGTCGCCGACGGCACGCCCGCCGAGGTCTTCTCGCGCGAGAACGAGCGCCGTCTCACCGAGAGCGGCCTCGGGATCCCGCGCGCGCTGCGCGTGGCCCGCGAGCTGGAGCGACGCGGCTGGCCACCCCTCGGCGACCCCCTCACCACCGACGAGCTGGTCGCCCGTCTCCAGGGGGGCGAGGCCTGATGGCGCTCAGGATAGAGATCGGCCAGTACTACGCCGCGGACTCCCCCGTCCACTCGCTCGACGCGCGCGCCAAGCTCTGCTGCGCGCTCGGGGCGCTCATCGCGCTGTTCTGCGTCTCCAACGCCGCGCAGCTCGCCGTCGCGGCGGCCTTCACCCTCGCCGTCCTCGTCGCCGCGCGCGTCCCGGCCGGCCGCGTCCTCGCCTCCGTCCGGCCGCTCGTGGTCTTTCTCGCCGTGCTCTCGCTCTTCAACCTCTTCTTCGTCCAGAGCGGCGACGTGCTCGTCCCCCTCGGACCGCTGGCGATAACCACCGGCGGCATCCGGGCGGCGGTCCTCTACACGGCGCGCTTCGCCCTCGCCCTCGTGCTCGGCTCGCTCGTCCTGCTCACCACCACGCCCACGCAGCTCGCCGACGCCTTCGACGCGATGCTCTCCCCGCTCTCGCGCGTGGGCCTGCCCGGCCACGAGATCGCGATGGTCTTCTCGCTCATGCTGCGCTTCGTCCCCACGATCGCCGACGAGACATCCGCCATCATGGACGCCCAGGCGCTGCGCGGCGGCGCCTTCGACGAGGGCGGGCCGGTGCGGCGCGTCCGCTCGGTCGTACCGGTGGTCGTGGCGCTTCTCGCCAGCGGCCTGCGTCACGCCGACGGCCTCGCCCGCGCCCTCGACGCCCGCTGCTACGAGGGCGGCGCCGGCCGCACCCACTACCACGAGCAGCGCCTCACCGTCCGCGACCTCATCGCCGCCGCCCTCACGGCCGCGTTCATCCTCGCGCTCGCCCTTCTCGGTTAACCCACTGCCTGCTTCCGGCCGGCACGGGGTCCCACCGGGGCCTCCCGCACGCAACGCCATCTCAACCTGGATGGGCCGTCCCGACGTTCCGCAGAGAAGTTCCGCGACAGCGCACTTCTCGGAGGAACGTCGGGGCGGCCACCCCACGGTACGCATGTCCGCCCTTTGCCGTAGAATAGAGGCCCCTATGGAACCCCGTGCACACACCGGAGGTAGCAGCGCATGGTCTCTCGCATCTACGTGGAGAAGAAGCCGGGCTTTGACGTGGAGGCGCAGCAGCTCAGAGCCGAGCTCGCCAACGTCGTCACCGAGGGGCTGGACCCCGACGCGCGGCTGCGCATCGTCAACCGCTACGACGTGGAGGGCACGAGCGACGAGCTCTTCGAGCGCTGCGTCCCCATCGTCTTCAGCGAGCCGCAGGTCGACGCCACCTCGCGAGAGCTCCCCGCCGACCCGGACGCCGCCGACGTGCGCGTCTTCGCCGTGGAGGCACTGCCCGGCCAGTTCGACCAGCGCGCCGACTCCGCCGCCGAGTGCGTGCAGCTCGTCTCCCAGGGCGAGCGCCCCACCGTGCGCTGCGCCAAGGTCTACGTGATCGAGGGCGCCTGCACCGACGAGGCGCTGGCCGCCATCAAGCACTACGTGATCAACCCCGTCGAGGCGCGCGAGGCGAGCCTCGAGGAGCGCGCCACGCTGCGCCAGAGCTACCCCGAGCCGGCCGACGTCGAGGTGCTGGACGGCTTCCTCGAGCTCGACCAGAAGGAGCTCCAGGCCATGATCGACCGCCTGGGCCTGGCCATGGACCTCGCGGACATCACCTTCTGCCAGCAGTACTTCGCGGGCGAGGAGCGCGTGCCCACGATCACCGAGATCCGCATGATCGACACCTACTGGTCCGACCACTGCCGCCACACCACCTTCGGCACCGCCCTCGAGCACCTGCAGTTCGACGACAAGGTCGTGGCCGCCGCCTTTGACCGCTACCTGGCCATGCGTCGCGAGCTCGGCCGCGACGACCGCCCCGTCACCCTCATGGACATGGGCACCATCGGCGCCAAGTACCTCAAGCACACCGGGCAGCTCAAGGGCCTCGACGAATCCGAGGAGATCAACGCCTGCACCGTCAAGGTCACCGTGGACGTGGACGGCGAGGACCAGGACTGGCTCTTCCTCTTCAAGAACGAGACCCACAACCACCCGACCGAGATCGAGCCCTTCGGCGGCGCTGCCACCTGCATCGGCGGCGCCATCCGCGACCCGCTCTCCGGCCGCAGCTACGTCTACCAGGCCATGCGCGTGACCGGCGCGGCCGACCCCACGGTCCCCGTGTCCGAGACCATGCCCGGCAAGCTCCCGCAGCGCAAGCTCGTGACCACCGCCGCGGCCGGCTACTCCAGCTACGGCAACCAGATCGGTCTGGCCACGGGGCAGGTGAGCGAGCTCTACCACCCCGGCTATGTGGCCAAGCGCATGGAGATCGGCGCCGTCGTGGGCGCCACGCCGGCCTCCCACGTGCGCCGCGAGTGCCCGGCGCCGGGCGACAAGATCGTGCTTCTCGGCGGGCGCACCGGCCGCGACGGCATCGGCGGCGCCACCGGCTCCTCCAAGGCCCACAACGTCGAGTCCCTCGAGAAGGACGGCGCGGAGGTCCAGAAGGGCAACCCGCCGATCGAGCGCAAGCTCCAGCGCCTCTTCCGCCGTGAGGACGCGTGCCGCCTCATCAAGCGCTGCAACGACTTTGGCGCGGGCGGCGTCTCCGTGGCGATCGGCGAGCTGGCCGACGGCCTGGACATCGACCTCGACCTCGTGCCCAAGAAGTACGAAGGCCTCGACGGCACCGAGCTCGCGATTTCCGAGTCCCAGGAGCGCATGGCCGTGGCCCTGGCGCCCGAGGACGTCGACGAGTTCATGCGCTACGCCCACGAGGAGAACCTCGAGGCCACAGTCGTGGCCACCGTCACCGAGGAGCCCCGCCTGCGCATGAGCTGGCGCGGCAAGACCATCGTGGACGTGAGCCGCGCGTTCCTGAGCTCCAACGGCGCACCCAAGTCCACCTCCGTGCGCGTGGAGGCCCCGACGGACTACGAGCGCACCTGGGCGGGCGACACCCTCGCCGAGAAGATGCGCTCCCTCGTGACCGACCTCAACGTGGCCTCCAACAAGGGCCTCTCCGAGCGCTTTGACTCCACGATCGGCGCGGCCACCGTGCTCATGCCGTTCGGCGGGCGTGCGCAGCTCACGCCGCCCATGGCCATGGTCGCCAAGCTCCCCGTGGACGGCGAGACCACCACGTGCTCCGGCATGGCCTGGGGCTTCAACCCCTACCTGATGAGCGCCAACTGCTACACCGGCGCCTACCTCTCCGTCGTGGAGTCCGTGAGCCGCATGGTGGCGGCCGGCTTTGAGCACGAGGACCTCTACCTCACGTTCCAGGAGTACTTCGAGCGCCTGCGCGACGTGCCCAGCCGCTGGGGCAAGCCCACCGCAGCGCTTCTCGGCGCCCTCATGGCTCAGGTTGACCTGGGCATCGCCTCGATCGGCGGCAAGGACTCCATGTCCGGCAGCTTCGAGGACCTCGACGTGCCGCCCACGCTGGTCTCCTTTGCCACGGGCCTCGGACAGGTGGACCGCGTGACCTCGCCCGAGTTCAAGGAGGCCGGCCACCGCGTCGTCGTGCTCGTGCCCGACTACGCCGATGACGGGCTCACGCCCGATACCGAGGCGCTTCTCGCCACCTATCGTCTGGTCGAGGAGCTGGTCGGTCGTGGCGACGCCCTCGCCGTCTCCACGCTGGGCTACGGCGGAGCCGCAGAGGCCGCGTTCAAGATGTGCGTCGGCAACCGCCTGGGCATCGAGGTCGCCCCGGCCTTCGGCGCTGACGCCCTCTTCTGCCCGTCCTACGGCAGCTTCCTCGTGGAGCTCTCCGACGAGGCGGAGCAGCCCGAGGTGCCCGCAGGCGTCACGGCGTCGTACTTCGGCACGACGACCGAGGTCTACGAGCTCGTCGCGGGCGACGAGCGCCTGGACCTTGCCGAGCTGCAGGACGCCTGGGAGGGCGCGCTGGAGTCCGTCTTCCCGTACCGCGCGGAGGGCGAGAAGGTCGAGGCGCTCTCGTTCGACGTCGCGAGCGCAGGGGTTTCTCGCCCGGCGCCGGCCGTCCGCGTGGCGCGCCCGCGCGTCATCATCCCCGTGTTCCCGGGCACCAACTGCGAGTACGACACCGCGCACGCCTTCGAGCGCGCCGGCGCCGAGGCGGACGTCTTCGTGATCAACAACCTCACGCCCGAGGCCGTGGCCGAGAGCACCCACGAGCTGGCGCGCCGCATCCGCGAGTCGCAGATCGTCATGATCCCCGGCGGCTTCTCCGGCGGAGACGAGCCCGAGGGCTCGGCCAAGTTCATCACCGCGTTCTTCCGCGCGCCCGAGGTCACCGAGGCGGTGCGCGACCTGCTGCATGCCCGCGACGGCCTCATGCTGGGCATCTGCAACGGCTTCCAGGCGCTGATCAAGCTGGGCCTCGTGCCCTACGGCGACATCGTTGAGGCCACGCCCGACGCACCCACGCTGACGTTCAACACCATCGGCCGCCACCAGAGCCGCCTCGTGCGCACGCGCGTGGCGAGCAACCTCAGCCCCTGGCTCTCCAAGTGCGCGGTCGGCGACGTCCACAACATCGCGATCTCCCACGGCGAGGGGCGCTTCGTGGCGGACGACCAGGTGGTGCGCGCACTCGTGGCCGCCGGCCAGGTGGCCACGCAGTACGTGGACGAGAGCGGTATTCCGGGCATGTCGCTCGACGTGAACCCCAACGGCTCCGTTCTTGCCATCGAGGGCATCACCTCGCCGGACGGCCGCGTCCTCGGCAAGATGGGCCACACCGAGCGCTCCGGCGCCGGGCTCTACAAGAACGTGCCGGGCAACGCGTACCAGCCGCTCATCGAAGGCGGGGTTGCGTACTTCACCGAGTAAGCTCACCTGTAAGGACGGCCGCCCCGACTTTCACGCAGGAACTGCGCTTCGCGGAAGATTCCTGCTTAGAAAGTCGGGGCGGCCTGCTGCTGACACGTTATTCGCACAGCTACAGCCGCCGCCGGAGGGTCTGGACGTGATTGCTGAAAAGAAAAGTGTGTCCTTTCTCGCCACGACGCCGGGGATGGTGTTGGCGTGCTTGGCTGCCTGCTTTTTGTGGGGGTCGGCGTTTCCGTGCGTGAAGATCGGCTACGAGCTTTTTGGAATTGATGCGACGGACGTGCCCTCGATCCTGGCGTTTGCGGGGCTGCGGTTCACGATCGCAGGGGCGATGGTGGCGGTGGGCATGAGCCTCGCCACACGTCGCGCGTACGTGCCCGAGCGTCGCGACCTGCCCGCGATTGGCGCGCTCTCGCTGGCGCAGACAATCGTGCAGTACGTCTTCTTCTATGTGGGGCTTGCGAACTGCGCAGGCGTCACGAGCTCCATCCTTGAGGCGAGCAACTCGTTTCTGTGCGTGCTCATTGCGGCGCTCGTGTTTCGCTTCGAGCGGCTCACGGGGCGCAAGGTGCTGGGCTGCCTCATTGGCTTTGCGGGCGTCGTGCTCGTCAACGTGACAGGCGAGTCGGGAGGGCTCTCGTTCTCGCTTGCCGGCGAGGGCATGGTGCTGCTCTCCACTGTTGCCGCCGCTGCGTCGAGCAACCTGGCAAAGCTCTTCTCGCGCGATCACGACCCAGTTCTGCTCTCTGGCTGGCAGTTCTTCTTCGGCGGGCTGGTCATGCTTGCTGTGGGTCTTGCGGCGGGCGGTCGCGTGGCACCGGCCGATCTTGCGCATCCCCTGCCAGCGCTCGTTCTTCTCGCCTACCTGGGGTTTATTTCTGCTGCTGCCTATTCGCTCTGGTCCGCGACGCTTGCCGTGAACCCCGTCTCGCGCGTGGCGGTCTTTGGCTTCATGAACCCGGTCTTTGGCGTCCTGCTCTCAGCCGTGCTGCTCGGCGAGACCAACGTGGTGAGCCCGCTTGTCGCGGTGGCGGCTCTGGTGCTTGTGAGCGCGGGCATCGTCATCGTGAATCGACCGGAACGAGCGTAGATCCAACTTGTCTGTACTTTTTTGCGCCAGCTCGAAGTACAGACAAGACGTGCGAAGCTGCTACCTGCGCTTTTTCCGACCGATTTCTCGTCTGTACTCTCCCATGCCAGAAAAAACTACAGACAAGTCAGGGGACGCTCGCCGAAAGGCAGTCCGCTGTGCCGCGCGCGGTGAGAAACTAGTGCACAAGGTCGTCCGGGAGGAGGGGTCATGTGCCACAAACGCCGCTCGTTCGTTGCTCTCGCCCTTGTTCCGCTCCTTGCGCTTGCATTGACGGCCTGCCGTCAAGGGGTACAAACCACCGCCGCGGAGCTCACCTCCGGCCGAACGCTTGCCGAGCAGGGATCGCTCGAGCTTGCGCCCGCCGATCCAGCCATCTACGACTTCTCGCTTGACCTGCTGCGCGCCTGTGCCGAGGAGGAGCCGAGCGAGAACACGCTCGTCTCGCCGCTCTCTGTGCTCTATGCGCTCTCGATGGTCGAGAACGGCGCCTCGGGCGAGACGCTTGCCCAGATAGAGACTGCCACGGGCATGAGCGCGGACGCGCTCACCGAGACGCTTCAGGCCCGCGCGCTGCGCGCCGCAGGCGACGATTCCCAGCTCTCGCTCGCCAACTCGATCTGGCTTCGCGACTCTGAGGAACTGTACGTGAGCGACAACTACCTTGACGCCTGCGCCGCAAGCCTCGGCGCACAGGCGTACGCCGCTCCCTTTGACGAGACCACGGCAGATGACATCAACGGCTGGGTGAGCGACCACACCCACGAGATGATTCCGAGCATCGTCGGGGACATTCCCGACGAGGCACAGCTCTACCTTGTGAACGCCCTTGCGCTCGAGGCGCCGTGGCAGGATCCCTACGATGCTGCGCTCGTTGTGTCAGACACCTTTACCTGCGAGGACGGGACCACGCAGACCGTCGACATGATGCTCTCGACGGAGCACTCCTATCTTGAGAACGAGTTGGCGACCGGCTTCGTGCGCCCGTACGAAGGCTATGAGTACGGCTTTGTTGGCCTTCTGCCCAACGAGGGCGTCACGATGAGCGAGCTGCTCGCGAGCCTCGATGGCACCAGCCTCCAAGCGCTGCTCGAGCCGCGCGACAACACCGTCGTGGACGTGGGGCTTCCTCAGTTCAGCGTCACCTACGACAACGAGCTCTCGGGGGAGCTTGCCTCTCTTGGCGTGACGGACGTCTTTGACCAGGAGCGCGCCGACCTCACGCGCATGGGCAGCTCCGACAACGGCCCGCTCTACGCAAGCGCCGTGCTGCACAAGACGTTCATTGACGTCAATGAGGAGGGCACGAGCGCCGCAGCGGCAACGGTCGTTGAGGTGGAGGCCGGCGCGTCGGCACCCGGCGAGCCACCCGAGGTCAAGGAGGTCATCCTCGACCGCCCCTTTGTCTACCTCATCGTTGATTACGCCACGATGACGCCGGTATTCATCGGCACCATCATGAGCGTCGAATAGCCCCATCGCGAAGGTTGGGTACTTTTTTAGACACACCCTGAGTATCGAAGCAATTGAGCCATGAGTTTTCGCAGGTAGAAAAATGGCACCAACGCGGTCGTACTTTGAGGCCCTACGAAAAAGTACCCAACCTTTGACTCAGCGACCCGGCCGTCGGTGCGTGAGGTGCCAACCGCCGCAGTACGGACACTCGTAGACGAAGATCTTGGGTGCGTCCTTGCGGCGCGAGCTCTTCTCGGCCGCCTTCTTGGCGTCCACGCGCGTGTCGTAGCGCTTCTTGCGTCCGCACGCCCTGAACTCCCGCTCGTCCATCGACCCTCCGCCACAATGCAAAATGACCCATGCTTCCGGGGAACATTATGCGACGCCGGCGCATGTAAGGGGCAAGGAGGTGAGGGCATGACCGACAAAAGGATCCAACGCACCGAGAGGTTCATGCGGCACGCGATGGCCGCGCACGGCAGCTCGGTCTACCTCGTGGCCCTCGCGCAGACGCGCTCCGAGGCCGACGCCCAGGACGTGGCCCAGGACGTCTTCTGCCGCCTGCTCACGGACGGCACGGCGTTCACCAGCGACGAGCACCTGCGCGCCTGGCTTCTGCGCGTGACCGTCAACCGATGCCGCGAGCTCTGGCGCGCGCCGTGGCGGCGCCGGGTGGAGAGCGCGGACGAGCTTGCCCAGCTGCCAGCACCAGACGCGCCCGCAGAGGACGCTGCCCTCCTTGAACTGCGCGCCAACCCGGTCTGGCAGGCGCTCCAGGCCCTGCCGGAAAAGCTCCGCGTGGTAGCGCTGCTTCACTACGTGGAGGAGTACACCACCGAGGAGATCGCCCGCATCGTGGGCAGCCCGCCGGCGACGGTGCGCACGCGCCTGCACCGGGCGCGCAAGCAGATGAGAGAGATGCTCGAGCCCCCCGCGAGCACCGCAAAGGAGGAGAACTATGGACAGGCACACGCTTGAGCAGTTCCGCACGCGAGCGCGCAAGGTCACGCTGCCCGAGGACGTGCGCGAGTCCGTGCTGGACGAGATCAGGGTCGATAGGGGCGAGCGCGCCCGCGGGCCGCGCAGGCCTCGCCGCGAGCGGCGGGTCGTCACGCGGCGGACCTTCGTGCGCGTGGGGGCCGTGGCGGCCGGCGGCGTCGTGGCGTTTCTCGGCGCGAACGCCCTGGTGAACCACGCTGCCGGCAAGAGGGGCAACTGGTTCGCGCTCACCGCCTACGCCGAGGGCACCGAGGAGCCTGACGGCTCGCGCCTAGCGCTCGGCGAGACGTTTGGCGGGCACATCAGCTGGGCCGGCGGCGTGGACCCAGAGAGCGACGGAGACGACCTGCTCATGGTGCACACCGAGCTCAACCTCTCGTGCACGGGCGACAACGTGGACACCCTCACGTACCAGCTCGAGGGCGACAGCGTTGGCCCCAGCGTGGACGTCTACTTCAAGCCCGGGATCTGGATCTTCCAGTCCGACTACGAGGGCAGCGGTCCCGTAGCCAACTTCACCGTTGACTACGACAGCCAGGACACTCAGAGTCTCCAGGCCCTTCTCACCGGGCGCCTTGCCTACTACGCCGTCTACGCCAACATTCCTGTCCCGGACGACCTCGTTCCCGTCTTCCTTGAGATGCAGGAGATCAGCGAGACCGTTGCCAAGCGCTCGGAGGGAAGCGAGACCATCATCGAGACGGACGAGGAGCAGCAGCGCAATACGGAGCTGAGGAACCAGGTGGGCGTGCGCGTCGCCGAGCTCTTTGCCGAGGAGCTCGCCAAGACCACGCTCGTGATGACGGCAACGTTCAACGACGGCAGCGAGCAGACCAAGCACTACTCGTTCTCCCCGCGCGAGGACTACACGCAGATCTACGCCGACTACCTCGAAGAGGACTGGGAGGCCTACCTCGCCGGCGACGATGCCCGCCGCACCGAGCTCACGCAGAACCCGCCGAGCCTCTACCTGATCACGGAGACGGCAGGGTAAAACGAGGTCGCCCCGACGTCCTTCTCGCGAAGGAGCGTCGGGGCGGCACATGTTACGAAGGGACTGTCCCTTCGTAACGTCTAGAGGCGGGCGACGCCGGACTTGCGGGCGGCCTCGGCCACGGCGGCGGCGACGGCGGGCGCCACGCGCTCGTCGAAGGCGCCGGGAATGATGTAGTCGGCGGCGCGGTGCTCGTCGTCGACGAGGCCGGCGATCGCGTAGGCCGCGGCCTCCATCATGTCGTCGTTGATGTCGGACGCGCGCACGTCGAGGGCGCCGCGGAAGATGCCCGGGAACGCGAGCACGTTGTTGATCTGGTTGGGGAAGTCGGAGCGGCCCGTGGCGGCCACGGCGGCCCCTGCGGCCAGCGCCTCGTCCGGCATGATCTCCGGCACGGGGTTGGCGCAGGCGAAAACAATCGGGTCGGCGGCCATCGTGCGGACCATGTCCTGGGTGAGCACGCCAGGGGCGGACACGCCCACGAAGACGTCGGCGCCGCGCACGGCGTCGGCGAGCGTGCCGGTGACGCCCTCGCGGTTGGTCCACGTGGCGATCTCGGCCTTCTCAGGGTTGAGGCCCTCGCGGCCCTCGTAGATGGCGCCCGTGCGGTCGCAGATGATGACGTCGTCGACGCCCATGCGCTGCATGAGCTTGGCGATGGAGATGCCCGCGGCGCCGGCGCCGGAGAAGACCACGCGCACGTCTGCGAGCTCACGCCCGGTGAGGCGGCACGCGTTGATGAGCGCGGCGCAGGTCACGACCGCCGTGCCGTGCTGGTCGTCGTGGAAGACGGGGATGTCGCAGGACTCCTTGAGGCGGCGCTCGATCTCAAAGCAGCGCGGCGCGGAGATGTCCTCCAGGTTGATGCCGCCGAAGCTGCCGGCGACGAGCTCGACGGTGCGCACGATCTCGTCCACGTCCTTGGAGCGCACGCACAGGGGGAACGCGTCCACGTCGGCGAAGGTCTTGAACAGGGCGCACTTGCCCTCCATGACGGGCATGCCCGCCTCGGGGCCGATGTCGCCGAGGCCCAGCACCGCGGTGCCGTCCGTGACCACGGCCACGAGGTTGCCGCGGCGGGTGTAAGTGTAGGAGTCCTCCACGTTCTCGGAGATCTTGAGGCACGGCTCGGCGACGCCCGGCGTGTAGGCCACGGCCAGCTCCTCGGGCGTGGTGATCGGCGCGCGGGTGATCACCTCGATCTTGCCCTTCCACTCGCGGTGCTTGTCCAGCGCGTACTGCTTGGCGTCCTCGGCCATGGATGCTCCTATCTCGCGGGCCGGCCCTGCCGGCGTTTTCACACCGGTTACCAGTGTAGTCTTGCCGGACCCGGCGGCGCGCAAGAATTCGCCGTGGCGAGCCGACGTTCTTCTCGGCGCACCTGACGTTCTTCTCGTCGCGTCCCGCCTGGGCCCCGGTGCTTGTCTGGGCAAAGAAGTTGAATCATATCGACCCAGATAGGCGGGCTGTTTTACGTTTTCCCAGCTAGTGGCGACCCAGATAAGCCGAGAAGAACCTGTTGGTTAAGAGTCTTTGCCCAGACAAGGCTGGGGGGCGGGGCAGGGCGGGGCCGGGCAGGGCAGGTGGGGCGGAGCCGAGAAGAACGTCGGACCCGCCGGCCGCTACGCCGCCAGGTCGACGGCGCCGAGCCAGCCCCAGCGCGGCTCGTCCGCCACGCCGTACGCGGAGAGCCACGCCACGAGGGGCACCCGTCGCACGCGCCCACCCGCGCAGTCCATGACGGCGCCATCCCCCACGTAGAGCCCCACGTGACCGTGGTCCCAGCCATCCGCCCCGTACGGGTGCCGCCCCACGGCGACGATCATCCCCACGAGCAGGTCTCGCGTGTCGGTGAGGTGGCAGAAGCCCTCGTGGAGCTCGCGCGCGTCCCCGCTCACGTACCCCATGCCCAGCCGGGAAAACGCGCGCTCGACCCACGCGGCACACAGGCCCTCGCCCATCGGCGCCGTCCCGTGCGCGCACTCCACCAGGCGGCGCTGGAGCGGCGTCGCGTCGAGCAGCGCCTGCGGCTCGTGGCCCGCCGCCACCTCGCGCAGCGCGGGGCGCCCGTAGACGGTCGTGACGCCGTCGTCGGCGAGAAGCCCGCGGGCGCACAGCGCCGTCAGCAGCCGCGACCGCATCTCGCTCTCGTCCATCTCACCCGCCCCTCGCCGATTGCCGGGAGCCCGAGGCATCCCGCCCGTCTCCGACGTATACTAAAAGATGCGGATATCGGAGCGGAACGCTCGTCACGGGGAAGGGACCCATCATGAGTGAGAAGATCGCGCCTCAGGACACCTGCGTGCTCGTGACCGGCGGCGCCGGCTTCATCGGCAGCCACACCGTCGTGGAGCTGCTCCAGGCCGGCTACCAGGCTGTCATCGTGGACGACCTCTCCAACGCCTCCGCCAAGGTGCTCGACCGCATCCGCACCATCGTGGGTGACGAGGCCGCCGCGCGCATGACCTTCTACGAGGCCGACGTCAACGACCGCGCCGCGCTCACCAAGATCTTTGACGCCCACCGCCCCGACCGCGTGATCCACTTCGCCGGCTTCAAGGCCGTGGGCGAGTCCGTCACCAAGCCCATCGAGTACTACTCCAACAACATCGGCAACACGCTCACGCTGGTGGACGTCATGCGCGAGCACGGCTGCAAGTCCATCATCTTCTCCAGCTCGGCCACCGTCTACGGCGACCCGGACTCCCTGCCGCTCACCGAGGAGAGCCCCAAGAAGCCGGCCACCAACCCCTACGGCTGGACCAAGTGGATGATCGAGCAGATCCTCACCGACCTCCACACGGCCGACCCGGAGTGGAACGTCGTGCTGCTGCGCTACTTCAACCCCATCGGCGCGCACCCCTCGGGCCTCATGGGCGAGGACCCCAAGGGCATCCCCAACAACCTCGTGCCCTACGTCGCGCAGACCGCCATCGGCAAGCGCGACGCCGTCCACGTCTTTGGCAACGACTACGACACCCCCGACGGCACGGGCGTGCGCGACTACATCCACGTGGTCGACCTCGCGACGGGCCACGTGGCCGCGCTCGGCTGGATGAACGGCCGCACCGGCGTGGAGGTCTTCAACCTGGGCACCGGCAAGGGAACCTCGGTCCTGCAGATCATCGAGGCCTTCTCCAAGGCGTGCGGCCACGAGATCCCCTACGTCATCGAGCCGCGCCGCGCCGGCGACGTCACGGCCAACTACGCCGACTGCACCAAGGCGCGCGAGGAGATGGGCTGGGAGGCCAAGTTCGACATCGAGGACATGTGCCGCGACTCCTGGAACTGGCAGTCCAAGAACCCCAACGGCTACGAGGGATAGGCGGACGAGAAGAACATGGCAGGCCTCTTCGTCGACTACCTCGCACGGCGGCTCCCCCTCGTCGAGCGGGCGCTCGCGGACTCCGCAGGCGCGCCCCTCACGTCGGAGGGCGTCGCGGGCGACCTCGCGCGCTACCTCTACGACCCGCTGACGCGCTTCACCGCGAGCGGCGGCAAGCGCGTGCGCCCCGTGCTCGCGCTGCTCGGCGCCGAGGCCGTGGGCGGCGCGCCCGAGGACGCGCTCTCGTGCGCGGTGGCCGTCGAGCTCTTCCAGAGCGCGGCCCTCGTCCACGACGACATCGCCGACGAGGGCGAGCTGCGGCGCGGCGAGCCGTGCCTGTACCGCACCGAGGGCACCGGCCTGGCGATAAACGCCGGCGACCTCGCGCTCACCCGCGTCTTTGAGGTGATTCTCGAGGACGGTCGGCTCGACGCCGACCGCAAGGCGCTCGTCCTCTCGGAGGTCGCCCGCATGGAGCGCCACACGCTCGAGGGGCAGGCGCTCGACCTCGGCTGGGTCCGCGACGGCCGCTGGGACGTGACGCCCGACGACTACGCCTACATGGTTCGCAGCAAGACCGCGTGGTACACCGTCGCGAGCCCGCTCGTCCTGGGCGCGCTCGCCGCCGGGGCCGCGCGCGAGGCGGCGGAGGACCTCGTGCGGGTCGGCATCCCCGCCGGGCTCGCCTTCCAGATCCAGGACGACCTGCTCAACCTCACGGGCGACGCCGAGGCGCAGGGCAAGGACTTCCGCTCGGACGTCACCGAGGGCAAGCGCACGCTCGCGGTGGTCTGGGCGCTCGCGCATCTCGGACCCGAGGAGCGTGACGAGCTCGTCGGGCTTCTCGACGCGCACGTCACCGACGCGCGCGACCTCGAGCGGGCGGTCGAGCTGATCGGGCGCGGCGGCGGCCTCGATCGCTGCCGCGAGCTGGCGCGGCGTCACACGGACGAGGCGACGGGCGCCGCCCGGGCCCTCGCACAGGAGGGTCGCATCACGGTTGAGGCTCGCGACCTGCTGTGCTCTATGGCAGACTTCTTCGTGGAGCGCGCCAGCTAGGCGCGCGGGCCACGGTCAGGAGAGACGATGGAAACGATACGCGAAGGGGCTACGGGCGTAGCCGTCGAGGACATACAGGAGCGCCTGGCGTCGCTCGGCTACGAGATCGACGCGACGGAGCGCGAGGGTCGCGCCTTCGGCCGCTCCACGGCCACGGCGGTCGCGCGCTTCCGTCTGGACCACGGCCTCTCGCTCGGCGACGCCGTGGACGCGCCGACGTGGTCGGTCCTCGTCGACGAGTGCTACCAGCTCGGCGACAGGACGCTCTACCTGCGCCTTCCCAACTTCCATGGCAACGACGTGCGCCAGCTCCAGGAGCGGCTCAACGTGCTCGGGTTCTCCTGCGGTCCGGTCGACGGCGTCTACGGCGTCCACACCGAGGCGGCCGTCAAGCTCTTCCAGGAGAGCATCGGCGCGCTCGCCGACGGCATGGCGTTCCAGGACACCTTCGACGCGATCGAGCGCCTGCGCCACGTCTGGGCCGGCAAGCCCGCCGACGGACCGCACCCCCAGGGCGCGATGGGCTTCGCCCGGGCCGCGAGCGTGCTCGAGGCGGCCGGCATCGCCATCACCGCCGACGACCCGATCTCGCGCAACGTGGCCGGGCGCATCTGGAACCTCGCCCACGCCACCGTCGACGACTGCGCGCTCGAGCTCGTCGACGCCCCCGCTGACGCCGGCGACGACACCCGCGTCCTCATCGTCCTCTCGACCGAGCCGCTCCCGGACAACGTGGCCGCCGGCGTGGGCAACCTCTCCCTCGACGACGTCGACACGCTGCCCCTGCGCCTGCGCACGGCGATCCAGAGCTCCGGCACCACGCCGCGCGCCATCCGCATCGAGCTGCCCGTCGGCTCCGCCGCCTTCACCATGAGCGACGCGCAGACCTTCGCCGTGCTCCTGCTCGACGCCATCTGCGCCGCCTTCGACCACCTCGACCTGTAAGCGGGTCGCCGGGGAGCCCCGGCGACAGACGGGAGGGCCCATGTTCAGCCCGTTCCGAGACGCAGACGGCACGCCCAAGGCCCTGGCCGAGGTGGCGTGGGACGACCTCTCCCAGCTCGCCGACCTCGACGAGGGCTTCGTGCTCGAGTTCAAGCGCGACTACACCTCATCCGTCCAGCGCAAGATACCCAAGATCATCGCCTCGTTCGCCAACTCGCGCGGCGGCTGGCTCGTGATCGGCATCTCCGACGAGGAGCACGCCGTCTGCCCCGTCGCGCGGCGCGACGCGGACTTCGGCCAGATCATCGGCGAGCTCTGCCGCCGCCATGTCTCGCCCGCTCCGCCCTTTGACGTGCGCTTCCTGCCCGACCCCGCCGACGAGGCGCGCGGCGTCGTCATCGTGCGCGTAGACGAGGGCGGGTTTCCGCCCTACATCGCCGACGGCGTGGTTGAGATCCGCGAGGGCTCCACGTCCGGCCCCGCCACGGGGGCGGCCCTCGTGGAGCTCTACGGGAAGGCGACCGGCCGGCGACGCGAGATCGCGGAGTTCTGCAACAGGACCGTCTTCTATCCCGCCACGGGCCCCGACGGTCAGCCGCTGCCGCTCTTTGACCTCTACCTCTACCGGATGGCGCGCCCCGAGGGCGTCCCCTCTCGCGAGGAGGTCGCCGTCCACGTGGGGGCCATGCGCGCCGCGTTCGCCCAGCAGGGCGTCACCTGCCACGTGAGCCACGCCCACGACTCCCTCATCCTCCGCACGGCCCTGCCCGCCGGCCCGCGCGACGTCCACTCCGCGATCGAGCTCCTTCCCGACGAGTCGATGAAGCTCACCGTCCCCGCCGTCCTTCTCGACGAGGGAGAGCGCGGCCGGGCCGTGACGCGCATGCGGAGCCTCGGGCTCTTCTCGCCCGAGGAGGGCCACCTCATCGACGCGCGAGCCACGATGCGCCGCGTCTCGCGCATGGCCTCGCTGCTCGACCGCTACGTCCGCGCGCGCAGGATCGCCTGGCAGGGCTACGCCGTGGCCTACGAGCTGGAGAACATGGCCGGCATCATCCTGTGGAGCGACTCCCCCGTCTACCAGGACTACATTGCCGAGAAGGGCGTGCTCTCGTGCGGGACCACGGACTGCCGCAGCCGCGTGCGCTACCTCGACGACGGCGCGCACGACTCGTTCCGCGCGCGGCAGTTCGCGGGGAGCCACTTCTTCGAGGCGTGCGGCCTGCCGCTCGGCTCCCCCGACCCCCAGGACGCCGCGCTCGTGGACGCGCTGCTCAGCACCGCGGGCGAGCCGCGACGCGCTGCCACGAATCCCGAGTGACGCGCGTTCTTCTCGCCGTTCCTGGCGCGCCTCGGCCCCCGGTACCGCCCGCGCGCCCCTTCCTGCTACAATGGCCCCGGCGGCACAGGGGTATCGTCCAATGGTTAGGACAGTGGTTTTTGGTGCCATCAATGTGGGTTCGAATCCTACTACCCCTGCCACCGCTGCCTCGCGTTATCATGTTTGTGTAAGGGACTCACGCGTCGCTTGGAGGCTACCTATGCCCATGACCGCGATCGTCCTCGCCGCCGGCGAGGGAACGCGCATGAAGTCCCGTCACCCCAAGGTTATGCACAAGCTCCTCGATCGACCGCTCGTCTCCTGGGTCACGCGCGCCGCGCGCGAGGCCGGGGCCGAGCGCATCGTCGTGGTCGTGGGGCATGGCGCCGACGAGGTGCGGGCACATCTTGCAAACGAGAAGGACGTCGAGTGCGTCGAGCAGACGGAGCGCCTGGGCACCGGCCACGCCGTGCGCGTGGCGCTCGAGGGCGCGGGCGTCTCCGAGGGCCCGCTGCTCGTCCTCAACGGCGACGGCCCGCTCGTGGAGCCGGAGACCCTGCGCCGCCTGATCGCCCCCGTCGAGGCGGGCGAGGCTGCGGCGGCGATTCTCACCTGGACGCCCGAGGACCCCACCGGCTACGGCCGCCTGGAGTTCGACGCCGAGGGCTCCGTCACGCGCATCATCGAGCAGAAGGACTGCACGCCCGAGCAGGCGGCGTCCCTCACCGCCTGCAACCCCGGCTTCTACGCCTTCGACGCCGCGCTTCTCGCCGCCCACATCGGCGAGCTCTCCACGGAGAACGTCCAGCACGAGTACTACCTCACGGACATGGTCTCCGTCCTGCGCGGCCACGACCACAAGGTTGCCGCCGTCTCCACCGACGACGCCGACGAGCTGCTCGGCGTCAACAGCCGCGCCCAGCTCGCCGAGCTCTCCGCCATCGCGCGCGACCGCATCAACGCCCGCCTCATGGCCGAGGGCGTCACGATGCTCGACCCCGCGACCACCTGGGTGGGCCCCGACGTCACCGTCGGGCGCGACACCGTCCTGCTCCCCATGACCATGCTCTGGGGCGCAACGACCGTGGGCGAGGAGTGCGTGCTCGGCCCCAACACGCGCCTCACGAACTGCACCGTAGCCGACCACGTCTCCCTGGAGGAGACCGTGGGCACGGACGTCACCATCGAGCGTGACGTCACCTGCGGCCCGCGCGCGTACCTGCGCGGCGGCGCGCACGTGCTGGCCGGCGCGCACGTGGGCACGCACGTGGAGATCAAGAACTCCACGATCGGCGAGGGCTCCAAGGTGCCGCACCTCTCCTACATCGGCGACTGTACGATGGGCGCGGGCGTCAACATCGGCGGCGGCTCCATCACCTGCAACTACGACGGCGTGCACAAGAACCGCACCGTCATCGGCGACAACGTCTTCGTGGGCTCCGACACCATGATGGTCGCACCCGTCACGATCGGCGACGGCGCGCTCGTGGGCGCGAGCTCCTGCGTCACCAAGGACGTCCCCGCCGACGCGCTCTACCTCGAGCGCAGCCAGGAGCGCATTGTTGAGGGGTACGCCTCGCGGCGGCTCGAGAGACTCAAGAGAGATGAGGCCTAGATGTACGAGAACCTGAGCGAGCCCATGCCGCTGAAGAAGGAAATCAAGCTCTACACCGGTACGGGCAACCCCGCTCTGGCCGAGAAGGTCGCGGACATCCTGCACCTCGAGCTCCAGGGCCTCAAGATCGAGAAGTTCGCCAACGGCGAGATCTACGCCCGCTTCGACGAGTCCGTCCGCGGCGACGACGTCTTCTTCATCCAGTCGCTCTCCGGCGTCAACGTGAACGACCTGCTGATGGAGACCCTCGTCGTGGCCGACGCGGCCAAGCGCGCCTCCGTCTCCAAGTTCACCGCCGTGCTCCCCCACTACTGCTACGCCCGCCAGGACCGCAAGGCGTCCGCGCGCGAGCCGATCACCGCGCGCCTCGTGGCCAACATCCTCGAGGCGGCCGGCGTCGACCAGGTCATCACCATCGACCTGCACCAGGGCCAGATCCAGGGCTTCTTCGACATCCCCGTGACGCACCTCACGGCCCTGTACCTGATCGGCGACTACTTCCGCGCCAAGGACTTCGACTGGGACAACACCGTTGTGGTCTCCCCCGACATGGGCCGCGCCAAGGTCGCCAAGCGCCTCTCCGACTACCTGGGCTGCGAGTTCGCCATCGCCCACAAGAGCCGCCCCAAGCACAACGCGTCCGAGGTCATGGGCATCATCGGCAACATCGAGGGCAAGACCTGCATCGTCAACGACGACATGATCGACACCGCCGGGACCCTCTGCGGCACCGTCCGCAAGCTCAAGGAGATGGGCGCCGGCGACATCTACGTCTCCGCGACCCACGGCATCTTCTCCGGCCCCGCCATCGAGCGCCTCGAGGACGCGCCGCTCGAGGAGTGCGTCGTCACCGACATCATCCCCTGCGAGGCCGCCAACAAGCCCGGCTCCAAGATTCGCGCCATCTCCGTGGCCAACGAGCTTGCCGAGGCCATCCACAGCGTCTACATGCGCCAGTCCGTCTCCGAGATCTTCGGGGGTCGCGGCGCCGAGATCTGATGGAAAAGGTGTTAATTGGGGACAGTCCCCAATTAACAGAAACGTTTGATGTTTGGCGGGGTCGCCTTCGGGCGGCCCCGCATCCCATGAGGAGCAGCATGCCCGCCCAGAAACCCGCAGCAAAACCCACCGCCATCAAGATTGTCTGCGGCCTCGGCAACCCGGACGCCGAGTACGCCCGCACCCGGCACAACGCCGGCTTCGCCACGATCGACGCCGTGGCCGCGCGCCGGGGCGTGCGCTACTGGAAGTCCGAGGCCGGCGCGCAGGTGGCCTCCATCACGGTGTCTGACAAGGACGGCGAGAGGCGCGAGGTCCTTCTCGCCAAGCCGATGAGCTACATGAACACCTCGGGCGGGCCGCTCTCCAAGCTGGCGCGCGCCCACCACGTGAGGCCCGCCGAGATCCTGGTGGTCCACGACGAGGTCGACCTGGCCGCAGGCGAGGTCAAGCTCAAGCTAGGCGGCGGTCTCAACGCGCACAACGGCCTGCGCTCCGTCGCCGACAAGCTCGGCAGCCGCGACTTCGCGCGCGTGCAGTTTGGCATCGGCCGTCCGCCCGGACGCATGGCCGTGGCCGACTACGTGCTGCGCGAGCTCAAGGGCTCCTTCCTCGAGGACTTCGAGCTCACCGTCGAGCGCGCCGCCGACCTCGTGGAGCAGACGCTGGCATAGGGGCCGCGCGGCAGGTCTAGGGCTTTCGTTTGGCCAGCTCCTCGCACAGGGCCGGAATGTCCCTGCTCACGATGTCCCAAGCCATCTCCTTGTCGGCTTGGTAATAGACATGTGCAAGCAGGTTGCGAAATCCTTTGATGTTTCTCCAAGGCTGGTCGGGGAGGGCCTCCTTGAGATCATCGGATAGCATTCCGGCATCTTCAACAATCTGAAGCACCAGTATCATGATGGCGTCATAGGCCAGCAGGACGGCTTCGGAATCATCGTTGATGAACGAATCGCGCGTCGTAGCGGTAAACGAGATGCGGGCAGCCAGGCGTTCGCCGTTCTTCACTATCCGGTCGATGCGTCGCTGGTCCTTATCGAGCATAGACGAGCACCTGCTCCCGCTCGATCTGCGCAAGAAAGTCGGCGTCAAAGTCCTTGTCGCGCGCGCGCGCACAACGTCTACGCTGGCGCCGCACTGACGGGAGAACTCCTCCCGTATCTCATCCAGGTCGCCAAAATCGAGACTGGCGCCCCGCTCGATGCGCAGGTCAAGATCGCTCTCGTCGGTGGCATCGCCGCGCGCTTGAGACCCAAAGACGTAGGCACGGGTCACATCAAAGCGCGGGAGAATGCGCGCCGCCGCTTCGGCATGGCACGTCTTTCTCTCTGCCCGCGCCCGGTCACCTTTGCCAAGAATCCCGAGTAGCGCGTACCCAAATGGCTCCTGAGGCGCGCGTAAACCCGGATTCATGGTCGTCCGGACAAGAATCCCGACTAGCGCACGGCGAGAAGAGCGCGCTACTCGGGATTCTTGGTAGCGCCGTCGCCGAGAAGACCGCACTTCTCGGCCGCTGCGGCGCACGCGGCGAACACGCCTCGCCGCCCGCCGCTCTTCTCGGCCGCCCGCGCCGGAATGCGCCAGCGCTAGGCTACAATGGCTTGTTGGAGGGGCCGCGCGGCCCCACAACGAGGGAATGCAGGAGAGGAGTGCGGTTAATGTACAAGATCCTCGAAAAGACGCAGTTCTCGGAGAAGGTGTTCAAGTTCCGCATCGAGGCGCCCCGGATGGCCAAGCACGCTCACGCCGGCCAGTTCCTGATGGTGCGCGCCAACGAGACGGGCGAGCGCGTCCCGTTCACGCTCGCGGGCTGGAACGCCGACGAGGGCTGGGTCGAGTTCATCTTCATGGTGATCGGCAAGACCACGGAGATGCTGTCCACCTACAACGAGGGCGACTCCATCAAGGACGTCACCGGCCCGCTGGGCATGCCCACCGAGATGGACGAGGGCCCCTGCGCGGTCATCGGCGGCGGCGTGGGCCTGGCCATCGCCTACCCCGTTGCCAAGCACCTGGTGGAGACCGGCCACGAGGTCCACGCCATCATGGGCGCGCGCACCAAGGACCTGCTGCTGCTTGAGGAGCAGTTCCGCGAGCTCCTGCCGGCCGACCACATCCACATCACCACCGACGACGGCTCCTACGGCGAGAAGGGCGTGGTCACCGCGCCGCTCGAGCGCCTGCTGCAGGAGAAGGCCGTCTCCCAGGTCTTCTGCGTCGGCCCCGTGCCGATGATGAAGTTCTCCGCCCTCACGGCCGAGAAGTACAACACGCCGATCACCGCGTCGCTCAACCCGATCATGGTCGACGGCACCGGCATGTGCGGCTGCTGCCGCGTCGAGGTCGACGGCCAGACGAAGTTCGCCTGCGTCGACGGCCCCGACTTCGACGCCACCAAGGTCGACTGGAACGACCTTCGCGCGCGTCAGGCCGCGTATCTCACCGAGGAGGGCCAGTCCCTCAAGGCCTACGAGGAGGCGAACTGCGCATGCCACAGGTAAACGGTCGCTTTGTTCCGGACATGAAGTCCCCGCGCACCCCGGACAACGAGGAGCCGGCCGCCGAGCGCGCGTGCGACTTCCGCCCCGTTGACAAGGGCTTCACCAAGGAGATGGCGCTTGCCGAGGCCGAGCGCTGCATGGACTGCAAGAAGCCGTTCTGCGTCGAGGGCTGCCCCGTCAACATCAACATCCCCAAGTTCATCGAGAAGATCCGCGAGGAGAAGTTCGGCGAGGCGCTGGACATCATCCGCGAGGACTCGATGCTGCCCGCCATCTGCGGCCGCGTGTGCCCGCAGGAGAACCAGTGCGAGGGCAAGTGCATCCGCGGCAAGAAGGGCGAGCCGGTGGCCATCGGCCAGCTGGAGCGCTTCCTCGGCGACCAGCCCGAGCTCGCCTCCCAGCCCAAGATGGCGCCCAAGAACGGCAAGAAGGTCGCCGTGGTGGGCTCCGGCCCCTCCGGCATCACCTGCGCCGGCGAGCTGGCCCGCAACGGCTTTGACGTCACCGTCTTCGAGGCCTTCTTCACCGGCGGCGGCGTGCTCGTCTACGGCATCCCCGAGTTCCGTCTACCCAAGGCCGTCGTCAAGCGCGAGATCGACGGCCTGGAGGAGATGGGCGTCAAGTTTGAGTACAACTCCGTCGTGGGCCGCATCACGGACGCCGAGGAGCTCTTCGCAGAGGGCTACGACGCCATCTACATCGCCACGGGCGCGGGCCTGCCCAAGTTCCTCAACGTCCCGGGCGAGAACCTCCCCAACGTCTTCTTTGCCAACGAGTACCTCACGCGCGTGAACCTCATGAAGGCGAACAAGTTCCCCGAGTACGACACGCCCACCAAGCACGGCAAGAACGTCGTGGTCTTTGGCGGCGGCAACGTTGCCATGGACGCGGTGCGCACCGCCAAGCGCCTCGGCGCCGAGCGCGCGATCATTGCCTACCGCCGCACCGAGGCCGAGATGCCCGCCCGTCGCGCGGAGCTGCACCACGCCAAGGCCGAGGGCGTCGAGGTCATGCCGCTCGTGGCGCCGCTCGAGTTCGTGAAGGGCGAGGACGGCGCCGTCTGTGCCGTGCGCGTGCAGAAGATGGAGCTCGGCGAGCCCGACGCCTCCGGGCGCCGTCGCCCGGTGCCCATCGAGGGCGCCATCGAGGAGATCCCCTGCGACGTGGCCATCTCCGCCATCGGCACCAACGCCAACCCGTTCGCCAAGATGATCGGCGACATCAAGCTCAACAAGTGGGGCTACATCATCGCCGACGAGGACGGCCGCACGTCCGACCCGCGCATCTGGGCCGGCGGCGACATCGTCACCGGAGCGGCCACGGTCATCCTGGCCATGGGCGCCGGCAAGACCGCGGCGGCGAGCATCACCAAGGCGCTCGTCGGGTAACACGGGCGAGAAGAACGCCCGACCGCACGGTTCGGCCCTCCCGGTTTCCAGAAACCGGGAGGGCCTTCTCTTACAGCGCGACGTTCTTCTCGCCAGAATTAACGCGCATCGTTTGCAGTGCGCGTTAATCTCACCTGCAGACATACGACATGAAAACAAACCGTGCGCATTACTCGATGCCCAACAACCCAAACCCCTCAAGGTAGAGGACCTTCGCGCCTGAACTAAACGAGAAGAGCCCCCGGGTGTTCCGGAGAGAAGTTCCGCGCAGCGCACTTCTCGAAGGAACACCCGGGGGCTCCCCGAGTCAGGTCAGTTCAGGCGCGAGCCTTTAGTACATGCCGCCCTGGCCGCCCTGGGCCGCCGCCGCAGAGATGGCCTCCTCGATGGTGGTGTTCTTGGGCTCGTCGGAGACGGTGGCCTCGGTGATGAGGATCAGCGACGCCACGGAGGCGGCGTTCTGCAGCGTGACGCGGCAGACCTTGACCGGGTCGAGCACGCCCATCTCGATCATGTCGCCGTACTCGCCGGTGGCAGAGTCGAGGCCCTGGCCGGCCGGGAGCGTCTTGATCTTCTCGGCCACGACGGAGCCCTCGAAGCCGGCGTTGTTGGCGATGGTCTTCACGGGCGCCTCGAGCGCCTTGCGGACGATCTCCACGCCGATCTTCTCATCCGAGTCAACGGTCTCGACGCCGTCGAGCACCTTGGAGGCCTCGAGGAACGCCACGCCGCCGCCGGCGACGATGCCCTCCTCGACGGCCGCGCGGGTCGCCTGCAGGGCGTCCTCGATGCGGTGCTTGATCTCCTTGAGCTCGACCTCGGTGGCAGCGCCGACCTTGATGACGGCCACGCCGCCGGCCAGCTTGGCCAGGCGCTCCTGCAGCTTCTCCTTGTCGAAGTCGGAGGTGGTCACGTCGTACTCGGCCTTGATCTGGGCGATGCGCTCGTCGATGGCCTGCTTGGAGCCGGCGCCGCCGACGATGGTGGTGTCGTCCTTGGTGATCTTGACGGACTTGGCGCGGCCGAGCATCTCGGCGGTGACGTCGGTGAGCTGGACGCCGAGCTCCTTCATGGCCACCTGGCCGCCGGTCAGGATGGCGATGTCCTCGAGCATGCGCTTGCGGCGGTCGCCGTAGCCCGGGGCCTTGACGGCGCAGACGTTGAGGACGCCGCGGAGCTTGTTGAGGATCAGCGTGGCCAGGGCCTCGCCGTCAACGTCCTCGGCGATGATCAGCAGCGGCGCGCCCTGCTTCTGGACGGCCTCCAGAATCGGCAGGATGTCCTGGATGTTGGAGACCTTCTGGTCGGTCATGAGAATGTACGGGGAGTCGAGCTCGGCCGTCATCGTCTCGTTGTTGGTCGAGAAGTACGGGGAGATGTAGCCCTTGTCGAACTGCATGCCCTCGACGGTGTCGATGTCGATGCCGAAGGTCTGGGACTCCTCGACGGTGATGACGCCGTCCTTGCCCACGACCTCCATGGCGTCGGAGATCTTGGCGCCGATCTCGGGGTCGGAGGCGGAGATGGTGCCGACGGAAGCGATCTGCTTCTTGGTGGAGACCTCCTGCGCGTTCTTGCGCATCTCCTCGACGACGGCGTTCACGGCCTTGTCGACGCCACGACGGATGGCGATGGGGTTGGCGCCGGCGGCCACGTTGCGCAGGCCCTCGTTGACGATGACCTGGGCCAGCAGCGTGGCGGTGGTGGTGCCGTCACCCACGGCGTCGTTGGTCTTGGTGGCGACCTCCTTCACGAGCTGGGCGCCCATGTTCTCGATCGGGTCCTTGAGCTCGATCTCCTTGGCCACGGAGACACCGTCGTTGGTGATGGTGGGGGCGCCGTAGGAGCGCTGGAGCGCCACGTAGCGGCCCTTGGGGCCCATGGTGGTGGTCACGGCGTCAGCAAGGGTGTTCACGCCCTTGGCGAGCTTGGCGCGAGCGTCGGTGCCAAAAAGAATGTCCTTAGCCATTTCTTGTTCCTCCAAGTTTGCGGTTCTTCTCGCTGCGAGCGATCGTTAGTCCTCGATGACGGCGTAGATGTCGTCGGCGCGGAGCAGCAGGAAGTCCTCGCCGTCGATCTTGACCTCGTTGCCGCCGAACTTGCCGTAGTAGACCTCGTCGCCGACCTTCACGTCGATGGCGATGCGCTCGCCCTTGTCGTTCATCTTGCCGGCGCCGACGGCCACGACCTGGCCACGCTGCGGCTTCTCCTGGGCGCCACTGGAGATGTAGAGACCCGTGGAGGTCTTCTCCTCCTTGGGAGCGGGCTTCACGAGGACGCGGTCACCAAGCGGCTTGAGAGTCATGTTCAAGTACCTCCTTCTTGTGCCCGAGGGCACGTCTGCGGCGCCGATGCGCGCCGCCATAGCCAACGTTGAGAATGATACCCACCCGCGCGGACTTATACCACTGAGATAGAAAAAATCTTCCAACACGCACTTAGATTTTCTGCGGCGGCGGCGCGCACGGCGAGCAGGCCGGACGGACCGTCGAGAATCGAGGCTCACAAAAGTGCCCGGACGAGCGGCGCCTAGAGCGAGAAGGCACGTTTTAGGCAGATTAATCCGGAACCCTCGGGTATCGAAGCGCCATCGCTCACAAAACCGCAGGCAGACGGCGTGACATTTAGGCGGTACTTCGGCCTCCCGCATCAATCTGCCTAAAACCGTAGCAAAGGTGAACCCCCGCACGCCCGCGCCATGGATGCCGCTCGCCGAGCGCGCGCCACCTCCAAGGCCCGACGGGTACCCTATAGGCGGGAGGCGAGCTGCCATGAAGCCCACGACATCTCGCAACGTTGCGATCCTGGCGATCGTGGCCATCTTTGTCGTCACGGTCGTCTCGTGCGTCACGCTGCCGAGCGCGACGCCGCCCGTCCCGGAGGCGGACGTCCCCGAGGCGCACCTCAGCGCCGTTGGCTCCAAGGACGAGCTCACCCTCACCTTTGGCAGCTACGACTGGAGCTACACCGTGGACGGCCAGGACTACGGGGCGCAGCTGCTGCAGGTCGGCCCGCAGCAGTGGGACGTGAGCGAGCTGGCGCAGCTGGACGCGGGCGGCACGACCCCCGTCACCGTGTGCTTTGACGAGACACCGATCACCGCCTATGTGCGCGGCTGGAACGAGGACGAGCTGGGCGCGGAATCGATCCAGGACTCGCCCCTCTTCCGGCGGGTCCGACCCGTGCTCAACGACTTTGACTCGCTGGGTGACGAGGTTCCCTCGACCTACAAGGACGGCCGGCTCGCCTTTGAGGTGGAGCCCGGCCGGCGCTACGCCGTGCGCACGACCTTTGGGTCCGGCAGCAACCACGTGGAGTACGTCTTCACCGTGCGGTAACCGCGACGCGGTCTTCCCTACAGCGCCTCCAGCTCCGCAAGCCAGAGCGTCGCGCAGGCGTCCGACGGCATGCGCAGGTCGCCGCGCGGGCTCACGGCCGCCGAGCCCACCTTGGGCCCGTCCGGCAGGCAGCTGCGCTTGAACTGCTGCGCGAAGTAGCGGCGATAGAAGACCTTGAGCCAGGAGAGGATCGTGGTGTCGTCGTACTTCTCGCCCAGGGCGTAGCGGGCCAGGCGGTAGACCTTGGCCGGGCTGGTCCCGCGGCGCAGCACCTCGTAGAGGAAGAAGTCGTGCAGCTCGTAGGGACCCACGAGGTCCTCGGTCCTCTGCGCGATCTGGCCGTCGCCCGTCGCGGGCAGGAGCTCCGGCGAGACCGGCGTGTCCAGCACGTCGAGAAGAACGGTCCTCTCGGCCTCGTCCCCGCAGGTGTCCGCCACGTAGCGCACGAGGTGGCGCACCAGCGTCTTGGGCACGCTCGCGTTGACCGCGTACATGGACATGTGGTCGCCGTTGTAGGTGGCCCAGCCGAGGGCCAGCTCGGAGAGGTCGCCGGTGCCGATGACCAGGCCGCCCTCCTGGTTGGCCACGTCCATGAGGATCTGCGTGCGCTCGCGGGCCTGGGAGTTCTCGTAGGTGACGTCGTGGACGGCCTCGTCGTGGCCGATGTCGGCGAAGTGCTGGCGCACGGCGGCCGCGATGCTGACCTCCCGCAGCTCTGCGCCGACGGTCCGAGCGAGCTCGCAGGCGTTGTTGTAGGTGCGGTCCGTGGTGCCAAAGCCCGGCATGGTCACGGCCACGACGCCCGCGCGGTCGAGCCCGAGCAGGTCGAAGGCGCGCACGGTCACGAGCAGGGCGAGCGTGGAGTCCAGCCCGCCGGAGAGGCCGATCACGGCGCGGCGGGAGCGCGTGTGCGCGAGGCGCTTGGCGAGACCGTGAGCCTGGATGGCAAAGACGTCCTCGCAGCGCTCCGCGCGGCGGGCGGCGTCGGACGGCACGAAGGGGTGCGGGTCCACCCAGCGCGTGAGCGGGGTCTCGCGCACGGCGACGTCCGCGCCGAGGGAGAAGGACGCCACGGCGTAGCCAGCCGCCTCGGGCGAGGGCGCGGCCTCGAAGGAGGACATGCGGGTGCGCTCCTGGGCCAGGAGGCGCACGTCGACCTCGGAGACGGCGCAGCCGCTGCCGAAGGGCGCGCCCTCCGCGAGCAGGCGGCCGTTCTCGGCCACGAGGTCGTGTCCGGAGAAGACGAGGTCCTGCGTGGACTCGCCGGCGCCGGCGCTCGCGTAGACGTAGCCGCAGACGAGGCGCGCGCTCTGGCCGCGCACCAGCTCGCGGCGGTAGTCCGCCTTGCCGACGACGGCGTTGGAGGCGCTCAGGTTGCAGATCAGCGTGGCGCCCGCCTGAGCGTGCGCGACCGAGGGCGGGGCCGGCACCCAGAGGTCCTCGCAGATCTCCGCCGCCACCACGAGCTCGGGAAGCTCCTCGCAGGCGAAGAGCAGGTCCGTGCCGAAGGGGACGTCCGGGTTGCCGGCGAACGAGACGAGCGTGACCTCGGCGGGGCCGGGGACGAAGTGGCGGCCCTCGTAGAACTCGTTGTAGGTGGGGATGTGCGTCTTGGGCACCAGGCCCAGGACCTCCCCGCGCGAGACGGCCGCCGCGCAGTTGTAGAGCTTGCCGCCCGCACGCATGGGCACGCCCACGAGCAGGAGCGCGTCGAGGTCGGCGGTTCGCGCGGCAAAGTCCGCGAGGCCGCGCTCAGCGGCGCGCAACAGCGCCTCCTGCCAGAAGAGGTCCTCGCAGGTGTAGCCCGTGATCGCGAGCTCCGGCAGCACGATGACGACGGCGCCGTCATTCTCGGCGGCCCGGCGCGCCGCGGCCATGCAGGCGTCCACGTTGAAGGAGACGTCCGCCACGCGAACCTCCGGCGTCACCGCCGCGACCTTGACGAACCCATCCCTCATCTGCGTCCCCTTCTCGCGCGACGCGCCTGCGGGCGCGCCGCCCTTCTCGCCGACCGCCAAAATCGTACCATGCGCGCCGTCCGACCACGCGTTGACGCGAGCGCGACAAACTTGAAAGTCGCATACTTAGGCCATCCGAACGAGAGGAGTCTTCATGTTCTGTCCCAAGTGCGGCAACCAGCAGCCCGACGGCACGCGGTTCTGCGGGGTGTGCGGCGCTCCCCTGGGCGCCCCGACCACCGGAGCGCCCGCCGGCGGCGCCCCGACCCCGGGTCCCTTCGTGCCTCCCCAGCAGCCCTTCTCGCCTGCGGGCGCGCGGGGCGCGTCGGGCGTGAACGTCTACGGCCTCATCGCCGCCGTCGTCGCGGTCCTGGCGGTCGTCTTCCTCAACCAGCCGTGGCTCACGGTGTCGGGCTTTGGCGCGTCGATGGAGCTGACCGTCGGCCAGATGAACGACTACGTCGGCCGCCTGGCGGGCCTGGCGTCGTCGTTCGGCGGCAGCAGCAGCTCCGAGGTCGGCATGGTCACGTTCTTCCTGGGCCTGCTCAACGTGCTCGTCATCGTGTCGATGATCGTCTGCGTGCTCTCCGCCGTCGTCCGCGTGGCCGCGCTCGTCCCCTCCCCTGATGTCCAGGGCCTCGTGGCGAAGGTTCCCGCCGCCCTCCACACGGCAGCCGGCTCCCTCGTCTGTCTCGACGTCCTCCTCTGGCTGGTGGGCCTGATGATCGCCGCTGAGGGCCTCGAGGCGTTCGAGGTCGTGGGCGCTGGCACCTACCTCTCCCTCATCGCCGGCGTCGCGCTCATCGTGCTGAACAACCTCGCCGCCAAGAAGTAGCTTCCTGCAAGTCCGGACGCAAAAGGGGCGCCGCCGCGCGAAGCAACTGCTCCTTCGCGCGGCGGCGCCCCTGTCTCTCGGCGCGTCTTCGACCGGTCGCTACCCCTCGAGGTAGCGGGCGAGGAACTCGCGGGTGCGCGGGTGCTCGGGCGCCGTGAAGATTTTCGACGGCGCACCCTTCTCGGCGATGACGCCCTTGTCCATGAAGACGACCTCGTCGGAGACGTTCTTGGCGAAGGCCATCTCGTGCGTGACCACGACCATCGTCATGCCCTCGGCCGCCAGTCGGCGCATGACCTCCAGCACCTCGCCCACGATCTCCGGGTCGAGCGCCGAGGTGGGCTCGTCGAAGAGCATGAGGTCAGGCTGCATGCAGAGGGCGCGCGCGATGGCCACGCGCTGCTTCTGGCCACCGGAGAGGTTGTTCACGTCCGCGCGCGCGAACTGCGCGAGGCCCACGGACTCCAGGTGGCGCAGAGCGACCTCCTCGGCCTCGGCCTTGCCCATTTTCTTGAGCGTCACGGGCGCGAGCGTGCAGTTGTCGAGCACGTTCATGTTGTTGAACAGGTTGAAGCCCTGGAACACCATGCCGATCTTCTCGCGCAGGCGGTTCACGTCCACGTGTTCGGCCGCGAGGTCGGCGCCGTGGAACCACACGTGGCCGGCGTCGGGCGTCTCGAGCAGGTTGATGCAGCGCAGAAGCGTGGACTTGCCGGAGCCCGAGGCGCCGATGATCGTGACCACCTGACCGGGCATGACGTCGAGGTTGATGTCGCGCAGGACCTCCAGGCTGCCGAAGGACTTGCGCAGGCCCTCGATGCGGACCATGGGCTCGGCGGCCGTTGTGGCGGCGCCTGCCGTTGCGGTGTGAGACATGCTAGTGCTCCGTCCTGTCGTTCTCGGCCTTGATGAGCTGCGCCTTCACGGGCTGGTCCGACGTGCTGCCGACGGCCTCCATCTTCACGTCAAAGCGGCGCGCAAAACGCCCGAGCAGCCACGACGCCACCATCGTGAGGATGAGATAGGCCACCGTGGAGATGAGGGCCGTCTGGAACTGCTGGTAGTAGATGCCGGCCACGGTGGTGGTGGCGAACATGAGGTCAAACGTGCCGATCACGGAGAGCACCGACGAGTCCTTGATGTTGATGACGAGCTCGTTGGAGAGGCCGGGGATCGAGTACTTGATGCCCTGCGGGAAGACGACCTTGGCCATGGCCTGCCACTGCGAGAGGCCGAGCGAGCGCGCCGCCTCCGCCTGACCCTTGTCCACCGACTCGATGCCGCCGCGCAGGACCTCCATCATGTAGGCGGTGGAGTTGAGCGTGATGGTCACCAGGCCGGCGAGAAACGTCGTCCAGATGCCGTTGATCTGCGTGGTGGTGAGCGCCGTCATGCGCAGGATGCCAAAGACGCCGTAGTAGATGATCATGGCCTGGACCATCATCGGCGTGCCGCGCACCACGGTGGAGTAGACCTTGGCAAAGCCCGAGCCCACGACCTTCCAGAAGCGCACGAAGTCGTTGTCCGGCCGGTCGACGGTCTGGATGCGCGCAAAGACCAGCAGCAGCGCCAGGAAAAACGCGATCACGGTACCAAAGACGGCCAGCTCGACGGTGGTGACAAGACCGGTGAAGAACGTGTCGCGCCCCTGGTAGAGGATGTAGCACATGCTCTCCAGCATGGGCTCCGGGCGCTTGGGGTTGGCCATGCTGGCGGCCGCCACGGCCACGTTCCAGGCGGAGGCCACGCCCATGACCACGCGGTCCACAAAGAGCACGAGCACCATCGCCCAGACCACGTAGGACGCGCAGCGCAGCACGCGCCGCACGGCGGGCTTGGCAAACGGCGAGACGGACGCGTAGTCGCGCCACTTGACGAGCTTCACCACGAGCGCGACGGCGCTCACCACGAGCCATGCCACGAGCAGGTAGTACATCACCAGCTCGACCGTGAACGCCTGGGCCAGAAAGCTCATCGCGGGGCGCGGCGAGCTCGAGAGCAGCATGCCCACGAAGGCCGCCGCGCTCGTTCCGAGAAGAACGTAGCGATGGTCGTCAAGGAAGAACGAGGCCACGCGACCGCGCGGTCTTCTCGTCGTCGGCTCTCCTGAGGGGGCAGAGCTCATGTTCTCTCTCCTTCTCGTTTCATGCGTGCGGGCGCACGCCGTCACCTGCGGCGTGCGCCCCTCATCTTACGTGATTGTGTGCCGTCGCTACGCGGGCTGACGGTCCATGCAGTCGTTCCACATCTGCTGGCGCTCGTCCTCGGGGATGCCGCCGATGATCTCGTTGATCTTCTCAAGCGCCGCGTCCTGGCCCTTGGCGATGGCCGCGTTGTCGGGCATGACCGAGCCCTCGAACTTGTCGGTCATCTCGAGCTCCACGAAGTCGGGGTAGGTCTCCAGCAGCTTGGGCACGGAGAGCATCGAGTAGGTGATGACGTCGCTCGTGCCGGAGGCGAGGCTCTCCACGACCACGGGCACGGTCTCGCCCGGGGTCATGTGGTTGATGTCGGGGATCTGGTCGATCACGGTGTCGTACATCGTGGCGGCCTGGCCCATGATCGAGGCGCCCGCGAGGTCGGCGAAAGTGGTGGCGCCGGCGTAGGCGGAATCCTTGGTGGTAATCATCACGATGTCGTCGTCGATGTAGGAGTCGGAGAAGTCCGCGGACTGCGCGCGGTCGGGGTCGACGGACATGCCGGCGCAGACGATGTCGATCTGACCGGTGTTGAGCGCGTCGATCAGGCCGGCAAAGTCGAGCTTCACGGCCACGGGTTCCATGCCCAGGCCCTCGGCGATCATCTTGGCCACCTGGACGTCGTAGCCGTCGGCAAAGGCACCGGAGACGTTCTCGATGGGGATGGTGTACTCGGACTCCTCGGAGACCTGCCAGTTGTACGGGGCGTAGGCCGCCTCCATGCCAACGCGCAGGGTCGCGCCGTCGCCGAGCGTGGCCTCGCCGGCGTCGGCGGCCGCGTCGTCGATCGCGGCGTCATCGGTGGTGGCATCCTGCGCGGCGGGGCCGCAGCCGGAAAGGACCATCACGCCTCCCATGCCCGCCACGAGGCTCGAGAGCTTGAGGAAGTCGCGGCGAGAGACTCTGTCAGATACGTACACGTGCGGGGTGGCCTTCATGGTGGTTCCTTTCCCTTGTGTGGTAATCCCCTTCCGCGCGACGCAACCGGAGGGGACCCATTCCCCTCCCCCTTGCAAGCGGGCCGCGGCACACGGCCCGATGCGAGAAAGTTACGCGCACGTCAGCAGAATAGCGTGGGGCGAGAAGGACCGCGAGCTGATAGACTGCTGAGAAACACCGCCGTAACGGGTCGCCCAGGAGGCCTTCATGGACCAGGAAACCTACGACGCCTACGTCGCCATTCTCGAGGAGGAGCTCGTCTGCGCGATGGGCTGCACCGAGCCCATCGCCGTGGCCTACTGCGCCGCGCTCGCACGCCAGACGCTCGGAGCGCTGCCCGAGCGCGTGGAGGTGGCCGCGAGCGCCAACATCATCAAGAACGTGAAGAGCGTCGTCGTGCCCAACACGGGCGGCGCACGCGGCATCGAGGCGGCTGCCGCGGCGGGCGCGGTCGCCGGAGACGCGGACGCCCAGCTCGAGGTCCTGGCCGGCGTCACGCCCGAGCAGATCGAGGAGATGCATGCGTTTCTCGCCGAGCACGAGGTCGCCGTGGCGCCGAGCGAGCGGCCGTGGATCTTCGACATCCAGGTGCGCGTCTCGGCCGGCGGCCACACGGCGCTCTGCGAGATCGCCGGCTCGCACACCAACGTCATCCGCGTGGAGCGCGACGGCGAGGTCCTTCTCAGCGAGCCCTTCGAGGAGACCGCAGGCGAGAAGGACGCCGGCACGGACCGCAGCTACCTCTCCATCGAGAGGATCGTCGAGTTTGCCGGCGCGGTGGACCTGGAGGACGTGAAGCAGGTCCTGGGCCGGCAGATCGCCTGCAACATGGCCATCGCGCGCGAGGGGCTCGAGGGCGAGTGGGGCGCCAACATCGGCAGCGTTCTGCTCTCCGCGTACGGCGACGGCGTGGCCAACCGCGCCAAGGCCTGGGCGGCCGCCGGCTCCGACGCGCGCATGGGCGGCTGCGAGCTGCCGGTGGTCATCAACTCCGGCAGCGGCAACCAGGGCCTCACGGCGAGCGTCCCCGTGATCGTCTACGCGCAGGAGCTGGGCGTCTCCCACGAGGAGCTGCTGCGCGCGCTCGTGGTGTCAAACCTCGTGACCATCCACCTCAAGACCGGCATCGGCCGGCTCTCCGCCTACTGCGGCGCCACGAGCGCGGGCGCGGGCGCGGCGGCCGGCATCACCTACCTCCACGGCGGGCGCGCGGACGAGGTGGCGCACACCGTGGTGAACGCGATCGCCATCGACTCCGGCATGGTCTGCGACGGCGCCAAGGCGAGCTGCGCGGCCAAGATCGCGAGCGCGGTGGAGGCGGGGCTTCTGGGCATGCAGATGCAGCAACAGGGCAAGCAGTTCTACGGCGGCGACGGCATCGTGGTCAAGGGCGTGGAGAACACGATCCGCAACGTAGGCGTGCTCGCGGCGCAGGGCATGCGCGAGACGGACCGGACGATCATCTCCCTCATGTGCGGGTCCGGCGCGTGCTAGGTCGCCATGGGGCGGCCGGGCGACAAGGTCCGGCGCTCGGACAGCTTGCCGCAAAACGCGCGGCAAGAACTCGCGGAGGGCCTTGTCGGCAAACCGCCGGTGGCGTTAGGCACCTTGGGCGAGAATCCTAGCCTGCACGTACGTCTGAGGTCGGCGCGACTACGAATCCCGAGTTACGCACGGCGAGAAGGGTGCGCAAGTCGGGATTTATGGTCTTTTGGACATGTTTCCCGAGCTACGCGCGCGAGGACATCAACCCGGGCGCGCGTAGCTCGGGATTCTTGGCGGACGGCGACGGGAGGATGCCCTCAAGCTCGAGAAGGGCCCGCTTGCGGCTGAGGCCGCCGGCGTAGCCGGTGAGGGAGCCGTTCGCGCCGAGCACGCGGTGGCAGGGAACGATCACGCTGATGGGGTTCTTGCCCACCGCAGCACCCACGGCGCGCGGCGACGAACCCAGCGCAGCTGCAAGCTCGCCGTACGTACGCGTCTCCCCGTACGGGATGGCGAGAAGCGCATTCCACACGCGACGTTGGAAGGCGGTGCCGTGCGGGGCCAGCGGCATGTCCGCAACATCGGGACGCCCGCCCGCGAAGTACGCGTCCAGCCAGCGGCGCGCGGCCGCCAGCGCGGGCGCCTCGGCCTCCACGTTCTTCTCGGCATCCTCCAGCCCACGCGCAAAGGAGCGCTGGCCATAGAACCATGCGCCCGTCAGGCTGGTATCATCGGCCGCGAGCAGCATCCGCCCAAGAGGGGACTCGTAGTCGCAGACGAACATCTCACTCCCACGTGGGCGGAACCGGGGCGTTGGGGGTGGCCCATGCTCCCAAAGGCGCGTTGGGGTCCGCGTCCAGCGTGAGGGGCGAGAAGGACCCGGCGTTGTAGCTCCGCAGGGCCGCGATGCCGATCATGGCCGCGTTGTCACCGCAGGCGCGCATGGGCGGCACGGTCACGCGCACGCCGCGCTTCTCGAGTTCGCGCTTGTACGCCGCGCGGAGTCCCGGGTTGGCCGCCACGCCGCCGCCGACGCAGAAGTCGGAGACGCCCGTCTCCTCCACCGCCGTCACGGCCTTGGCCACCTGCACGTCGATCACGGCCGCCTCAAAGCTCGCGGCAAGGTCGGGCAGATTGATGGCGCGCCCGGCGCGGTTCTCGCCCTCGATGTAGGTGATGACGGCGGTCTTGAGACCAGAGAGGCTGAACGAGTAGTCCCCGCTGTGCAGCATCGCGCGCGGGAAGTGAATGGCCTTGGGGTTGCCCTGCGCGGAGAGCTTGGAGATTACGGGGCCACCGGGATAGCCCAGCCCAAGCGCCTTGGCCACCTTGTCAAAGGCCTCGCCCACCGCGTCGTCGATCGTAGCGCCCAGAAGTACGTAGTCGCCCCAGGCGCGCACGTGGACGAGCATGGTGTTGCCGCCGGAGACGATGCTCGCCACGAAGGGCGGCTCGAGGTCCGGCGTCTCAAAGAGGTTGGCCATGAGGTGGCCCTCGAGGTGGTGCACGGCAATGAGCGGCAGGTCAGCGGCCGCGCAGAGGCCCTTGGCAAAGGCCACGCCCACCACGAGCGCGCCCACGAGACCCGGGCCCGCCGTCACGCCCACGGCCGCGAGGTCCGCCGGCGTCAGCGTGTCCACGCCAAAGTGCTCGCCGGCGCGCGCGAGCGTCTCCTCGAAGACGCCCACGATGGCCTCGGTGTGCTTGCGGGAGGCGATCTCGGGAACCACGCCGCCAAAGCGCGCGTGAAAGTCAATCTGCGTGGCCACGACGCTTGCGCAGACCACGCCGTGGCTGTCCGTCACGGCCATGGCGGTCTCGTCGCAGGAGGATTCGATCGAAAGGATGAGCGGACCGGCGGCGGCGAGCGCGGCCGTGGCCTCGGGCGTGCGCGACGCGGCCTCGATCGGCCACGGGCGGATGGACGGCGCCGGCTCCGGACGGCCGGTCGCGATCACGGCGTCCGCCGCGAGCGGCAGCGGGGCGCGCAGGATGAGGGCGTCGTGGCCGGCGCCGTAGTAGCCCGGGCGCCGCCCCTCCTCCGCGAGGCCGAGCGCGCCGTAGAGGGCACGAGCCGGCCCGTTCTTCTCGTCCACCTCAAGGGAAATCGTCTGCGCGCCGAGCATCTGCGCGTCGTAGGCCACGCGGGCAACCAGGCGCGTGGCGATGCCCTCGCGCCGGCGCGCCGCGTCCACGACGACCTCCTCGACCTCAAAGTCCGCCCCCGCGAGCACGCCGCCCGCAAAGCCGATGACCCGACCCTGGTCATGCGCGACCCACCAGCTGCGCCCGGGCTGGGAGAGCTCCTCGTAGAACATGCGCTCCGTCCACGGCGTGTGCGCGGAGCCCTCGTAGGCGGCGGCCTCGAGCGCGGCCACCGCGGCAGTGTCGTTCAGCGTCATCGGGCGCAGCTGCAGGTGGATGCCCGCGAGCGCGTCGTCCACGCCGGTGAGCTCCACGGTCGCCGGAGCCTTGAGGCCCAACCTCGTGCGCTCGGCCTCCTCGGCATCGGAGAGGCGCGTGTAGATGGGCAGGACCAGCGCCGGATCGCCGGGCTGCGCGGCGGGACCGTCAAAGACGCCGGCCTCCACGGCGGCGCGGAGCAGCCCCTCGCCGGTGGGATACCACGCCTCCTCGGGCGAGAAGGACGTCAGACCCGCCGCCTCAAAGCGCGCCCGGTACTTGACCAGGCCGTTGCCCGTGAGCGTGAGCTCGGCCGCGTCCGCGCGCTCCGCCCAGGCGGCCACGCAGGCGTCCGCCTTGAGCACGGTCTCCGCCGGAAAGGTGCGGTGCGCGCCGGCCTCGTCCAGCTCGTAGATGCCGGGGTAGACCTCGCCGCGCATGGCGTCTCCCGCCACGGCGAGCGTGCCGCGCGCGCCGGCGGCATGCGCGGACCACGCCATCGCATCGAGCGCCGAGGTGCCGTAGAGCGGCAGGCCCGCGCCGCACGCGAGGCCCTTGGCCGTGGCGATGCCGATTCGCACGCCCGTGAACGAGCCCGGGCCACGCCCCACGAGCACGGCATCGAGGTCGCCCATCGCAAGGCCCGCCTCGGCGAGCGCCTCCTGCGCCGTGGTCACAAGCTCCACGTTGGCTCGCCGGCGGCACAGGTGGTCGCGCGAGGACAGCACCTCCACGGCACCGTCCGCGCCCACGCGCCCGACGGCGCAGGCCAGCATGTCCGTGGACGTGTCCAGCGCAAGGATGATCTTCTCGGCCATTCACAGCTCTTCTCGCTCGGAGGTTCAACTCGTCTAGTGTAGTCAAATCGCAGCATGGCGGGAGCGCGCCATCAGCTGCACAAAAGGCCCGACTTGGCAGAGATGCGCGGGGTGGCGCGCACAAAGATGCCGACTTGGCAGAGAATCGCCTGCCAAGTCGGCTAGTTTGTGCAGTGGGCGAGAAGAACGCCCAGTTGGCGGCTCGCCCGGCAGGCCGGCGCCCTGCCAAGTCGGGCCTTTTGTGCAGACCGGCGGCCGAGTCTCTGCCAAGTCGGCAGTTTTTTACGCGGCGCCGTCCCCGCCGCCCATCTGGGCGTGCTCGGCGACAACCGCCTCGATGAGCTTCGCGAGCGGCCAGGCGCGGTTGACCTTGGTGAGCAGCGCCTTGTGCCCCACCACGCACCCCGCCTCGCGCGAGTGGGCGAGAAACTCGTTCACCTGCGCGTCCGTCAGGCCGCAGAGCAGCACGAACTCATCCGCCACTGGCGCCGGCCCGGCGTACGGCACGGGCGCCGGCCGGAACCCCGGCAGCCGCGCGAACGCACCCGCCGCGTCCCCCAGGCGCTCCGGCAATGCCGTCCGCGCCACCACGCCCATCTCGCGCAGGACCCCGCGCACCGCCGCGCCCTTCTCGCCAGAGGGGTCAAGCCCCCAGAGCACCGCGCACGGCACGGGCCCTGAGGGCTTGACCTTCTTCGATCGGGCGGATCCGGCGGCCTTCTTCCTGGGCCGGCCGGCCATTAGCCGAAGTAGCGCTCGAGCAGGCCCTTGAGAGCCTTGCCGTGGCGGGCCTCGTCACGAGCCATCTCGTGAACGGTGTCGTGAATGGCGTCGAGGCCGTTCTTCTTGGCGCAGGCGGCGAGCTCCGTCTTGCCGGCGGTGGCGCCGAACTCGCAGTCGACGCGCCAGGCCAGGTTGGCCTTGGTGTCGGCCTTCATGTTGGGCTCAAGCTCCTCGCCCAGCAGCTCGGCGAACTTGGAGGCGTGCTCGGCCTCCTCGTAGGCGGCCTTCTCCCAGTAAAGGCCGATCTCGGGGTAGCCCTCGCGGTGCGCGATGCGCGCCATGCAGAGGTACATGCCGACCTCGGAGCACTCGCCGGTGAAGTTGGCCTTGAGCTGCTCGAGGATGTAGGCCTTGTCCTCGTCGGAGATGTCGGGGTTGTCCTTCACGGTCTTGGCGTAGATGCCGTACTCGTGCTCGGCGGCGAGCTTGAGCTCACCCTCGACCTTCTCGAACTGGCTCGCGGGAGCCTTGCAGACCGGGCACTCCGCCGGCGGCTCGGCGCCCTCGTAGATGTAACCGCAGACCTTGCAGACCCACTTGTCCATCGTGAAACCTCCTCGTTTGTCGGTGGCGGAGCCGCGGCCCCGCCCCTCTCCTATGCACGCGGCTCAGGCGCTCGCCCGGGCCGTTGATGCCTCGTCCTGCCGCTCGGCCGCCTGGCACGCGGGGCACACGCCGTCGAACTGCAGCGTGTGGCCGCAGATCCGGTAGCCGGAGGTGCGCTCCGCCGCCCGCTCCGCGCCCTCGTCGAGCACGGGGACCATCACGTCGTCCACCCGGCCGCAGTGCGTGCAGCGCACGTGGTAGTGGGCGAACGTCTGGTGGTCAAAGCGGTCGGCGCCGTTGTTGATGCGGACGCGGCCGATCGCGCCCTCGTCGGCGAGCCTCCCCAACGTACGATAGACGGTCGCCCGTCCGATGCCGGGGTGCTCCGCGTGAACGGCCTCGTAGACGTCGTCGGCGGTGGGATGGTTGGCAAGGCGCCGCAGCGCACCCTCGATGACCTGGCGCTGCACGGTGTTTCTCGCTGGCATGTCCCACCTCCCTCTCGTCTGAGGGAATCATAGCATAGTGAGACTGAGTATCAACTGAGAATTTCTCTCATTTTCTGTCAAAGGGGTGCCAAAGAGGACGTGTTCCTTTTCACATAAAAGTTTTCTGTAAAAAAGAACCTGTCCCCAATTTACAGGCTGGCGAGAAGGGCGTCGCCTCGGGCGTCGTGCGCGACCAGCCGGACCTCGCGCGGGGGCTCCTCGCCCGGCGCGGCCTCATCGTCCAGGCGCGTCACGAAGACGTCCACGCGCGCGTCGCCGATCTCGTCAGCGAACTGCTCGCCCCACTCGATCACGCACACGCCGTCGGCGCCGAGCACGTCAAAGATGCCGGTGTCCTCCAGCTGCTCCGCGGAGTCGAGCCGGTAGAGGTCGAAGTGGCAGAGCGGCATCTCGGCGCCCTCGTAGACCATCTCGATCGTGAACGTGGGGCTCGTCACGTCGGCCTCCACGCCCATGCCCGCCGCGATGCCCTTGGTGAGCTGGGTCTTGCCCGCCCCGAGGTCGCCGGTCAGCACGAGCACGTCCCCAGCGACGAGCGCACGGCCCAGCCGCTCGCCCAGCGCGATCGTCTCCTCGCGCGAGCCCGTGCGAAAGCTCCGCTCGCCCATCTACGCCTCCGTCCCGGCCGGGTGCTCCGCGAGCCACGCGCCCACCATCTTGAGGTCCGCCTCCAGCAGCGGCTGCCAGTCCGAGTGGTAGATGCAGGCCGCCGGGTGGAACGTCGGGCACACGGTGAAGTGGCCGGTCTGGTAGAGCTGGCCGCGCAGCGACGTCACGCCCGCGCTCGTGCGCAGCACGAACTGCGAGGCGAAGTTGCCCAGGCACACGATCACGTCAGGCCAGATCGATCGGATCTGCTCGCGCAAAAACGGCGCGCAGGCCTCGATCTCCTCCGGCTTGGGGTTGCGGTTTCCGGGCGGGCGGCACTTCACCACGTTGGCGATGTAGATCTCGTCGCGCGTGAGGCCCGCGCAGCCGAGAAGCGCGTCCAGCTTGTGGCCGGCGGCGCCGACGAACGGCTCGCCCTGCAGGTCCTCGTTGCGCCCGGGCCCCTCGCCGATGAACATCACGCGCGCGTGCGGGTTGCCCACGCCGAAGACGAGGTTCGTGCGCGTGGCCCCGAGCGGGCAGAGCTGGCAGTTGCCCATGAGGTCGCGGATCTCCTGCAGCGTGACCTCGCGCGGCCCCTGATGCTCGTGGCCGGGTATGTGCATGACGGACATGAGGTCGAGCCCCCTTCTCTCGGCGGCGGTGCCACCTGCGGCCGTCCCCTTACGTGTAGATCTTCTCAAGTCTCATCCCAAAGTCGCACACGACCTCGTAGTTAATCGTGTTTCTCAGCCCGGCCATCTCCTCCGCCGTGATGCGCTCGTCGTCGTCCGCGCCCAGGACGGTGACCACGTCGCCGTACTCCACCGGCCGCGTGGGGCGATAGGAGCGCGCGCCGTTCACGTCCATTGCGAACATGAACTGGTCCATGCAGATGTTGCCCACCTGGCGGCAGCGCATGCCGTTGACGATGACGTCCATCTGGTTGGAGAGCTCGCGCGCGAGGCCGTCCGCGTAGCCGATCGGCACGGTGGCGACCTGGATGTTCTGCTTGGGCACGCGCCAGGTGAGCCCGTAGCCCACGCCGTCGCCCACGTTGGGGTAGACGACGCGCGTGACGCGGCCGCGCACGCTCATGACCGGCTCGAGGTCCAGGTAGGAGCGGGTAGCCTCCGCCGGGTGCAGGCCGTAGAGCCCGATGCCCACGCGGCACATGTCGAAGTGGCACTCCGGGTGCATGATCGTGCCCGGCGTGTTGTCGCAGTGGATGAGCCCCGTGTCCAGCCCGGCGCCGCGCAGGGCCTCCACGGTCTCGCGGAAGCGGTTGAGCTGCAGGGCAAAGTCCCAGTCGTCGGGCACGTCTGCGGTGGCGAAGTGGGTGAAGGTGCCCGCGCACTCCAGCCCCCGGTGGAAGTCGATCGTGCGGCGCAGCTCCACCGCGTCCGAGCGGCGCACGCCGATGCGCGTCATGCCCGTGTCCACGGCCAGGTGATAGCGGGCCACGCGGTTCTGCGCGGCGGCCGCCTCGCCCAGCGCGAGCGCGAAGTCGGCCGTGTAGACCGACGGCATGAGGTCGTGCTCCACGAGTGTGCGCACGCAGTCCACGGGCGGCTCGGAGAGCACGAGGATGGGCCACTCGATGCCGGCCTCGCGCAGGGCCACGCCCTCCGCGACGGTCGCCACGGCGAACTGGCTCGCGCCCGCCGAGTGCATGACCTTCATGCACGGCACAGCGCCGTGCCCGTAGGCGTCCGCCTTGACGACGCACATCATCTGGACGCCGCGCTCGAGCCGCCTCCTGAAGGCGGTCGTGTTGCGCCTCAGCGCCGCGAGGTTGACCTCGACCCACGACCAGCGGCTCTCCGGACCTTGGACCCTCTCCACGCTGCTTCCCCCTCCCGGCGCGCCGCGCTACTCCCCGGACGGGACCTCGGGGTAGGCGACGTGCTCGTCGACGGCATCGCTGGCGATCCCGATCACGTCGATGACGTCCCCCGCCATGACGGCACGCGAGCCGACGCGCTCCGCCGCGAGCGAGCCCGCATACGCGTGCACCTCGCAGACGTAGGCCGCCAGCAGCGCAAGATCGACGTCCTCGCCGTGCCGCTGCGCGAGGGCCGATGCCATCATACCAGCAAGCACGTCGCCGGAGCCCGCCGTGGCGAGCGCCGCGGGGCCGGGCTTGGGGAGCACGGCCTTCTCGACGCTCACGCAGGCCGTCGCCGTGCCCTTGCTCACGACCACGAGCTCGGAGCCGCCGTCGGACCACACGATCTCGCGCGCAGCGGCAAGCTGCTCCACGAGCGAGGAGGGCGCCGCACCGCCGCGACGGCCCACGAGCCGGCCGAGCTCGCCGCGGTGCGGGGTGAGCACGAGCGGGGCGTCCCGGCGGATGACCTCGGGAAGGCTGGGCAGAGCGCCGTTGGTGAGGCGCGCCAGGCAGTTGAGGCCGTCGGCGTCCACGACCAGCGGCACGTCGCACTCGAGCAGGGCCGAGACGATCGCGGCCGTGCCGCCGCTCACGCGCATGCCCGGGCCCACGAGCACCGCGCTCGCGCGCTCGGCGAGGGCACGGACCACGTCGCACGCCTCGGCGGTGAAGGTGCCGTCCGCGTCCTCGGACAGCGGGACGACGGGGATCTCCAGCAGGTGGGCCTGGGCGACCGGCGCGGCGGAGGCGGGCGTGGCCAGCGTCACGTAGCCGGCGCCCATGCGCGCCGCGGCACGGGCCGCCATGATCGCGGCGCCCGGGTAGCGGCGCGACCCGCCCACGACGAGCACCGAGCCGCGCGCGAACTTGTCCACCGAGGCGGTGCGCGGCGCCAGGGCGTCGAGGTAGTCGATGAGGTCGGTGCGCCAGGCGACCGGGTCCTCGTCGATCACGAGACGCTCGGTCTGCTCGGCGAGCGGCGCGACAACGATGGCGCCGGTCACGTCGCGGCCGTCGTCGGCGAGCAGGCCCGGCTTGAGGGAGAGCATCGTCACGGTCATGTCCGCAACCACGCACGGGCCCTCCGCGCGCCCGGTCTCGGCCGAAAGGCCGCTCGGCACGTCGACGGCGACCACGCGGGCGGCGCAGGCGTTCACGCACTCGATCCAGATGTCAAAGGGCGGCCGCACGTTGCCGTGAAAGCCGGTCCCCAGCATGCAGTCCAGGACGACGTCCGCCGTGGCGAGAAGAACCTCGAGCTCGTCGCGGGACGGCCCCACGAGCACCGAGACGCCCGCGCGCTCGGCGCTCTGGGCGACCTGACGGGCGAGGTCCCCCGAGAGCGCGTCCGGCTCGATCGGGCTCACCACCGTCACGTTGACACCGCGCGCGTGGAGGGCCTCGGCGGCGACCCAGCCGTCGCCGCCGTTGTTGCCCAGGCCCACGAGCACGACCACGTTCTCGACCTCGCCGAGCTCCAGGGACTCCCGGGCCGCCGCGAGCCCGGCGCGGCGCATGAGCTCGGCGACGCTCACGCCCTCGCGGGTGAGCGCCACCTCGACGCGCTTGACGTCGTCTATGTTCAGCACAGGCTGCATGTCTTCCGCTCCTTCTCGGGAGGTCACTCCCGGATCTTGTCCAGCTCACTCTCCTGTATGCGCTCGAGCTCGTCGAGGACGGCGCGCGCCTCCCTGAACGAGCTCGCGAGCGCGCGCTCGGCCTCGCGCCGGGCGTCCGGGGCGGGGCGCACGTCGTCGGTCACGGCGATCGCGTTGGCCACCGCGACGTCATGGGTGTGCGAGATGGAGAGCGCGATCTCCCGGATCCCCAGCTCGCGCGCGAGCTCGGCGGCGCGCCCGGTGAGCAGCGCCCGGGGCCGCCCGGCCTCGTCGCGCCCCACCGAGACGTCGCGGAAGCCCACGCCGTCCGCAAAGCCCGTCCCCAGCGCCTTGACCACCGCCTCGCGCGCGGCGAAGCGCGCGGCGTAGTGCTCCGCGGGACGGGCGGTCTTCTCGCAGTAGGCGCGCTCGTCCTCGGTGAAGACGCGCCGCACGAAGTTGGGGGTCCGTGCGAGCACGCGCTCCATTCGAGAGATCTCGAGCATGTCCACGCCGATGCCAGCCGTCGCCATGGGGCTACTCCACGGTGACGGACTTGGCGAGGTTGCGCGGCTTGTCCACGTCGCAGCCGCGGGCGCGCGCCACGTAGCGGGCGAGCATCTGCAGGTGCACGACGGCCACGATGGGCACGAGCAGCTCGTCGGCCACGGGCGGGATCCACAGGACGTGCTCCACGAGCGAGGCCACGGCCTCGTCGCCGTCGGTGGCCACGGCCACGCAGACGGCGCCGCGCGCGATGACCTCCTGGATGTTGGAGACCGTCTTGTCGTGCACCCGGTCCTCGGGGACGATCGCCACGACCGGGAAGCCCGGCTCGAGCAGTGCGATCGGCCCGTGCTTCATCTCCCCGGCGGGGTAGGCCTCCGCGTGCAGGTAGCTGATCTCCTTGAGCTTGAGCGCCCCCTCGTAGGCGGTCGTCGAGTTGACGCCCCGGCCGAGGAAGAGCGCCGAGTGCGCGCGACGGAAGACGGGCGCGGCCCGCTTGTCCTGCCAGGACCGGGAGATCACCTCGCGGATGAGGTCGGGCAGCGCGCGGAGGTCGCGGTAGTGGCGCTCCACCTCGGCGCGGTCCATCTCGCCGCGCGCCTGGGCGAGGCGCAGGGCGAGCAGCGCGCTCGCCACCATCTGCGCCGTGTACGCCTTCGTGGAGGCCACGCAGACCTCGGGGCCCGCTTGCACGTAGAGCGTGCCGTCGGACTCGCGCGCGGCCGTGGAGCCGAGCACGTTGGTGATCGCGAAGACCTTGCAGCCCATGCCCCTCATGCGGCGCGCCGCCGTGAGCGTGTCCGCCGTCTCGCCGGACTGCGTGATGATCACGCAGAGCGTGTTGGGCGTCACGATGACGTCCTGCTCGTAGTTGAACTCGGACGCGTAGTCGCAGATCACGGGCACCTTGGCCCAGGTCTGGATCAGCGTGCGGGCGATGAGGCTCACATGGTAGGACGTGCCGCAGGCGATGAGGTAGACGAGGTCGATCGAGGCGAGGTCCTCGCCGGTCATGGAGAGCTCGTCGAGGTAGATGCCCTTCTCGCCCAGGCGCCCCTCGAGCAGGCGCTCGATGGCCTCGGGCTGCTCGGCGATCTCCTTGGCCATGAAGTCGGAGTAGCCGCCGAGGGTCGCCGCCGAGGCGTCCCAGTCGATGTCGAGCGTCGTGGGGTGCTCCACGGGCGCGCCGTCCTCGTCGAAGACGCTCACGCGGCCGGAGGCCTCCAGGCGGGCGATCTGGCCGTTCTCGAGCTGGATGACGTGCGAGGTGACGCTTGCGAGCGGCGTCACGTCGGAGGCCGCGTAGGCGCCGGACTCCGTGGAGGCCACCACGAGCGGCGAGCCGTTGCGGGCGCAGACGATCTGGTCCGGGGCGTCGGCGCAGACGACCGCGAGCGCCCAGGAGCCCTCGAGGCGCCGGACCGCGTTGCGCACCGCCGCGACGAGGTCGCCGGCGGCCGGGCCCGCCCACGCCTCCTCGATGAGGTGGGCGATGACCTCGGAGTCGGTCTCGCTCACGAGCTCGTGGCCGGACCGCTTGAGATAGCCCCGCAGCTCGCGGAAGTTCTCGATGATGCCGTTGTGCACGATCGCGATGCGACCCGTGCAGTCGCGGTGCGGGTGGGAGTTGCGGTCGGTCGGCGCGCCGTGCGTCGCCCAGCGCGTGTGGGCGATGCCGGTGGTGCCGACGAGGTTGGCGGTCTCGCAGCGGTCCGCGAGGGTGGCCACGCGGCCGGCGCACTTGACGCCGTGCAGCTCGCCGTCCGTGCCCACGACCTCGACGCCCGCCGAGTCGTAGCCGCGGTACTCGAGCGTGCGCAGCCCCTCGATCAGGTAGCCCACGGCCTGGTCCCTACCGGTGTAGCCCACGATTCCGCACATGAGATCCCCCTTCCGGGCCGCGCCCTACGCGCGGAACGGCTCGAGCGCCTCGAGCACGATGGCGTTTGCCTGGTCGCAGAGCTCGTCGGTCGGCGCCTCGGCGAGCACGCGCACGAGCGGCTCGGTGCCGGAGGCGCGCACGAGCACGCGGCCCTGGCCGGCGAGGAACTCCTCGGCCCTCTTGACGGCCGCGAGCACGGCCGCGTCGCCCATGGCGGCGTCCTTGTCCGTCACGCGGACGTTCACGAGCTCCTGCGGGTAGAGCTTCACCGGCGCGGCGAGCTGCGAGAGCTTCTCGCGCTCGGCGCGGTAGACCTCCATGATGCGCAGCGACGTCATGATGCCGTCGCCGGTGCACTCGATGTCGCCGAAGATGATGTGGCCGGACTGCTCGCCGCCCAGGCTGTAGCCGTTCTCGCGCATGCAGGCGTAGACGTTCTTGTCGCCCACCGCCGTGGTCTCGTAGGAGAGGTGCGCCTCGTCGAAGGCCTTGAACAGGCCGTAGTTGCTCATGACCGTAGGCACCACCGTGCCGGCCGTGAGGCGGCCGTGCTTGTTGAGATAGACGCCGCAGATGTAGAGGATGAGGTCGCCGTCCACCACGTTGCCGCGCTCGTCCACGGCCAGGCACCGGTCGGCGTCGCCGTCGTAGGCAAAGCCCACGTCCAGGCCCTGCTCCACCACGTGGCGGCGCAGGCGGTCGATGTGGGTGGAGCCGCAGTCCACGTTGATGTTGAAGCCGTCCGGCGCGTTGTTGATCACGCGGACGTCGGCGCCGAGCGCGTCGAAGACCGGCTTGGCCACGGAGGACGCGGCGCCGTTGGCACAGTCCAGGCCCACCTTCACGCCCTGGAGGGAGAAGTTCGCGCTCGCGATGAGGTGGGCGATGTAGCGGTTGCGGCCCTGCATGTAGTCCACGGTGCAGCCGATGGCGTCGCCCGTGGCGAGCGGCACCTCCACCTCGCCGTCGATGTAGGCCTCGATAAGCTCCAGGACGTCCTCGTCCATCTTGAAGCCCTCGCCGTTCACGAGCTTGATGCCGTTGTCGGTGTAGGGGTTGTGGGAGGCGCTGATCATGATGCCGCAGTCGAAGCGGCCGTCCACCGTCTCGTAGGCCACGCCCGGCGTGGGGATGACGTGCAGCATGTAGGCGTCCGCGCCCGAGGCCACCAGGCCCGCGACCAGCGCGGACTCGAACATGTAGCTGGAGCGGCGCGTGTCCTTGCCCACGACGACGCGGGCCTTGCGCTCCTGGCGGGCGCCGTAGTACCAGCCCACGTAGCGACCGATCTTGAAGGCGTGGTCAACCGTCAGGCCCTTGTTGGCCTCGCCACGAAATCCGTCCGTGCCAAAGTACTTCATTGCAACCCCCTGAGTGGTCTTGGCATAAAGACCCACCCATTGTTGCACAACCCCGGGCACGGGCGCGGTCGGGCGGTTCTTCTCGCCCGCATGACGGCAAATCTACGCAAAAGGACCCGCCGCAGCTGCGACGGGTCCCAACAACGCAAAACCTGGCGAGAAGCGCTAGCGCTTGGAGAACTGCGGGCGCTTGCGGGCCTTCTTGAGGCCGTACTTCTTGCGCTCGACGGCGCGGGCGTCACGGGTGAGGAAGCCGGCCTTCTTGAGGTCCTCACGGTACTCGCCGGCGTCGAGCAGGGCGCGGGCGATGCCGAGGCGCAGGGCGCCGGACTGGCCGTTGATGCCGCCGCCGTCGAGGTTGGCGAGCACGTCAAAGCGCTCGGCGGTCTCGGTCAGGCGCAGCGGGGCCAGCGCGTTGTCAACGAGCTGCTGACGGCCGAAGTACTGGATGGCCTCGCGGCCGTTGACGACGACCTTGCCGGTGCCGGGCACCAGGCGAACGCGGGCGACGGCCTCCTTGCGGCGGCCGGTACCGGTGTAGACTACGGTGTTCTCAGCCATCGGTTAGGCCCTCCAATCGATCTTGACGGGGTTCTGGGCCGTGTGCGGGTGCTCGGGGCCGGCGTAGACCTTGAGCTTGGTGCCCTGCTTGCGGCCGAGGGTGGTCTTGGGGAGCATGCCCTTGATGGCGTGCTCGACGACGCGCTCGGGGTGCTTCTCCATGGCCTCGCGGAAGCTCTCGAGCTTGAGGCCGCCGAGATAGCCGGAGTAGCGCCAGTACTGCTTGTGGTCGGCCTTGACGCCCGTGAGGACGACCTTGTCGGCGTTGATCACGACGACGAAGTCACCGGTGTCGGCGTTGGGGGTGTACTGAGGCTTGTTCTTGCCACGAAGAATCATGGCGGCGGTGGTCGCCAGACGGCCGAGCGTCGCGCCCTCGGCGTCGATGAGCACCCACTTGCGCTCGACTTCGCCGGTCTTGGCGAACTGAGTCGACTTCTTCACTTGACTCCTCCTACGTGCCTGCTGAGATGACGGCTTCTGGACAAGCCGCCGCGCTTTTGTCAGAGATTACGGGGCTCTGTGGAAAAGCTGTAAGAGTATAGCGCAACGCCGCGTCCGGCAGCCTGTGATTTTTCCGCACACAACCTGCACAGACGCGCCCGCCGACACGCCCCTCGGCCGGGCGGGCGGCGGTCTAGAATTGTGGCAACCATCGTCGCGCCAGAGGAGGACCCGATGATCTACACCGTCACGCTCAACCCCGCCCTCGACAAGACCGTCCACATCCCCAACTTCACGCTCGACGTGGTGAACCGCATCACCGAGCTGCGGCGCGACGCCGGTGGCAAGGGCATCAACGTCTCCAAGGTCATCGCCAAGCTCGGCGGCACCTCCGAGGCCGTGGCCGTGCTCTCCGGCGACACCGGCAGCTGGATCGCCGGCGCCCTCAAGGAGGCCGGCATCCGCGTGAAGGCCTTCCCCGCCAACGGCGAGACCCGCACCAACCTCAAGGTCATCGACCCCGAGCAGGGCACCCACACCGACATCAACGAGCCCGGCCCCGAAGTCACCGACGCCATGCTCAAGGAGATGCTCGACGTGCTGGCCGAGGAGGTCTCCGAGGGCGACTTCGTGGTCCTGTCCGGCAGCCTCCCCGCCGGCGTGGACCGCGGGACCTACGGCACCTGGACGCGCACGCTGCGCCACGCGGGCGCCCACGTCTACCTCGACGCCGACGGCGACGCCCTCGAGGCGGGCCTCAAGGGCAAGCCCTTCTTCACCAAGCCCAACAACCACGAGCTCTCCGCGCTCGTGGGCCGCGAGCTCACGACCGTCGACGAGATCGCCGCCGCCGCGCGCGAGCTGGTCGAGAAGGGCGTGGAGCGCGTCGTGGTCTCCATGGGCGGCGAGGGCGCGCTGCTCGCCACCGCTGACGAGACCTGGCACGCCTCCTCGGTGCAGGTGCCCGTGGGGTCCACCGTGGGCGCCGGCGACTCCGTGGTGGCGGCCTTCGTCTACGCGGACGCGCAGGGGCTCGGCATCGAGGACTCGCTGCGCCTGGCCATGGCCACCGGCGCCGCCAACGTCATGGAGTCCGGCACGCAGGCGGCCGAGCGCTCCGTCGTGGACGGCCTCGTCGACCGCGTGGAGATCACGCGCCTGGCGTAGGGTCAGGCACGGGCCCCCTAGAAATCGCCGCCTTTGTCGCAGGGCCTTCTAAGAATCCGGGTCCTTGTCGCAAGGCGTTCTAAGAATGTGGGTCCTTGTCGCAAGGTTTTCCCAAAAGTGCCGACCTTGTCCCCGCGCAGGCGGACAAGGCCGGCTTTTCTTGGACGAAAGCGTGCCAAGGTCGGCGATTCCCGGATGACCGGAAGCCAAGGGCGGCGATTCCCGGAAGCCCCGGGGACAAGGCCGCGAATTCGTAGACGCCTCCGTGACAACGTCCCACTTTTCTGGATCCTCCCCGGGCGAGAAGAACCCCTAGCCGAGAAACGCCTCGATCTCCGCGATCCGCTCGGTCGCCTGCCGGCGCCCGGCCACGTAGAGCGAGAGGAGCGACTCGCCGTCGCGCGTGGACGACCCCACGCTGACCGGCTCCTCGGGTGCCACGACCAGGCACCGCCCCTCGCGCTCGAGCTCCCAGAGCCGCTCGCGCTGGGCGTTGTAGCGCTCGGCGCGGGTGCGCAGCGCCTCCAGGTAGTAGGGGTAGCGGTCGTAGCGGTGCGAGCGCAGCGCGATCTGCTCTCCGGAGCCCGCCTGCTCGCGCACGAAGCCGCGGTCCTGCGTGAGCACCACGAGCGCGCGGTCGGCCGCCGGCCGGCCCGCCACCTCCGGCGCGTCCGGAAGCCCCAGCGCCGCCGCAAAGGGAATCGAGTCCGTGGTGCCGCCGTCGAGGTAGCGGTGACCGTCGATCTCAACGAGGCGGCTCACTGTGGGCAGCGAGGCCGAGGCGCGCACGCGCTCCAGGTCCTCGGGGAAGCGCTCCACGCGCAGGTAGTCCGGCGTGCCGAACGTCACGTCCGAGACGACGACCCACAGCGGGATCTCGCTGGCGTTGAACGTCTCCACGTCACAGGGATCCAGGTGGTTCTGCACCTCGTCGTACATGAAGTCCGCTCCGGCCGCGTCGCCCGTCGTGACGAACGACCACAGCGACATGAAGCGCCGGTCGTCACGAAAGGCCAGGATGTCGCGCATGGTGCGCCCGATCTGGCGCGAGCGGAAGTTCGCCGCGTTCACCGCGCCGGCCGAGACACCCCAGATGCTCGAGAAGCCGTAGAGCTCACGCTCCTGCAGCACGTCGAGCACGCCCGCCGTGAACATCCCGCGAAACCCGCCGCCCTCCAGCACGAGCGCCGGTGCGACTCCGCCGTTCTTCTCGTCTGACATGGTGCCTCCCAACGTCTGGATATGACAGCGGCCGCAGGCCCAAGGGGGCCGACGGCCGCGAAGCGTGCATGGTGGAGGTGCGGAGAATCGAACTCCGGTCCAAAGCGAACCCCTGACAGGTGTCTCCAGGCTCAGTGTCCGGTTGGATCTTGGACGCCGCGCACCCGGTCACCCGCGCTTGGCGCCCCAGCCGGTTCAATCTTTGCGCGCGGCATACCGGCTACGTCCGCGCACGCATCTCCCTGAGATGACATCTCCGCAGGAACGGGAGCAATCCCTGCTTCGACGCGCCGCTATCTAATTAAGCGGCGAGAGCCAGCTGAGGCTCGTAAGAGTTGTTCTCGTCAATTCAATTTGACGGTACCCCTGTTTAACGTGGCGAGGAGACCACGGCCTGCTGCCCATCTCAGGCCCACCCTGTCGAAACCAGTCACCCCCGGTTGCCAGGTGAGGCGAGAAGGGCCACCACCATGCGGCTGTCAACGTACGGGCCGCTCACGCGACCGTGGGGGTATTCTACCCGTTTTGCGCCCGGATAACACGAGGGCCGAGCGCCCCTGCGAGCGCCCGGCCTCCAAAACTTGCCTAAAAGGGGTCAGGCCCCTTTTGAGCAACTACTCCTCGACGAGCTCGAACTGGTCGGGGCCCACGCCGCAGACCGGGCAGACGTAGTCCTCCGGCAGCTCGGGGGTGTCGACCGTGACCTCATAGCCACAGACGACGCAACGGAACGTGTAGGTCTTCTTCTCCTCAGCCATGCCAATCTCCTTTCTCGCCGACGGGCGCACCTAGTCGGCACTCTCGACGTACGACGACGCCTTGGGCGGCGTCTTGCCCTTGAGCGTACCATGATAGTACGCGTAGGTCATGGGGGGCCTGCCGGAGAGATTCCCGGCGTCCGCGACCTCGCCGACGAAGACCACGTGCGTGCCCACGTCGAGCGTACGCACCACGCGGCAGGCCACGAAGCCGCAGACGTGCTCGAGCGGGTAGGGGTCGCCGGTCGCGGACACGGCGCTCCGAATGCCGTCGAACTTGTCGAAGTCCGTCGAGCTCCTGAAGCCGAAGCGCCCCACGAACGGCATGTCCGCCGACTCGTCCACCATCGCCAGCGTGAAGTGGCCAGCGCGCTCGATGGCGCCGCAGGTGAAGTTCTCCTTGTTGACGGTGACGGAGACCTGGGGCGGCGTCGCGGTCACCTGCATGCCCGTGTTGACGAGGCAGGCGCCCGCGCGCTCGCCGTCGTCCGCCGAGACCACGTAGAGCCCCGACGAGAACTTGTACAGTGCCGTTACGTCCATACGCTCTCCCTTCCCTGTGGAAAAGGGACTATCCCCTTTCCACATCCGCTAGCGGCTGCGCTCCTTGAGGGCGCGGGCGATCTCGCGGTCGGAGTCGCGCCGCGCCATGTCCGCGCGCTTGTCGTAGAGCTTCTTGCCCCGCCCGAGGCCGATCGCCAGCTTCACGCGGTTGTGCTCGTCGAAGTAGATCTCCAGCGGCACGAGGGCCAGGCCCTTCTGCCGGAGCTTGCCGTCCAGGTAGTCGATCTGGCGGCGGTGCAGCAGCAGCCGGCGCTTGCGGTCGGGGTCCACGTTCCACACGCCGCCGTTGGAGTAGGGGTGGATGTGCACGCCGTGCAGCCACGCCTCGCGCCCGCGGATGAGGCAGAAGGCGTCCGTGAGCTGGCACGCCCGCTCGCGCAGGCTCTTGACCTCGGTGCCCGTGAGCTCGATGCCCGCCTCGAAGGTCTCGTCGACGAAGTACTCGTGGTACGCCGAGCGGTTCTTGGCGATGGTCCTCTTGCCGGGCCGGGCCTGCTTGGAGGCCTTCGCCGCCTGACGCGCGACCTTACTCTTCGCCATCGGCGCCCACCTCCGCGTCCGTCTCGTGGATGAGCTCGAGCAGGGCCTTCGCGGCAGCCTCGCCCACGAGGCCGCGCGCCCGCAGCACGAGGTTGGCCGCGACGTCGCGCGCTCCGGCCTCGGCGGCGTCGCCCGCGCACATGAGCAGGCAGACCGCGATCTCGGCGTTGGCGCCGTCGGGCAGGCCCTCGGCGGCGAGAAGATCGGCCATCTCGGCGTCCGTCACGAGGTCGGGGTCGTGGTCGGTCCCGGTCGCCTGGTCGAGCGCGGCGGCGAGCACGCCGTCGCGCACGTCGAGGTTGCGGGCGGCGCGCAGGGCGGCCGCAGCGGCACGGGGCTTCTCGCCCGCCTGGAACCAGCCCGCGAAGTTGACGAACGCCCGCGCGAGGTGCGCGGCCTCGCTCGCGCGCTCGAAGACGCTGTAGGTGAGGGCGAGGTACTCCTGGACGTCCCCCGAGGCGCGGCAGAGGTCGGCCAGGTTGAGACGGGCGGCGCAGTCCATGGGGTTCCAGCGGATGGCGCTCCTGAGCGCCGCCGCCGCGCCGTCGTAGTCCTCCAGGTGCACGCGCGCCAGCCCAAGGTCGGCGTAGAGGCGCGAGAGCGGCTCGCCCACGTCGCGCAGCTCGCGGGGGTCGCCCTCCACGCGGCGATACGCCAGCCGGTCGAAGAGCGTGGGGAAGGCGAACCACTGGAGCTCGTCGGTCGTCGGGCAGTTGGCGTCGACGTAGGCCTCCGCGTCGTCGGCCAGGTGCGCGAGCAGCCGCTCGGCCAGCTCGCCCTCGCCCTGCAGCAGCAGCCCCTCGGCGCGCTCGAGCTCCTCGGTCAGTTCGGTTCTCTCCATCGCTCCCCCAGCCGGCGCCGCACGCCGCACGTTCTTCTCGTAGTTCATAGTCTTCCCATTATCGCCCCGGTTCAGCGTGGCGCCGGGTCAAATTGGGTCGGCGAGCGCGAGGTCGATCTGGCCGCGCGCCACGTTGACGCCCGTCACCTCCACGACCACGCGCCGGCCGAGCCGCCACGTCTCGCCGGACTCCTCCCCCGTGAGCGTCATGCGCGCCTCGTCGTAGGAAAACCACTCGCTCCCCAGCGCCCGCACCGGTACGAGCCCCTCCGCGTAGGTCTCGTCCAGCGTGACGAAGAGGCCGAAGCGCTCACAGCCCGTGACCACGCCGCCGAAGCGCTCGCCGACGCGCGTCGAGAAGAGCTCCGCCATCTTGATCCTCTGCGAGGCGCGGGCCGCCGCGTCCGCCGCGCGCTCGCGCTCCGAGCACGTCCGGCAGAGCTGCGGCAGCGCCGTGGCCTGGGCGCGCATCTCCCGGCCGTCGACGCGTCCGTCCATGAGCGCCCCGAGCGCGCGGTGGACCAGCACGTCCGGGTAGCGGCGAATCGGCGAGGTGAAGTGGCAGTAGGCGGGCGCGCCGAGCGCGTAGTGCCCCTCGTTGACCGGCAGGTAGACGGCACGGCGCTGGGCGCGGAGCAGAAGCGCGCTCGCGAGCGCCTCGCCGTCGGTCCCGCGGGCGCGCCCCAGGACGCGCTGGAGCGCGAACGGGTCCCCCGCGAGCAGCCCGGAGGCCGTCTCCGCGTCGTCGACCAGGCCGAGCTCGCGCAGGGGAGGCAGCGTGGCGCGCAGGTCCTCGGGCGCGGGCCGCTCGTGGACGCGGTAGGCGGCGGGCACCTCGCGCTCGGCGAGGCGCCGCGCCACGCACTCGTTGGCGAGGAGCATGGCCTCCTCGATGAGCCCGGTCGCCCGCGTGCGCCGCCGGACCGAGACCCCCGTGGGCACGCCGCCCTCGTCCAGGGTCACGCGCGCCTCCACGGTCTCGAAGTCGACGGCGCCCCGCTCGCGGCGCACGCGCTCGCGCAGGGCGCGAATCTCGTCGAGCGTGCGCAGGAGCTCGTCAATCTCCGCACTCGGGGCGTCCGCCCGGCCGAGAAGAACCTCGTCGACCGTGTCGTAGTCCAGGCGCGCGGACGAGTGGATCGCGCTTCTCGCCATGCGGGCGCCCGTCACTTCGCCGCGCGCGTCCAGCCGCATGGTCACGCTCATGGCCAGGCGGTCCTCGCCGGGCCGCAGCGAGCAGACGTCGTTGGAGAGGCGCTCGGGGAGCATGGGGATCACGCGGTCCACGAGGTAGGCGGAGCAGGTCCGGCGCTTGGCCTCGTTGTCGATCGGGGTGTCCGGCGCAACGTAGCGGGAGACGTCGGCGATGTGCACGCCCAGCTCGTAGCCGCCGTCCGGCAGCCGGCGGGCGCTCACGGCATCGTCGAAGTCGCGCGCGTCGGCGGGGTCCACGGTCACGCAGAGCGTATCGCGCAGGTCGCGGCGGGACGGGTCGCGCGCAAGCTCCTCCTCCACGCGGGCCTCGATGTCCCGCGCCTGTTCCAGGACGGACGCCGGGAAGTCCCCGGGCAGCCCGTAGGACGCGACGACGGCCTCCACGTTGAGGTCGAGCTCGTCGGCCGCGCCCACGCGGCGCTCCAGCGTCACGACCGGCGCGCTCCGACGCGTGGGGTACTCGGTGATGCGCGCGACCACGACGTCGCCCTCGGAGACGCCCAGCCGCGCCGGGGTTGGGTCCTCGGGCACCACGAAGAAGTCGTGGCCGATGCGCGCGTCGAGCGGCACCACCGCGCCGAGCGGGCCGGCCGGGGCGTAGCGGCCGAGGAAGGTCTCGACGGCACGGGAGAGGACGGAGCGGACCACCGCGCGCGGGCGGCGGCCGCGCTGCTCCACGAGCGCGACCTCGACCTCGTCCCCGTTCATGGCCTCGCGCTGGCCGTGGCGGGCGAGGTCGAACGTCCCCTCGGGCGTCTCCACGAAGGCGGCGCCGGGGCGCGAGACCACGAGCGTGCCCGTGAGGGTGCGCGCGTTCCTGCGCGGCCCGCCGCCGCGCCCCCGCCGGGTGTTGCCGCGATGCGGCCTGCTGCGACCCATGGCCCCTCCGTCCTTCTCGCCCTGGACCCAGCTTACCGCATGCCCCAATTTGTCGGGGGCCGGGCGATCACACGCGGAGGGCCCCGGCATTCCGGAGAGAAGTTCCACGCAGTGCACTTCTCGGAGGAATGCCGGGGCCCCAGGGACCGCTCGTGTAATCAGTCTGCCTAGACCTTCAGGTAGCGCCTCATGGCGATGGCCGAGCCGAAGAGGCCGATCAGGATGCCGACCAGCAGCAGCGCCCCGAAGGTGGCGTAGAGCACCTCGGACGGGACGTTGAACGCCAGGAAGGACAGGTTCTCCTGCAGCATGGGCATGAGCACGTTCATGCCGGCGGCGAGCGCCGCGATGGCGAGAAGGGCCGCGATCAGCGACTCAAGCACGCCCTCCATGACGAACGGCCCGCGGATGAAGCTGTTGGACGCGCCGACCAGGCGCATGATGGCGATCTCGCGGCGACGGGCGGTGATGGCGAGGCGGATCGTGTTGTTGATGAACACGAAGGCCACGAACGTCAGCATCGCGACGAGGGCGATCGCGGCGATGCGGATGTAGTTGGTCACCTCGAAGAGGCGGTCGACCGTGCCCTGGCCGTAGACGACGTCGTCGGCCGGCGAGGACGCCGGGTCGTCGGCGGTGTCGCGGATCTGGAGGAACGAGGAGTCATCCATGATCCGCTCGGCCGTGGCGGCGACCTCCTGCGGGTCCGTGAGGGTGATCACGAGCGAGGCAGGCAGCGGGTTCTCCCCATCAAGGGCGGCCACCGCGTCGCTCGCGTTGCGGTTGGACATCGAGGTGCGGTACTCCTCGAGTGCCTGGTCCTTGGACTTGTAGGTCACGGACTCGACGTTGTCCCAGCCCTCAATCTCGGACTGGAGGGCCTGAACGGCACTGTCGCTGGCGTCATCGGAGAGGTAGGCCTGGATCGTGACGCTGTCCTCGACGCCGCCGACCACGCTCGAGATCATGACGGACCCGAGCACGAAGAGGCCGATGATGAACAGCGAGAGGAAAATCGTGACGACGGCGCCGAGCACCGTGGTCCAGTTGCGGCGGAAGTGATGGCCTGCCTCCCGGAGGGAGTAGCCGAGGTTAGAGGGCACCATAGTATCCGTAGCCTCCCCTCTCCTGGTCGCGGACCACATGGCCAGCCTCGAGCGCGATGACGCGCTTGCGCATCGAGTCGACCATCTCGCGGTCGTGGGTCGCCATGACGACGGTCGTGCCGGCACGGTTGATGAGGTCGAGCAGCTTCATGATGCCGAGCGAGATGGCCGGGTCGAGGTTGCCCGTGGGCTCGTCGCAGACGAGCAGCGGCGGGCGGTTGACCATCGCGCGCGCCACGGAGACGCGCTGCTGCTCGCCGCCGGAGAGCTGGTCGGGGAAGTGGTGCATCCGCTCGGCGAGGCCGACGAGGCGAAGCACCTCGGGGACCTGCGCCTTGATGACCGACTTGGGCTTGCCGATGCACTCCAGCGCGAAGGCGACGTTCTCGTAGACCGTCTTGTCCGGCAGGAGCTTGAAGTCCTGGTAGACGGTGCCGATCTGGCGGCGGAGGTACGGGACCTTCTTGTTGCGCATCTTGGTGAGGTCCTGGCCGGCGACGATGACCTGGCCGGACGTGGCGCGCAGCTCGCGCGTGATGAGGCGCAGAAGCGACGACTTGCCCGATCCCGAGTGACCGACGACGAACACGAACTCGCCGGGGTAGATGTCGAGGCTAACGTCGTCGAGGGCGGGCTTGTTGGGCTGGGCCGGGTAGATGAGTGTGACGTTTTTGAACGACACGGTCGGGGTGCCGGTCCGCGGGACCGCAGGGGCGTCGTCGCTCGCGAGCGACGAGTACACGCTCTCGGAGACCTGCTGCTGGGCCGAGGAGGCGTCCTCGGGCTCGGCGGCGGTGACGACGTGGACCTCCTCGGGGACCTCCGCCACGGGGGCGGGGTCGACCACGGGGGCGGCCGCAGGGTCGATGGCGCTCAGGAAGGCGCCGGTGTCCTCTGCCGTCGGGGTCTCTGCCTGCGGAGCCGTCACGGGCGCGACGGGCTGGAGCTGATCCTCGCCCTCCGACCCCTGTCGTCCAGCGCTGCGAAAGTGACTGGCCACAGAAGCTCCTTCTCATGTGCTAACGGACGGACAAATACGCAAGTAGTCTAGCAAACTGACCAGCCCTCAACCTAGTTTGCCGCACAATGCACACGAGAGGGGCGCCGACCCTGCGGCCGACGCCCCCCAGACTTGCCAGAAAGGGGTCAGACCCCTTTTAGGCGAGAAACGCCTCGACGGCGGCGATGACGCCCTCGGCGTCGAGACCGTACTTGTGGAGCAGGTCCACGGCGGGGCCGGACTCGCCGAAGACGTCGTTGACGCCGACCTTACGGACGGGCACGGGGCTCTCGGCGAGCGCGGCGAGCACCGCGTCGCCCAGGCCGCCGATCACGGAGTGCTCCTCGCAGGTGACCACGCGGCCGGTCTTGGCGGCGCTCGCGCGGACGAGCTCCTCGTCGAGCGGCTTGATCGTGTGGATGTTAATCACCTCGGCGGAGACGCCCTTCTCGGCGAGGGCGTCGGCGGCCTCGAGGGCGGCCTGGACCATGAGGCCGCAGGCCACGATCGTGACGTCGGTGCCCTCGCGCAGCAGGATGCCCTTGCCGAGCTCGAACTCGTAGGTCTCCGGGTCGTTGAACACCGGCACGGCGAGGCGCCCGAAGCGCATGTAGACGGGCCCGTCGTAGGCGTAGGCGGCGCGCACGGCGGCCTTGGCCTCGACGTCGTCGGCCGGGACGACCACGGTCATGCCCGGGATGGCGCGCATGAGGGCGAGGTCCTCGTTGCACTGGTGGGTGGCGCCGTCCTCGCCGACCGAGATGCCGGCGTGCGTGGCGCCGATCTTGACGTTGAGGTGCGGGTAGCCGATGGAGTTGCGGATCTGCTCGAACGCGCGGCCCGCCGCGAACATCGCGAAGGTGCTCGCAAAGGCCACGCGCCCGGTCGAGGCGATGCCCGCCGCGATGCCCATGAGGTCGCACTCGGCGATGCCGGCGTCGAAGAAGCGCTCGGGGTAGGCGGCCTTGAACTTGCCGGTCTGGGTCGCGGCGGCGAGGTCGGCGTCCAGGACGACGAAGTCGTCGTGCTCGGCGCCCAGCTCGACGAGCGCCTCGCCGTAGCTCTGGCGGGTCGCGACCTTCTTCACGTCAGCCATCCTAGAGCTCCTTTCCCGCAGCCTCGAGCTCGGCCATCGCCTGCTCGAACTGCTCGTCGTTCGGGGCCTTGCCGTGCCAGCCGACCTGGTTCTCCATGAACGAGACGCCCTTGCCCTTGACGGTCTCGCACACGAGGCAGGTCGGGGCGCCCTTGGTGGCGCGGGCCTCGGCGAAGGCGGCCCCCAGCTGCGCCATGTCGTTGCCGTCCGCGACCTCGACCACGTGGAACTTGAAGGCGCGGAACTTGTCGGCGATGGGCATCGCGGAGTTGACCTCCTCGATGGTGCCGTCGATCTGCAGGCCGTTGTGGTCCACGATCAGGCAGAGGTTGTCCAGCTGGTGGTTTCCGGCGAACATCGCCGCCTCCCAGACCTGGCCCTCCTCGATCTCGCCGTCGCCGAGCAGGCAGTAGGTGCGGTAGGTGTCGCCCCAGTGCTTGGCCGCGAGCGCCATGCCCACGGCAGTGGAGACGCCCTGGCCGAGCGAGCCGGTGGACATGTCCACGCCGGGCGTGTCGTTCATGTTGGGGTGGCCCTGGAGGTGGCTGCCGATGTGGCGCAGCGTCTCGAGGTCCTCCTTGGGGAAGTAGCCGCGCTCCGCGAGCGCCGCGTAGAGGCCGGGCGCGCAGTGGCCCTTGGAGAGGACGAAGCGGTCGCGGTCGGGCTTGCGCGGGTCGGCCGGGTCGACGTTCATCTCCTCGAAGTACAGGTACGCAAAGATATCGGCCGCGGAGAGCGAGCCGCCGGGGTGACCGGACTTGGCGGCGTGGGTGCCCACGACGACGCCCTTGCGAATCTCGTTGGCGACGCGCGCCAGCTCGATGTCTGTCATGGAAGTCTCCTTCGTTCTTCTCGCCGGCCCCGCGCTGACGGGCCCGGCGCGCGGACGTCTACTGGGCGGCGACGACCTTGGCCCAGTCGGCGTCGAAGGCCGCCATGCCCTGGTCGGTCAGCGGGTGCTTGAGGCACTTCTTGAGCGCGGCGAACGGCACGGTGGCGATGTCGGCGCCAAGGAGGGCCGCCTGCGTCACGTGGTTGGGCGTGCGCACGGAGGCGGTGATGATCTCCACCTGGTCGTCGACGTTCTTGCCCGACCAGTCGTAGTTGCCGATGCAGGCCACGACGTCAGCGAGCTGCGAGATGCCGTCCTCGGCGATGTCGTCGAAGCGGCCCACGAACGGGGAGATGTAGCGGGCGCCGGCGTTGGCGGCGAGAAGGGCCTGGGTGGCCGAGAAGACCAGCGTCATGTTGACGCGGACACCCTCGGAGGCGAGCTGGTGCGTCGCCGCGAGCGCCTCGGCGCAGATCGGGAGCTTGACCACGATGTTGGGGGCCAGGGCCGAGAGACGGCGGCCGTCCGCGATCATGTCCTCGGTCGTCTTGGCCTGGGACTCGGCGGAGACGGGAAGCCCCTCGCAGAGCTCGGCGATCTTGACCATGTGGCCCTCGAAGTCGGCGAGCTTGCCGCCGGTGCGCGCGTAGAGCGACGGGTTGGTGGTGACGCCGGCGAGGCAGCCCCAGGACAGGGCCTCGCGAATCTCGTCGAGGTCGGCGGTGTCGATGAAGAACTTCATGTTTCCCCCTTTAGCTCGCGTTTCTGACCCGGGTCGCACGTGCGCCCCATTCCTAGAGAAGATACCATCTGCGCGCCTCCTTCCCGCGGAGAAGCGCCGGCCCGCGCGGATTTGTCCGCCACCGGTCGCGGGGAGCGGGCCTAGGCGACTGCGCCCTCCATCTCGCACACGATCGCGACGACCTCCCCGGCGTCGCTCGCCCGGCCGATGCGGGCGAGAAAGGCGGGCGCACGCAGGAGCTCGACGAGGGCCTGCAGGGCGCCGAGATGCGCGTCGTTGTCCGTCGCGGAGAGCGGGAAGAGGAATTTCACGGGGTCGTTCTCGGGGCTGCCGAACGCGACGGGGCGCGCGAGGGTCACGACGCCGAGCGCGGGCGCGAGCGCGCCGCTCTCGGGGCGCGCGTGGGGAAGCGCCACGCCCGGGGCGATGACGACGTAGGGGCCGAGCGCGCGGACGCCCCGGACGATGTCGTCGACGTAGCCCCCCGTCACCATGCCGAGCTCGACGAGGGGCCGCATGGACGCCCTGACGGCGCCCTCCCAGTCCGACGCCTCCACCTCGAGCTGGACCAGCCTCTCGTCAAGAAGGTCGCTCAGCATCTGTCCTCCCCTGTCGCGGCCGCGCTGCGTTCCTGAAAGAACGAGTATCCCACGCGCGGAGGGCGGGGGGAGGCAACTCGGGGAGCGGCGGCGGCGAACGGTCGGCGCGGGCCTCGGGCCCGGAGCTCAGGCCCGGATCTGGCGGAACCCCTCGCCAAAGACCTCGTGGACCTCGGAGATGACCACGATGGCGTTGGGATCGCACGCGGCGACGGTCTGCTTGAGCCAGACCGTCTCGGAGCGGCTCAGCACGCAGAACAGCACCGGGCGGCTCTCCCCGCTCCACATGCCGCGCGCCGAGAGCTCGGTGCAGCCGCGGTCGAGCGTGTGGAGAATCTCGTGCGCGATCTCGTCGTGCCTCTCGGAGATGACGTAGGCGGCGCGGGCGGCGCGGGGGCCGTCGACCACGGCGTCGATCACCTTGCCGCAGATGAACATCGCGACGGCGGCGTAGAGCGCCTGCTCGACGGAGAAGACCGTGGCGGAGAGGGCGATGACGAGGCCGTCGACCACGATCACGGCCGTCCCGACCGGCAGCGCCGCCCTTCTCGCCAGGAGCTGGGCCACGATGTCGGTGCCGCCGGTGTTGCCACCCGTCCGGAAGACGAGGCCCAGGCCGAGGCCGGTGACGACGCCGCCCCAGAGGGCGCAGAGCAGCAGGTCGCCCTCGCCACCCACGGCCGGCAGCAGCGGCACGAGCGCGTCGGTGAAGAAGCCGCAGGCCACGATGCCCGCCGCCGTGCGCGCGACGTAGCCCCGGCTCCCGGAGCGGACCACGATGACCATGAGCAGCGCGTTGATGACGATCGTCTGGAGGCCGACGGGCAGCGTGACGCCAAAGGTGCCCGCGACGGCCGAGAAGACCATGGCGAGGCCCGTCACGCCGCCGGCGGCCAGGCCGTAGGGGACCTCGAAGACGTCGATGCCGATCGCAAAGACGACGGAGCCGGCGATGATGAGCAGCGCATCGTGCAGGGCGACCCTCCAGGGGATGCGGCTCACGCCTCCTCCCCTCCGCCGACGGCCCAGCGATGGTAGCCGACGACGAAGCGGTCGAGGTCGCCGTCGCGCAGCACCGCGTCCACGTTGCTCGTCTCCACGCCCGTGCGCAGGTCCTTGACCAGCTGGTACGGGTAGAGCACGTAGCTCCTGATCTGGTTGCCGAAGCCGATGTCGCGCTTGGGCCCGCGCAGCTCGTCGAGCTCCTCCGCGCGGCGGGCGAGCTCCAGCTCGTAGAGGCGGCTCCTGAGCACGCTCATGGCGAAGGCCTTGTTCTGGAGCTGGCTGCGCTCGTTCTGGCAGGTGACCACGATGCCCGTGGGGAGGTGCGTGATGCGGACGGCGGAGTCGGTGGTGTTGACGCCCTGGCCGCCGTGGCCCGAGGCGTGGTAGACGTCAATCCTCAGGTCGTTGGGGTCGATCTCCACCTCGACGTCGTCCGGCAGGACCGGCAGCACCTCGACGCCCGCGAAGGTGGTCTGACGGCGCTTCTTGGCATCGGTGGGCGAGATGCGCACGAGACGGTGCACGCCCTGCTCGGCGCGCAGCATCCCGTAGGCGTTCTTCCCGCTCACGGTGAACGTCGCCCGGTTCAGGCCGATCGCCTCGCCCGGCTCGGCGTCGTTGACGGTGACCTTCCAGCCGCGCCGCTCGCAGTAGCGCTGGTACATGCGGAAGAGCATCTCGCACCAGTCCTGCGCCTCGAGACCTCCCTGGCCCGGCGTGACGGTGACGATGGCGTCCCCGTGGTCCAGCTCGTCGGTGAACCAGCTCGAGAGCTCAAGCTCGGAGAGGTCGGCCTCGAGCGACGCGGCGGCCGCAGCCGCCTCGGCGAGAAGGTCCTCGTCCCCGGTCTCGTCCGCCAGCTCGAGCGCGGCGGCGGCGTCGCCGAGCTTCTCCCGCGCGGCGTCGATGCTCGCCACGTCGTCTCGGGCGGCGGCGAGCCGCGCCATGAGCGCGCGGGCCGCCTCGGCGTCGTCCCAGAACCCCGGCTCGGCGCTTCTCGCCTCGAGGTCCGCCACCTCGCCGCGACGCTCGTCGATGTGCAGGTATCCCTCGACCTCGGAGAGGCGCGCCGAGAGCGCGCCGAGGTCGGGCCGCGTCGTCTCCGCCATCTACCTGTTCCTGCCGTGGCAGTTCTTGAACTTCTTGCCGCTGCCGCAGGGGCAGGGGTCGTTGCGCCCCACGTTCACGTAGGGGTCGGGGTCGTCCGCCTTGCGGTACGTGCGCGGCTTGGCCGCGGGCGCCGGGGCCGGCCGACCCGCAGGGGCGGCGGCGCGAACGGCGGCGGGAGCACGACGGACGCCCTGGTCACCGTCGACCTCGGCGGGACCGGAGTAGCTCGCCCCGCGCAGCTCGGACGGCTCCTCGTCGGCGGGAGCGGGGGCGGTCGCCGGCCGCACGGCGATCTCGATGCGCAGGATCGTGCGCAGGAAGTCCTCGTACATCGTGTTGACCAGCTCGGAGAACGCGGCATACGCCTCGCTCTTGTACTCCACGAGCGGGTCGCGCTGACCAAAGCCGCGCAGCCCGATGCCGGTCTTGAGGTAGTCCATCTCCTGCAGGTAGGACATCCAGCGCGTGTCGATCACGCGCAGCATGACCTGCGAGGCGAGGGCGTGCATCGGCGCCTCGCCGAGCCGCTCGGCCTTCTCGGAGAAGCAGCCGCGCACGAAGTCGTTGGCCGTCTCGACGACGTCCCCCTCGTCCTGGGCGTCGCCCACCTCGGGGACGTCCTTGCGCCCGGTCAGCTCCTCGAGCCACTTGGTCAGGCCGCGCACGTCCCACTCGTCGTGCTTGGAGCCCTCGGGGCAGAAGCCGGAGACCTCGCGCTGGACCGTGTCGTAGGTCACCTCGTCCACGCGCGCCATCAGGTCCTTGCCGTCGAGGATCTTGTTGCGCTCCTCGTAGATGACCTGGCGCTGGGTGTTCATGACGTTGTCGTAGTCAAGGACGTTCTTGCGCATCGCAAAGTTGACCTCCTCGACCTTGCGCTGCGCGCTCTCCACGGCCTTGGTGACCAGCTTGTGCTGGATGGGCATGTCATCCGGCATGTCGTAGCGCTGCATCATGGCGGAGATGCGCTCCATGCGGTCGCCGCCAAAGAGGCGCATGAGGTCATCCTCCAGCGAGAGGTAGAACTGGGTCTCGCCGGGGTCGCCCTGACGGCCGGAGCGGCCGCGCAGCTGGTTGTCGATGCGGCGGCTCTCGTGACGCTCCGTGCCGATCACGCACAGGCCGCCCGCCTCGATTACGTGCTTCCTCTCGACCTCGCAGCGCTCCTTTGCCGCAGCGAGCTCCCGCTCGTACTCCCGCGCGATGGCGAGAAGGACGTCCTGCTCGACCTCGATGCCCTGGGCGGCGAGGTCGGAGGCCTTCAGCTTGGCGGGGTCGCCCGCGGCGAGGATGCGGCGCACGTCCGCCTGCTCGATGCCGAAGTCGCAGGAGAGGACCTGCTCCTCGGCGAGCTCCTCGGCGTTGCCGCCGAGCAGGATGTCCGTGCCACGGCCGGCCATGTTCGTCGCGATGGTGACGGCGCCCTCGCGGCCCGCCTGGGCGACGATCTGCGCCTCGCGCTCGTGATACTTGGCGTTGAGCACGTTGTGCCTGATGCCGCGCTTGTCGAGGATGCGGGACAGCCGCTCGGAGTTCTCAATCGAGACGGTACCCACCAGGCACGGCTGGCCCTTCGCGTGACGCTCCGCCACGTCATCCGCGACAGCCTTGAACTTGGCCTCGACGGTGCGGTAGACGAGGTCGTCGTGGTCGACGCGCGCCACGGGCTTGTTGGGCGGGATGACCGTGACGGGGATGTGGTAGACCTCGCGGAACTCCGCGTCCTCGGTCATGGCCGTGCCCGTCATGCCGGCGAGCTTGTCGTACATGAGGAAGTAGTTCTGGAGGGTGATCGTGGCGAGGGTCTGGTTCTCCTCGCGGACGTACACGCCTTCCTTGGCCTCGATCGCCTGGTGCAGGCCCTCGGAGTAGCGCCTGCCCTCCATGATGCGGCCGGTGAACTCGTCGACGATCTTGACCTCGCCGTCCACGACCACGTACTGCTGGTCGCGGTGGAACATGTACTCGGCCTTGAGCGCCTGCTGCAGGTGGTTCACGAGCTGGCCGGAGGGGTCGCCGTAGATGTCGTCGATCCCGAGGGCGCGCTCGACCTTGGCCAGGCCCTCGTCGGTCGTGGCGATCGTGTGCTTGGCCTCGTCCATCTCGAAGTCGACGTCGGGCGTGAGGCCGCGCACGGCGCGCGCGAAGTCCTTGTAGGTGCTCGCGGACTTGGTCCCGGCCCCGGAGATGATAAGCGGGGTGCGCGCCTCGTCGATGAGGATCGAGTCCGCCTCGTCCACGATGGCGTAGTGATGGCCGCGCTGGACGCGCATGTTCGGCCGCGTGACCATGTTGTCGCGCAGGTAGTCAAAGCCGAACTCCGAGTTCGTGCCGTACGTGACGTCGGCCTCGTACGCCGGCTTCTTCATGTTGAGGCGCATGCCGTTCTGGATGAGCCCCACGGACATGCCCAGGAAGCGATAGATGCTGCCCATCCACTCGCTGTCTCGGCGGGCGAGGTAGTCGTTCACGGTGACGATGTGGACGCCCTTGCCGGGAATGGCGTTCAGGTAGCCCGCGAGCGTCGAGACGAGCGTCTTGCCCTCGCCGGTCTTCATCTCGGCGATGGTACCCCGGTGCAGCGCGATGCCGCCGACGATCTGCACGTCAAAGTGACGCAGCCCGATCGTGCGGACCGACGCCTCGCGCACGGCGGCGAACGCCTCGGGAAGGAGGTCGTCGAGCGTCTCGCCCTGCTCGTAGCGCTCGCGGAGAAGGGCGGTCGTCCCGCGCAGCTCCTCGTCGTCCATGGCCTGAAAGCGCGGCTCGAGGTCGTTGACGCGAGCGGTTATGCGCTCGAGCTCCTTGAGCTCGCGGTCAGCACCGATGGAGAGGATCTTGGAGAGAAAGCTGGGCATGGGACTCCCTTTTCGAACGACGGCGCACAGGCATCCGTTTCGATACTTTACTCATTGCACCAGGCTCGCGCCCCTTCAACGGGCCGCTCTCACCAAAAGCGCAAGGAGCCGCGTCAGGGCGTCGGCCGCGCGGCCCCGCCCTCCGTCCCGTCGTCGAGCTGCGCGAGGCGCTCCTCGAAGGCGCGTCGCCTCCGTCGGGCCTCGCCTCCCCGCCCGCAGGCCTGGAGCGCGCGGACGAGCGCCGTCACGGCGTCCTCCCGCAGGTCGTCCACTCGCATCGCGTTCTCGGCCATCCTGACCGCAGTCCGATCGTGCCCGAGGGCGAGGGCCGAGCGGCTCCCCTCCACCATCGCGTCAGCGTACAGGCCCCTGAGCTCGAGGCACGTCGCCGCGACGAACCCGGTCCCGTCGGCCGGCGGCAGGTAGAGGTCCCCGACGTACAGCTTCTCGGCCCCCTTCGCGCACGCGAGGGACCGCTCCGCGTCGTCGCTGTCCACCGCCTCCCGGGCAAGCTCCCGGAACTCGATGACGTCGCAGTCTATCATCGCCATGTTGACGGCCACCTCCCCGCTCGTGCGGCTCGCGACGATCGGGTCCGCCTTCGGGTCGATCTTGGTGAGCGCGGCGCGCAAGGTGCTCGTCGTCTGATACGCCCTGTTGAAGCCCGAGACATAGTCGCAGTCGGGCCACACCTGCTCCACGATCTGGAAGCGCTTGGCGTAGCCGCCGTGAAGGACGAGGTACTCCAGCATCGACTTGATGTTTCTCCGCTCGAGCATCGCGTCCGGGACGCGCCGGCCACGCACCCTCAGGGAAAATCCCCCGAGCAGCGACACCGAGATGAGGCTCGCGGGACGCTCGGCCCCCTCGGCCTCGCGCCGGTCCGCGCCTCCCGACGGCCGGGGCCGGGCCTGCGGAGGCCACGCAGGCTCGATGCTCGACACGGCGCGCCTCCAGGCGAGCGGCAACCCTCCCGCCACGCGCTCCGAGAGCTGTCCAATCCCCCGGCAGAGGACCCGCACGAGCCACAGCGCGTCCCAGGGGACGGCAGCTCCCGAGGAGGGCTCCTGCTCCTGCGGACCTCCCTCCGAGCTCATGGCCTCGCGGACGAGCGCGCACACCGCGCCGAGGTCGTCGGGCTCCCGCTGGGCCTCGCCGGGTCCCAGCTCGTCCCCCAGCGCGAAGCGCGACACGTCCCCCATGAGCCGCGCCACGCGACCAAGATAGTCGGAGTCAAAGCCCCGCGCGACCGACTCGGCCAGGGAGGCCCGGACCCGCGCCCTGGCCGCAGAGCCCTCCCTGAGGTCGGCGACCGACCCGGCGAGAAGGGCGACGACCTGCACCAGCGCGCCCCCGGAGCGCTCGTGCAGCGCGGCAAGGCGCCCGAGCTCCGCGTCCCCCTCCTCCAGCAGCGCCGAGACGATCTCGCACACGCGCAGGTACCCGACGAGCCCCCTCAAGGGGTGATGGGAGAGAAACTCCTCAGCGTCGCGCATCGCCTTCCCGCCCCGCTCGGAGTGCCCTCCCGTCAGAATCCGCGCGAGCTCCCCGTCAAGTGCGAGGAGCATCCCCGAGACGCTGCCCCTCCCGTCGCCGTCGGTCCCGACGAGAAGCTGCAGCGCCTCAGAAAAGGAGCCGCCGAGCATGAGCGAGCAGGCCCTCGCATGGATGGCGAGCCTGCGATAGGGTCCCTCCTCGCGCTCGAGCCCGTCAGGCATGGGCCGAGGCACCTTGCCCCAGAGAAGCCGACGCGCGTCACCAAAGAGACGCAGCGCCCCGCCCTGACCTGCCGGCAGGCTGCAGGCCCCACGGGTGTCCAGCGAGGCGAGAACCGCCCGAAGGTCCGCCAGGCCCGCTCCCGACCCAGGCGCGTCCGCCGCCCGCTGGACAAGCCTCAGCTCCCCCACGTCAACGAACTCCATCGCCAGCTCCACGACGACCGACAGCGCGCCGGAGCACTCGGGAAGACGGGCAATCGCGGCGGCCCTCTCGAGGTCACCGCGTCGCGCAAGCCTTGTCATGACACCCTGGACGACATCAGGAAACAGGGCGCACGTGGGCGCCAGGTCACGCAGGCAGACGGCGAGCGCGTCAGGAACCGACCAGGTGAGGCAGCGGAACTCGCCCAGATCGTCGGCGACGCCGAACAGCGGAGCGAACTCGCGCACGTCGGCCAGCATCTCGACATGCGTCGGACCAAGAAGCCTCGCGAGCTCCTCGGACGTCCCGCTTCCCAGAAGCGCCATGGCTAGGCGCAGCCTGCGTTCCTCGTCGGAGAGCGAGGGACGCAGAGAGCTTCGCAGAAGGTCGCCCAGGACATCGAAGTAGGCCACCGGGACCCGGCTCGGCTGCGTCTCGCGTGACGCGGACCCGAGTGCCCTGACAAGACATGAGATGCCACGCGTGACGTCCAGATCGGACGACCCCACATCCGTCAGGAGATCGGCAACGCCAACGACGTCGCACTCCGGAAATGCTTCCAGAAGCTGGCGTGCCTCAGGTCGCAGCGTAAAGATGACCGAGACTCCCGCAGCCACCAGCCGACGAAGCGCGCGCACCTGACGGTGGACGCACCCCTCATCAGAGGGAGGAAGGTCCCTGATACCGAGAAGGACATGCTGTTGAGGGGCGGAATAGAGACCCGCCAGCCGCACGAGCGACCTGCTCACAGAGTTGGGCGCGACCGACGTGAAGTCACGCCAGATAATCTTGTCGCCCCTCTGACGAGCCAGGGCAACGGTCTCGGAGAGCAGCTCATCCGCCCCCATGTCGGGTTCGGCGCACAACGCAATCGCCCGTGGGGCCGCCTCCAACACCTCGAGAGAGATCGGCCCAACCGTGGATCGGGGCGTCGTCTGGAGAGAATCTGCCTCGCCCCCACGCTTAAGGCATTCGGAAGGAACTTCCGCCGACGCATCAAGGTCATCCATGTTCAATGCCATTCCAAACTTCCCCTCACGGCAGTTGGTTCGCACTGTCAAACATAGAGACTAACAGATTTAAAGCTCCGCGTTAGCTTGTTTTCATATTCACTTATAGTCAGCCGTTAGAAAGGTGATAGTTTGGTGCAAGTTGGGCCCCCGCAAAACAAATCGCCGCCTGGGGTCGTAGCCCCAGGCGGCGATGCGAACAATTTGAAGGTGAGACAGCAAAATGCCCCTTGTTGGTCAGCGACGTCCTGCTCTCCCACGGACTGACTCCGCAGTACCATCGGCGCTCGGGGGC
>NZ_JACJJK010000068.1 GCF_016899935.1 Olsenella uli
CTACCTTCATAGCCAGCCAAATTTTTTACTAAATCAGTTAATAAGAATGTAGCATTTACATCTAAACCATAATAATTTACGCCTTGAGCTCCTAAATATGCCAATCCTGCATAAACGATGAACAATAAAATAAAACCTACAATAATAATACCGAGCATCATTTTATTGTATTCTTGTTTAGTGCGATAGCCTTTTTCGCGAAAAGCAGCAATAAACATACCAGCGCATAATATGCCTGTACCAACATCACCAGTATTA
>NZ_JACJJK010000069.1 GCF_016899935.1 Olsenella uli
GAGTAGAGCCACTTTTCCAGTTCGCCCGAATGTAGCTGGTGCATGTACCGTCCGTCAAAGGCTGCAGCAAACGCTTTCAGTCGCCAGCGGATATCGGACGAGGTACGAGCCTTAACTCGCGGCAATTGCCAATCCTGGAACGCGCTGATGGCATCTGATACGAGCGTCGGTGTGATCGATCCCGCGCCGGTCTTCCGCCAATGTGCAATCACTTCGGGCAACGTGTCGAGCGTCCCGAGTTGCTGGCGAGCGAACAG
>NZ_JACJJK010000070.1 GCF_016899935.1 Olsenella uli
GGCTGACAACGCCCAGCCCGGGCGTGCATATCCAGAAGCCGCGCGACGTGCAGACGGCTATGTTGCCGTTGCGCAGCAGGCTGAGCGAGTGCACCAGGGCGCTGTCGGCCGCGTGGGCCTTCACCCGGGGCCTCTGCCTGTCGGCAATGTCCAGGGCCCAGAGCCCGTTGTCGCGTGTGCCCACGTAGAGCGTGGTGCCTACCCGCAGCAGTGTGAAGACCCGGCTCAGCGGGGCCATGCCTGTCTCCGTGTGGTAG
>NZ_JACJJK010000071.1 GCF_016899935.1 Olsenella uli
GGACAGAGTTCGAACGGGTCGTTAAATTGTCCGGGCTGGGTGAAGCGGACGCTTTGATCGCGAAGGATCTGGATAGCACGATCTCCGCCCATATACTTGAACAGTGGGCTAGGAGGCTTCGTTACCATTGCGCCTCCTAACGTGGGCGCTGACATCAATGCAATCGCGGTGAAGCTTCGACAAATGAACCCTTCCGGAACGGCTGCCAGCGCCATACGGCGTGAATGCCTTTGTCGGAGCGACTTCGTCCCGGCAT
>NZ_JACJJK010000072.1 GCF_016899935.1 Olsenella uli
GCATCAAGCACCGTATCTTCCTCGAGCTGCACGCGCATTGGAGCCAGGACGGCCGGCACATCCCGATGGCGCACAGCCTGATCGGGATGGTGCGGACGCTGATCGGCTTTGGCGTGGTATTTCTCGAAAGCGCCGAGTGCGAGCGCCTGAGCGGCGTGCTGCACCGGATGAAATTCGAAATGGGCAAGGGCCGCGAGCAGCACCTGACCGCGGACCAGGCCGACGCGATCCGCGCGCACGCGCACAAGGAAGGAT
>NZ_JACJJK010000073.1 GCF_016899935.1 Olsenella uli
GGCGTGCAGGCTGTAGCTGGTGCCGCCGGTGATCTGTCGGCAGTTGTAGGCGCCGGTGTCGGCCCGGCGGGTGCGGTAGTCCCAGTCGATCAGCACGGCGTTGAGAGCCTTCAGGGCGTCCACGATGAGCACGTCCACGGTCACGACGCCGCCACCGTGGAGGGTGTAGCGGGCGAACGGTGGGGTACACGCGGGTGCCCACAGGATGCGCAGCTCAGCGGTGGACCTCATCCGAACTCGTCTCCAGGGGCGTTG
>NZ_JACJJK010000074.1 GCF_016899935.1 Olsenella uli
CGTCTACCTCGTACACCTCACAAGCCTCGTTAAGCCCAGGCCGCCTGCGGCGGTTGATGAGCTTATCCAGGTCAAAGGCGTTCTTCTTTTTATCGGCCTCAGCCGTGTACTTGTAGTTTGGATGCTGTTTCAAATCGTATTTGGACGAAAAGAACGGGGGCAGGCCCCGCAACTGCAAAATGCACTTGTCGCCCGGCATGGTAGCCAGCTCGCTGGGTGTCATCAGTTCCCGGCCCAGCCGCTGGGTGTTCTGG
>NZ_JACJJK010000075.1 GCF_016899935.1 Olsenella uli
ACAGTACCCATGAATTCCTGTGGAACTTCAATAGTGAGGTTTTCCATTGGTTCGCAAAGTTGACCATTAATTTCTTTATAAATAACTTCTGGTTTACCGATTTGAAGTTCATAACCTTCACGGCGCATTGTTTCAATCAAGATAGAAAGATGCAATTCGCCACGGCCAGAAACTTTAAATGTATCAGGGCTATCTGTTTCTTCAACGCGAAGGCTTACATTTGTTTCAGTTTCTTTAAATAAACGTTCACGTAA
>NZ_JACJJK010000007.1 GCF_016899935.1 Olsenella uli
CTCACTTGCGAGCGTGGCGATAAGGTCCATGTGTCTGTGGCTCCAAACGGTTGCGTGCAAGAGCCACCTAGCATAGCCGAACCGCGTGGGAGACGTGACTTTTGGGAATAAGTAGCCTCGGCAACGCACGCCGCCGACAGGGAGCGCCGCATGACGGACACGATCGAGCCGAGCCTCACCAACCACGGAAAGATTGTCCTCGAGGGTCTGCACAACACCCGCGACCTGGGAGGGCTTTTCGCTGGCAGCGGACACGTCAAGCCTCGGCGCCTCCTGCGCTCCGGGATGCTCGCCCCGGCGACCGCCGGGGACCTGGCGACCCTGCGGAACGCCTACGACGTGCGCCTGGTCATAGACCTCCGCACCGACGAGGAGGCGGCGCACTGGCCCGATCCTATGGGGCTCCTTCCGGAGGCGCGCCTCGTCCGCCTGCCCGTGTTCCGGGCGCCGAGCGGCGGGGACGCGCAGGAGGCGATAAGGACGCTGGGCGAGAAGCTCAAGAGCGGCGAGTTGGACATCACCGACCTGTTCGCTGGCCTCTACCCGCGCTTCGTGCTCGGCGAGGACGGAATCGCCGCCTACCGCGGCCTCTTCCGTGAGCTTCTCTCCCTCGAGGAGGGCGCCGCGCTCTGGCACTGCTCCGCCGGCAAGGACCGCTGCGGGATGGCCTCTATGCTGGTGGAGACGGCGCTTGGCATCCCTTGGGACCTTGTCGAGAAGGACTATCTCGCCACGAACGAGCTGATCGAGGCGAAGGGCTCCGCACAGAACATGTTCGACGTCGGCGGCGTGGACGCGCGCTACCTCCACGCGGCGCTCGATGCGGTCAACGAGGCGTACGGCTCGCTCGACGCATATCTCGCCGACGCACTCGGCGTCGACGACGACGCGCGCGAAGAGCTGCGGCGCAAGTTCGTCGCGGCATAGGCCCGGTGAGGCCCCGGGCCTTGCCACGCAAGCCCATGAGCTCGCGGCCGTGGGTGACGCACATCCGCCGTCGCCGCGCCTGTTCTCGCACCCGTCGCCGTTGTCCGCAAGCCCCTCCGGCACGCAAGGGTATACGGAGAGAAACGACCACTGGGAGGGCCCATGCCAAGCCAGCTCACCAAGCGCGCGCTCGAGGAGTCGCTCAAGCGCCTCCTGCTCGAAAAGCCCCTGGGCAAGATCACCATCGCAGACATCACCGACGACTGCGGCATCAGCCGCATGACGTTCTACTATCACTTCCAGGACATCTACGACCTGGTCGAGTGGTCGTGCGAGGAGGACGCCGCGCAGGCCATCGCCGGCAACAAGACCGCCGACACCTGGCAGACCGGCCTCCTCGACACGTTTCTCTCCCTGCGCGAGAACAAGCCCTTCATCACGAGCATATACCATGACATGAGCCGCGAGCAGGTGGAGCGGTTTCTCGTCCCCGTGGTGAGCGACCTGGTGAAGGACGTGGTTGACGAGCACGCAGCGCGTAGGTGCGTGCGCGAACAGGACAGGGACTTCATCGCGCGCTTCTTCGCCCACGCCCTCATCGGAACGGTCCTGGACTGGATCGCCCGAGACATGCGCGACGACCCGCGGCAGCTGGTGCAGCGGGTGGCCACCGTCGCAGACGGCGCCATCGAGACCGCGCTCGACCGACTCGAGATCCCCGGCGGCTACGTCGCCGGGAGCGAGGGCAGCGTGCCGGAGGGACCCGCCGCGTCATAAGGGGACGCGGGCCTTGCCCGTTCTTCTCCCCCGTCTGTACAATCCTGCCGCATTGATAAGAAACCGTACAGAAGCACCGTTCTGCCCATGGTGCGCCGCCCTCCGCGAACCCACCATGGAACCAGACGCATCGGACACGCCCGGTGCGCACGTAAGAAAGGTGCGATCATGTACTATTCAAGCGGCAACTACGAGGCCTTCGCTCGTCCCAAGAAACCCGCGAGCATCGAGCACAAGAGCGCCTACATCGTGGGCACGGGCTTGGCGGCGCTCTCCGCCGCGTGCTATCTCGTCCGCGACGCCCAGATGCCGGGCAAGAACATCCACATCTTCGAGAAAGACAGCGTGCCCGGCGGCGCATGCGACGGTCTCGACATTCCCGGCCTCGGCTACGTCATGCGCGGAGGGCGCGAGATGGACAACCACTTCGAGGTGATGTGGGACCTCTTCCGCTCCATCCCCTCCATCGAGACCCCCGGCGTTTCCGTTTTGGACGAGTATTACTGGCTCAACAAGGAAGACCCCAACTACTCGCTCTGCCGCGCAACGAAGAACCGCGGGCAAGACGCGGGATGCGCCGGGAAGTTCGGCCTCTCGGACAAGGCGGCTATGGAGATCATGGAGCTCTTCTTCACACCCGACGAGAAGCTCTACGACCGTCCCATCACCGACTTCTTTGACGACGAGGTGCTCTCCTCCAACTTCTGGATGTACTGGCGCACCATGTTCGCGTTCGAGAACTGGCACTCCGCACTCGAGATGAAGCTCTACATCAAGCGCTACATCCACCATATCGCCGGGCTGCCGGACTTCTCGGCCCTGCGCTTCACCAGGTACAACCAGTACGAGTCGATGATCTTGCCCCTCGTCGAATACCTCAAGGCAGCGGGCGTGCAGTTCCACTTCAACACGAAGGTCGAGGACATAAGGTTCTCCATCGGAGGCGGCGCGGGCCCGATGCGCCCGCACACAGGCACCGGCCAGGACACCATCCAGCGCATCCAGCAAGCAGCCTTCCCGCGCAACCCCTACAGCTCGCCCGCGAAGAAGGTGGCGACGCGCATCGTGCTGAGCCAGACCGCCGTGAGTGGCGAAGCCGAACCCGGCGCGACCACGGTCGTTGACCTCACCGAGGACGACCTTGTCTTCATCACCAACGGCGGCTGCGTCGAGAACTCAACCATGGGGGCGCAAGACAGACCCGCCGCATGGAGGCCCGAGCTCGCCCCCGGCGGCGGCTGGGACATGTGGCGCCGCATCGCGGCACAGGACCCCAGCTTCGGCCATCCCGACACCTTCTGCGGCGACCCCGAGAAGACCAAGTGGATGAGCGCCACGGTGACGACCCTCGACGGCGAGATTCCACCCTACATCCAGGCGATCTGCAAGCGCGACCCCTTCAGCGGCCACGTGGTCACCGGCGGCATTGTGACCTGCACCGACTCCAACTGGCTCATGAGCTGGACGCTCAACCGCCAACAGCAGTTCCGCGACCAGCCCAAGAACGAGCTGTGCGTCTGGGTGTACGGTCTCTTCCCCGACAAGCCCGGCAACTACGTGAGAAAGCCCATGCGCGACTGCACCGGCGAGGAGATCTGCCAGGAGTGGCTCTACCACATGGGCGTTCCCGAGGACCGCATCGCCGAGCTCGCCGCGCGACACGCCAACACGGTGCCGGTCATGATGCCCTACATCACGGCGTTCTTCATGCCGCGGGCCGCGGGAGACCGCCCCGACGTGGTGCCCGACGGCGCGGTCAACTTTGCCTTCATCGGCCAGTTTGCCGAGACGCCGCGCGACACCATCTTCACCACCGAGTACTCCATGCGCACGGGCATGGAGGCCGTCTACACGCTCTGCGACGTCGACCGCGGCGTGCCCGAGGTGTGGGGCAGCGTCTTTGACGTGCGCGACCTGCTCATGGCGAGCGTGAAGCTGCGCGACGGCAAGCCGGTCACCGACATGAAGCTTGGCCTGGTCGAGCGGTTTGCGCTCAAGGAGGCGCTCAAGAAGATCAGGGGGACGGACATCGAGAAGGTCCTGAGGGAGTTCGAGGCGATCTAGCGGAGACGTGCGCGGCGCGTTCAACCAGTCGTTTTGAATCTGGCCAGACAATCACGATGGCCATGGTCTTCGTAGCAGGAGACTCAGGAACAAGGCAATCAATGCACGGATTGGGGCGCTCCGGTACGGGGCGCCCCTTTTCTCATGCCGCCCACGGGCCATTCGGCGCGCTCGTAAATGTTGACACAACAAAAAGGACGACTTCCCCTGCTAGAAAAGTAGGTGTCACATGGCAGCAGGGGCGGAAACCCGCTCACCACATGCATTGAACTGACCGAGGAGGAACTTGCGAGCCTTTTCAAAGAACAAGAGCTTCCGACGTGCGGGAAGTTCCAGTGCGTGCAAGTTGAACCACGTCTCATAGATGCCTTTGTCGTTGAGTAGGTGATGTAAATGAAGAAGATTGCCGCTCTACTCGCTACCGCGTTGATTGCCATCGGGCTTGTCGGTTGCTCCAATACAGTCACTTGGTATCAACTTGACAAGCTGCTCTCTATGGAACCTTCGGCGATAGTCAATCAGCTTGAAGAGGGTCAAGGATTCGAGTATGAGCTTGAGGCCGGAGAGCTCGGCGAAGAAGACGATAGATACGAGTGGCGGGGAGTTCCGAAAGACATAATTGTCGAAGACACTGATTATTCGCTGTATTTCCTCGGAACTGATAATGAGGTGTTGAGTAGAGACGCGCTGCTAAATGGTGAGCAGATTGAAGGCGTTCGAGTCCACTTCATTTGCGATGCCTATGACACGAAAAGCGCCCAGAGTGTGACCAGCGAAATTGTCGAGAAGTGCGGGTTCTCAAATTTAGAAGTCGAGGGAGATGATGGAGTCAGCTATCTTGCCGCTGGAAGGTGCTCAATAAACGGGCAGGATGCATATTGGATGACTATTCTTTGGACTGAGGTGGATATGGGCAGAATTGAAGTCCATCTTGATAATGATGATTTGCTTAAATGGGCGATAGAGAACTACGGATAAGCTCGACAGAAAACAATGTGACGAGCGGAAAACGGGCGCCCTCCGCAAAAGCAGGTGCCCGTCTCGTTTAAAGACTGTCAGCATCAAGGCTCGCACCGTGGGGCGAGCTCAGGAGCGGCAGTAGCAGGGTTTCAGCACTCATTACTCCCTGCTCAATAGGTGAAAAGTGGGCTCTCGCGCACTCATGTCTGAATGGCGTACGCAGCCCCTCGCTGAAACCGCTACGATTATTAATCCCGAGGCTGAACCTTGATCGAGTTCAGCTCTTCAAAAGAGGATGATTCAACGCCAACGAATTCTTAAAGCCCCAACAACTCGCTGTGACTTCCCGTACGCGTAGCGACAAGGACGAGACCCTCCTCATCAATCCGATAGATGAGGAGCCAATCAGGCTCGATATGGCACTCGCGGTGCCCACGGTACGTTCCGCCCAGCGAGTGGTCGCGCATTGCCTCTGGCAGGTCCTGCCCACGCACGAGCGCCTCGAGGGTCACCTCGAGCTTTGATAGGTCCTTACCTTGCCTCTTGATGCGTTTGTAGTCCTTCTTGAACTTGGTCGTGAACCTCAGTTCCATCATGGCCTACTCCTCGTCGAGCGCGGCCATGGCCTCCCTCACCGTGCGATAGGGACCGGAGAGGTTCCTTCCCGCCGCCGCGTCGTCCATCGCGGCGAGCGTCTCCGGGCTGAACCCACAGGGGTTCGACGGGTCGAACGGGAATCCGCCCCGACGGTTGAACGCGGAGACGAACATGCGGATGGCCTTGCTCGGGGAGGTGCCAATCTCCTCGCAGACGGCGGTGAAACGGTCCTTCTCGTCCTTGCGGAGCTTGGCGGAAATGGATTCGGATGCAACAGCCGTAGCCATAGCGGACCTTTCTTTATAATCTCCTACTTTGTCTGACATTGTATACCCATTGCTCTAACTCGCACAGCGCAGTACGAAGCACCCGTCACCGTCAACACAAATACGCACTGGCTCCAACCTCATAGATTGAAGCCAGTGCGTCAAATCGTTCGCTTATTGGGGTATTATTCGTGGGCTTGTCGTCTTATACCCCCATAACTACCGAATTTCCTACTCCCACTCGATAAACACTCTACCTCTGCTACCTGCGGTTTTTCTATCAGATGGAATGAGTACATCACTTGAGTACATCATTCCAAGAGAGAAAGGGAAACCGCTATGGGTGCCAACGATTTCGGACGGTTCAATCATACCCTCCAAGAGTGCCGAGAGGGGTTGGCAAGAGACATTGCGGAGTTCGGTAGCCGCTACTCACTTGTCCGCAAGGCTCTCACGCTCTTGGATACGTCTCAAGAGAACCGAGAGTTGGTTCGCTCTTGGTACGACTTGTATACCCAAGTGATTGACGAGACTTCCTATCTGAGGGTGTGCGGCGAAATGGAAAGTCTCGAAATCAAGATTCTTGAATCTTGGTACGAACTCACGCACTCCCAAAAGTGACTTCTCGTGTAACAGTGATAGACTTGCGTCAACGTAGTTTCTCAACTCTATGGAAGGGGTTCCAAAATGGCAATCAAGTATCAGCAGACTATTCACAAGGCTTTCGCCAAGACTCTTAGCGACGGTGCTCAGAAGTCCTATGACGATGCTATCTCCCAGCACCCGCTTCTTGCGAAGAAGGTTTCCGTCAGCGACTTTATGAACGAGGACGCCGCCGCCATCTCTGAGGACAACGTTGCAATCTGCGAGTATTTCGCGGTTTGCGGCGAGGACCCGGAAGCCTTTGAGTTCGACACGCCGCACCTCAACAGCGTCAAGAAGACTGTCAAGACAAACGCCGCCTACTATCGCAACCTCCTTCAGTTCATCAACGACGAGACGGACGAGGAGTATGTGAAGCTCTACAAGGGCATTCTCGCCAAGTTCGATGCCTACTTCGCTCAGGCGGCGGAGGACATTCTCGCGGACGTGTACGGCGAGCAGTACACCGCGTTCTTTGACGCGAAGAGCAAGGAGCTTGCCGAACAGAAGAAGAGGAACAGCCCCAAGAAGGACGAGGAGTAGGCTGAGGAATAACTTTCTCCAATAGAGCAGATAAAGTAGGGCGTTCCCTTGCGGAACGCCCTTTTTCTTAGCTGTTGGCTAAGTGTAAATTATCCCGAACTTTGCTAGAATCCAAGTTACCACACTGCCGCCCTAACGGGTGGTGTTCACAACCTAGGTAAGCAGTTAGTCAGGGGGAGTCTTCTCCCACAGTCTCTATTGGGCTGCTTTTGGAAGGAGCAAGCTATGTTCAGAGTTTCTTTCGAGATAGTGGTGTTCATCGTCATATGGATTATCTGTGCCTTTGCATCTGGGAATATGGCAAGTAAAAAGGGCTATAGCTATAACGCCTTCGCCCTACTCGGACTTGTCACAGGAATCATCGGCGTAATAGTTGCCGCCGTGCTGCCTGATAAGAGAGGCGGTAATCCTGATGCTCTTCTGAAATACAAGGAGCTTCTTGATAAGGGAGTCATTACCCAAGAAGAGTTTGACAAGAAAAAAGAGGAGCTAATGAAGTAGATTCCCTTTTCTAATACGACAAACCTAGTCCGCAGGGACTTTCTCTTAGTCTCATTGAAGAGTAGCCAAACCCAATAGGTAACAAAAAAACGGGCACCCGCCGCAAGGTAGGTGCCCGTTTCGTTTATGGAATGTCCGTATCAATGGAAGCGTCATACGGACGGGTGTTTATGTATATGTTGCCGTTCTTGATTACATTGTCGTACTTTCTCTCTTGGTTCAGCTTGTTCTGTAGCTCAGTGCTCTTAGTCTGTAGAGCCGAAACCTGAGAGTTCAGAGAAGTCACTTGGGTATTGAGTGACGTGATTGTGGCGTTGAGACTTTGAACGTCCTGAGAGTGCTTCGAATTGATTAAAGCCACGTCCTCATTGTGCTTAGTCTCAAGGGCGTCTATCTCCCCTTGTAGCTGTGCCGCTACGTCCTCGTCCAAGAGTTCCCTAACGCTGTCGTACCAAGATTGAAAACTCGAAGTGATAGCGTCCAAGTCGAAGCGTAGGTTTATCCAAGGGCAATCACTCGTTCCACGCAAGTCCTCAACCATCTCGTCCGTGAGGTATTGGGCGTTGGCGGGAATGGTAATCTTCGCCAATAGTAAGTCGAAGAGTGCGGCTGAGCGGGCGTACAGCGGGTTGCCCTCCCCTTCCGCACCCTCCAAGTATTTCAAATAGACGCTACGCTTCTCTGAGTCGAAGCGTAGTGCTATGTAATCAACTCTCTCTTGTGCGTTGCCGTTGGCAAGCGTGAATTGCTTGTCCTCGGTGTTCTGGTAGAAGCGTCCCTTGATGAAAGCATCGCCCGGATTCACGACTACCGCGAAGGAGTTCTCGATTGGTTCAACCAAGAGTGCGGTTGAGACGTTGGGGATGATACCATCACCCCAGAACCCTAAGAACATCGCGGCGAAATCGTCTGAGTTGTAAACCCTGTCTAAGGTTCCGTCCTGATTCTCTTGGGCGTCCCAGAAAAGGCTTGTCTCCATAGGCTCACCCCCTAAACCACGCTGTGCTTGTTTCCGCTTGAGTCGTAGGCGGAGATAAGCACGTAGTGGGAGTTGCCGCTTGAGTCGTAGGCGGTTACGAGTCCCGTGTGCTTGTTGCCGCTCGCGTCATAGACGCTAACCACGCCGCTTCTAACCGTGATGGAGCAGGTTGTCTGAGTTGTCGGGTAGGCACCGTACCACTCGTGAATCTCCTTGAGCGTGTAGGTTGCCGTGCCGCCCCTCGCACCCGTCGCGTCTGATGGTTTGACGCTCTTGGATACGGCACTGCCGGAGTAGAGCTTGTTGCTACCCTGCCAAAGCTCGAAGCGGACAAACGGGGCGTTGCCCTGCGTCGCGGACTTCGCCCACGAGAGGTTCACGCTCTCGCCGTAGTTGGCGGTTGTCTTCGAAGCACTAATCGTCGGGTTGCCGTGCATCCCGTGTACCGCGATTGACTTGCTCGCGGAGGTAGTCTTCTCGGAGCTGTACCAAGTGTGAATCTCCTTGACTGTGTAGCTCACGCTACCGCCCTTAGCCCCCGTAACTGAGGAGGGAGTGACTTTGTAGGAGGTTCCTGTGCCACTGTAAAGCTTGTTGCTCCCCTGCCACAGTTCGAAGCGTGTGAAGGAAGCGTTGCCCTGAGTGCCGCTCTTCGCCCAAGAGACTGTGACTTGTTGCCCTTGGGTGCAGCTTGTCGCAAGCGTGACTGAGGGGTTGCCGTGGGCGTGGTAGGTTCTCGCCTTCACCGTCACTGTACCGCTCGCGGAGGAGGTTCCGTTCTCGTAGCCGCCCGTGATTTGAATCGAGCCGCTTACCGGGATGCTCTGCGAGGAGCCGTTCTTGGTAATCGTGACTTTCTTGGTAATCATCGTGGTATCGACTGTCTGCCCGTTCGCGGAGTAGTGAGTGACAGTCTGTTGAGAAGCTGTCTGCCCGTTTACGGTTGCCTTGTCGGTACCGAAAACGTCGAAGCCCCAAGCATTAGTGTTGAATCGGGTCTGACAGTAGACTACGGCGGAAGTCTCAGTCTCGCTCTCTATGCCGTAGTGGATGTGGCAACGCCACTTCTTCTTCGGACCCGCCCAACTTCCGTATGCGTCTGCCATCTAGCAACCACCCCCTAGAGAAGTTGGATGTAGATGGAGTTGGCGGTTCCCTTGGCGGGTGCGGCTGAGGTTCCCATAGTCACGCCAAGAGCCTGTAGTGCGGCGTAGCGTGAGGTTGCACCCGTGCCGCCACGGGAGATTGGGAGTGTCCCGCTCGTGATTTCGGCGGCTGAGTGGTTGTGGGTAGCAGCTGCCGCTCCTAGGTTGGTACGTGCCTGTTCGGCGGTTGTCGCACCCGTGCCGCCCTTCTCGACTGCGAGAGTCTGAGCAAGCTGCTCTTGGATAGCCGTAATCTCGCCGTAGATGTTTCCCGCTGTGTCACCGTCGAGAGTTTCCTTCACGCCATCGAACCAAGTGTTGAACTCGGCGTCGTACTGAGAGAAGAGTCCGGTTGTGTCGATTTGCTCGACTACGCCCGTCACGAAGCCGCAAACGGTGTTGTCGGGTCGCTTGTCGGTAATGTCCTCCTCAGAGAGTTCCACCGCACCCGAAGCGACGCGAACCTCGGCGAGAACCAAGTCGAAGAGTTCGTCCTCGCGTGAGTGTGCGGGTGCTTGCGGGTTGGCGGAAGCCGCACCCTGAATAACTTTCAGTTCGATAAGTCGCTGTGAGAGGTTGAGCGAACAAACAACCTTGTCGATTCGTGGGTTGTTGGCGTCACCCGTAGCGATTGCAAGTTCCTTTGCGGAGTCGCTTAGCTCGTAGAAGTAGCCGTTAATCCAAGCCTTGCCCGGTGCGACGCTAACCGCCATCTTGCCGTTGGCGGGAGAAACCTTTAGCTGGTTCGCGGGGCTTGCGTAGACTCCGTTGCCGATGAATGAAGCGAAGTAAGAAGCCAAGTCGGCACTTGAGTAAGTCCTATCATAACTTCCTTCCGCCCCCTGAGCGTCAAAGAAAGAGTAGTGTTCAGCCATATTCAGTTGTCCTTTCGTTTATAGGATTAGTCGCTGTGCCGTCAGCCCCTCGCCGATGGTGAGCGTTACCAACATCCCGTCCCCCTCGTCAATCACGTTGACTTCCGAGACGTAATCGGTTGTCTGTACGTTGAAAGCCCTGTCGCGTAGCGTGACTCTCGCCCCAAGAGCGTCTAGGGCTTGCTGGACGGTGACAACGGACTCCGCGTCAACCGATAGCGTTGCGGGCTTTAGAGAAGTCTTAGCTTCCTCTTGGAGCATCGCCAGATAGTCCTGTGAGCTGATAGTCTGCTCGTCACCGTTAGCGTCTCGGTAGGTTGACTGTAGGTCGCGGCAGTCCGCGAACGTCTCACGCCTAGCAAGCCCGCTCTTCGTCTCGTCACCGACTACGGTTAGCACACGCTCGGCACCCTCGCCCTCACCGCCAGCCTTCACGACGTTGACTAGCTCCTTGTCAGACTCGGAGTAGTTGAGGGTGGAGACGTTGTTCAGGTCGCGTGAGAAGAGAAGCGGCTCGTCGCTCGTGATTGTCCTGTCCTCGCCCTCCAAGAGAGTGAAGACGAACCGTTCCGCGTTCTCGCAGTACACGTCGAAGCCTATCGGGTTGCCGCTCGTGGAGTTAGCAGTCTCAACGACTTCCTCAAGCGTCTCCAAGAGGTTAGAGTAGGAAACCTGCTTGTCGATTGTCGGGGTTGAGATTTGCGGCTTGTCCATACGTGAGAAGAGTGCTCGGTTGCCCTGAGTGTTCCTCTCAACCAAGTCGTTCACGTAGTCTCTGAGGTTCACTTTGCGGCTGTAGGTGTCCCACACGATGCGGTAGGCGAGAATCCCCTTTAGCTCGTTGCCGTATGCGGTGTAGGTTGTCGTGCCGTCCTCGTCCGTGCTGTACTCGATTGAGTAGCAGATGCCGCAAATCTTGGGGCTGATGTAGATGAAGCGTCCAACCTTCAACATCTGCCCTATCTCTTGGGTGAAGTTGCCCTTGATTGTCCAAGTGCCGCACCCCTTGAAGGACTTAGTGAAGTTGAGCGAAGCGTAGGAGTCGAGGACGCCGACGCACTCTGTAGGCGTGACGCCCTCGACTTTGTAAACGTATATGTTCATCCGCTACACCTCGATTAGCTGAGGTGTGTAGTAGACGTTGCACTCAAGCGTTCCGGTTGACTCTTCGTCGTAGTCGTATCGGAAACTTGAGATACCAACCGGCATTTGTAGCCAAGTGGACTCTAGCGACACGTGCTGTAGCCAGTTCTCGTCAAGCGTGGTGTTGCGGCAACTCTTGGTGCCGTAACCCGTGTTGACGATTACCTCCTCGCCGCTCTCAAGAGTCGCTTCGATGGTTAGTTCCTCGCCGGTGTTCACGTTCATAAGGGACGGGTTGACGATTGTTCCGGCTACCGCCTTGAAGGTGATAATCATTCCGGTTTCGACTTCGGACTCGTTGCGTAAGTCAACAATCTTGGAAGTGCTTCTGTGCCCGATGGTGAACTTCTGCCCTACCGGGTTGCAGTAGGGAAAGTGGAAGTCCTTTATCCAACCCGTGATGCTTGCTTGCTGCTCTTGGATAGTCTCGAAGAACGGGTTCGAGCAAGTCCCCTCTATCGTGAACTTCGTAAGCATCTCGCAGTTGAGATACCAGTCAGTCTCATATTGAAGAGTAGAGGTTGCCGTGATGCGGAGACGATACTTGTTGTCAATGACTAGGTAGAAGTCCGTAGTGGGGACGATTACCTTCTGTAGAGTCGCTTTTCGACTCTTCATCTCCTCTTCGGTGTCGGCGAGTACGTACCCCTCGATAACGACTTCTCGCGTGCCGTACTGTCGTGCGGTTATCGTCTGTCCCGCCTGTCCCGCACCCACGTAGGATGAAAGGTTCGCTTCGATTGAACCCAAGTCCAATAGGCTCTTGGTGTACGTCTTGTTGTCGAAGTTGATAGCCACTGTGCCATCAAGGTTCGTGATGGTGTACTTGCGTTTTCTCATATCCCTCCAATCTAGGCGAGTGCGAGTTGACGGACTGAGCGTTTGAACTCTCGTGCTGAGTCCTTCTCGTTCAGCGTCTTGGGCGAGTAATTGTTCACGACAACAGTTGTCGTGGAAGTGCTGTTGTTGGTTGTGGTGCCTTGCGTGCCTGTGCCAGCTCCCCCAAGGCGTGCGTTGCTGTAGGCTCGGTAGTTTGCTTCAACGTCCGGCATATCTACCGCGAAGGCGTCAGTTACGCTCGTGGCGGCATTCTTGACTGTCTTTAGTACGCCCTTGAGTCCGCCCTCGATTCCCTCTTCCATACCAGCCATAGTGAAGTCACCGATTTCGGCGAATACCTTTGAGGGCGAGTGGATGCCGAGAAGGCTCTTCGCCCACCCGATAGCGTCGTTCACGACGCCGCCAATTGCGTTGATTACGCTCTGGGCACCGCTCGTGATTCCGTTCACGAGTCCTTGGATGATGTTCGAGCCAATCTGAACCACTCGGCTCGGTAGGCTCGTGATTCCGTTGATTAGGTTCGAAGCGAACTGAGACGCGGCTCTGGTTGCGTTCGAAGCCATCTGCCCCACCCAAGAGCCGACGTTCGAGATGATGTTGGAGAGGAACGAGGCTATGCGTCCGGGTAGCTGAGTGATGAAGTTGATTACGTTGTTTAGGAACTGAGAACCGGCTCGCGTAGCGTTGCTCGCCATATTGCTCACCCAAGAGACAACGTTGGAAAGGATTTGGGAGAAGAAGCTCGCAATCCGTCCGGGGAGTTGGCTGAACCAGTCAACCATACTCTGAATTGCGTTCGGTACCTGTACCGTGAAGAAGTTGATTACCGCACCCCACACTTGGCTAGCGGTTGCACTAATCGCGTTCCAAGCGTTAATAACGGCGTTGCGGAAGTCCTCGTTGGTAGTCCATAGCGTAACGAGTGCCGCCACGAGTGCGGCGATTAGGGTTGCGACTAAGACGAACGGGTTTGCATTCATAACCGCGTTGAGTGCCGCCTGAGCAATCGTTGTCGCTTCGGTAGCAGTCTTGAACGCCGTGATAGCGGCTTGGATTCCGGTGATGATTCCGATTACCGCCTGTGCGGCTTGGAATCCCATTATTCCGCCCACGACGGCGGCGATAGCGGGTGCCCACTGTACGAAGGTGTCCTTGATAGCGGGCAAGTTGTCCTTGAACCATTGGATAGCAGGTTGGCAGTTGGTGAGAAGCGTTGTGCCGAAGTTGGTTAAGTCCGTGACGATTGGCATTAACGCCATACCCAAGTCCGAAAGTGCTTGGTTCATTGCGTCCTGTGCTTCACGGTATGCGATTAAGTCCGCGTTGTTGTCGCGGTAAGCCTGTCCAGTCTCGCTGTAGAGTCCGTTCAGCGTGTCGGTAATGAGTTGGCTTCGCTCGGCTTCCGAGTTGCACGCGGCGAGCTTGGCGTTGAACTCGTCCTCCGATACGCCAGCCCAGTTGAGGGCGTCGGCAAGCGAGCCGACAACGGTTCCGGTTTTCGCGGTTTCGTTGGCTGCTTCTGTAAGGGATTCAAGCGGCAGGGAGTCACCGAACGTCGCGAACACGCCAGCCGCGATGTTAGTCCATTGGCTTAGTTCCTCTTCGCTCGTGCAGAGTTGAGCCAAGTGGTTAGACGCTTCAACGGCTGTGTCGGTTTCCCCCAAGAGTCCGACGAAGCCCTTGTAGGTGTTCCCGGCTTCCTCGGCACTCCAACCCGCTTGCTGGAATGCGGTATCGAGTTTGCCCATGTCCTCTTGAGTCTCGTTCGCGACGCTAACAAGGCTCGCCACGGCTGCTGTGATAGCCGCAAAGCCTACTGCGGCGGCTGTCTTAACGCTTGAGGAAAAGGAGTTCCAAGAGTCCGACATTGATTTCGTCGATTGCTCGGTTTGGCTCTCCGTGTCCTGAGTTGTCTTCTTGACGCCCTCAATCTCGGACTTAGCGGCTGTGGAGTCGGCTTCGATGCCGATTCGTAGTGTGCCTAAATCTAACAAGTGTTCACCGCCTTAGTTAGTCTTTGAACTGTTTTCTAAGTGCGGCTCTATCAGGTTCCTGTTGTGCGAAACGCCAACAGTTTTCGAGGTATTCCCTACCTTCGTCAGTCTCCTTGAGCCGCATAACGTATGAATCGCGTAGCAACTCGTTAAAAGTGAGAGTGTCCATTTCCATCTGCTCGGAAATGGACACTCCAAAGTAGTGAAATATGAGACTGTATCTCTCTAACCCAACAGCGAGGTAGGGTTCGTTATCTTCTTTTTGCTTGTCTGCTATTGGGTAGTGCGGAAAGAGACTTTGGCGGCTACCTCTTTGGCGTAGAACTGTAGGTAATCGCCGATTACCAAGAGGGCAACCGAATAGTCGTAATCGTCCTCAAGCTGCTCTTGGGTGAAGGTGATTCCCTGAGTGTTGCGGTTGAGGACACGGCAGAAGATAGCCATAGTCTCCTTCATAATCTTGGAAGAGTTCTTGGCGTCGTTGCCCATCTCCTGAAGCCGCATAATGGACTCTTGAAGAGCCTGAGTCGGGCGGCTGAGGTTTAGTTCGGTGCCGTCGAATAGACGAACCTGATAGAGTTCGCTGAAAGCAGCAGTCAAATCAAGCATTCTGTTTCTCCTTTTGTTTAGTCGTTTGCGAAAGTCGCTATTTCCTGAGCCACTTCTTGTTCAAGCGGCTCGGTAGTCTCGGTGTATCTGTACTCGAACTGCGGCAAGTCGATAGCGTCTGCGTACTTGGTGCCGTCACGCTCGATGTAATAGCCCTTATCTGAGTAGTGATAGATGAAGGGCGTGCCGTTGATTACTTTGATAGTCTGAACAACCATTAGAGCACCTCCACGTTTGTATCAGCAGCGGTATCGCCGCAAATCTCGGGGTAGTCCTCTATGGCTCGGAACTGGTTGGCGTAGGTAGCCCAGTTGGTAGCAACCTTATATTGTTCGATAAGTGCTTGCGGGACGTAGATGTAGCCGGTGCCTTCAGCTATTGGCGTTGAGTTGAAGGTTGTAGACGAACCGCACTTCGCTACCTGAGTTGCGTGCCGAATAATTAGCGTTTCCAAGTTGCTTCTACGGAAACACGCGGTATTGAACGTTATTGGTTCATCTTCCCTATTTGGCGAACAGTCTAATCTCTCAAGTCCGCTATCTTGAAAGGCACTGGTGTTTACAACCTCAATTTTCGGTGCCACGACATTCTTCAATGCGGAGCAATACATAAACGAGTAGGTTCCAAATTGGATGATATTCGGAACGTCGATACTCTCAAGCCTATTACAGCCATAGAAACCATAGTTCCTTATGTAGTTCAAGCTTGGATTCGTCTGCTTGTAATGAGTGATTGCCGGTGAAATGTCTGTGTCAGTGGCAACAACATCATCATAGTCTTCTGTGCTAGCATCGCCGCCGCCGCCAGTCTGAATCGACTGTATCTCTTGCGGCATAGCGTCTAAGGTAAGTAGTTCAGATTTGCCAGTCTTAGAACGGATAGCGTTGGCGATTGCGGTTAGTTTGTCAGTAAGTGCCATTCTCAATCACCCCAAGTTGCGTGTCTATGTAGGAGTGAATGGCGGCTACGTCTGAGTCAGTCCAGTAGTCAACGCCCCGTTGCGGTGTGTAGCCGTCTTGCCCGTCCTGTCCGTTTACTCCATCTGTTCCGGGTGCTCCATTCTGTCCGGGTTCGCCGGGTTCGCCTTTGTCCCCCTTGTCTCCCTTATCGCCCTTGTCTCCCTTCTCGCCCTTCTCGGCGTAGGGTGCTCCAAGAGTGCCGTCTGAGGAAATGGTTAGGTTCTCGCCAACCTTGATTCCCCCAAGAGAGTCGGTAGTGGCTATGGGGAGTTCATAAGGGTCAACGTCGATAGCGTCCACTTGCTCTTGGAGTTCTTCGAGCTGTGCGGCTAAGGCGTCGTAGTCCTTCACCTCAGTCTCGGTGTAAACGTAATCGTCCGGCTTCGCTCGGTAGATGATTGAGACTCGTTCGCTCTCTTCCCCTTGGTAGATGAATATGTCCTTAGCTTCTTGGAGCAGGACGTTGGGAATCGTTGCGACGAACACTTCCCCGCTCGCTTGCGGCTCGACGTTCATAGTCTCGCTTGAACCAACCTGAGCGAACTGGACTGTTGAAGCGGAGTCAACGTAGACGGGTACGTTCGTGCTCCACTGGTAAATCTTTTCTTGTGTTCTAATCAAAGTCCGCTCCTAAAAAAGAAAAAGGGGCAGGGGACTTTGCCCTTGCCCCTTATGGCTTCTACTCAACGGTGCCGGTTACGCTCTTGTCTTCCTCTTCGTAGATGATTAGGGTTCCTTCATCGTCAATCGGGAATGCGGTGAACTCGGCGTCGATAACGGTTTCCTCGTCCTTGGTGAAGGCGATTTCGAAACCGGCTTCGTTGGAGCCTACGATGGTGATGCGAATGTCACCCTCAACGGCGTCCTCGTGGACGAAGCGGAGGACGTACTTCTTGCCGTCGTAGTTGCCCACGCCGCCGATTTTCACGGTGCGTTTGCCTGTAACGGACTCGTCAACTCGTCCGGTGTTGACTAGCTTTTGAAGGGTTTTGCCGTTCCAAGTCATAATGCCGGACTGTAGGGTTACGTTCTCGTTGGTAATCATCTTCTTTACGGCGATGCCTAAATCGTCGCTAGCGGTGTAGAACTCAGGCTCGTAGGTGAGTGTTGCACCACCGCTGATAAGTCCGAGGATGTTGTCTTCAACCTCAAGGGCGGTGTCCTCGGGGATGGTGTCGGTGAACTCTGTTGCGTAGAGCTTGCCGCTACCGAGTACAATCTTCTTGTTGATAGCCATCTATTCAACTCCTTTGCGTTATTCAGTTTTGAAGTCGTGGAGCCTAGTGCTTGGCTACCACGTCGAAGTAGGTGAGGACTTGCGGGGTGTTCGTGTCGGCGTCAATCAACGCACCGCCCCCGTTCGAGGAAATGGAGCAGCCGAACTTGGTGGAGTCCCCAAGAGTCACCAAGGAGTCGGTTATCTTCTGCTCAACCTCTATTGCCTGCTCCTGAGTCTTTCCGAAAACCCGCGTTTGCAGACGGTATGTGGCTACCGCACCGTTGTCCGTGGCACGGTAGAAGGAATATGTGATAGCGGGCTTTCCCGCCTTCTCTGTCATATATGCTTGCGGGGCTATTCCTGTAGCCTGTTGGATAGCCCCCAATAGGCTTTCAAGTATCATCTAAAACAACCCCTCGAACTTCTTTGTTATGTCTGATTGCTTCTCTCGTGCGGCTGGTTCCAAGAAGGGTTGCGGCTCGTTGCCGCTAGTCGTAACCCAGCCGTGCGAACCCTCGTATCTCCAAGGCGTCTTGCGTCCGTTGCCCTTGCTTGAGTGGATGCCCGTACCGACTTCCACATACGGGGCGTACTCGACGTTCGAGAAGACAACTCCCTCTCGCCCATCGTCCTCAACCTCGAAGTCGATTGAGCGTCTGAGGTTGCCCGTGTCGGACGGACACTTCTCCCTCGCCGCACCCTGAACCTCCGCACACGCTTCCGCCATCGCCCGCTTGAGGTAGTTAGGTAAGTCTTTGTGTATGAACTCGCTAAGGTTCTGTGATACCTCGTGATTGCTAGGCATTGGCGTTCCCGATTCGCTTCAGTTCGAGAACCCATTCGAAGCCCTTGTGCGGCGTCGAAGTCTCGACGGTGAACTCCCCGTCTATAAGGGTGCCTTTCGACAAGTCCTCCAACGAGAAGCCAACCGCGTCATAGCGGGTGGTGTAGAGTTCGTTCTGGTTGAAGATGGATTGAGTTGGCGTGGTGATGTAGAGGGGAACGGCTCGGGATTCGTCGTAATCGTCGAAAGCGAACCCCAAGCCGTCTGTCTTCTTGATTGGCTCTTGGATTTCGTGCTCAGTCATTCGTGAACGGAACATAGGCACTCACCCCTAAGCGGTGCGTATACGCTTGTGCTTGTTGAGGGATGCGTAGATAGCGGGGCTGTAGTCGCTCGTGTAAGAGACGCTAACGCCGCCCGCCGATTCCGAACTCAAGCCCTGAGAGTCAATCTTGCTCAAGTCCTCTTGGATTATCTTGAAGAGCGTCGCGTTGAGCGATGAATCAATCTCGTCAATGTGGCAGTAGTCGCAAACGAAGGTGATTGCGTTCTCCAAGAGAAGGGATAGAAGTTCGTCAGAGAGTGCGGGGTATAGGATTTTGAGCTTGCTTAGCATCTGCTACCCCTCTCTATTCGGTTGTTACTAAGCTTCTTGATTGAACTTGATGATGCAGGACTCGGTATCGTCAACGAGTGCGATTAGTCCGTGACGTTCGTAGACTACGGTGTTGTCCTTGGTTTCGATATCTCTGTCTTGTTCGACGGTGCCCTCACGCTTGACGAAGAACTTAACGGCGTCACGCTTGGTTGCGTAGACGGTGTTGGCAGGTACGAGTTTGGAGAATACGCAAGGAACGCCGCAAATGGTGCCGAATTGACCTGTGTAGAGGATTTCGCCTTGGCGGGAGTTGATGAAGTCATCGTCCTTGCGGATAGCGGCTTTGCCGTCACCGCCCATAAGTAGGAAGAGGTTGTCTTCGTCTTCAACGCCAACCTGTTGTAGAGCGTCTACTACAGCGTCGTAGGTAAGAGCACCAGTAACGCTTGTGCTCTTGGAGATTTTGGCGAGTTCGGTGAAGTATTCGGTGCGGATTTCGTTAGCCATAGCCTTGGCGGCACCATCGGCGAAAACGTCCTGAATGGTTGGGTCAGTCATAACGTCAATGTCGTTGAACTTGTAGGCCTGCTGATAACGCTTGACTGTGTATTCGGATTCAGCCATAGCGATTTCGCCGTAGGTGGTGTTCTTGGCACCCTTGGCTAGTTGCTCGACGTGTCCGGTGTAGGTGTACTTGTGAACCTTCTTGGTGAGTCCGGCGTCGGTGGTGAGGGTGGTGTCGAGAGTCATTAGAGAGTTGACGTCAAGTAGAGAGTTGACTGTCTCGGTGATTTTGTTTTCGACAACGAAGTTGTCATAGAGTTGGATAGCCATATTCGGTTTTCTCCTTATTCAGTTGTAGGTGCGGTTTATCGCCCCGATAGTTGCTTGTACAAGTCGGGATTCGTCTTGTAGAGTTCCGCTTGCTGCGATAGCGGCATTGCTCGGAACTGCTCTTGGGTGATGTGGGTGTCAAGAGGTAGGTTCTTCTTCGGTGTCTTTGTAGCAAGACGCTTCTCTACCTCTGCTTTGACGGAAGCCTTGAATGCGTTGTCCAGACGGTTGATGTTCTCCATCATCTCGTCCGCGTCCTCCGCAACTACCATGTCCACGAGTTGAGCGGAGATTCCCCTGTCTGCGAGAATCTGAGAAGCGGTAGCCTTGTTCTCTGCGAGTGCGAGTTCCTTTTCCTTGGCTTCGATTGCCTTCTCGCGTTGCTCAAGTTCGTACTGGAACTTCTGCTCCTCGTTCATCTGTGCGAGCTTGGCAGCTTCCTTTATCTTCGCTTGGCTCTTTCGCTCAGCCTTCTTCATCGCTTCTGAGACTCGCTTATCGCCCTCTTTTTGCAAGAGTTCGCGGACTTCCTCTTCCGTGTAGGTGCGGGGTGTGGATTCCTGAGTCTCGGTTGCCTGAGTCTCTTGGGACTGGTTCACGGCTTCGTTTTCCATATTCGTTTCCTTTCATTCGAGTTGCGGCGATATACCGCCCCTGCCAAAAAAGAGAGTTGGAGCGTTCTGCTCCCCCTCTCGTTCGTTCATCTGTATTTGAAAAAAGCGGGCTGTCTTTTATCGGCTTTAGCCCTAATCCTTTAGAGGTAGCCCCTCCAAGTCCCGCATGAGTTCGTGGACGTATGAGTTGCCGCCCATCTTCTCGTAGGCTCTGAACTGTGCTTGGAGATAATCGAGCGTGCGATAGTCGATGTATCCGAGTTCCATATACTCCTTGTGCCTATCGACTATCTTTCCCTTGATGCGGGATATGCTCGCTTCCTTGAGGACTTGCGTATCGTCCTCGTTCTTCTCAACCTTCTCCAAGAGAGAGTCAAGCTTGGAGTTCAAGTTGTCCATCTTCGTCTTCTTCGTCTCTACGAAGTGGAAGTGCTCGTTGAGGTAGCTGAGGAACTTCACGATAGCGGCGATGCAACCCGCCAATATCGAGCAGAATCCTATGAACTCCCCAAGAGTGTAGGTAGATATGAGTTCGAGCACGCTAATCACCTACAAGCGTGTAAGTGCAGGTGCAACGCGGGTGTACTGGTAGAAGTTTCTCAAGTTCCTCTAACGTGTAAATCTCACCGTTGTACTCTTGGCACTCTTCGCAACAAGTCGGGGAAGCTAAGAACTTCCCCTTGGTGAAGCCGTACTCCTTGTAGCGTTGGGTTTGTGCGTATACCTGTGCGTGTGCGGTTTCGGTTCTCACGAGCCTAAAGGCGTTCTCACGGCTAACCTCAAGCTTGTCGCTCATAGCCTTGGCAATCTCCCAAGGGGACTTGCCCTGAACGAGTGCGTCAGAGAGTGCCTTCTTGATTTGCGGGAGTAGCTTCTGCTTGTCCTGCCAAACCCTGTCAGAAAAGTTCTTGCCGTCCAAGCACCAAACCTGATTGACTATCTGCTTGCCGTCTATGGCGTGTGCGTTCATCAACGCGGTGTTCACGCCGGATGTTGTGGCTACGATGTTGGAGTCAACTATATCCAGCGTCTCTTGGTAGGCTTTCACAATCGCTGGTTCCGTGATTCTAATCTGCTCGCGTCCGAGTGCCTTTAGCCGCTCGTTTATCTCCTCCAAGAGTTGCCAATATCTACGGTTGCGGTACAAGTCGTTCGCCTGTATCGGCTCGCCCGTACCCTTCTGCGACTCTATCTTTGCGAACACCTCTAGGATGCTGTTGCGGAGTGCGGTTGCTTGCTCTTGGTATATCGCGGCTAGTTCCCTTTCAGTGTCCTTGTTGAGTCGCTTGTAGGAGTTCTCTTGCTCTTCCTTGATTCTCTCTTGCCAGTAGCTATTCCGTCTCTTCGCCATTTGCTACCACCTGCTCAGCCGCATATGGGTCGAGGTACGGTTCGTTCTGTCGCTCGATACGCTCGACTTCGGCGGCTACGTCCTTGATGAACGGGATTTGTGCGAGCAGGGTTTCGTCGCTTACAAGCCCGCGTAGGGAGTTCACCATGTTTACCGTGTCGAGGATTGAGGTAGGTAGATTGTGCTTGAAGGAAACCTCCACGGGGCAAACGTCCGTGTCAACGAGTTCGAGGATTGTGTTGATAAGCGAGATACGCTTCTGTAGTGCCTTGCGGAACCTCGCTTCGATGTTGGATGCGATGTTGTTGAACCCAACGAGTTTGAACTGAAGTGCTATGCCGCTCGATACGCCGTTGTTGAACTCCTCTGAACTGAAGTCGGGCGAGTTGCTAACGGTGTGGATGCTCGTGTTGATGTTGTCCAAGAGGTTCTGAATCTGTGTGTCGGAGATGTTCTTGGTTAGATAGGAAACGTCGCTCTCGCCGTCGATGATGATTGTGCGGTTAGCCTTCATCTCTGCCAAGTCCTCCGCCGTGGCGTCTAGGTTCTTTAGAACCATGTAGGCGTCAACGAACGCCGCGAAGTCGTTCACCTCGTCGGAAAGGAGTGCGTTGTAGGCGTCCTGTAGGGAGACGATAGGCTCGAAGATGGGCGTGTTGGACTTGTTCAAATCGAAGATAACGAAGGGTACCTCGTTGAAGTAATGCGGCTCTACTTCCAAGAGGGTGAAGTCGTTGAAGGTGTTGGTTGACTCGTAGTGGTAGATTTCCGACTCGGTGTAAACGTCAACGTCCCAGATTTCGGGTGCCGTCTCGTCCTGCCAGTTCTGGACGGGCGTGTAGTAGATTGCGTATAGAAGTTCCTCGTCCAAGTCGTTCGAGTAGACTGGTGCCACTGAGCGGGCGTCGATGTTCTTGAAACGCTTCTCGTTGTTCTCGTTCACGTAGCATAGTTCGAAGGCTATCCCGTTTACCAACGCTTCCTGTAGGAACTCGGAGTCCGTGTTTATAACGTCGTTGTCGTTGAGAATTTCCTGAATGGCGGAAACGTCCGCTTCGTCAATCCCCGAGTAGGACACGGGGTTGCCTGTTAGGTAGCCTTGGAAATTCTCTACGATGGTTTTGCAGTAGTTCTTTACGATTCGGTTGTTGGGGCGTGTCGGGTCTGGGTTGGTGCGGCTCATGATAGCCTGCCCGCGTCCCTCGTAGTATCCGTTGGCACGTTCGAGCATGGGGACAACCTTCTCTTGGTGCTTGCGGATAATCTTGCCGATGATTTGCGGGGTGAGTTCTTCACCCTTGTCGAATAGAATCTTGTAAATCGTTCTCACCCCTCTATAACGTGTACTTGGGTAGTGTCTTAAGACGGTGCTTGTGCTCGCTGCATTGGAGCGAGTAGCGAAGTGCGTCTATGGCGTGGTTGTAGGCGTCTATCGGTTCGTTGACGTACTCACCCGTGGACTTGTCCTTCTTCCACGAGTAGTTCTCAAGTTCCTCCAAGAGGTTGAAGCAACTTGAATCGACAACTATCTCGTATTGCTGTAGTTTCTGGATGCCCTGTAGGACTGAGCCTTGTCCCTTGGCGGCGGGCTTGATGCGGGAAATGCCCGCACGCTTTATCTCCTCGATTGACTTCTGCTCGGCGGAGTCCGCGATTATCGTTGACTTCGATAGCCCCATCAACTTCAGTTGTGCGGCTATCTCGTCGTTCAGAAGCCCAGTCTTGAAGAACTCTCGGATTACGTAGAGTTTGGATTCCTCTTCGTCCAACAGGCAATCGACAATGGCTGTCGGGTCGTTGACGAAGCCGAAGTCCAACCCCACTAGATGCTGTAGGTCGCGGCTCCTGAGTTCGTCTATATCAAGCTCCTCTGAGCGGTAGTTGGTGAAAACCTGCTTTGACAGCGAACCCCACTCACCGAGAGTGTAGACGCGGTAGTAGTAAGGGTTGGTACGCTCGTAGTTCTCAAGCGTGTCCACCGTCTCTTGGTTGAGGAACGGGTTGTCCTTGTACGTCGTGCGGCTGATGATGCAGTTAGGTTCCTTGCAACCGTCCTCGAAGAAGTGCTTGAAGAGCCAGTTAGCCTTGGATACGGGGTTGCTCATTAGTACCACTTGGTTGTGCAACGTACCCTTGCCGCGTGTACGCTGAAGCAACTGCGAGTAATCATCGAATGTAATCTCAGACGCTTCCTCAATGAGAATGTCGTTAATGTCCGGTATCGACTTGACTTTCTCGAAATCGTCAAGCCCCATCAAAAGGAAACGGCTACCGTTCGACAGCCGCACTTCCATAGTCGTTTGGTTGACTTGGCAGAGGTTCTTAACCTTGAACTGTCCAAGAGTCCTGAGCAAGTCTTCCCAACAGGAACGGCGAACGTCAACCGCACTCTTGCGGACAATCAATATCTTCCTGTTGGGTTCGGACAACGCACGGTACACGGCTCGCTGGAAAGAGAAGTAGGACTTCCCTGAGCCGCCACCGCCTAAAAGAAGTATCACCCTGTGCTCGTTGTCCAAGAGCAAGGGAAGAAACGCCGGTGCGAATATGCGGCGGGAAACCTTGATATTCAATTGTGTTCACCGCTTTAGTCAACAAGCGATACTTCTATGGTTGAGTTGGCGTCAACCTTGTAGTTCTCGGTGTAGAAGCCGCCCATCTTGTTCAATAAGTCGATAGCCTTGAGTCTGTCCGTGTTGGAGTTCTCTTCGTTAAATGCAATCTCTCGAAGGCTGAATATCGTCTCGTTGCGGCGAATGGCTTGAGACTCTTCAATCTTCTGCTCAATCTTCTCTATCTGCTTCTTGACGGCTTCCTTGTGTCGGTAGGCGTAAGCTTTAGTCCTGATTGTGTTCGGACAAGGCATTTCGGACTCGTCCTTGTCCGGGTTTATCTCGTGCCAAAGTCGGCGGTATGCGGCACTTGCGTTGTAGCCGCACTCGATTACGTAGAGTTCCGCAAACCGCTTGTTCTTCTTTGCGGTTGTCCAACCGTCTGTAGTGGCTTTCGCGGGCGTGTACAATCGCCGCACCTCCTAACTAATACTCATAAGTCTCGAAGCACTCTTGGTACTTCCAATAGGGCAAGAGGTAGAGGGTTATGAACTTGTATTCATCGTCCTTCGTCACCCTGCGGAACGACTCGGTTCTAACCAAGTGCCGCAAATCCTCGGCTTTAATAGCTACAAACTTGCTCTCTTGGTTCGGGTCAACGAAGCAGAAGTAGTCAGCCTTGGAAGTCCAAAGCCAACTCTTATGCTTGCCGTAGGCGTTCGTGATAGAGTCCTCCAAGGCGAGGTTTCCGGTTTCGCTGAACCTGTAATCAGTCTTAACCTCGTATGTAAGCCCGTCTGCGGCTATCAAATCTACGTCTTGGGCTTGGTACTCGGATTCCTCGGATAAGTCCCTTATATCGGCTCCTATGGCTTCGAAGTAGCCCTTCACGACTTTCTCGCCGACTTTGCCGCGTCTCTTGTCCTGTATAAAACCCATTTCAATGTTTCACCTTTTCCTTTCCTTGTTCCTGCTTATGAAAAAGGGCAGGGGTGTTAGCCCCTGCCCTCTTCCAAGAGAAACAGCAGATATGACTGCTTCTCTATTTGAAAAATCCCTGCTGTGTTTTATCGACTATCGCCCGTTCAGGCAGTGAGCCACGCGGGCGGCGTAGGAGTGCTTTACGCTCGGGTTCTCACGCTTGCTCTTCTCGAAGTCGTTCTTGAGCTTTAGTTCCCGCTCCCCAAGAGCACGCCAGTAATCGGGTTCCTTTGCCAGCCCCTCGCGGTATGACTCGTAGAACTTGGCGGCGTCGTTCAACGTCTCAGGCTCGATTTCATCGAGTGCGTTGAAGCCGACTGATTGGAGGAACTTAACGAAGTCGCTTGCGGCGAAGACGGTTTCCTTGCGGTTGAGTTCCATGGAGATAAGGTTGCGGCACGCTTCGGACACGTTCATCTCGTGGGCTGCGGCGAAGGCGTCAATCTTCGCCTTCATAGAGTCGGATACGCGGACTTGGATTGTGTTGTTCATCATTGTTTCTTTCCTTTCGTTGTAGTGATTTGTATTACCTCTTTCCCCCAAATAAAAAGGAAGGACGGCGGTGAAACCGTCCCTCCCCAATAGAAAGGAAAGAGTAAATAGCAATGGCACTCGCTATTCACTTATATATGAAAGTTGGGCTATGGTTTTTAGCCTGTTATGCCCAACTTTTCTAAAACTTTTTTTCCAAGAGACTCAAGATGTAGAAGTCTCGTGCGGCTAAGCCTTCTTCATGAGTTGGCGAGCCTTCAGAACGAGTTTCTGAGCGTCGGAAACCTTCTTGCGTCCAACCTCCAAAGCCCAGAGGAAGTCTTCGCCCTCTACGGTGATGAACTTGTTGCCGCCAGTCTTCTTCTTGGCGGCGAATGCGAACACGCCAAGCATGAGAAGGCGGGTAGCCGTCACGCGGGATTGAAGTTCCTCGCCGTCCTCAAGGGTGATGGAGTTGATTTCGCTCCAAAGTGCGATTCCAGACTCCTCCTCGTTGTTCGTCACCTTGTACTCGATGCCGTTCTCGCGGAGGAACAGGGTTGCCGTCATATCGTCGCTGAACATGAACTGGACAACCTTGCCGTATTTCTGAAGTTTCTCTTGCTCTGCTTGCTTCTTCGCCGCCTTGCGGGCTTGCTTTTCCTCGCGTGATTCCTTGCTTCCGAATAATCCCATTATTCCTTCCCCTTCCTATCAGTAGATATAGTTCTTAGAGACTCTTGGAGCGTTGCCGAAGGCAACGCCCGTTTTCGGCTTGTCCGAAAACGCAACTACATTCTCATTTTCATTCTCAATCTCATTCTCACTCTCAATTACATTCTCAGTCTCAATATCATTCTCATTATCATATTCATAATCATACTCATACTCATAGGTTGGACAAGTTGGACAAGTTGGACAAAGTTCAGGATAGTCCGCTTCTATAATCCCGATTCGATAGGCAACGGTACTCTTCGGTATCCCAAGTTCCTCTTCAATCTCTCTCGTTGTCTTGCCCTCGTTCTTTAGTTCGGCTATCTCGTCAAGCCGCAAGTCTTTAATCTTTGCCGCTCTCTTGGAATCGCAGGTCTTCTTGTAGCGTTGATAGTTCTTGTCGGATGCTTGCTTCAACGGTGTCAGCATCGCGTTCACCATTCCATTGTCTGATTTAGATTCCCCGCATATAACCGTCTGTATCGCGGCGATAGCAAGCTCGCCCGCTAACGTCGGGTCGCTGTCGTAAACCATCTTCACTTGCTCAAGAACGGAACTGTAGATAACCGCACTGTCGCGGCAGGCTTCTAAGTTGAAGTCAGTAATCATTACTCTTTCCCTCCTATATTCAGTTGTCAGTAGTCGTTTGTTAGTCGGCTAGGCGTTCGCGGATAGCACGGCGGATGAACTCGCCGCTGCTGATTCCCTCTTGCTTGGCGGCGATTCGAAGTTCCTCTCTCAACTCTCTTGGAAGTTCGACTGAGAGACTGATTAGCTTCTCGTAACGCTTCGCCCAGTATTCCTTCTGCTTGTCGTTCATTGCTGTTTCTCCTTTCGGTATTTGCCCAAAGTTCCTTGCCTGAAAAAAGAGGAAGTCCCGTTTGGGACTCCCCCTTTCAGGAAGGAAAAGGCATATTTGGTTGTTCACTATGTATTGAAATTTGGGCGGTGGTTTTTATTACTTCTTGCCCAGAAATCCAAAACTTTTTTCTGTATCTATTCTACCCAGCGGGGCTTCAAGTCCCAACCGTGAAACGGGTGCCTACGATAAGAGAAGGGGGCGTTGCCGCCCCCTACGTCAGTAAGTCAGATAGTCTTCTTTGGACTCCAAGAGCCTAACGAACTTCCTGAAGTCCTCCGGTATGTCCTCGCCGCACTCGTTCAACCTGTCAACGTAGTCCATGAGGTGAAAGTAAAGGTTCTCGAAGCCCTCGGACGTTGTGAGGTATTCCAACTCTTTCTCTATCGTCTCTTGGGGCAAGTCCCCCTTCTTCTCCTTGATGAACCTGAGCCGTTCGGGTAGCCCGTAGTTGAGGACTAACGAGAACATGGACTTGCCAATCTCGCTGTCGAGGTACGCGGGATAGTCCCCCTCTGTCGGCAGGAAGTAGCGAACCATAGCGGCTTGAACGTCCATAGTCGGGTTGTCCAGATAGTCCCTAACGTCCGCAACCTGTTGCTCGTCTACCTCTTGGCGTATGTCCGCGTCCTCCTTGAAGTATTCGTCGCTGTCCACTCTCTTCTTCCACGGCTTCACCAAGAGGTAGCAAAGCATCTCCCCGCTGAGAACGTAATTCATCTTGAACTTGCCGCCGTCGAACAAGGTGTCGTGGAGCGAGTTGTAGGAGTCGATAATCCATTGCGTGAAATCGTCTCGGCTCTCGCTAATCATCCCGTTCCACCCTCTCTTCGAACGCCTTGGCTATGAGTTCCATGCTCTGATACTTCAAGTCATCGTCGCCGACGCCCGCGTAGGTGTCCATAACCATAGTGACGGTATCGCCGAGAATGGCGGCGAGAGTCTTTATATCTACTACCTTCTCTTGGACTGCCACGGTTGCGAACGTGTGGCGTAAGCCGTGCATAGTCAGATAGGTACCGTCGCTCGCCTTGACGTTGTTGCGTCGGCAGAACCTACCGAAGTTCTGAGTAACCCACTGCGGCTTGCGGAACTCTTCTTTGTCCCCGACTACGTACCAGTTCGGTTCTGGTTCGTCTACGCCCTCCATCCAACAGACTCTTCTCTTCCATTCAACCAACTTCTCCTTGAGACGCGGGGCTATCGGGATGATGCGTTCGGAGTTCTTCGTCTTTGGACTCTTGGCGTAAGGCTCGTTGCCGTTGCGGGCTATGGCGTTGCGTATCGCCATCTTGTCTTGAGAGAGGTAAACGTCCCTCCAACGAAGCCCGCAAATCTCTTGCCCTCTCATACCCGTGTACAAGGCGAGGAAATAGCACATCGCGTGTACGTCCCCACGCTCCTTCTTCCATCTCCTCTCAAGGGCTTCCGTGAGCCTACGGAGTGATTCGTCCGTGGCGTAAGCCTTTTCACGCTTGCCCGCCTTGGGGGACTTGAGGAAGCGGAAGGGGGTGTCCTCAATCTTCTCTCTCTCCAAGTCGAAGTTATAGACTCGCCGCAAGAGAGAGTACGGGATTCCAAGAGTGCCAGTAGAGATTCCCTTGTCCTCAAGCATACGGGTTTCCCACTCTTCTATGTCGCTCTTGGAGAGTCTGGTATAGGACTTGTCGGCTATCGGGTCGGGGAAGATATAGAGGTTGGCAACCTGCCACTTGGCAGTTAGGGTTGACTGTTCGTAAGTACCCTTCGATACCTCGTGCTGTAGGTAGTTGAGGTATTCCCGCAACCTCTCGCCGACAGTCTTGCGGTTGGTGTCCTTGACTGTCTCAATCGGGTTTGTGGTGCGTGCCTTGCGGTTCAGCTCGTGCTTCCACTCCTCGAAGAGTGCTTGGGACTCACGCTTCTTGGCGGTGAAGAGCTTGCTCTTCTGGTGTCTCTTGCCGTCCTCGTCGTACCAGTAGAGGTTTCCTTGCCACTTGCCCTTGTTGTCTCGCCAGACAAGCCCTGTGCCCTTGTAGAAGTCCTCAGCCATAGGAAAAGCCCCTTTCAATGGCTCGTGATGTACTCCCACCCGATGTTCGGGATTGTACATCATCTGTCCATCAAAAGGGGCTTGATATTTGCCGTTGATGTACCTACACTGTTGCTAAGCCGCAGGTAGAAGGTGGTGGAGTTCTGGTAACGTTTACTCCCACTCGATCGTCGCGGGCGGCTTGGGCGTCACGTCGTACACCACGCGGTTCACGCCAGGAACCTCCGCCACGATCCTGCTGGAGATCTTGCCCAGCACGTCGTACGGCAGCTTCGCCCAGTCCGCCGTCATCGCGTCGGAGCTCTCCACGGCGCGCACGATCACCGGGCGCGCGTAGGTGCGCTCGTCGCCCATGACGCCCACGGAGCGGATGTCCGGCAGCACGGCAAAGTACTGCCAGCAGCTGTGCTCGGAGTTGCGCTCGCCCGTCTCCTCGAAGAGGCGCTCGTTGTAGGCGTCCAGCTCCTCGCGCACGATCGCGTCGGCGTTCTTCAGAATCTCCAGCTTCTCCGGCGTCACCTCGCCGATGATGCGGATCGCCAGGCCCGGGCCCGGGAACGGCTGACGGTAGACCATGCGGTCCGGCAGCCCCAGCGCCACGCCCAGCTCGCGCACCTCGTCCTTGAAGAAGTGGTCGAGCGGCTCGATCAGGTCAAAGTGCACGCCCTCGGGGAAGGGGATCAGGTTGTGGTGGCTCTTGATCGTGGACGCCTTGCCTCCCGTCTTGCGCGCGCCGGACTCGATGATGTCCGGGTAGATGGTGCCCTGAGCGAGCATCTCCACGTCGCCGATTTTCTGGGCCTCGTCGAAGAAGACCTTCCAGAACTCCGTGCCAATGCGACGGCGCTTCTCCTCCGGCTCGGTCACGCCGGCGAGCAGGCGCGCGTAGCGCTCCTCGGCGTGCACGTGCACGAGCGGCACCTGGAACTGGTCGCGGAAGACCTCCTCGACCATCTCCGGCTCGCCCTTGCGCAGCATCCCGTGGTTCACGAAGACGCAGGTCAGCTGGTCGCCGATCGCGCGGTGCACGAGCGCGGCCACCACGGAGGAGTCCACGCCGCCGGAGAGGCCCAGGATGACCTTGCGCCCTCCCACCTGCGCGCGGATCTCCGCGACCTTCTCGTCAATGATGTTGTCCATCGTCCAGCTGGCCGTGAGGCCGCAGATGCCAAAGAGGAAGTTCTCCAGGAGCTTGCGCCCGTGCTCGGTGTGGCGCACCTCCGGGTGGAACTGCGTCGAGAAGAACCGGCGCGCCGGGTCTTCCATCGAGGCCACGGGGCAGACGTCGGTCGACGACGTGACGACGAAGCCCTCGGGCACGCGGCTCACGGCGTCGCGGTGGCTCATCCACACGGTCTGCTCGTCGGGCGTCCCCGCGAACAGCGCGGACTCGCCGCTACGCGTGATCGCGGCGGGCCCGTACTCGCCCACCTCGGAGTGCGCCACCTCGCCGCCCAGCGTCACGGCCATGATCTGGTGACCGTAGCAGAAGCCGAGCACCGGCACGCCAAGCGAGAAGATCGCCGGGTCCACGCTCGGCGCGTCCTCGGCGTACACGCTCGCCGGGCCGCCGGAGAGGATGAGCGCCGCAGGCCCCATGGCCGCGAGCTCGTCGGCCGGGATGTCGCACGGCACGATCTCGGAGTACACGTGCAGGTCTCGCACGCGGCGCGCGATGAGCTGCCCGTACTGGGCGCCAAAGTCGAGAACCGCGACAAACTGCCTCGGGCTAGCTTCGCTCATGAATCCTCTTTCCTCTCGCGTCGTCAGATAGTGACAGTTTATAGAGAATACCGCGTTTTTTGTGCCCCTACACGCGTCCCACATCTCGCTTGCCTATCATTTGTGCGTCTGAGCCGAAGCCGGCGGAGCAACCGCACCTCAAGACCGCAAGGAGGGCCCGCGTGGCCGACAGGAAAACCCACCGACGCATGACCGGCGCCGAGCAGGTTCGTCGCTCCCAGAGCAACCACGGCGGGGGCCGCGCCGCCCGCGTCGCGGCCGACCAGACCCCCCGCACCACGCGCCGCGTCACCACCAGCCCGAGGCACATCGCCACGCGCGCCGAGGGCGCCGAGTCCTACGCCGCCCGCCGCAAGAAGAAGCGTCGCGGACGCGTGCTCCGCACAATCCTGGTTCTGCTCCTCGTCGCGTTCGTCGGCGTGGGCGCGGCTGCGGCGGCCTACATCGTCCGTATCAACAACTCCTTCCAGGAGGACGTCACCGACGAGATCCGTGCCCAGCTCACCGAGCCCGTCGAGATGCAGGACCCGTTCTACATGCTGCTTCTGGGCGTCGACAAGAGCCAGGGCCGCGCCGAGGACTGGGGCGACGCCACCTCCAACTTCCGCTCCGACACGATCATCCTCGCCCGCATCGACGCGCCGTCGCAGAAGGTCACCCTCGTCTCCATCCCGCGTGACACCCTCGTCGACATGGGCGCCAACGGCGAGCGCAAGATCAACGACGCCTACTCGATCGGCGGCGGCGCCTACATGATGGAGGTCGTCGAGGAGTTCGCCGGGGTCGACATCACGGCCTACGCCGAGGTGGACTTCGAGCAGTTCACCTCCATCGTCGACACCATCGGCGGCGTGGAGGTCACCCTGCCCGTCGCCGTCAAGGACAGTTACGCCAACATCGACCTGCCCGAGGGCACCCAGACCCTCAACGGCGAGCAGGCGCTCGGCCTGTGCCGCGCGCGCCACGCCTATGACGAGTACGGCGGCGGCGACTTCTACCGCGCCGCCAACCAGCGCATGGTCATCGGCGCCATCATCAAGAAGGTCCTCACGCTCGACCCCGTGGGCATGGTCAACGCCGTCTCCGCCATGGCGGAGAGCGTCACGGTCTACCCCCTCACGGTCACCGACATCGTGAGCCTCGCGGTGCAGTTCCAGAACTTCGACGTGGACTCCGGCTTCTACTCGGGCCAGACGCCCACCATCTCCGAGTACGTCAACGACGTCTGGTACGAGATGCCGGACGAGGTCGCCTGGGACGAGATGATGGAGCGCGTCAAGGCCGGCGAGACCCCCTACGCCGACGAGAGCCAGGACTTCACCCACGGCGTGGCCGGGTCCATCGGCGTCTCCTCGGGCAGCGGCTCAGACGGCGACGCCTCGGGCACGGGCTCCGGCTCCTCGACCGGCGACGCAACCTTCTCCGGCAGCGTCCTCGTCCTCAACGGCACGAACGTGAGAGGTCTCGCCGCGAGCACGTCCACCGAGCTCGAGGGCGCGGGCTTCTCACCCTACGCGGACAGCGCCGACTCGATGGACCACGCCACCTCGACGGTCTACTACAACGGCAGCCACCGCTCCGCCGCCCTCGGCGTCGCGCAGACCCTCGGCATCGACAAGTCCAACGTCGCCGAGAACACCGTCGGCTACTCCACCGGCTACGACGTCATCGTGGTCCTGGGCGCCGATCAGGCGTAAAACTTGCCTAAAAGGGGTCTGACCCCTTTTAGGCATTTTAGGCAAGTGCTAGACGTTGAAGCGGAAGTGCATGACGTCGCCGTCCTGGACGACGTAGTCCTTGCCCTCGATGCGGAGCTTACCGGCGTTCTTGCAGCCGGCCTCGCCGCCGAGCGCGACGTAGTCGGCGTAGCTGGCAACCTCGGCCTTGATGAAGCCGCGCTCGAAGTCCGAGTGGATCACGCCGGCGGCCTCCGGCGCCTTGGCGCCCACGCGCACGGTCCAGGCCTTGACCTCCATCTCGCCGGCCGTGAAGTAGCTCTGCAGCCCCAGCAGCCTATACGCCGCCTGAGCGAGCGTCTCCAGGCCGCTCTTCTCCAGGCCCAGGTCCGCCAGGTACTCGGCGGCCTCCTCGGGCTCGAGCTCGGAGAGCTCGGCCTCCACCTTGGCGCAGATGGGGATCGGCGTCACGCCGTCAATCGGGGCCAGCTCCTCGCCGAGCTGATCCTCGTCGACGTTGGCCACGTAGAGGATCGGCTTCATCGTGAGCAGGAAGAGCCCCTTGGTCTCGGCGCGCTCCTCGTCGGTCATCTCCATCGTGGCGGCGCGGTTGCCCTCGTTCAGCCACGCGAGCAGGCGGCGCGCCACGTCGGCCTTCACGGCGAGCTCCTTGTCGCGCTTGGCGTCCTTCTCGAGGCGAGGGAGCTGCTTCTCCAGGCTCTGGATGTCCGCGAGGATGAGCTCGGTCATGATCGTGTCCGCGTCCCCGGCGGGGTCCACGAACTCGCCCACGCGCCCGACCTCGCGCATGACGTTGGGGTCGGTGAAGTAGCGCACGACCTCGCAGATCGCGTCCGTCTCGCGGATGTTGGCCAGGAACTGGTTGCCGAGGCCCTCGCCCTCGTTGGCGCCCTTGACCAGGCCCGCGATGTCCACGAACTCCACCGTGGCAGGCACGATGCGCCCGGGGTGCACGATCTCCGCGAGCTTGCCCAGCCGCTCGTCGGGCACGTCCACGATGCCCACGTTGGGGTCGATCGTGGCGAAGGGGTAGTTGGCCGCGAGGCCGCCCTTCTTGGTGAGCGCGGTGAAAAGCGTCGACTTGCCCACGTTGGGCAGGCCCACGATGCCAATGGAAAGCGACACGTCCTTCTCCTTACTTCTTGCTCTTCTCGGCGGCGGGGGCGGCGGGACTCGCGGGAGCGGGGGCGGCGGAGTCGTCGAGTCTCTCCAGGGCGTCGGCGACCCGCCCGAGCTGCTTCTTGCCCTTGGCCACGTACTCGGAGGCCTTGGCCTTGGCCTCGGCCTTCTTGCGGGCGACCTCCTCGGCCACCTTGTCCGGCACCACGAGCTCGCGCACGTCCATGGGCTCCATCGAGAGCGCGCCCTCCTCGCACACGGTCGCGCAGGCGCCGCAGCTCACGCAGTAGGCGCTCTGAACCGTCACCATGCCGTCGCGCCCGAGGTCGAGCGCGTGCGTGGTGCAGACCTTGGCGCAGTCGCCGCACATCGTGCACAGCGCGTGGTCGCAGACGGGCACCTCGAGCCGCACCAGCGCGGCGAGCGACTCGTCATGCTGCAGCGCGCCCATCATGAGCTTGCGGCCCTGGGTGAGCAGGCGCACGTGGTTGCCCGCCGTCTTGGAGCCCACGGCGTTCTCGAGCTCCTTCTGCAGGCGGTTGAGGCGCTGCGAGTGGTCGGAGATCTTCTTGGCCACCGCCTTCGCGCCGGCGAGCGCCGGGGCGGTGCGCGTGACGAGGCGCTCGACCGAGGTCACGGCCCCGCTCACGAACTGGCTGCGCTTGTAGGCGCGCGTGAGCTCGTGCGTCATCGCCGACTCCTCGACCTCCAGGCCGAGCGGCGCGTCCGCCCACTCCTCCGCCGTGCCGATGGCGTCGACGTAGGTCTCTTCCCCGGTGGTGGTCCGGCAGCGGTCGCAGATGCCCACGGGCAGGTAGACGCTGATGTTGTCGTAGTCCGCGAGCAGCGAGAACCACAGGTCGCGCGGCACGGCGCCCACGCACGCGAGCACGACCTCGTTGCCGTGCGGCAGCCGCCCCAGCGCGCGGGTGCACGTCACGTAGCACTGCTCGTAGGACGACGCCACGCGCGCGATCTGGTCGTAGAGCTGACGCGGCATGTGACGGCGCGTGGAGAACGCCTCCGTCGGGCACACGGCGGCGCACAGGCCGCACTTGCGGCAGTCGTCCGCCACCGAGACGGACTTGTTGTGAATCGTGATCGAGTGCGTGGGGCACACGTCCAGGCAGCGCGAGCACACGTCGGTGCGCTGGCCCGCCACGCGCAGGCAGCGCCCGGAGTTGGCGAAGGGCTTCTCCTTGTAGTCGGCGGGGTTGTAGACCTTCTGCTCCCCGTCGTCCATAATCGAGCCCACCATCTGGTTGGGCATCTCCTTGAGGGAGCGCCAGTCGCTCTGCAGGTCTATGAGCTCATCGAGAAAGTCTCTCTTCTCGGCCACGGGTCCCCTTCCTCTCCCCCTCGCGTCACGGTCTCCCATTGTACGCCCGCGCTACGCGAGCGGCGGCATCGGCTCCCACGCGGGGTCGTGCAGGATCTTGCGGGCGTCGCGCTGGCCGGCCGCCAGGCGGCGCAGGCCCGAGCCGAGGTGCGCGCGGTCCACGACGAGCAGCCGCACGAGCTCCTTCGCAAAGGTGAGCAGCGTCCCCGTCGCAAAGCCGACCGCGCTGTAGTCCCCGTGGAGGCGGGCGTAGCGCGCCAGGTAGCCCCGGTTGCGCGTGATGTAGTAGCGAGTCATGTCGGAGGTGGAGTTGAGCTGGCGCACCGAGCCAATCCCCTGGTTGGCGACCTCGCGGCTGCGCGAGAGCACGTAGTCCGGCACGTAGTAGACGTCCGTCACCTTGCTCGCCAGGTAGCCGTAGAGGGCGTCGTCGAAGTAGATGAAGAAGCGGGCATCGGGCACGCCGATCTTCTCGACCACCCCGCGCGAGAAGAACCCGCCCTCGAAGCACAGCGCGTTGGCGAGCTTGTAGCGCTCGCCCGGGCGCCAGCGGTCGCGGGAGACGGGGTTGTAGATGCACAGGCGCGGCCAGAAGCGGTACTGCCAGTAGAAGTGGCCGCCGTCGAAGTCGCGGCGCTGGCCCATGACGGCCTGCGCCTCGGCGCTCCAGCGGCCCAGCGTCGCCAGGCCGTCCGGGTCCACGCGGACATCGTCGTCCATGACCCAGAACCACTCGGCGCCCAGCTCGAAGGCACGGCGGACTCCCTCGGAGAAGCCGCCCGAGCCGCCGGTGTTGGTCTTCATGCCCACGTAGAGCGCGCGCGAGATGCCGCCCGAGGCGTCCGGGTCGTCCGTCGTGGCGCCCCAGAGGGCGTCGGCGCGGGCCGCAAAGTCCGCCACGATGCGCGCGGTCTCGGCGGAGTCCTCGTTGTCCACCACCACCACGCGCCAGGGCGCCTCGCTCAGCGCGAGCACGGACTCGAGCAGGCCGGCGAGAAGTTCCTGGCGCTTGAAGGTCACGATCACGATCGCGGCTCGCCTCATGGCTTCCCCCGTCTCTCCCGGCCCGTCATGCGCCCTAGTATTATAGGGTACGACGCAGGGAGCCCCCGACCCAGGGAGGAGCATGGGCGCCATAAACCCATCCGAGAACCACGAGCTGGTCTCCGTGGTCATCCCGATCTACAACGCCGGGGCCACGCTCGACGAGTGCCTGGCCAGCGTCGAGTCGCAGACGCACCGCGAGCTCGAGATCATCTGCGTGAACGACGGCTCCACGGACGGGTCGGCGCGGATCGCGCGCGACCATGCCGCCCGCGACAGCCGCATCGTCCTCATCGACAAGCCCAACGAGGGCTACGGCGCCTCCTGCAACCGGGGCGTCGGCGCGGCGCGCGGCACCTGGGTCGCCATCCTCGAGCCGGACGACGTCCTGCCCCCGACGGCCTACGAGGACCTTCTCGCCCGGGCGGACGAGCTGGGCGGCGCGGGCGCGGTCGACGTCGTGCGCGGCGCCTACTGGCGCGTCGTCGCGGACGGGCGCGGCGGCGAGGCGCGCGTGAGCTGCCCGTACCGGGGCCGCGTCAGGCCGCGTCGTCAGCCCTTCGCGGTCGGGGACGGCGTTGAGCTGCTGCGTCACCACCCCGCGATCTGGGCCGGCGCCTACCGGCGCGCCTACCTCGTCGAGCAGGGAATCCGCTTCGTCGAGGTGCCCGGGGCCGGCTGGGCGGACAACCCGTTTCTGGTGGAGACGCTCTGCCGCACCAAAAAGATCGCGTACACGGACCGCTGCGTCTACGTCTACCGCGAGCGCGACCTGCGCGAGGCCGAGTCGCTCGCCGCGCGCTCGCCGCTGACGCCGCTCGAGCGCTGGAACGACATGATGGACGCCGCCGAGCGCGCGGGGGTGAGCGACCGCCGGGTCCTCTCCGCCCTCGCGCTGCGCGGGGTGAACTACGCCCTGATCACGCTCGAGGGCGCCGGCGAGGACGCGCCCGGCGTGCGGGAGCTGCTGGAGCGGTCGATGGGACGGCTCGACCCCAAGGTGGTCTTCTCGGAGCCAGGGATATCGTCGGCGGGACGGGAGCTCTTCGCGCGGGTCCGCGGCGTCCGCGCGCCGCGCGGCGGTCGGGCGGCCCACCTGGCGTACCTCGCGCGCGAGGGGCTCTACCGCGTGCGCACCAACGGCCTCGCCTTCTCCGTGCGCACGGCGCTGAGCCGGCGCGGGGGCAGGCTGGGGTAGGCGCGGGCGCGCCCTCAGACGTAGGCGTCCGGCATGGCCCAGGCCGCGCTGCCGCGCCCGAGCAGCGAGAGGAGCCGCGCCTGCGCGCAGGCCAGGCGGACGTTGCCGCCGCGCACCGGGGCGAGCATCGAGCGCGCCGCGCTGCTCGCGGGCCGCGCCACGGAGGCCGCGAGGCGCGCCTGGTCGGTCCCGATCATCGCCGCCACCGCACGCCGCTGCTCGGCGGCGGGCAGCCCGCTCGCGCACGTCTCCTCCACGCAGGCCACGAGCTGCTCCATGTAGCGGCTCTGGAGCGCCTCCATGCTGGCGGCGTCCCCCTCGAGACCCCAGTGCCGGTAGAGGTCGAGAAGCGCCGCGTGCTCGCGCTCCAGCAGCTGGTAGCCCTCGGCCCGCCCGAGCCTGCGCTCCTGGGGCGCCACGGCGCGCTCGACGCGGCAGCAGACGCCCCCGAGGACGCCCGCGCGCTCGACGTCCGCGAGGTAGCCGAGCACGAAGCGGTGGTCGTAAAGCCCGTCGGCGGCAAAGCCCAGGCCCAGCTCGCGCACGCGCGCCAGCGAGAAGAGCTTGCCCGCCGCCGGCAGGAGCTGGCCCGAGGAGAGGAGCTTCCAGGCGTTGGTCCGCAGGTCGTGCTGCGTGGGAAAGACGGTCGCCTCGGAGGCGAGCTCGACCTCCGTCGCGCGGCCGCCCGCGCCGACCAGGCAGAGCTCCAGCCCGCCGACCGCAAGCTCGAGCGAGCGCTCCCCGGCGAGGCCCACGAGGTCGGCGAGCATGTTCGGGCGGGCGTAGGCGTCGGCGTCCATGACGGTGAGGTAGGTGCCCGAGGCGCGCTCGAGGGCGAGGTCGAGGGCCGTCCCGCGCGAACAGGCGTCGGCGCGGACGACCTCCACGCGCAGGTCGCGCTCCGCGACGCCCTCCAGGATCCGGACGGTCCCGTCCTGCGAACCGGCGTCAACCACCACGAGCTCGAGCTCGCGCAGGGACTGGTTCTGGACGCTCTCCACGACGCGGCGCACGGACCCCTCGGCGTCATGGACCGCCATGAGCACCGAGACGACAGGCCCTCTGGTTGTGCCGCGCGCCATCTCCGCATCCTCTCGCCCGACCGGGGACGTCCCGGGGACACTCCCTCTAGGGTATCAGCGCCCGGCGGGCCCGCCGTCCCTGCAGAAAAACGACAGAGTTGTGGAAGGTGCGGGTAAGCTACGCCGCCGCAAAGCGGCCGATGGTGACGCCGAGCTGCGTCTGGTCGAGCACCTGGCGCCCGGTCTCCGTCACGGTGCCGGCCTCGTCGGTCGTGGTCTCGGCCGTGAGCGGGGCGTCTGCGGGGACGAGGTTGGCGACCCCGATCGAGGACAGCGTCTCGGCAAAGGAGAGCAGCCCCGGCGCGTCCATGTTGGTCCTGATCCGGGAGAGGAACCCCGACGCCGAGCGCACGAGGTTCTCCGTCCCCGACCCCGCGAGCTGGGCGGCCTCCTCCAGGACGTCGCCGGTCGCCAGGACGACGTTGTCAAAGTCGATCCCCGCCGCGCTCCCGAGCGGGACGACGCAGGCGGCGTAGCCCTCGGACGAGAAGAGCTCGGCGAGCGTCGTCGGCTGGTCGTCGACCGTGAGGGCGAGGTCCGTCGGCAGGCTCACGAGGGTCGCGGTCCCCGCCGTGGCGTTGACGGAGAGGATGCGCGCGTCCGTGAGGGAGCCGCCCGCGTCGAGGCTGTCCGAGGTGAGCAGCAGCGTGCTGTGGATCTCGTTGCCGGTGTCCACGTAGCCCTCGGCGGGGCCCGCCGCGGCCCCCTGCGAGGAGAGCGCGCCGGAGAGTGAGGCGTCCCCCATGCGGCTCTCCAGGCTCGCGCGGTTCCAGGCGAGCATGACGATCACGGCCGTCGCCACGAGCGCCGCCGCGGCCACGATGCCGCCGACCAGGTTGCGCCGGGGACTGGGCTCGGGAACGTCGGTCCGCTCGAACCTCTCGCGCTTTCTTGCCATGACGCACCGCCCTTCTCGCCAGACCGTCCTACACCAGCATACCCGACGCGCCCACGAGCAGCCCCGTCGCGACGGCGACGACGTACACGAACGCGGTCACGAGGGCGTTCTGCCGCGCGTCGGCGTTGGTGCGCCAGAGCACGAGCAGGCCCACGCCGCCGGAGGCGAGCAGCCCCGCGAGCATCGGGCCCGTAGCCAGCACGCCGTCGAGGTAGAGCTCCGTGATCGCGACGCTCGCGCCGCAGTTGGGGATCAGCCCCACGAGCGCCGCGAGGAAGGTCGCCCGGACCGGGTGGTTGGCGAGAAGGGCGCCGAGGGCGTCCTGGCCCACGTACTCGATCGCGAGGCCAAAGACGAAGGTCACCGCGAGGATGAACAGGGTCACCTGGACGGTGTGGACCAGCGCGGAGCGAACGATCGCCCAGCGGCCGTGGGCGTGGTCGTGGCCGTGGTCGTCGTCGCAGTGGCAGTGCTCGCGCTCGCACAGCTCGTGGATGTGCACGTGGCCGTCGCCGGCGCGGTGCCAGGCGCGCAGCAGCGCGTCCACGACGAGGCCCACCGCGAGGCCCACGAGCACCTTGACCCCCATGATCGCGAAGAGGCGCCCCAGCGGCTCCTGGTGGGCCAGGAACACGGGCACCATCTCGTCCGAGGTGGAGAGCACCACCGCGACGAGCGTGCCGACCGTGACCACGCGCCCGGCGTAGAGGGTCGCCGCCATGGCGGAGAAGCCGCACTGGGGCAGCGCGCCCAGCAGGGCGCCCACGACCGGGCCGGCCGCGCCCGAGCGCTCCACGACCGCGCGCACGTGGGCGCTCGCGGTGTGCTCGATCGCCTCCATGGCGAGGTAGGTCACAAAGAGCAGCGGGACGAGCGGCAGCGTGTCGAGGACGCTGTGCTCGAGGACGTGCAGGAGAAAGTCCACGGTTTGCCTCCCAAGCGGGACCGCCGGGAGGGTCACTCCCAGGGCGAAAGAGTTAGCTCAGGGTATTCTACCCCGACGAAGGTGAGGCCTTTCGCGGGGGCGCAGGGCCCGGCCGCCCTCCGGTCCCGCGCGGCGAGGACGTCCGCGAGCCAGCCGACCGGGCGATGGCCCCGCCCCACCTCGACGAGCGACCCCACGATCGTGCGGACCATGTTGTGCAGGAACGCGTTGCCCGTAACGTCCACGACCACGAGCTCCTCGCCCGCCTCCGTCACGCGCGCCACGTCGAGGGCCGCGACGAAGCGGCAGGTCGGCTTGCCCTCGGCGGAGCTCGCCTTGCAGAAGCTCTTGAAGTCGTGCTCGCCCAGGAGCGGGCGCGCCGCCTCGGCCATCGCGTCCGCGTCCAGCTCGCCGCGATACCACCAGCTGTGGCCCCACGTGAGCACGGGGCGCGCCTGGGACGCGGCGATGCGGTAGCGGTAGCTGCGGCTCAGCGCGTCAAAGCGCGCCGAGAAGCCCGCAGGCGCGCGAAGGAGCGCCTGGACGGAGAGGTCGTCGGGCGTGAGGGCGCAGAGACTGCGCATGAGCCGGCTCCCCGGGAGGGAGAGCTCGTCCTCGCCCACGGGCAGGCTCACGTACTGGGCGATCGCGTGCACGCCGGCGTCGGTGCGTCCGGCGCACGTGAGCTCGCAGGGCCGCCGCAGCGTGGTCTCCAGCGCGCGGCGCAGCTCGCCGGCCACGGTGCGCACGCCCGGCTGCTCGGCGAAGCCGGAAAAGCCCGCCCCCCGGTAGCCAAGGCGTATGACGAGCGTTCCGCCTTCGTCCATCTCTCTCCCTTCGACGCGCCTAGCGTATCACGTGACGGGGACGGGGCCGCACGCGACCGCGTCAGAGCACGACCGTCGCCGCGGCCCACAGCGCGCCGAGGGCGAGCGCGGCCCGGTCCCGCCCCGCGAGCGGGCCCAGGAGCGCGGTCTGCTCGCCGGTGTAGCAGCGGTCGACCATCGCCGAGGCCAGCTCGTCCGCGCGGCGCAGAAGGCTCGCCACGAGCGGCACCAGGACCTGCCCCCAGCCGCGCAGGCGCGCCAGGAGCCCTCCCTCGTCGAGGCGCGCTCCCCGAGCACGCTGGGCGCACCGGATGCGGTCCACCTCCTCGACGGCGAGCGGGATGAAGCGCAGGGCGATGGAGGAGGACATCGCCAGGGCGCCCACCGGGACCCCCAGGCGCCGCAGCGGCCCCATGAGGGAGGCCAGCGCGTCGGCAATCGCGGGCGGACGCGTGGTGGACGAGAAGGACAGCGCAAAGCCCACGACGAGCGCGATCCGGCACACCACGGCGGCGCTTCTCGCCAGGCCCTCAAGCGAGAAGCCCGGGCCGCCCGTCAGCACGAGCGCGTTGGAGAGCACAGAGACGCCCAGGATGACGGCGGCGGGACGCAGGCCGAGCAGGACCGTTGCCGGCGAGGTCCGGCTCGCGACCAGGGCGACGACGAGCCCGGCCGCCGCGAGCGCCAGCCCCCAGGGCGCCCCCGCCGCGAAGGCGGCGACCGTGGCGACGAGGAGCAGCACGAGCTTGGCGCGGGGGTCGAGCCGGTGCGCCACGGTGTCGCCCGGCGCGTACGCGCCCGGCACGCATGCCCTACGCATGGGCGCCCGCCCCCTCGACCCGGCCGCCCTCGAGGCGGACGACCGCGTTCGCGCACGGGAGCCACTCCTCCGGGTCGTGCGTAATGATTACGACGCTCGCCCCATCGTTCGCGAGGTCGCAGACGAGCCTCCGCAGGTCGGCTATGCCGCGCGCGTCCAGCCCTGCCGTGGGCTCGTCGAGCACGTAGGCCCCCGGCCGCCCCGCGACCACGCCGGCGAGCGCCACGCGGCGCATCTGGCCGCCGGAGAGCTCGAAGGGAGACCGGTCGAGCAGGTCCTCGCCTATCCCCAGGCTCGCCGCCGCCTCGCGCGCGGCCGCGAGCGCCCCCTCCTCCGAGAGGCCCCGGGCGCGCGGGCCGTACGCGATGTCGTCGAGGACCGTCTCGCAGAAGAGCTGGTCCTCGGAGCGCTGGAAGGCGAGCCCCACATCGCCGGCGCGGACAGGACGCCCCGAGAGCGTCGCCTCGCCGGCGTCGGGCGCGAGGACGCCCGTCAGCACGCGCGCGAGCGTGGTCTTGCCCGCGCCGGAGGGGCCCGTGAGCAGCGTCACGCCCCACGCCTCCAGCGAGACGTCCGTCAGGGCGGCGACGTCGCCATACGAAACCGTCAGTCCGGACCCGCTGAGCACGTTGCCGTCGACGGGCGTGCGCGGGCGCGGCGGACACGCCGGGACCTCGAGGCCGCTGGACGTCGCCACGAGGCGACCGCCCTCCAGCCTCACCGCGCGGTCGGGCGCGGCGAGCGGCCGATGCGTGATCTCCAGCACGCCGACCCCCCGGGCGGCCGCCTCCTCCACGATGCGCGCCACGCGCGCCCGCGTCTTGCGGTCGAGCATCGAGGTCGCCTCGTCGAGCACCAGGTAGCGCGGGTGCATCGCCAGGACGCCGGCGATCGCCACGAGCTGCTGCTGGCCGCCGGAGAGCTCGGAGGTCACCCGATCGCGCAGCCCCTCGATCCCGCAGGCCGAAAGCGCCTCGTCGACGCGATCGAGGACCTCCTCGCGCGGCAGGCCGAGGTTGCGCGGGCCAAAGGCCACCTCGTCGGAGACGACCGCGCTCACGATCTGGTTACGGGGGTCCTGTCGCACGTAGCCGACGAGGCGCGCCAGACCTTCGCGCTCCCCGTCCACGAGCACCTCGCCCGCGTCCGGGACGAGCGACCCGTTGGCCAGGCGCCCGAGCGTGGACTTCCCCGAGCCGTTGGGACCCAGGAGCGCCACGCGCTCGCCGGGCCCCACCGTCAGCGAGACGTGGTCGAGCGCGGGCGTCAAGCCGTCATACGAGAAGCTCACGTCCCTGAGCTCGATCACGTCTGCCTCCCCTCATACGAAAGGGGCCCCGGCACGCGGCCGGGGCCCCTGCACACGCCGTTCCCGTCTGGGCTACTCGGCGCTCTCCTCGGTGGTCTCCTCGACGGCCTCGGTCTCCTCGGCCTTGGGCTCCTCGACGGGGGCCTCCTCGACCTTGGTCACCTTGGCGGCGGGGGCGGCCTTCTTGGCCTTGGCCTTCACGGGCTCGGTCACGAGCTCCATGATGACGATCTCGGCGCCGTCGCCCTTGCGGGGGCCGAGCTTCATGATGCGGGTGTAGCCGCCGTTGCGGTCGGCCCACATGCCCTGGGCGGCCTTCTCGAAGACCTCGCGGACGAGGTCCTTGTCGCCCACGGCGGCGATGGCGTGACGACGGCTCGCGATGTCGCCCTTCTTGGCCCACGTGATCACGCGGTCGACGTCGCCGCGGATGGCCTTGGCGCGCACGTCGATCGTCTTGATGCGGTCGTTCTCAAACAGGGCGCGGACCAGGCTCTTCTTGATGGCCTTGGTGTGGCTGGCGTCGGTGCCGAGCTTCATGCCCTTCTTCTTGTTGTGTCGCATTTGTCGCTTCTCCTAAATCCGGCGCGCCTAGGCCTTGAGAGACAGGCCCATGGTCTCGAGCTTGTCCTTGACTTCCTCGATGGACTTGACGCCAAAGTTTCTGATGTTGAGAAGGTCGTTCTCGGAGAACTCCACGAGCTGGCGCACGGAGTGGATACCGGCGCGCTTGAGGCAGTTGTAGGAGCGGACGGAGAGGTCCAGGTCCTCGATCTGCTTGTCGAGCTCGACGTTGTCCTCGACGGCCCCGGTCGCGAAGATGGAGGCGTCCTCGACGGGCTCGTCCTCCTCGGCCAGGCACATGAACGCGGTCATGTGCTGGTTGATGATGTTGGCCGCCTCGACCACGGCGTCGCGCGGGGAGATGGAGCCGTTGGTCTCCACCTCGAGCACGAGACGGTCGTAGTCGGTGTGACGGCCGACGCGGCAGGCCTCGACGGCCTTGGCGCAGCGGCGCACGGGCGAGTAGAGCGAGTCGACGTGGATGATGCCGATCGGGTCGTTCTCGCGCTCGTTGTCCTCGCCGGAGACGTAGCCGCGGCCCACGCCGATGCGCATGCGCATGGTGAGGTGCGCGCCCGCGCCGAGGGTGCAGATGACGTGCTCGGGGTTGACGAGCTCGAACTCGGCGGGAACGTCGAAGTCGCCGCCGGTGACCGTGGCGGGACCGTCGATGGAGATGGAGGCCTCGGCCTCGTCGCCGGTGCCCATGGAGCGGAAGACCAGGCCCTTGACGTTCAGCACGATGTCGGTGACGTCCTCGTAGACGCCCTCGACGGTGGTGAACTCGTGCTGGATGCCATCGATCTGGATGGCCTCGACGGCAGCGCCGGAGAGCGACGACAGGAGCACGCGGCGCAGGGAGTTGCCGAGCGTGTCACCATAGCCACGCTCGAGCGGCTCGGCGCTCACGCGGGCGAGGTTCTCGTTGATCTCCTCGACCGACACCTGGGGTCGGATGAATTCGGACATTGCTACCTCCAAATCTGGTCGGGCCTACTTGGAGTAGAGCTCGACGATCAGCTGCGCGTCGATGTCGAGGTCGATCTGATCGCGCGTGGGGAGCTGGAGGACGGTGCCCTTGAGCTTCTCGATGTCAACCTCGAGCCAGGCGGGGACGGCCATGTGCTCGGAGGAGATGAGGGCCTCCTTGATGGGGAGCAGGTCGCGGGCCTTCTCGGCGACGGCGACGACGTCGCCGGCCTTGACCTGGTAGGAGGGGATGTCGACGCGCTTGCCGTTCACGGTGATGTGGCCGTGACGGACGGTCTGACGGGCCTCCTTGCGGGTGCGGGCAAAGCCCAGACGGAAGACCACGTTGTCGAGGCGGCACTCGAGCAGGCTCATCAGGTTGTCACCGGTGATGCCCTCGCGCTTCATGGCGAGGACGTAGTAGTGACGGAACTGCTTCTCGAGCACGCCGTAGATGAACTTGGCCTTCTGCTTCTCGCGGAGCTGGATGCCGTACTCGCTCTCCTGGCGGCGACGGCGCTTGGGCTCGCGGTTGGAGGTCTTGTTGATGCCCATCACGACGGGGTCGATGCCGAGCTGACGGCACCTCTTGAGGACCGGGGTCCTATCGATAGCCATTGATATTCCTCCTAGCTACACGCGGCGACGCTTGCTCAGACGGCAACCGTTGTGCGCGATGGGGGTCTTGTCCTGGATGCCCGACACCTCGAGGCCGGCGGCCTGCAGGGAGCGGATGGCGGTCTCGCGGCCGGAGCCGGGGCCCTTGACGAACACGGCGACCTTGTGCAGGCCGTGCTCCATGGCCGCCTTCGCGGCGGCCTCGGCGGCGAGCTGCGCGGCGAACGGCGTGGACTTACGGGAGCCCTTGAAGCCGACGGTGCCGCCGGACTGCCAGGAGATCACGTTGCCCTGGGGATCGGTGATCGAGACGATCGTGTTGTTGAACGTGCTCTTGATGTGGGCCTGGCCCACGGCGATGTTCTTGCGCTCGGAGCGGCGCACGCGGGTGGTGCGCTGGTTCTTCTTCTGCGGCATTGTCTACTCCCTAGCCCCTCTTCTTGGCACCGATCTGACGCTTCTTGCCCTTGCGGGTGCGAGCGTTGGTGTGGGTGCGCTGACCGTGGACAGGAAGGCCCTTGCGGTGACGGAGGCCGCGGTAGCAGCCGATCTCCATCAGACGGGCGGTGTTCTGACGAACCTCGCGGCGAAGGTCACCCTCGGTGGTGTAGTTGGCGTCGATGAAGTCACGGATCTTGGTGACCTCGTCCTCCGTCAGGTCCTTCACGCGGGTATCGGGGTTGACACCGGTCTCCGCGCAAATCTTGGTGGCGCGGGTCTGGCCGATGCCGAAGATGTAGGTGAGTCCGACCTCGACGCGCTTGTCACGCGGCAGGTCGACGCCGTTGATACGGGCCAACTTGGAGCTCCTTCCTTAGCCCTGACGCTGCTTGTGGCGCGGGTTCTCGCAGATGACGTAAACCTTGCCATGGCGACGAATGACCTTGCACTTGTCGCACATCTTCTTGACCGAAGGACGTACCTTCATGCGTCTTCCTTCCGGTAGTGCTGATACGAACTATCTCCTCGCCCAGCCGCTGGCGTGAATATCCACAGCTGAAGAGCGGGCGCGCCTACTTGTAGCGGTAGGTGATGCGCCCCCTCGTGAGGTCGTAGGGAGAGATCTCCACGACGACCCGGTCGCCCGGGAGGATGCGGATGTAGTTCATCCGAATCTTTCCCGAGATGGTGCAGAGAATGGTCTTACCGTTCTCGAGCTCAACGTTGAACATGGCGTTGGGCAGGGGCTCGACGACCTTGCCCTCCAGCTCGATTGCGTCCTGCTTGCTCAAATCCTCGCCCTCTCCACTCCGACAGCGACCTAACATCATACCTAAAATCCATGAGCGTTCCACACGGCGCCGTCGGCGCTGCATGAGACGCACACAAGAGACCCCGTTGCGGGACCCCCGTTACTCGTCCGTGCCGCCCTGCATGGGGCACCACGGGCCCTTCTCGTCCTGGGTGAGAATGACCGGGCCGTCCTCGGTGACGGCGACGGTGTTCTCGTAGTGCGCGGCGGGCAAGCCGTCGTCGGTTACGACCGTCCACGCGTTGGGCAGCGTGTGGCAGCGGTAGGTCCCGAGCGTGATCATCGGCTCGATGGCGATGACCATGCCAGCCTGCAGCTTGACGCCCCGGCCGCGCTTGCCGTAGTTGCGGACCTCGGGCTCCTCGTGCATCACGCGCCCGACGCCGTGACCCACGTAGTCACGGACCACGCCGTAGCCGTGGGACTCGGCGAGCTCCTGGACCGCCGCGCCGATGTCACCGAGGTGGTTGCCCGGCACGGCCTGCTCGATGGCCGCCTTCAGGCAGTCGCGGGTGACCTCGCACAGCGCGCGCCACTCCTCGCAGGGGGTGCCGACGTAGAAGGTCCAGGCGTTGTCGCCGACCCAGCCCTGGTAGGTGGCGCCGGTGTCGATGGAGACGATGTCGCCCTCCTGGAGGACGACACCCTTGGAGGGGATGCCGTGGACGATCTGCTCGTTCACGGACGAGCAGACGCTGCCGGGGAAGCCGCCGTACCCCTTGAAGGTGGGAACGGCGCCGTGGAGCCTGATGAAGCCCTCCACCACCTGGTCGATCTCCATGGTGGTGACGCCGGGCCTCACCAGGCTGCCGGCACGACGAAGGGCCGCCTTGGACAGAGCCCCGGCGGCCTTCATCTGCTCGATCTGCTCAGGTGTCTTGATCTTGATCATAGACCGAGAAGGACCTTGACGTCGGCATAGACCTCGTCGACCGGACGGTCCCCGTCAACCTCCTTGAGAATCGAGTGGCCCCGGTAGTACTCGACGAGCGGGGCGGTCTGGGACTGGTAGACGTCGAGGCGGTGCTGGATCGTCTCGGGCTTGTCGTCGTCGCGCTGATACATCTCGCCGCCGCAGCGCGGGCAGACGTCCACGCCGGCAGGGGCGGTGTAGCCGCAGGAGCGGCAGGTGCGACGCGAGCTCAGGCGCTCGACGATGACGTCGGGCTCCACGGAGACGAGCAGCGCCGCGTCGAGGGTGCGGCCCATGGCGGCAAGCTCGGAGTCGAGCGTCACAGCCTGCGCGGTGTTGCGCGGGAAGCCGTCGAGGATGAAGCCCTTCTGGGCGTCGTCGGCCTCGAGGCGCTCCTTGACCAGGTCGATGACCAGGTCGTCGGGGACGAGCTTGCCCTCGTCCATGTAGCCCTTGGCCTTCTTGCCGAGCTTGGAGCCCTCCTTGATGGCGGCACGCAGGAGGTCGCCGGTGGAGATGTGGGCCAGGCCGTACTCAGCCACGAGCTTCTGTGCCTGGGTTCCCTTGCCCGCTCCGGGGGCGCCGAGAAGAACGATGTTCATGATGCGGACCGCCTTTCCTAGCTTGCTGACCTGACCGTGCCGACGACGGGCCCTACTTGAAGAACCCGTCGTAGTTGTGCATCTTGAGCTGGCTCTCGATGGAGGAGAGCGTGTCCATGGCGACGCCGACCATGATCAGGACCGACGTGCCGCCAAACGCCTGGATGAGCGAGTTGCCCGTGAACCAGAAGATGATCGTGGGGACCACGGCGAGGACGGCCATGAACAGCGCGCCCGGCAGCGTCACGTGGTCGATGGCGCTCTTGATGTAGGCGGCGGTGGCGGCGCCCGGACGGACGCCCGGGATGAAGCCGCCCTGCTTGCGCAGCTGGTCCGCCGTCTCGGTGGGGTTGAAGACCATCGATGAGTAGAAGTACGCAAAGGCGACGATCAGCACCACCGAGAGCACCCAGTTGATCCAGCCCGAGGAGAGCGCGTTGGCAAAGCCCTGGACCCAGTCAACGCCGGGGAAGAAGACCGCCAGCTGCGCCGGCAGGTACAGGATCGCCGAGGCGAAGATGATCGGGACGACGCCGGCCGTGTTGACCTTGATCGGCAGGTAGGTGGCCTGGCCGCCCATCATGCGACGGCCCACGACGCGCTTGGCGTACTGGATGGGGATGCGGCGCTGGCCGCGCTCCACGAAGACGATGATCGGGATGATCGCCAGGATGACCAGCAGGGTCACCACGGTGAGCACGACGTTTCCCGTCCCCGTGACCGAGGAGATGAGTGACGTGGGCAGGCCCGACATGATGTTCGCGAAGATGATGAGCGACATGCCGTTGCCGACGCCGCGCTGCGTGATGATCTCGCCGAGCCACATGATGATCATCGCGCCGACGACCATCGTGAAGACGACCATGACGTCGAGAAGGGCCTCGGGGGCGCCGGCGTCAGCGAGGCTCACGCCGTAGCTGCGGAACAGGAACAGGTAGCCGATGGCGTTGAGCAGGGCGAGGCCGATCGTCAGGTAGCGCGTGTACTGCGTGATCCTGCGCTGGCCGGCCTCGCCCTCCTTGGCGAGCTCGCCGAGGGACGGAATCACGGCCTGCAGCAGCTGCAGAATGATCTGCGCCGTGATGTAGGGCATGATTCCGAGGCTGAACACCGACATGCGGGAGAGTGCTCCGCCCGAGAACAGGTTGAGCACCGCCATGGCGCCGCTCGAGGAGAGGCCGGCCTGGTAGGCGCCGAGCAGATCCTGGAACGGCGCGCCCGGAACGGGCAGATAGGCACCGAAGCGATACAGCAGCAGAATGGCCGCCGTCAGGAGCAGCTTCTGCCTGAGTTCCGGAACGCGAAACGCGTTGGCGATTCCCTTTAGCACGCCTGCTCGACCTTTCCTCCGGCCGCCTCGATCTTGGCCTGGGCAGAGGCGGAGACCTTGTCCACCTTGACGGTCAGCTTCTTGGTGAGCTCGCCGTCGCCGAGGACCTTCACGGGAACATAGTTGTACTTGATGACGCCCTTGGCAACCAGGGAATCGGCGTCGACGGTCTCGCCGTCGGCGAACAGCGCGTCGAGACGGGCGACGTTCACCGGGGCGTACTCCACGCGGTTGTGGTTCTTAAAGCCGGGGAGCTTGGGGAGGCGCATCGCGAGCGGCTGCTGGCCGCCCTCGAAGCCCTTGCCCTTGCCGCCGCCGGAGCGGGAGAGCTGGCCCTTGGTGCCTCGGCCGGCGGTGGTGCCGTGACCGGACGAGTTGCCGCGTCCGATGCGCTTGCGGTTCTTGCGCGAGCCCTCAGCGGGACGCAGATCGTTGAGCTGCATGAGTGACTCCTAGTTCTCTTCCACGACGACAAGGTGCTTGACCTTGAAGATCATTCCACGGATGCTCGGGTTGTCCGGCTGCTCCACGACGTCGCCGATCTTGCGGAGACCGAGGGCGCGGCAGGTGGCCGTCTGATCCTTCTTGACGGAGGCCACGGCGCTGCGGACGAGCTTGATCTTGAGGGACTGAGCCATCGTTAGTTCTCCTTCCCGGCGAACATCTCGCTGACCGTGATGCCGCGGCGCTCGGCGGTCTGAGCGGGGCTGGAGAGCTCCTTGAGGCCCTCGGCGGCGGCCTTGATGATGTTCATGGCGTTGTTGGTGCCGAGGGACTTAGAGAGCACGTTGGTGATGCCAGCGAGCTCGAAGAGCGGGCGGACGGGGCCGCCGGCGATGACGCCGGTACCCTCGATGGCCGGCTTGATCAGCACGTGGCCGGCGCCGTAGTGGCCCTCGACCGTGTGCGGGATGGTGCCCGCCTCGGTGACGGGGACGTGGAACATGTTCTTCTTGGCGTCCTCGACGCCCTTGGAAATGGCCAGGGGCACCTCGGCGGACTTGCCCATGCCGAGGCCCACGTTGCCCTTGCCGTCACCCACGACGACGAGCGCGACGAGGGACATGCGACGGCCGCCCTTGACGGTCTTGGAGACGCGGTGGATGAAGACGACGCGCTCCTGAAGATCCGTGTCCTGCTGGCGCTTGCGATCTCGTGCCATTGAATCCTCCTAGAACTTCAGGCCCGCGTTACGGGCACCGTCTGCCAGAGCCTTGACACGGCCGTGATAGATGCGACCACCGCGGTCGAAGGTGACCTCGGTGACGCCCTTCTCGACGGCGCGCTTGCCCACGAGCTCGCCCACGAACTCGGCGGCCTCCTTGTTGGAGCCGATCTTGCCCGTGGCGCGGAACTCCGGGTCGAGGGTCGAGGCAGAGCAGATGGTCTTGCCGTCGGCGTCATCGATGACCTGAGCGTAGATGTTTGCGTTGGTGCGGTGCACGCTGAGGCGCGGACGCTCAGCGGTGCCGAAGATCTTGGCGCGGACGCGGCGCTCGCGGCGCTTGAGACCGGCCTTCTTCGCCTGCTGCTTGTTCATTCCTTCTCCTTAGACGTGCCGCCACCTGACGGGGTGACGGTCTTTTGTAAGCCTCGAGGCTACTTGGCGGCCTTGCCGAGCTTCCTGCGGATGTGCTCGCCCTCGTAGTGGATGCCCTTGCCCTTGTACGGCTCGGGCGGGCGCTTCATGCGGATCTCGGCCGCGACCTGGCCGACCTGCTCCTTGGAGATGCCCTTGACGGTGATGTGGGTGTTGTCGGGCACCTCGAAGGTGATGTTGTCGGGGGCCGGGTAGAGCACCGGGTGGGAGTAGCCGAGGGAGAGGTCGAGGTCCTTGCCCTTGAGCGCGGCACGGTAGCCGACGCCGGTGAGCTCGAGCTTCTTCTCGAAGCCCTCGGAGACGCCCACGACCATGTTGTGGAGCAGGGTGCGGGTGAGGCCCTGCTGGGCGTTGGAGGCGGTGGACTCGTCCACGCGGACGACGTGGAGCTCCTCGCCCTCCTCCTTGATCTCGACGAGCTCAGAGAAGGTGCGGGTGAGCTCGCCCTTGCCACCCTTGACGGTGACGGTGGAACCGTTGACTGTCACAGTGACTCCGGCCGGAACCTGGACAGGCTGCTTACCAATACGAGACACGGCTGTCTCCTTTCATTCCTGCCGAGAGTTACCAGACGTAGGCGATGACCTCGCCGCCGATGCCCAGCTTGCGGGCGTCGCGGTCGCACATCATGCCCTTGGAGGTGGAGATGACGGCGGTGCCGAGGCCGCCGAGCACGCGCGGGAGCTTGTCCGCGGTGGCGTAGATGCGCAGGCCGGGCTTGGAGATGCGACGGATGCCGCGAATCACCTTGGCGTGGCGAGCGCCGTACTTGAGCGTGACGTGGAGGGTCTTCTGCGGGGTGGTGTCCTCGACCTCGTAGCCCGCGATGTAGCCCTCCTCGCAGATGACGCGCGCAACCTCGACGAGCACCTTGGTCGAGGGCATGGACACCTCGGCCTTGTTGGCTGCGTTCGCGTTGCGGATGCGCGTCAGCATGTCGGAAATGGGATCAGTGATCTTCATGGATCATTCTCCTTCGGTAATGATGAACCTGAGTGCCCGGTTCGCCCGCACCCGTGGCGCGTGCGCCTGGGCGCCAGAGCCCCGCGTCCTACCAGCTCGCCTTGCGGACGCCAGGAAGCTCGCCCTTGCTCGCAAGCTCGCGGAAGCACACGCGGCAGAGGCCGAACTTGCGATAGACGGAGTGGGGGCGCCCACAACGCTGGCAACGGTTCTGCTTGCGCGTCGAGAACTTCGGCTCGCGCTGAGCCTTGACGATCATCGATGTCTTAGCCACAAATCCTCCTTCAGTGCAATCCCGGGCACCCCGCCGGGGCGGGGCGTCCCTTGTTGGTATTCGACCTACTCAGCCTTGAACGGGAAGTGGAAGGCGGACAGAAGCGCCTTGCCCTCCTCGTCAGTCTGGGCGGTGGTCACGATGGTGATGTCCATGCCGCGGGTGTGGTCGACCTTGTCGAAGTCGATCTCCGGGAAGATGAGCTGCTCGGTGACGCCCATCGAGAAGTTGCCGCGGCCGTCGAAGCTCTTCGGGGAGATGCCGCGGAAGTCGCGGATGCGCGGGATGGCGATGGAGATGAGGCGGTCGAAGAACTCCCACATGCGGTCGCCGCGCAGGGTGACCTTGGCGCCGATCGGCATGCCGGCGCGCAGGTGGAAGGTGGCAATGGACTTGCGGGCGTGGGTGATCAGCGGCTGCTGGCCGGTGATGGCGCGCAGGTCGGCGACCGCGCCGTCGATGGCCTTGGCGTCCGTGGCGGCCTCGCCGACGCCCATGTTCACCACGATCTTCTCGATCTTGGGGATCTGGTTGACGTTCTTGTAGCCAAACTGCTTCTGGAGCTCGTCACGCACGGTGGCGAAATACTGCTCCTTGAGGCGCGGGACGTACTTGTCTGCCATGTCTACTCCTTAGATCCTGGGGTTCTCAGCGCGGGGTTTCCAACCTCGCGCCTCCCTGCCTTGGCGGGGCCGGGAGCCTTGTCACGCGGCCGAGGCAGAATCCTCCCCACCTACGGACGCAAGGAAACATATTACGCCCTTTCTCCACAAAAGGAAACGACGAACTGCTCGGCACCGTTCCTGCACAAACCGCACGTTCTTCTCGCCCGCCGCCTCCGCTCGTTGGGGCGCCAGTGCCAGAATTCCGCTTCTCGAAGCTAAAATCCGGCACTCTCTCCCCAACGAGCCAAATGACAGGGCGGTGAGAAGAACGAACCCGAGCGCGTGCGTCTATACGAAGAGGCCCCCGGTTCATCGGAGAGAAGTTCCGCGTTGCGCACTTCTCGGAGATGAACCGGGGGGCCTCCCGGATGGCACTCAGGTCAGGCTCTTAGAACTGGGCGCCGCACTTCTTGCAGACGCGGACCTTGTCGCCCTTGTCGTTCACGTCATGGCCGACGCGGGTGGGCTTGCCGCACTTGGGGCAGACGAGCATGACGTTGGACACGTCGATCGCCGCCTCCTTCTCGACGAAGCCGCCCTGCTGGTTCTGGGCGTTGGGGCGGACGGCCTTCTTGACGACGGCGACGCCCTCGACGACGACCTTGCCCTCGGCGGGGAGGGCGCGGATGATCTGGCCCTCCTTGCCCTTGTCCTTGCCGGAGAGGACGACGACCTTGTCGCCCTTCTTCACGTTCATCTTCGCCATATTCACTCACTCCCTAGAGCGTCTCAGGCGCGAGCGAGACGATCTTCATGTACTTGTGGTCGCGGAGCTCACGAGCGACGGGCCCGAAGATACGGGTGCCCTTGGGCTCGCCCTCCTTGTCGACCAGCACGCAGGCGTTCTGGTCGAACTTGATGTAGCTGCCGTCCTTGCGACGGGTCTCCTTGGTGGTGCGCACGATGACGCAGCGGACGATGTCGCCCTTCTTCACCGAGCCGCCCGGCGTGGCCTCCTGCACGGCGCCGATGATGACGTCGGCAAGACCCGCGTAGCGACGCTTGGAGCCACCGAGGACCTTGACGCACTTGACGCGCTTCGCGCCGCTGTTGTCAGCGACGTTGAGCATGGTCTCCATCTGAATCATTGGTGTTCCTCCGAACGTGTGCCTCCCAGAGGTGCGCCCGGACGCGCGGCGCACATGGGGAGCTCGTCACTGATACTTACTTGGCGCGCTCGACGATCTCCACGAGACGCCAGCGCTTGGTCTTGGAGAGCGGGCGGCACTCCATGACGGTCACGAGGTCGCCGATGCCGCACTCGTTCTTCTCGTCGTGGGCGTGGAGCTTCTTCGAGATGGTCATCATCTTGCCGTACTTGGGGTGACGCTTGCGATAGTCGATCTTCACCGTGATGGACTTGTCGCCAGAGATGGAGACGACCGTCCCGGTGACGACCTTGCGCGCGTTCCTCTTCTCGGTCTCAGCCATAGTCATATCTCCTGGTTAGTTCTGGGCGGCGGACTTCTCCGCGGCGATCTGACGGGCGCGCTGCTCGGTGAGGACGCGCGCGATGTCCTTCTTCACGGTCTTGACGCGAGCCGTGTTGTCGAGCTGGCTGGTGGCCATCTGGAAGCGGAGGTTGAAGAGCTCCGCGCGGCCCTCCTCCAGCTTCTTGGCGAGCTCGTCGTCGCTCATGGCCTGGATGTCCTTGTACTTCATTGACTATTCCTCCCCGTCCTTGTCGGTGCGGGCGACGATCTTGGTCTTGATGGGCAGCTTGTGCTGGGCAAGACGCAGGGCCTCGCGAGCCACCTCGTCGGGCACGCCGTCGATCTCGAACATGATGCGGCCCGGCTTGACGACGGCCACCCACTCCTCGGGGTTGCCCTTGCCGGAGCCCATGCGGGTCTCGGCGGGCTTCTTGGTGATGGGCTTGTCGGGGAAGATGGTGATCCAGACCTTGCCGCCACGCTTCATGTAGCGGGTCATGGCGACACGGCAGGCCTCGATCTGACGGTTGGTGATCCAGTGCGCCTCGAGGGCCTGGATGCCGTAGGAGCCAAAGTGCAGCTCGGTGTTGCCCTTGGCGTGACCCTTCATGGAGCCACGCTGGACCTTGCGGTGGAGAACGCGCTTAGGTGCGAGCATTAACGGCCCCTCCTCTCATTGCGACCGCGGCGAGGACGCGAGGAGCCCTCGAGCGCCGGACGGGGCGTGGCCTGGCCGGGCAGCTTCTCGCCGAAGTAGATCCAAACCTTGACGCCGCAGGCACCCATGGTGGTGCGAGCGGTGGACTGGCCGTAGTCAATCACGGCACGCAGGGTGTGCAGGGGCACGCGACCCTCGCGGTACCACTCGCGACGGCCCATCTCCGCGCCGTTGAGACGGCCGGAGCACTGGATGCGGATGCCCTTGGCGCCGGCCTTGCGGGCGGACTGGACGGCCTTGCGCATGGCGCGACGGAAGGCGACGCGCTGCTCGAGCTGCTCGGCGATCGACTGGGCGACCAAATTGGCGTCGAGCTCGGGGCGCTTGACCTCGACGACGTCCACGTTGACCATGCCCTTGCCGACCTTGGCGACCTTCTCGAGGTCGGAGCGCAGGACGTCGATGTCGGCGCCCTTCTTGCCGATCACGATGCCCGGGCGGGCGGTGTAGATGGTGACCTTCACCTTGTCGCCGGCGCGCTCGATGTCCACGCGGGAGAGGGCGGCCTTGGCGAGGCGCTTCTCGAGGTAGGAGCGGACGGCGAGGTCGTTGCCGAGGGTCTCGGCATAGTTCTTATCGGCGTACCAGCGGGAACGCCACTCCTCGGTGATGCCGAGACGGAAGCCGGTAGGCTGAACCTTGTGACCCATGCTCGCTTACGCCTCCTTTCGCGGAGCGACGACGACGGTGATGTGGCTCATGCGCTTGTTGATGCGCGACGCGGAGCCCTTGGCGCGCGGACGGATGCGCTTGAGGGTGGGGCCCTCGTCAACGTAGGCGAGCTTGACGTAGAGGTTGTCGCCGCGCATGCCGTTGTTGTTCTCAGCGTTGGCGATCGCGGAGCGCAGGACCTTGGCCACGTCGACGGAGGCGGCGCGGGTCGAGAACTGCAGGACCTCGAGGGCCTTCTCGACGGGGAGGTTGCGGATCAGCGAGACGACGGCGCGGGCCTTGCGCGGCGCGATGCGCACGTACTTGGCCGTGGCGCGAACCTCGTTGGTGTTGTTCTGAGGCATCTAGCTCCTACCTCCCTAGTTGGCCTTGTGGCCACGGAACGTGCGGGTGGGGGCGAACTCGCCCAGCTTGTGCCCGACCATGGACTCGGTGACGTACACGGGCACGTGCTTGCGGCCGTCGTGGACGGCGATCGTGTGACCGACCATCTCGGGGAAGATGGTCGAGGAGCGCGACCAGGTCTTGATGACCTCCTTGGTGCCGGCCTCGTTCTGAGCGGCGACACGCGCGAGGAGGCGAGTCTCCACGAACGGGCCCTTCTTGAGACTTCTGCTCATGCTTTCTATCTCCTACTACTCGTGTTCCGACTACTTGGACTTGCGGCGACGGATGATCAGGCGGTTGGAGGCCTTCTTCGGGTCGCGCGTCTTGTAACCCTTCGTCGGCTTGCCCCACGGCGTCACGGACGGGCGACCGGAGGTGTGGTTCTTGCCCTCGCCGCCGCCATGCGGGTGGTCGACCGGGTTCATGACGGTACCACGGACGGTCGGGCGGACGCCGGCCCAGCGGCTGCGGCCGGCCTTGCCGACGACGATGTTGGAGTGCTCGGCGTTGCCGACCTCGCCGATGGTGGCGCGGCAGGTGAGCAGGACGCGGCGAAGCTCGGAGGAGGGCATGCGCAGGACGGCGTAGCCGTTGTCCTTGCCCATGAGCTGGACGGAGGTGCCGGCGGCGCGGGCCATAGCGGCGCCCTTGCCCGGCTGGAACTCGACGGCGTGGACGAGCGTGCCGACCGGAATCTCGGAGAGCGGCATGCAGTTGCCCGGCTTGATGTCGATGTCCTTGGTGCCGGAGATGACGGTGTCGCCCACGTGCAGGCCCTCGGGGCACAGGATGTAGGCCTTGGCGCCGTCGACGTAGTGCAGCAGCGCGATGCGGGCGGAGCGGTTGGGGTCGTACTCGATCGTGGCGACCTTGGCAGGGACGTCGTCCTTGCGGCGCTTGAAGTCGATCTTGCGGTACTGGCGCTTGTGGCCGCCGCCCTGGTGGCGGGTCGTGATGCGGCCGTTGTTGTTGCGGCCGGCCTTCTTGGGCAGGGGCTCGAGAAGCGACTTCTCGGGCTTGGTGCAGGTGATCTCGGAGAAGTCCGAGACCGTCTGGAAACGCCTGCCGGCGCTCGTGGGCTTGAGGTGCTTGACTGCCATTGAAACCTTTCCCTTCTTTTCCGTTGGCCGTTCCGCTCAGGGAGTGGCGGACGACACCGGATTACCACGGTACCGCGCGTATCCATCATGCGCGGCATGCTGCCCGAGCCCCGTCCGAGGCCCGGGCGGAAGCGCTACTCGGCGGCCTGCTGGTTGCCGAAGATCTCGATCGTCTCGCCGGCGGCGAGGGTCACGACGGCCTTCTTCCAGGAGCGCGTGGTGCCGGGGGTCTGGTAGCGGACGCGCTTCTTCTTGCCGGAGACGTTCATGGTGTTGACCTTGAGCACGTGGACGCCAAAGAGCTTCTCCACGGCGCTGGCGATCTCCTCCTTGGGGGCGGACTTGGCCACCTCGAAGGTGTACTTGCCCTGCTCGATGAGGTCGAAGGAACGCTCGGAGACGACCGGGCGAATGATGACGTCGTAGGCGGAGTTCATTATGCGAGCACCTCCTCGAACTGCTTCGCGATGTCGGCGGTCATGACGAGCGCGCCGTTGTCGATCAGGGAGCGCGTGGTGGCCTCGGAGGCGCCGATGACGCTGACGCCGACGAGGTTGCGGAACGAGAGGTAGGTGTTCACGTCATCGTCCGCGACGACGATGGTCACGCGCTTGTCGCCGATGCCGAGGCCGGCGAGAAGGGCCTTGGCCTGCTTGGTGGACGGCTTCTCGAAGGAGAGCGCGTCGACGAGCACGAGCTCCTGGTCGGCGACCTTGCCGGAGAGCACGGAGCGCATGGCGAGCTTGACCATCTTGTTGTTAATGCGCTTGTTGTGGGTGCGCGGGGTGGGGCCAAAGACGACGCCGCCGCCGGTCCACTGCGCGGCGCGCGTGGAACCCTGACGGGCGCGGCCGGTGCCCTTCTGGCGGTAGGGCTTGGCGCCGCCGCCGGACACGTCGTGGCGGTTCTTCACGGCGTGGGTGCCCTGGCGGGCGCAGCTGTCCTGGCAGGTCACGACCTGGTGGATGACGGGGATGTTCGGCTCGATGCCGAAGACGCCATCGGCGAGCTCGGCCTCGGCGACCTGAGCCCCCTCGGCGTTCTTGATTGCGTACTTGGACATTCTGTCCTCCTTGTTAGCCTAAGAGTTTTCCTGGCACTTAGGCCATGCGGATCTGGACGAGAGCGTTCTTGCCGCCGGGGACAGCGCCCTTGACGAGCATGAGGTTCTGCTCGGCGTCGATGCGGACGAGCTTGAGGTTCTTGACCGTCACGCGCTCGTCGCCCATGTGGCCGTACATGTGCAGGCCCTTGCGGACGCGCGCGGGGTAGGCGCACTGGCCGATGGAGCCGGGCTTGCGCTGGTTGCGGGAGCCGTGGGTCATGGGGCCGCGGGAGAAGTTCCAGCGCTTGATGGTGCCCTGGAAGCCCTTGCCCTTGGAGGTGCCGATGACGTCGACGGCCTTGACCTCGGCGAAGTCGGCGACGGTGACGACGTCGCCCGTCTTGTGCTCCTCGCCGTTCTCGACGCGGACCTCGCGCAGGTAGCGCATCGGCTCGACGCCGGCGGCCTTGAAGTGGCCGGCCATGGGCTTGTTGACGTGCTTGGCGGAGATGTCTCCGAAGCCGATCTGGACGGCGTCGTAGCCGTCGGTCGCCTTCGTCTTGACCTGCGAGACGGTGCAGGGGCCAGCCTGGATGACGGTGACGGGCACGACGTTGTCGTCCTCGTCCCAGATCTGCGTCATCCCAAGCTTGCGGCCAAGGATCGTGCTGACCATGCTCTTTCCTAACCCTCGGTGGTCATGGGCTATGTCGGGCGCCCCTTGCGCCCGTCCCCAGCGGACCACGTCCTGTATCTGCGGCTCTTGGGGTCGAGACACAGCTCTCCCCTTTTGAGCAGCCTGTCTAGTCTACACGCGCGGGACTGGCTGCACAATGTCTCCACAGAAATTTTGAGGGCGCTGAGCTGCGGCTGCGCTTTCCGCGCCCCCGGGCGTATCCATGCAGGGCGGGCCGGGCGGACGGCCGCCGGCAGCTACTGGTTCACGATTCGCTCGCAGGCGAAGGTGCGGGCGGCGGGATCGTAGTCGTAGACCAGGACGCAGCAGTTGCCGAGATGCACGTCCTGCGGGCAGCGCGCCAGGGGCTCCCACGCCTTCTTGAACTGCAGCGTCGCCGAGCCGTGGCAGACCGCGAGCGCGCGCTCCACGCCGGGTGCGTCCATGATCTCGGTCATCGCCGCGACGACGCGCTCACGCAGGGCGGCGCTCCCCTCCCCGCCGTACGGAACGAGCGTCTCGCCGGGGTCCCAGAGCTCGGCCGGCACGTCGGCGGCCGGGCCGCCCTCGAAGGGGCCGTAGCTGCGCTCCATCAGCCCGTTCATCGGCTCTATCGGCGGCAGGTCGGTCTCGCCAGCCGCCTGCAGCTCCTCGCGCACCACCTCGAGCGTTGCGACGGCGCGCCCGAGCGGCGAGGTGCACATCCGGTCGAAGCGCACCCCCTGAGCCGCGATCCAGCGCGCCGCCGCGCGAGCCTGCTCCACGCCGAGCGGCGTGAGCGGCGAGTCGCAGCGGCCCTGAACGCGATGCTGCAGGTTGTACTCAGTCTGTCCGTGGCGGAGCACGTAGAGCGTGGGCATGCTAGAGCGCCTCCGTGATGGCGTCGAGGAGGTCGGCGTACTCGGTGAACGCCGGGAGATCGGGGTTGTCAGCCTGGATGGCAGGCGTGCTGCGGAAGAGGAACCCCGCCTTGCTCGCGCGGATCATGGCGAGGTCGTTGAAGGAGTCCCCGGCGGCGATGGTCTCGAGGCCGCAGCTCTGGAGCGCACGGACGGTGGTGAGCTTGGAGTTCTCGCAGCGCATGCGGTGACGGAGGATGGTGCCGTCCGGCGCCACCTCAAGCGAGTTGCACAGCAGCGTGGGCCAGGCGAGCTTGGCCATGAGCGGACGCGCGAACTCCTCGAAGGTGTCGGAGAGAATCACGACCTGCGTGCGCTCGCGCAGCGCGTCCAGGAACTCGCGCGCACCGGGCAGCGGGTCGATGCGCGCGATGACGTCCTGGATCTGGGGCAGGCCCAGCCCGTGCTCGCGCAGCGTGGCGATGCGGAAGGCCATGAGCTTGTCGTAGTCCGGCTCGTCGCGCGTGGTGCGCGAGAGCTCGGGGATGCCGGACTCCTCGGAGAACGCAATCCAAATCTCCGGCACGAGCACGCCCTCGAGGTCGAGGCAGACGATGTTCATGGCACGTCCCTTCTTCGGCGCTGCGCTTTTACGCCCATCATACACGGCGATGATTTCCGCTTCGAAACATGCCGACGTTCTGCAAAACGACCGCTCGTGTGATGGTCGGGCGCTCCGGACGGCAAAACCCTTCTTCGTGTGATAGGTTTTCCGGCCCCCGGCCGGAACCCCTCTGACAAAGCCCCAGTTGAGTCCATAGAGTATTGAACCTATTGTCCGTTTTGGGCGTTTTTTCTATCACACGAAGGAGGGTTTTGCATCTGCAACGGCCTCTCCATCACACGAGCGGCCGTTTTGCAGGATCGGACGCCGGAACGTCTGCTCTCAGTCGAGACGCACGATCGCATGGGCGCACCAGACGCCGTCCGCGCGGCTCACCGTGAGCTCGCCGTCTCGCGCACGCACCAGCGACTCCACGATTCGCATCCCCCAGCCGTGCTCCGGAAGCATCCCCCCCTGTCGCTTTTCCTCCGCGATGTCATCAGGGGCGTAGGAGTTCTCGACGCGCACGGAGAGGAACCCGTGGCTCACCCGGACGACCGAGCGCACGAAGGCGTCCGCGCACCCGCACGTGCGAGCCGCCTCGATCGCGTTGTCCAGCAGGTTCGAGAGCAGGGCGCAGAGCTCCTCGTTGGGGAGGCCGAGGCGCTCCGGCAGCTCGCAGCGGCAGCGCCAGGCGATGCCGAGCTCGTCGCAACGCGTCGCCTTGGCGGAGAGCAGGGCCGCGGCGACGGGGTTCGCGCAGGGCACCCGTACCGGGGCAGCGGCTGGCTCGCCCTCCCGCAGCAGCTCGAGCGCGCGCCCCCGCTCGCCCCGCTCCAGCGCGTCCGCCACGGTCGCGAACAGGCTCGCCGCGCGCTCTCGCAGCTCGGACGCCTCGTTCCGCGCCCGAGCCAACGTGCGCAGGTGCTCGCGCTGTGCCGCGACCTGCTCCTCCGCCGCGCGAGCGCGCCGGCGCGCTGCGTCCGCCCCCTCAGCCTCGACGAACGCCCGCACGACCATGACGTCGAGCACGGCGCAGGCCAGCGCGAGGAAGGCCACGACCAGCGCGCTCCCGTCCGAGATCGACCCCGCGCGCACCGCCGCATGGGCCAGGGCCACGACGGCCACCTGGCTCGCCGGGCAGAGCAGGCTTGCCAGACGTCGCCGCATCGAGAGCGGGCGCGCCGCCACCCACAGCGGCACCGCAAAGCATACGAGACCGATGCCAGCCACGAGCGAGGCGCCGGCGGCGAGCTCATGCACCCCGGTCACCGTCGCCCCTCCCGCCAGGACCCCACGCCCGGACCAGCCCGCGCGCGTATCCGGTCGCCTCGGCCTCGTCCCCCCGCTCGACGAGCGTGCACAGGACCTGGAGATGGTTGCGCACGTCATGGCGGAGCATTGCGGCCTCGGACAGGGCCTCCATCTCACGCCGGGCGCGATCGGCAAGCTCGTTGACGGCCAAGCCGAGTTCGCGCGCCCGCGCCAGCTCCCCCTCGCGCACGCGCAGTCGTCCCATCATGCGAAACATCTCCACGTCGGCGAGGGCGCACAGCAGGCAGACAGCCGTCGCAGCGGCGATCAGGGAGACCTCGCCGGGCGCATCGCGCAGGATGGCGTTGCCCAGGACAAGAAGCGCCACCGCCTGCGTGCCAAGAAACCCGACGAGCGTCCTCGTGCGTCCGCCCAGGCCAGCGCGCACGGGGCCGAGCTGGCGCACGAACGCCCGAAGCAGGAGCGACATGACCAGCGCGGCGAGAAGCGACGACGCAACATGCGCGGGATAGCTCGCCCAGGACGCCGCGACCGACTGGGCCGCCGCGCCGCCCGTGAGCAGCATCCATACCGAGGTGCCCACCATCTCGGCCGCTCGCACCGAAATGAGCAACAGGGACGCGGCGAGCACGCGATCCCGCAGGTCATCCGCATAGAGAAGGACCGGAAGCGCCACGCTCGCAACGATCGAGGTGACCCTCGTGTGCGCCGCCCCCACGACCAGAACCATCTGGAGCACGAGCACCACCTGAACCACGCTCAGGACGCGCGGCCAGCGGGGCGTCAGGATGGTGTCGAGAAACGCGTACGCCACCAGCAGCATCGGGACGAGCACGCCGCACACGCAGACGCTCTGGAACATCGGGACGGACAAGGGACGCTAGCACCCCTCGCGAATCCGGTCGAACAGCGCCTCGCGCACGGAGGAGCGCCAACGGCGGCTCACGGGGACGGTCTCCCCCGACGCGAGCGTGACCGAGTCCGTCCCCAGGCGAATCACGCAGTCCAGGTTGACGGCATAGCTCTGATGGCAACGCACGAAGTTGGGCGGGAGCTGCCCCAGGATGTCCGAGAGCTTGGCGTAGGCTCGATGCGAGGCCGTACGCGCGTGAACGATCACGTTGCGTCGGTCGCTCTCCACGTAGAGGATGTCCTCGGGGCGGACGATGTCCGTGACGCGGTCGTGGCGCAGCATGAGCGGGGGCGCCGCGAGCGCGCTCGCGCGTCGGAGCGCCTGAGCGAGCGCCAGGCTCACGTCCCCCTGGTCGAGGGGCTTCTTGAGAAAGCTGGCGTGCCTCGTCGCATAGGCGCGCGTATGGAACTGGTCGTACCCGCTCACGTAGACGACCTGGGTGCACACGTCGACCCCAAGCCTCTCCACGAGGTCTATCCCGTTCTCCCCATCCAGGACCACGTCAAGAAAGAGCACGTCGGGCGCAGGGCTGTCCCGCAGATGCGCCTCCAGGGCGTCCGCCGAGAAGAACGTGGAGATCTGCGCCTCCACGCCGTCCGGGGTCCGTCGGAGCAGTCGCTCGAGCTCGTGCGCCTCCGTCTCGACGTCGTCGACTATGACAATGGTGCAGCCCATCTGACCCCCTGCCTGAAATCGCAGGTTCAGTTTAGCCAGAACAGGCGCCAAGCTTTTCAGGTGAACCGGCCTTCGAGGTCCTTCTCGTCATATCTGGCGCGGTTGACGTAATAATTGGCATCCACGGCATCACGAGCGGGAGTCGCGTCACACAAGGAGCCCCCGACCTCCCATCGGAAGGTCGGGGGCTCCCCTGTGCTCAAAACCCTGCGGACTTAGAGCTTGATCTCGATGTCCACGCCGGCCGGGAGGTCAAGGCGCATAAGCGAATCAACCGTGGCGGCAGCCGGGTCGAGGATGTCGATGAGGCGCTTGTGGGTGCGCATCTCGAACTGCTCGCGGGAGTCCTTGTCCTTGTGCGGCGAGCGGATGACCGTGTAGAGATTGCGCTCGGTGGGCAGGGGGATGGGGCCGGACACGCGGGCACCGGTCTTCTGAGCGGTGTCGACGATGAGCTTCGCGGACTGGTCAACGACCTCGTGGTCGTAGCCCTTGAGGCGAATCCTGATCTTCTGGCTTGACACTGTGTACCTCCAAATGAGCTTGGGCTCGTGGTCGTTGACTTAGGAAGCGCTTCCGCCGTTCTTGGCGACGATCTCGTCGCGAATGTTCTTCGGGACGGGCTCGTAGGAGTCGAACTGCATGGTGTAGCTCGCACGGCCCTGGGTCTGGGAGCGGAGGTCGGTGGCGTAGCCGAACATCTCGCCCAGCGGCACCTTGGCCTTGATGACCTTGGTGTCGCGACGGTCCTCCATGCCCTCGATCTTGCCGCGGCGGGAGGAGAGGTTGCCCATGACGTCGCCCATGTACTGCTCGGGCGTCTCGACCTCGACCTGCTCGACGGGCTCGAGGAGAATCGGGTCGGACTTCTTGAGGGCGTCCTTGATCGCCATGGAGCCGGCGATCTTGAAGGCGGCCTCGGAGGAGTCGACCTCGTGGTAGGAGCCGTCGATGAGCTTGACCTTGATGTCGACGACCGGGTAGCCGGCGATGACGCCACTCTCGAGCGCCTCCTGGATGCCCTTGTCGATGGAGGGGATGTACTCCTTCGGGATCACGCCGCCGACGATGGCGTTCTCGAACTCGTAGCCCTTGCCCTCCTCGTTGGGCTCCATGTCGATGATCGCGTGACCGTACTGGCCGCGACCGCCGGACTGGCGGACGAACTTGCCCTCGGCGTGCATGACGGCCTTGCCAGCGGTCTCGCGGTAGGCGACCTGCGGCTTGCCGACGTTGGCGTCAACCTTGAACTCGCGGCGCAGACGGTCAACGATGATCTCCAGGTGCAGCTCGCCCATGCCGGAGATGATGGTCTGACCGGTCTCGTGGTCGGTGTGGACCTGGAAGGTCGGGTCCTCCTCGGCGAGCTTGGCCAGGCCCACGGACATCTTGTCCTGCTCGGCCTTGGTCTTGGGCTCCACGGCGACGGAGATGACCGGCGTCGCGAACTCGATGGACTCGAGGATGATCGGGTGCTTCTCGTCGCAGAGGGTCTCGCCCGTGGTGGTGTTCTTGAGGCCGACGCAGGCGACGATGTCACCGGCGGAGCAGTTGTCGCGGTCGACGCGCTCGTTGGCGTTCATCTCGAGGATGCGGCCGAGGCGCTCGCGGTTGTCCTTGACCGAGTTGTAGACGTAGGAGCCCGCCTCCGCCTGACCGGAGTACACGCGGATGTAGGTGAGCTTGCCGACGTAGGGGTCGGTCATGATCTTGAAGGCGAGGGCCGCGAAGGGCTCCTTCGGGTCGGCATGACGGACCTCGGGCTCGCCCTTGAGGTTGGTGCCGTCGATCTCGGTGACGTCGAGCGGGCTCGGGAGGTAGTCCACGACGGCGTCGAGGAGCTCCTGGATGCCCTTGTTCTTGTAGGCGGAGCCCACGAAGACGAGGTTGAGCTCGCCGGCGATGACGCCCTTGCGCAGGGCCGCCTTGAGCATGTCGACGTCGATCTCGGCCTCCTCGAGCACGGCCTCCATGATCTCGTCGGAGAAGTTGGAGGCGGCGTCGAGCAGCTCCTCGCGCTTCTCCTGGGCGAGGTCCACGAACTCGTCGGGGATGGCGTCCATGGGCTCGGGGTAGATCATGCCCTTGGCGTCCTCCTTGAAGTCCCAGGCGGTCATGGTGACCAGGTCCACGAGACCCCAGAAGTTGGACTCGGCGCCCATCGGGATCTGGGCCGCCACGGCGTTGGCGTGCAGGCGGTCCTTCATGGTCTCGATGGCGTGGAAGAAGTCGGCGCCCACGCGGTCGTACTTGTTGATGAAGGCGATGCGGGGCACGCCGTACGTGGTGGCCTGACGCCAGACGGTCTCGGACTGCGGCTGGACGCCGGCGACGGCGTCGAAGACCGCCACGGCACCGTCGAGGACGCGCAGGCAGCGCTCGACCTCGGACGTGAAGTCCACGTGACCCGGGGTGTCGATGATCTGGATGACGTGGTCCTTCCAGAAGCACGTGGTGGCCGCGGAGGTGATGGTCACGCCGCGCTCCTGCTCCTGGACCATCCAGTCCATGGTGGCGGCGCCGTCGTGGACCTCGCCGATCTTGTGGGTCTTGCCCGTGTAGTAGAGGATGCGCTCCGTCGTGGTGGTCTTGCCGGCGTCGATGTGGGCCATGATGCCGATGTTGCGGAGGTCCTCGAGCTTGTACTTAACCTTTGCCATGTGGCTTCTCCTCGGTCTCGCGGACTAGAAGCGGTAGTGAGAGAAGGCGCGGTTGGCCTCGGCCATCTTGAAGAGGTCCTCACGCTTCTTGATGGAGGCGCCGACGCCGTTGGAGGCGTCGAGGATCTCGTTGGCGAGGCGCTCGGCCATCGTCTTCTCCTTGCGGGCGCGGGAGAAGTTGACAATCCAGCGGATGGCGAGGGTGGTGGCGCGACGGGAGTTGACCTCCATCGGCACCTGGTAGGTGGCGCCGCCCACGCGCTTGGGCTTGACCTCGAGGGTCGGGCGGACGTTGTCCATGGCCTTCTTGAAGACGGTGAGGGCGTCCTCGCCGCTCTTCTCGGCCACGATGTCAAAGGCGCCGTAGACGATGCGCTCGGCGGTGGACTTCTTGCCGTCGAGAAGGACCTTGTTGATGAGCTGGGTCACGAGACGGTTGTTGTAGACGGCGTCAGGCTGGACCTCACGACGGTGGTTCTTGGCTGCTGCACGACGCGGCATGGTGTATCTCCTTCGGTGATGTGCGATCGGTTACGCGGCGTTTGCTACTTCGGGCGCTTGGTGCCGTAGCGGGAACGCGCCTTCTGGCGGTTCTGGACGGCGGCGCAGTCGTAGGCGCCACGGATGATCTTGTAGCGGACACCGGGGAGGTCGCGCACGCGGCCGCCGCGGATGAGGACGATGGAGTGCTCCTGGAGGTTGTGGCCCTCGCCGGGGATGTAGGCGGTGACCTCGATGCCGTTCACGAGGCGCACACGGGCGACCTTACGAAGGGCGGAGTTCGGCTTCTTGGGGGTGGTGGTGAAGACGCGGGTGCAGACGCCGCGCTTCTGGGGGTTGTGCTGCAGGGCGGCGTTCTTGGACTTGGCCTTGACGCTCATGCGGCCCTTGCGGACCAGCTGGTTGATAGTAGGCAAAGCTCTCTCCTTCTGTACTATCGACGACGTGCTCATTTACTCGTATTCAAGGGCCGAGCAGCACCTCTGCCCCGGATTGACGCGACGATGAACGTTACGCGCATGAGGGCCTGTTGTCAAAACGCCACGGTCCCGGGCGTATCCATTCTCCACGAGGCGTTCACGCGCGGCGAGAAGGGCCGGTGGCCGTGACGCCGCCGAGACGCGCCGTCGCGCCGCGCCCGCTCGGCGCTCGCCCTAGGCGTTGTTCCCCCGGTTCTTAAACCTGACGTGCGGGGTCGGTTCGTCTATCCGCCGGTACTCATAGTGGAGGTCGAAGACGTTGTCCTCGTTGGGCACGGCGCCGTACTGGGAGCGAAACTCCTCCTTCTTCTCGGCGCTCGCCCACGGCGCATACATGCGCGAGACGCAGCCGTTCTCGTCGTACTCGAGGCAGACGCGGTCAAAGTAGAGATCGGGCGGGTCGACATAACCCCACGAGCCGTCCGGTGAGGAGATCGCGGTCACGCGTCCCCGGGAGTCGCGCTCAAGGGAGAACGTCGTATCGAGCTCTGCGGAGCCGTCCATGTTGTAGAGGACGTAGCGGCTCAGAAACCCGTCTTCGTATTGGTAGCTTCCGGACATACCTCCACCCCTCCAGTAGAACACGTTGGAGGTCCGGTTGCCCCGTGCGTCATAGCTGAGCTCGCTCGTTCTGGTGCCGTCCGCGTCGAAGTACGCGATGGCGCACGAACCGTCGTCGGTATAGGAGTACTCGGCCCAGTTGCCCTCCGAGGAAGTGCTCTTCACGATGCGGTCCTGCTCGTCATAGACGTTTGTCTCTGACCACTCGCCCGCCGCCCCGGTCGCACCGGTCACGTTTCCTTTGTCATCAAGGCTGTAGGTCGTGCGCTCCCCGCCGCCGTTTGTCTCGCTCAGTGTTGCCCCGCGATCGGAGAGCTCGATGGTCAGGTCCTTTAGCGACCAGGTCGTCCTAGTGGGGGCGACGCTTACGGCCGTCTCCATGTTCGTCGCCATCGCGTCGCCCAATGCGGAGTCTTCGATTGCCTGCGGGTTGGTCCAGACCGGCTGCGAGCTGGTACGAACGTACACCGGCTCCGGGCGGAGGAGGAACCACCAAGCCGCGACGCCGCCGCCGGCGAGAAGGGCGACGAGGGCGATCACCGCAGCGACGACGGGGGCGCGGCGGCGCTTCCTGGGCTGCGGGGCCGGAGCCGGGGCGGGCGCCGGGCCGGCACTCTTCTCGCCGAGCCGCGCGCCGCAGGAGGCACAGAACTTGGCTCCGTCGGGGAGCCGGGACCCGCAGCGGGGACAGAACATGGTTGCCTCCTTGATTCGATGCGTTTGCACCACGATAGCCCCAGCTGCCCCGGCAACGTCGACCACGTCGGCGAGCGGAGGTTGTGCGCATAGTCGGAGGTTATGCGCACGGGCGCAACGGCACGTTCTTCTCCCCACATCATTTACCTGCTGTTTTGCAAGCACACAAGCAGTGCATAACCTTCGGCAGCGCGCATAACCTGAGCGAGTGCGCACAATCTGTCCTCGCCAACCACTCGGATTTGCCTCGACGAACAGACCAGCACGCAAAAGCTGCATGCGAGCGTTCTTGTCGCCGCCGAAATGCACTCTCGGCGGCGAGGGGCGGCGCCGACCGGCTACGACAGCAGGCTCTTCCCGCCCAAGAGGCGCACGAGCGGCGTGGGGTTGTCGATGCGCTCGTACTCAAGGCGGTAGTCGTAGACGTTCTCCGTGTCCGGCACGCCCGGGGTGTCGCCGTCCGAGAAGACCTGCCACGCGTCCGGGCTCTTCCAGGGGGCATAGCACCTGCTGATGTTGCCGTTCTCGTCGTACTCGAAGCAGATGCGGTCGTAGTAGTCCAGGCCGAAGATTGACGCCCGGCTCGTGTCTCCACTGGCGGACAGCGCGACCTCCGCGACCCGTCCCTGCCCGTCTCTGCGCAGCGTACCCGTGACCTGAGCCTCAACGGTTCCGTCGCTGCCCACCCAGGACGCATTCGTGAGGAACCCATCCTCATAGCTCAGCTCGAGCGTCGCATCGGGGGAATCATATGAAGTGACCCGCGACACCATCTTGCCATCCGAGCCAAACTGAGCCCTATCAAGCACACCGCCGTCCTCGTCGACGGTTACGTAGGAGTACGACCCGTCATCGCCGTAGGAATAGGTCGTTCGGCCGCCGCCCAGGCCCGAAACCACGACCGGCCTCTGCTGGTCGTCATAGGTGATGTCGACGCTCACGCCGTCCATGGAGCGCGATGAGGTGTTGCCGCACTCGTCGAGGCCGTAGCCATACGTCTCCGACTGAGCGCCATCCATCAATGCAAACGTCTGTGTGCGCGACATGAGGGCGCCGCGCTCGGAATAATCGTTCTCCCAGTTGAACGCGTTACTCGTATCGAGGCCGGGCACAATGTAGATGTTGCAGCAAACGCTGGAAGGCACGAGAGCCCCCGCCATGAAGGTCTCGATTCCGGCAGATGAGGACGTTTTCAGGACATATTCCGACTTCGTGCACACGTACACCGGCTTCGGGCGGAGGAGGAACCACCAGGCAGCGACGCCGCCGCCGGCGAGAAGGGCGACGAGGGCGATCACCGCAGCGACGACGGGGGCGCGGCGGCGCCTCTTGGGCTGCGGGGCCGGAGCCGGGGCGGGCGCCGGGCCGACGCTCTTCTCGCCGAGCTGCGTCCCGCAGGAGGCGCAGAACTTGGCTCCGTCAGGGAGCCGGGACCCGCAGCGAGGACAGAACATGGTTGCCTCCCTTATCGCGATGCGTTTGCACCACGATAGCGCCGCTCGCCCCGGCGGCACCGGAGGCGTCGGCGGGCGGTCGCCGCGACGCACAAACGCCGAGGCGGAGCATCCGCGGAAAACAGGGGCCTCAAAGGGGCCATTTTTCCGCAGATGCTCCGCCTCGGTGACGGGATGAATACGGCGGGCGAGAAGGACGCGTGGCTCGCGGCGGCTACGCCCAGGAGAGGCCGACGGCGCCGACGCCGAGGTGCTTGGCGAGCACCGGGCCGCCGTCCTTGACGCGCAGGTGGGCCTCCGGGAAGCGCTCGCGCGCGGCGAGCAGGACCTCGCGGGCCTCGACGCCGCGCGGGCCGAAGTGCGAGACCAAAAGCTCGGTCGTCCCCGCCGGGATGCGGTCGGCCATCGCCGCCGCCATGCCGCGCGCGCCGCGGCCGTCGGCGAGCTTGACGATGCCGCCCTCGCTGAGGGCCATCACCGGGTAGCGGTTGAGCTTGGTCGCCACCGCGCGGCGAATCGCGCCGAGCCGGCCGCTGCGGGAGAGGGCCGCCATGTCGGGCACGGAGAAGACGATGCGCGTGGAGGCGCGCAGCTCCGTCAGCGCGGCCACGATCTTCTCGACCGTCTCGCCGGCATTGGCGAGCGCGCGGGCCCGGCGGACGAGAAACTCGAGCGCGCCGGCGGTCTCCCAGGAGTCAAAGACGGTCACGCGCGGGTCGGCCACGGCCTCGGCGGCCTGCTCGGCGCTGCGGAACGCGCCGGAGAGCCGCGAGGAGATCGTGAGGCAGAGCACGTTGTTCCCGGCGTCGAGGTGACGGCGGAACGCGCGCTCGAAGGCGGACGGGCGCACGGCCTCGGTGGTCACCAGGCCGCCGCCGGAAAGCGCCGGCGCGTAGTCGCCGTTCTCGCCGACGAAGCCCTCGGCGTGGCGGACGCCGCCGGCGGCGTAGCCCATCGGCAGCACGTCGACGCCGAGCTCGGCGGCCTCGTTGCGGGTGAGGCCGCAGGTGGAGTCGGTGACTAGAGCGAGCATGTGCGGTCGCCTCCCATCGCGCGGAACTTGTCGTAGCGGCGCGCCACGAGCTCGTCGGCGGTAAGGCCGGAGAGCTCGTCGAGCGCGAGCTCCACCTCGCGCACGAGGTCGTGGGCGAGCTCGGTGTGCGTGAGGCCGAGGTCGGCCACCACGCCGTCGATGAGGCCCAGCTTGGAGAGGTCATCGGCCGTGATGCGCAGGGCGGCGGCGGCCTCGTCCGCGCGCTTGGTGTCCTTCCAGAGAATCGACGCGCAGCCCTCGGGGCTCACCACGGAGTACGCAGCGCTGCCGAGCATGTAGACGCGGTCGGCCACGGCGAGCGCCAGCGCGCCGCCCGAGCCGCCCTCGCCCACCACCACACTCACGATCGGCGTGCGCAGGCCGCTCATCGCCACGAGATTGGTCGCGATGGCCTCGCCCTGGCCGCGCTCCTCGGCCCCGATGCCGCAGTAGGCGCCGGAGGTGTCCACGAGGCAGACCACGGGCCGGCCGAACTTCTCGGCCTGGCGCATGAGGCGCAGGGCCTTGCGGTAGCCCTCGGGGTGCGCCATGCCAAAGTTGCGGCGCACGCGCTCCTTGGTAGTGTTACCGCGCTCGATGGCGATCACGGTCATGACGCGCTCGCCCTTCCAGGCGATGCCCGCCACAACGGCGGCGTCATCGGCGTAGAGGCGGTCGCCGTGGAGCTCCACGAAGCCGTCCCAGCCGCGCTCGATCAGCTCCAGCGCCGTGGCGCGCTCCGTGGAGCGCGTGAGCTTGACGATGTCGTAGGCGCTCTCGGGCTCCGGCGTGCGCTTGGGCCGCGCGCCGCGGCCGCGTCGGGGCTCCTCGTGCGCGAGCGCGTGGGGCGCGCCGGCGGCCGGGACCTCGCCCGCGTGCAGGGCGAGCAGCTCGGAGATCGTGGCCACCAGGTCGCGGCGCTCCACGATGAGGTCGCAGAAGCCGTGCTCGAGCAGGAACTCGGAGCGCTGGAAGCCGGCGGGCAGCTTCTTGTGCGTGGTCTGCTCGATCACGCGCGGGCCGGCAAAGGCCACCAGGGCCCCGGGCTCGGCGAGGATGACGTCGCCCTCCATGGCAAAGCTCGCGGTGACGCCGCCGGTGGTGGGGTCGGTGAGCACGGTGAGGTAGAGCAGGCCGCGCTCGCCGTGGCGCCGCACGGCCGCCGAGACCTTGGCCATCTGCATGAGCGAGGTCGTGCCCTCCTGCATGCGGGCGCCGCCGGAGACGGTGAAGCCCACGACCGGCAGGCCGAGCTCGGTGGCCCGCTCGAACGTGCGGCAGATCTTCTCGCCCACCACGGAGCCCATCGAGCCCATCATGAAGTCGGCGTTCATGAAGAAGAGGGCGCAGTCGTGGCCGCCCACGCGCCCGCGGCCACAGACCACGGCGTCGTTCTCGTGGCTCTTCTCGCGCGCAGCCTCGAGCTTCTCCACGTAGCCGGGGAACTCCAGGAAGTCCGTGGCGGCGAGCTCGCGGTCCCATTCCTCGAAGGTCCCGGCGTCCACCGTCATACGCATGCGCTTGCGCCCGGAGACGCGCAGGTGACGTCCACAGCGCGGGCACACGTCGAGGTTCTCGGCAAACTTGGACTGGTCGATCACCCTACGGCACCCGGGGCACTTGACCAGGATGTGGCGCTCGGGGAGCTCCGCGGCGACCTCGGTCACCGGGCTCTCGAGCGTGTTGACGCTCTTCTCGCGCTTACTCATAGAGGTGCTCCATCAGGTTGGTGTGGTAGTTGCCGGAGACGAACTCGGGGTTGGAGAGGATGTCGAGGTGCAGCTCGCTGTTCTCGGCCACGCCCTCCACGACCAGCTCGCCGAGGGCGGAGCGCATCTTGCGGATGGCCTCCTCGCGCGTGGACGAGCAGACGATGAGCTTGCCGAGCAGCGAGTCGTAGTAGGGCGGCACGACGGCGCCCACGTAGAGCGCGGAGTCAAAGCGCACCTGCGGGCCGCCGGGGACGTGCAGCATCGTGACCTCGCCGCAGGACGGGAGGAAGTCCGGGGTCTCGGCGTTGATGCGGCACTCGATGGCATGGCCGGTCGCGTCGATGTTGCCGGCCGAGAAGGGCAGCTCGGCGCCAGCCGCCACGCGCAGCTGCCACTTGACGAGGTCGACGCCGCTCACGAACTCCGTGACCGGGTGCTCCACCTGCAGGCGCGTGTTCATCTCCATGAAGTAGAAGTTGCCGTCGTCGGCGAAGAGGAACTCGATCGTGCCCACGCCCACGTAGCCCACGGCGCGCGTGAGGTCGCGGGCGGCCTTGTGCATGCGCTCGCGGACGCCGGGGTGCGCGTCCAGGCACGGCGCCGGGCTCTCCTCCACGAGCTTCTGGTTGCGGCGCTGCACGGAGCACTCGCGCTCGCCGAGGGAGACCACGTTGCCGTGGGCGTCGGCCAGGACCTGCACCTCCACGTGGTGCGCGGGCGAGACGAACTTCTCCATGTAGCACTCACCGTCGCCGAAGGCGGCCTCGGCCTCGGCGTGCGCCTCGGTGAAGGCCTTGCCGGCGTCGGCGGGGTCCTCGACCTTGCGGATGCCGCGGCCGCCGCCGCCCGAGCGGGCCTTGATGAGCACGGGGCAGCCGATCCGGGCGGCCTCGCGCTCGGCCTCCTCGGCGCTCGCGAGCAGGTCGCAGCCCGGGACGATGGGCACGCCGGCCTCGCGCGCGGTGCGGCGCGCGGCGTCCTTGTCGCCCATGCGGTCGATGACGTCGGGGTCGGGGCCGATGAACACGAGCCCGCACTCCTGGCACTCGCGGGCGAAGTGCGAGTTCTCCGAGAAGAACCCGTAGCCCGGGTGGATGGCCTTGGCGCCGGACTGCAGCGCCACCGTGATGATGGCGTCCTCGTTGAGGTAGCTGTCCGCCGGGCGCGGGCCGCCGATGCAGTAGGCCTCGTCGGCGAGGGCCACGTGCAGGGCCTCGGCGTCGGCCGTGGAGTAGATGGCCACGGTCTTGACGCCCATCTCCTTGCAGGCCCGGATCACGCGGACCGCGATCTCGCCGCGGTTTGCAATGAGGATCTTGTCGAACATCGTCGCCTCCCGGCGTCTTGACGTTTTTCTCGGCCGGTGGCCTAGGCCTTGTCGGCGGGCATCAGGGCGAAGGACATCTCCGCCTGGCAGCAGACCTCGCCGTCCACGCGCGCCTCGCCCGAGGCGAAGCGGAAGGGCCCGCGGCTGCGGGTGATGCGGCAGGTGAGCTCGATCGTGTCGCCGGGGCGCACCGGGCGCTTGAAGCGCACGTTGTTGAGGCTCGTGTACATGGGCGTGGCGCCCTTGGCGGCGAGGTCGTCGGCGAGCAGCACGCAGCAGTTCTGCGCGAGCATCTCGCACTGGATCACGCCCGGGACGATGGGGTTGCCCGGGAAGTGGCCCTGGACGAAGAACTCGTCCCCGGTGATTGTGATCCTGCCGTGGGCCTCGCCGTCCACGACCTCCGCCTCGTCGAGCAGCAGCATCGGCTCGCGGTGCGGCAGCAGGCTCTTGAGCTCTTCCTTGTTCATGCGCATTCAGCTCCCATCCCGCGCAAACTTGCCTAAAAGGGGTCAGACCCCTTTTAGGCATCTAGTAGATCTTCATGAGGCAGCAGCCGTACTCCACGAGGTCGCCGTCCTTCACGCAGATGTCCACGACCTCGCCGTCGGCCTCGGCGGTGACCTCGTTCATGACCTTCATGGCCTCGATGACGCAGAGGGTCTCGCCCTTCTTGACCTTGGAGCCCACGTGCACGAAGGGCTCGGCGCCGGGGGCGGGGGCGGCGTAGAAGACGCCGACCATCGGGGCGCGCACGGCGGTGGTGTGGGCCATGTCGAGGGCCTCGTCGGCGGGCGCCGGCGCCTCGGCGGCGGGCTCGGCGGGAGCCGGCGCGCTCGCGGGTGCCGCAGCCACTGGGGCGGGCGAGAAGGACGGCGCGGCCGGGGCGGCGACGGGCGCGGCCGGGGTCGCCATGCCGTACTCGAGCTCGACGGCCGAGCCGTCGCTCTCCTCCACGCGCACGCGCGCGAGGCCGTGGGACGCCATGATGTCGGCGATCTGCGAGATCTTCTCGGAGTCCATGCTTACTCCCTTCCCGCGGCGCGCAGCGCCAGCGCGGCGTTGTGCCCGCCAAAGCCGAGGTTGGTGGAGAGGGCCCAGGTGAGCTCGCACTCCTTGGCCTCGTTGGGCGTGTAGTCGAGGTCGCACTCCGGATCGGGGGTGCGGTAGTTAATCGTGGGCGGCACGACGCCGTTCTCGAGCGCGAGCGCGCAGGCCATGGCCTCCACGGCGCCGGTCGCGCCGATCATGTGGCCGGTCATGGACTTGGTCGAGGAGACGTGCGCGGCGCGGGCGGCCTCCTCGCCGAGCGCCTGCTTGAAGCCGCGGGTCTCGGAGGAGTCGTTGAGCTTGGTCGAGGTGCCGTGGGCGTTGATGTAGAGGCCCTCCTCGGGCTTGACGCCGCCCTCCTCCACGGCCTGGCGGATCGCGCGGGTGATGCCGGCGGCCTCTGGGTCGGGGCTGGTGATGTGGTAGGCGTCGTCGGTGTTGCCGTAGCCCACGACCTCGGCGTAGATGTGGGCACCGCGCGCGACGGCGTGCTCCCACTGCTCCAGGACGAGCACGCAGGCGCCCTCGCCCATGATGAAGCCGTCGCGGTCGGCGTCGAACGGGCGGCAGGCCGTGGCCGGGTCGGGGTTGGTGGAGAGGGCACGGCAGCTGGTAAAGCCGGCAATGGACTCGGGCATGATGGCCGCTTCGGCGCCGCCGGCCAGGATCGCGTCGGCGTAGCCGTGCTTAATCGCGCGGAAGGCCTCGCCCACGGCGTGGGCGGAGGTGGCGCACGCGGTCACGACGGGCAGGGTGGGGCCGAGCGCCTTGTGGCGGATGGCGATGTTGCCGGTGGCCATGTTCGCGATCATCATCGTGATCATGAACGGGGACGCGCGACGCGGGCCGCGCGCGGCGATCGTGTGGCAGTTGTCGGCGAAGGCGTTGATGCCGCCCACGCCCGAGCCCACGTAGACGCCCAGGCGCTCGTGGTCGATCGCGCCGTCGGCGGAGAGGCCGGAGTCGGCCATGGCCTCGTCGGAGGCGACGAGCGCGTACTGCGCGTAGAGGTCCAGGTGGGCGGCCTCCTGCTTGCCGAGAAGCGCCGCGCCGTCGAAGCCCTTGACCTCGGCGGCCACCTTGACCTTGAAGGCCTCGGTGTCGAAGTGGGTGATGGGGCCGATGCCGCAGCGGCCGGCGACCATGCCCTCCCAGGTCTCCTTGGCGGTGTTGCCGAGCGGCGTCACGGCGCCGATGCCGGTGATTGCAACCCTGTGTTCCATCTCAAAACTCCCCTGCGTCCGGAAGTGCCTTCTACATCGCCATGCCGCCGTCGACGCGGATGACCTCGCCGGTCACGTAGGACGCCGCGTCGCTCACGAGGAAGCGCGCCACGGCGGCCACCTCGTCGGCGCTCGCCAGGCGCCCGAGCGGGATCTGCTTCTCGTAGCCCTCGACCACGCTCTCGGAGAGCACGGCCGTCATGTCGGTCTCCACGAAGCCGGGCGCGATTGCGTTCACCGTGACGCCGCGCGGCGCGAGCTCGCGCGCGAGCGACTTGGTGAGGCCGATCAGCCCCGCCTTGGAGGCCGCGTAGTTGGCCTGGCCGGCGTTGCCCATGAGACCCACGACCGAGGCCATGTTGACGATGCGGCCGCCGCGCTGGCGCATGAAGGCGCGCGCGAGGGCGCGGGCGGTGTGGAAGGCGCCCTTGAGGTTGACGTCGATCACGCGGGCGAAGTCCTCGTCGCTCATGCGGACGAGCAGGCCGTCGCGCGTGACGCCGGCGTTGTTGACGAGGGCCCAGACGCTGCCGAAGTCCGCGAGCACCGCGTCCACGGTAGCCTTGACCTCGTCGGCGGATGCGACGTCGCAGCGGTAGGCGCGCGCGGTGGCGCCGGCGGCCTCGCAGGCGGCGACGGCCTCGGCGGCCGCAGCCTCGTTGCCGGCGTAGACGAGCGCCAGGTCAAAGCCGTCGGCGGCGAGCCCCTCGGCGATCGCGCGGCCGATGCCGCGGGAGGCGCCGGTCACGAGGGCCACGCGGCGCCCGGCGTCGCGCTCGAGCGCGCCGTTCTTCTCGACCATCTCTACTCCCCCTTCTCGGAAAGCGCGGCGAGAACCGCCTCGAGCTGCTCGACGGTCTCGCACGGCAGCGCCGTGACGCCCTCGAGCGTGCGGGTCACCAGGCCCGTCAGGGTCTTGCCGGGGCCCACCTCGACGAAGGTGTCCACGCCGTCCACAGCCATGTTCTGCAGCGTGCGGACCCACTGGACGGGGTTGGCCACCTGGCTGGAGAGCAGCTCGACGCGAGCCGCCTCGTCGGCCGGGTAGGCCTCTCCCGTGCGGTTGGCCAGCACGGGCACGGACGGCTCGGCCGGCGCGTGGCCGTCCGCGAGGTACGCGGCGAGGCCCTTCTCGGCGTCCGCCATGAACGGGCTGTGGAAGGCACCCGAGACGGCGACCTTCATCGCACGGCCCTTGGCCTCCTTGACGAGAAGATCGAGCTTCTCGCAGGCCTCGGACGTGCCCGCGACGACGGTCTGGAGCGGGCTGTTATAGTTCACGGGCCAGGCCTCGCCTGCCTCGGCGGCGAGGCGCTCGACGGTGGCGGCGTCGAGCTTCACGACGGCGCGCATGGCGCCGGGGTTCTTCTCGGCCGCGTCCGCCATGAGCTCGGCGCGGTGGCACACGAGCTCGAAGCCCTGCTCGTCGGTGTAGGCGCCGGCAAAGGTGAGCGCGGCGACCTCGCCGAGCGAGAAGCCCGCCACCACGTCCGGGCGCACGCCGTGCGCGGCGAGCGCGCGGGCGCACGCGAGGTCGGCGGCAAAGACGCAGGGCTGCGTGTTGATCGTCTGCGCGAGCTCCTCCTTGGTGCCGTAGAGGCACTGCTCGGTGGTGCCGGGACGCACGGCGTCGGCCGCGTCGAAGACGGCCTTGGCCGCGGGCTCGGCCGCGATGAGGTCCGCGCACATGCCGGGGTGCTGGGCGCCCTGGCCGGCGAAGAGAAACGCTACTTTACCCATTGCATGGCTCCTGCCAGGACCTTCTCGGCCCCGTTCACGAGGTCGTCGACGATCTGGAGCGCGCTCTGGCGCTCGTGGACCATGCCGGCGATCTGACCGCAGAGGAAGCTGCCGTTCTCGTAGTCGCCCTCCTTGGCGGCCTTGCGCAGGGCGCCGGTGCCGAAGGCGTTGAGCTCCTCCTCGGGCGCGCCCGCGGACTCCATCTGGGCGTACTTGTTGGAGAACGGGTTCTTGAGGGCGCGGACCGGGTGGCCGGTCGAGCGGCCGGTGGCGCGCGTGGCGATGTCGTTGGCCTTGAGGACCATCTCCTTGTACTTGTCCGAGACGGTGCACTCGTCGGCCACGAGGAAGCGCGTCCCCACCTGGACCCCCACGGCGCCGAGCATGAGGGCGGCGGCGACCCCGCGCCCGTCGGCGATGCCGCCGGCGGCGATGACGGGAATCTTCACGGCGTCCACGACCTGCGGCACGAGGGCCATGGTCGAGGTCTCGCCGATGTGGCCGCCGGACTCGGTGCCCTCGGCCACCACGGCGGCGGCGCCGGCGCGCTGCACGAGCTTGGCGAGCGCGACGGAGGCGACGACGGGGATGACCTTGATGCCCGCGGCGTTCCACGCCTTCATGTACTTGGTGGGGTTGCCGGCGCCGGTCACGACCACGGGGACGTGCTCGTCAATGACGACCTGGGCCACCTCGTCGGCGAACGGGCTCATGAGCATCACGTTCACGCCGAAGGGCTTGTCGGTCTTCTCGCGCAGCTCGTGGATCTGGTCGCGCAGCCAGTCGGCGTTGGCGTTCATGGCCGCGATGATGCCGAGGCCGCCGGCCTCGGAGACGGCGGAGGCGAGGCTGGCGTCGGCGATCCAGGCCATACCGCCCTGGAAGACGGGCTTCTCGATGCCGAGAAGGTCACAGATGGGGGTGCGCAGCATGGCTAGTTCTCCAGGAGGGACTCGACCATGGAGACGAACTCGCCGATCGTCTCGGGGTTGGACTCGGCGTCGATCTCGATGCCGAACTCGTCCTCGCACGCCATGACGGCCTCGACGGTGGCGAGGCTGTCAAGGCCGATCTCGGAGAGCTTGGTCTCGGCGGTGAGCTCGGTGTCGTCGAGGCCGGCCTGCTCGCGGACGATGTCGCACACGCGGTCGAAGGTGGTCTGGTCTGCCATTGTTGGTTCTCCTTCTTTCTCCATGCGCCCGGCGGGCGCTCCAATGGACGGTTTGGGGCGGGGTCGCGCCGCGCTGCCGCTCGCGCTTGCGCTACCAGCGCAGCAGGCACGCCCCCGTGTCGAGGCCCGCGCCAAAGCCGACGAGAGCCACGAGCTGGCCGCGCTCGAGCTTGCCCGAGCGGACCAGGCGGTCGAGCGCGAGCGGGATGCACGCGCTCGAGATGTTGCCGGTCTCGGCGAGGGCGCGCGCCACGCGGGCGTCGTCGATCCCGAGACGGCTCACGGCCGACGAGAGGATGCGCTCGTTGGCCTGGTGAAAGACGAAGTGGTCGATGTCGGCGACGTCGATGCCGGCCTCGGCGGCGAGCTCGGTGACCGAGGTCACGATCGCGTTCACGCCGAACTTGAAGACGCGGCGGCCCTCCATCGCGAGGTGCGGCTCGGGGCGCTCGGTCTTGTCGTAGGGCGAGGTGCCCGGGACACCGGGGACGTGCAGGATGTCGACCGCGGGCTCGGTGGAGAGGCGCACGGCGAGCGGGTTGTCCCCGTCCGCGCCGAGCACCGCCGCAGCGGCGCCGTCGCCGAAGAGCACGCACGTGGCGCGGTCCGTCCAGTCGACGAGGCGACTGACCTTCTCGGCCGAGATCACGAGCACGCGCTCGGCACGGCCGCGGGCGAAGTAGCCGTCCGCCACGTCCAGCGCGAAGACGAAGCCCGCGCAGGCGGCGGAGACGTCGAAGGCCGGGCAGGACGCGCCGAGAAGCTCCGCGATCGCGCAGGCCTCGGCCGGCATGAGGTGGTCGCCGCTCGTGGTGGAGCAGACGATCAGGTCGAGCTGGTCGGCCGTCACGCCCGCCGCCTCGAGGGCCGCGCGGCTCGCCGCGAGCGCCAGGTCGTCGAGGGTCTCGGTGGTGCAGAGCCGCCGCTCGGAGATGCCGGTGCGCTGCGAGATCCACTCGTCCGACGTGTCGAGGAACTCGGAGAGCTCGTCGTTGGTGACCGCCCGCGCAGGTAGCGCGGAGCCGGTGCCCAGTACGCGGAACCCCATGTCGCCTCCCGTCTTGAGTCGCTGTCGGCGCGGAATTGTTAACGCGTCAACATCTCTGCTAGGCTAGCAAAAGACTCCCGCATGGAAACGTTCTTATGCCTGCGGAGACATTTTGCCACGATGTCTCCACATGGGTAACGCTAACATTCGGGACGACCGCAGGGCCGCCGACGAACGGAGGGACATGGGAGCGGAGCGGCTGCTCACGGTGCGTGACGTGACGGACTCCACCAACGACGACGCGCTCGCGCTCGGCCGGGCGGGCGCCTGTCACGGTTGGGCCGTGGCCGCGCGCCTCCAGACAGCCGGGCGCGGGCGGCGCGGGCACGTCTGGGCGTCACCTGTCGGCAACCTCTACCTCTCCGTGGTGCTGCGGCCGCGCGTGGCGCCGTCGCGACTGCCGGGCTTGGCCGCCGCGTGCGGGCTGGGCGTGACCGACGTTTTGAACGAGGCGCAGCTCAAGTGGCCCAACGACGTGCTCGCGCAGGGACGCAAGCTCGCCGGGATCCTCGTGGAGGCCGCGCGCGACGACGCCGGGGAGGCGTTCGCGGTCTGCGGCGTCGGCGTCAACGTGGGGCGCGCGCCGCGCGAGCTGGATGCGGTCTGCCTGGCGGAGCTGGGAGACGCACGGTCCTTCTCGCCCCTGGCCGAGGAGCTGCGTGCCGCGATCGTCGCGCGGGTCGACGCGTGGGCGGCGGCGCCCGGGGACCGCCCGCTCGACGGCATCCGGGACGACTACCTGGCCCGTCTTGCCTGGCTGGGCGAGAAGGTCCGCGTGCTCGCGGCCACGGACGGCTCCGAGGTCGCGCGCGGCGTCTTCGAGACCGTCGACCCCTGGGGCCGCGCCGTCGTGGACGGGGTCGCCTGGGCCGCCGAGCAGGCCTCCCTGCGTCCCGTGCGCGGCTAGAGAACGGCGCCCTTGTTCCGGAGCGCTCTAGTAATTCCGAACCTTGTCGCGGCATCGCGCCCCTGGCGCGGCACAAGCCCGCCGATTCTTAGAACGTCCCGGGACAAGGGCGGCGATTCTTAGATGCGCACGGGCAAGGGCGGCGTTTCTTAGAACGGGCGCTCATCTTGACCGCCGACGTTCCTCACGCTCCAGGAAACGGCGCCCCTGTTCCGGAGCCTTCCAGGATTCCGGCCCCTTGGCACGCGACGTTCCGGAAAACCCTACCCTTGTCACGACTCACTCTAGGAAATCTAGCCCTTGCGCAGCTTTGCGGCCTCATCGCGGAGCAACCCCGCCGATTCTTAGAACGTCGCGGAGCAAGCTTACCGATTCTTAGAGCGCTTCGGAACAAGGGCGGCTATTCCTAGACGCGCACGGGCAAGGGAAGCGTTTCTTAGAACGGGCGCTCATCTTGACCGCCGACGTTCCTCACGCTCCAGGAAACGGCGCCCCTGTTCCGTAGCCTTCCAGGATTCCGGGCCCTTGGCACGCGACGTTCCGGAAAACCCTACCCTTGTCACGGCCCGCTCTAGGAAACCTGGCCCTTGCGCGGCTTCGCGCGCTCATCACGGAGCAAGCCCGCCAATTCGTAGAACGTCCCGGGACAAGGGCGCTGTTTCTTAGGGCGTCGCGGAACAAGGCCGGCATTTTTCGGTTGGCGACTTTCGACGTAGCAGGCGGGGCGGCCCGGTTCTTCTCGCCCGGCGACTTCTGCGCAAAGCGCAGTAAGCCGGGGAGAAGAACCGGGCCGCCCCTTACGGATGCGTAGACGAGCGCCTACTCCTCGGACTCCTGGCGGACCACCTGCGAGAGGAGGTCGTCAAGGGAGCCAAGGTCCTCGTTGATGACGTCGGAGCCCTCGCTGGCGGCGTCGGAGCCGCCGATCAGCTCGTCGTCATCGAAGTGGTGCGTCGCGGGCGCGGCGGTGCCGAGCATGATGTCGGCGTCAGCGTCGGGCGAGAAGACCATGTTGAGCAGCTGGGAGAGATCCTCGCTGTCGGCCTCGTCCTCGTCGGGCTCGAGGATGTAGAGCAGGCCGCGGGCCTCCAGGCCGTCGCGGAGCTCCTCGATCGCCTTGGCACCGATGCCGTCGATGCGCAGCAGGTCGTCCTCGGTCTTGCCGATGAGGTCGCCCACGGTCTCGATGCCCACCTCGCTGAACTTGTTGGTCCAGCGCTGCGAGACGCCGAGGTCGTCGAACAGGTAGAGCTTGGCGTCCTCGCTGGAGAGCGTGCGGCCGTTCTTGGAGTACACGCCGCCGAAGCCGTAGTCGTCACCAACCCAGTCGAGCTGCTTGGGGAGCTGCTCCTCGATGCCCTTGAGCTCGTCGGGCGCCCACTCGGGCAGGCTCTTGGCGAGCGGGGACGTGGGGCCGTCGATCTTGGTCCCGTGGTAGGTGAGCTCCACGTCGTGGTAGGCGGAGAGGCCGGTGCCGGCCGGGATCTGCTTGCCCACGATGACGTTGGACTTGAGGTCGAGCAGGTGATCCACGTCGCCCTCGATGGCGGCCTCGGTGAGGACGCCGGCGGTGCGGATGAACGACGCGCTGGAGAGCCAGGAGTCGATGCTCGAGGCCACCTTGAGCGTGCCGAGGATGACCGGCTCCGCCTCGGGCGGGGTGCCGCCGGCGAGCGCCACGTTGCGCACGGTGTCGGCGAAGACGTAGCGGTCGACGTACTGGCCCAGCAGGTACTGGGAGTCGCCGGGGTTGGTCACCTGGACGCGGCGCAGCATCTGGCGCGCGATGACCTCGATGTGCTTGTCGTTGAGGTCGACGCCCTGGGACGTGTAGACGTCCTTGACCGACTCGACGAAGGTGTGCATCGTCGACTCGATGTCGGTCAGGCGGCGCAGCTTGCGGAAGTTGACGAAGCCGCGGGTGATCTGGTCGCCGGCGCGGACCTCGACGCCGTCCTCGACGCCCGGCATGAAGCGCACGGACGCGGGGACGCGCCACTCCTCGATGGTGCGGGTCGCGTCGTCAGCGTCGACGATGCGCAGCAGGTACTCGGCCTGCTCGGGCGTGATGCGGAGCACGCCGGAGACGGGCGCGAGGTCGGCCTCGCGGCCGAGGATCTTCTCGTTGACGTTGCCGACGACGTCGAACATGCGGGCGACCGTGGGAAGGCCCTGCGTGATGTCGTCCGCGCCCGCAACGCCGCCGGAGTGAATCGTGCGCATCGTGAGCTGGGTGCCCGGCTCGCCGATGGACTGGGCGGCAATGATGCCGACCGCCGTGCCGATGTTGACCGGACGGCGCGTGGAGAGGTCCCAGCCGTAGCACTTCTGGCAGACGCCGTACTTGGACTTGCAGGTAAGCAGCGCGCGGAGCTCGACCTTCTTGAGGCCGTGCTCGACGAGCATCTCGAGGTCCTCCTTGGACTCGATGTAGCCGTCGCGGGCGACAAGAACCTCGCCGGTGACGGGGTCGACGATGTCGTTCAGCGCGCAGCGGCCGATGAGGTCGGTGTCCACGTCGGTCTCGCCCGGCTTGATCAGCGGGTAGGTGACGCCCTCGTCGGTGCCGCAGTCCTCCTCGCGCACGATGACGTCCTGGGCCACGTCGACCAGACGACGGGTCAGGTAGCCGGAGTCGGAGGTGTGCGAGGCCGTGTCGACGAGGCCCTTGCGCGCGCCGTAGGTGGAGATGAAGTACTCCAGCGGCTCGAGGCCCTCGCGGAAGTTGGCCTTGATCGGCAGGTCGATGGTGTCACCGGACATGTCGGCCATGAGGCCTCGCATGCCGGCGAGCTGGCGCAGCTGCGTCTTGGAGCCACGGGCGCCGGAGTCAGCCATCATGTAGATGGGGTTGTCCTCGGCGAAGCCCGCGAGCATCTCGGTGGCGAGAAGGTCGGTGCACTCGGTCCACGCGTTGACGACCTCGGTGTGGCGCTCCACGTCGGAGAGGAAGCCGTCCTCGTAGTACTCGTTGATCTCGTCGACGCGGCCCTGGGCCTCCTCGAGGATCTGCGGCTTGTCGGCCGGGATCGTGGCGTCCCAGACCGAGACCGTCAGGCCCGCGAGCGTGGCGTAGTGGAAGCCGGTCTCCTTGATGGCGTCCAGGATCGGCTCAACCTCGGCCAGGCTGTAGCGGTCGCAGCAGTCGTTAACCAGGGCGCCGATGTCGCTCTTCACCATCTTGTAGTTGATGAAGGGGTAGTCGGCGGGCAGGCACTGGCGGTTGAAGATGATGCGGCCGATCGTGGTGTCAAAGCGCGCGGTGTGCTCGGTGACGTCGAGGTCCTCGAAGTCGCCGCGAGCGTTCATGACGCGGAAGAGCTTGCGGTCGCCCTCGACCACGTTGGCGTCGGCGGCGCTCACGCGCACGACGACGGGCTGCTGGAGGTCCAGCTCGTGGTTCATGTCAATGGCGAGAAGCGCGTCGTCGAAGTTGGCGAAGATCGGCGTCTCGTCGTTCTTCTCGCCCTTCTGCGTGGTCAGGTAGTAGGAGCCGAAGACCATGTCCTGCGACGGGACGGTCAGCACCTTGCCGGAGGCCGGCGAGCGCAGGTTGTTGGACGAGAGCATGAGGACGCGGGCCTCGGTCTGGGCCTGCGTGGAGAGCGGCACGTGCACCGACATCTGGTCGCCGTCGAAGTCGGCGTTGAAGGGGGCGCACACGAGCGGGTGCAGGTGGATGGCCTTGCCCTCAACGAGGACCGGCTCGAAGGCCTGGATGGAGAGGCGGTGCAGCGTGGGGGCGCGGTTGAGCAGGACCAGGCGATCCTGGATCACCTCGTCGAGGACGTCCCACACGGTCGGGAGCTGGCGGTCGATCGCGCGCTTGGCGCCCTTGATGTTCTCGACCTTGCCGAGCTCGACGAGGCGGCGCATCACGAACGGCTTGAAGAGCTCGAGCGCCATCTGCGACGGCAAGCCGCACTGGTGCAGCTTGAGCTTGGGGTCGACGACGATGACCGAGCGGCCGGAGTAGTCGACGCGCTTGCCGAGCAGGTTCTGACGGAAGCGGCCCTGCTTGCCCTTGAGGGCCTCGGCGAGCGACTTCAGCGGGCGCCCGCCACGGCCGGTGACGGGACGGCCGCGACGGCCGTTGTCGAAGAGCGCGTCCACGGACTCCTGGAGCATGCGCTTCTCGTTGTTGACGATGATCGCCGGGGCGTCGAGGTCGAGCAGGCGCTTGAGGCGGTTGTTGCGGTTAATCACGCGACGGTAGAGGTCGTTGAGGTCCGACGCCGCGAAGCGGCCGCCGTCGAGCTGCACCATCGGGCGCAGGTCGGGCGGGATGACCGGGATGACGTCGAGGATCATGTTGGCCGGGTCGTTGCCGCCCTTGAGGAAGGCGTCGACGATCTCCAGGCGCTTGATGGCCTTCTCGCGCTTCTGCTTCTGGGCGGTGTCGGAGGCGATGACCTCGCGCAGCTCCTTGGCCTCGGCCTCGAGGTCGATGCCGCGCAGGAGCTCGCGGACGGCCTCGGCGCCCATGCCGCCCTTGAAGTAGATGCCGTAGTAGCGCTTGAGCTCGGAGAAGAGCCCCTCGTCGGAGATGAGCTCGCGCTCCTCGAGCTGCATGAACTTCTCGTAGGCCTCGGTGCGCAGGCGCTTCTCGTCCTCGTACTCGGCCTCGAGGTCGGCGATGCCAGCGCGGATCTCGTCCTCGGAGAGCGGCTCGATGTCGCCGAACTCGTCCTCGCCGCCCTCGCCCTGCTCGCGCAGGCGGGCGATCTGGTCGTCGCGCTCGGCGTCCAGCTCCTCGAGGTCGGCGTCCAGCTCCTCCTTGAGGTCGGCGGCGTCGGCCTCGCGGGCCTCGGAGTCGACCTTGGTGATGATGTAGCTGGCGAAGTACAGGACCTTCTCGAGGTCCTTGCTCTTGATGTCGAGCAGGCGGGCGAGCGGGAAGCTCGTCGGGCTCTTGAAGTACCAGATGTGGCTCACGGGGGCCGCGAGCTCGATGTGGCCCATGCGCTCGCGGCGCACCTTGGCCGTGGTCACCTCGACGCCGCAGCGCTCGCAGACGATGCCGCGGAAGCGGATGCCCTTGTACTTGCCGCAGGCGCACTCCCAGTCCTTGGTCGGGCCAAAGATCTTCTCGCAGAACAGGCCGTCCTTCTCGGGCTTGAGGGTGCGGTAGTTGATGGTCTCGGGCTTCTTGACCTCGCCGTGCGACCAGCTGCGGATGCGGTCAGCGGAGGCAAGGGAGATCTTGATCGCGTCGAAATCGGTGGTGTCGAAATCTGCCACTGTTGCTACTCCTTATCGCTGTTCGCGTCACCGACGAGGGCGGGGGCGTCCTCGGCCTCGAGGTCGCCCAGGCCGCGGACGAGGTCGTCGGCGTCGGACATGTCGGCGAAGACGTCAACGGCGCTCTCGGCCGCCTCGGCGCGGTCCTGCGCCGCGCGCTCGGCGCGCTTCTGGTAGGAGATCGGCTCGATGTCCAGGGCCAGGGAGCGGATCTCCTTGACGAGGACCTTGAAGGACTCGGGGATGCCGGCGGACGGCACGTTCTCGCCCTTGACGATGGACTCGTAGGTCTTGACGCGGCCGTTGGTGTCGTCGGACTTGACGGTGAGGATCTCCTGGAGGACGTTGGCCGCGCCGTAGGCGTAGAGGGCCCACACCTCCATCTCGCCGAAGCGCTGGCCGCCGAACTGGGCCTTGCCGCCGAGCGGCTGCTGGGTGACGAGGCTGTAGGGGCCGGTCGAGCGCGCGTGGATCTTGTCGTCCACCATGTGGCCGAGCTTGAGGATGTAGCTCGTGCCCACGGTGATCGGGCTCTTGAAGGCCTCGCCGGTGCGGCCGTCGTAGAGGGTCGTCTTGCCGAGCTCGTTGAGCTGCGGGACGAACTCCTCGCGCATGTGGTCGCCGTAGTCGAGCTTGGCCTTGTTCATCATGTTGATGTTGGTGCGACGCAGGACCTCCGCGACCTCCTCGTCGGTGGCGCCGTCAAAGACCGGCGTGGCCACGGGGATGGGGCCGGGCACGTAGCGCTCGGACTCGGTGGACTCGTCGTCCCAGCCGTGCGCGGCACCCCAGCCGAGGTGGCACTCCAGCAGCTGGCCCACGTTCATACGGGAGGGGACGCCCAGCGGGTCGAGAAGGACGTCGACGGGCGTGCCGTCGGCCATGTAGGGCATGTCCTCGACGGGCAGGACGTTGCAGACGACGCCCTTGTTGCCGTGGCGGCCGGCGATCTTGTCGCCCTGCTGGATCTTGCGGCGCTGCGCCACGAAGACGCGGACGAGCTCGTTGACTCCCGGCGGGAGGTCGTCGCCGGCCTCGCGCGAGAAGCGGACCACGTCGACGACGCGGCCGTAGGCGCCGTGCGGCATCTTGAGGGAGGTGTCGCGCACGTCGTGGGCCTTGGCGCCGAAGATGGCGCGCAGGAGGCGCTCCTCGGCGGTGAGGGCCGTCTCGCCCTTGGGCGTGACCTTGCCGACGAGGATGTCGCCGGGGCCGACCTCGGCGCCGATGCGGATGATGCCGTCGTCGTCCAGGTTGGCGAGCATGTCCTCGGAGAGGTTGGGGATCTCGCGGGTGATCTCCTCGGAGCCGAGCTTGGTGTCGCGGGCGTCGATCTCGTGGCGGGAGATGCTCACCGAGGTGAGGAGGTCCTCCTGGACCACGCGCTCGGAGACGATGATGCCGTCCTCGTAGTTGAAGCCCTCCCACGGCATGTAGGCCACGGTCAGGTTGGCGCCGAGGGCGAGCTCGCAGTGGTCGATCGAGGTGCCGTCGGCGAGCGGCTGGCCCGCCTCGACCTTCTCGCCCGCGTGCACGATCGGACGGTGGTTGATGCAGGTGGACTGGTTGGAGCGCTCGTACTTGGGCAGGTCGTAGCGCTCGGAGCCGTGCTCGTCGGAGTAGACGACCACGTGGGCGGCGTCGACCTCGGTGACGGTGCCGGCATGCGCGGCGCGGATGAGCTCGCCGGAGTCGAGCGCGGCGCGCTCCTCCATGCCGGTGCCCACGAACGGCGCGTGCGCCTTGATCAGGGGCACGGCCTGGCGCTGCATGTTGGCGCCCATGAGGGTACGCTTGGCGTCGTCATGCTCGAGGAACGGGATGAGGTTGGCGGCCACGGAGAGCAGCTGGCGCGGGGAGACGTCCATGTAGTCGACGTCCTCGACGGCCACCTGCGCGGGCGCGCCGAAGGAGCCGTCGAAGTCGCGGGTGCGCGCGATGACGCGCTCGGGGCGCGTGACGTTGCCCTTGGAGTCGACCTCCACGAACTCGCCGGTCTTGGGGTCGAACGGCGTGTTGGCCGGCGCGATGTTGTGGGACTCCTCCTCGTCGGCGGTCATCCAGTGGATCTCGTCGGTGACCTTGCCGTCCACGACGCGGCGGTACGGCGCCTCGATGAAGCCGTACTCGTTGACGCGCGCGTAGAGCGCGAGCGAGCCGATCAGACCGATGTTGGGGCCCTCGGGGGTCTCGATCGGGCACATGCGGGAGTAGTGCGAGTTGTGGACGTCGCGGACGGCCGTCGGCACGTTGGTGCGACGGCTGGAGCCGGACTTGTGGCCGGCGAGGCCGCCCGGGCCGAGCGCGGAGAGACGGCGCTTGTGCGTGAGGCCGGAGAGGGGGTTGGCCTGGTCCATGAACTGCGAGAGCTGCGAGGAGCCGAAGAACTCCTTGATGGCCGCCACGATCGGGCGGATGTTGATCAGGCTCTGCGGCGTGATGTCGTCGGCGTCCTGGGAGGCCATGCGCTCGCGGACCACGCGCTCCATGCGGCTCATGCCGATGCGGAACTGGTTCTGGACAAGCTCGCCCACGGTGCGGACGCGACGGTTGCCGAAGTGGTCGATGTCGTCGACGCGCTTGGTGTCGTCGCCGGCGTGCAGCGCCAGCAGGTAGCGGATGGCCTCGACGATGTCCTCGTTGGTGAGGACGCGGCTCTCCTCCTCGGACGCGAGCTCGAGCTTCTTGTTGATCTTGTAGCGGCCCACGCGCGCCAGGTCGTAGCGCTGGGCGTTGAAGTAGAGGCCGTCGAGGAGCAGCCGGCCGGCGTCGGCCGTGGCGGGCTCGCCGGGGCGCTGGCGCTGGTAGATCTCGCGCAGGGCGGCCTCACGGGTGGTGGAGGCGTCGCGCTCGAGGGTGTTGCGGACGACGTCGGAGTCGCCGAGCAGGGCGTAGATCTCGTCGTCGCTCTCGGCGATGCCGAGGGCGCGCAGGAAGACCATCGCGGACTGGCGACGCTTGCGGTCGATGGAGACGACGAGGTGGCCGCGCTTGTCGACCTCGAACTCCAGCCACGCACCTCGCGCGGGGATGAACTGGACCTTGTGCACGAGGACGCCGTTGTCCATCTCGGCCGAGAAGTACACACCCGGGGAGCGGACGAGCTGCGAGACGACGACGCGCTCGGAGCCGTTGATGATGAAGGTGCCGCGGTCGGTCATGAGCGGGAAGTCGCCCATGAAGACGAGCTGCTCCTTCATCTCGCCCGTCTCCTTGTTGACAAAGCGCACGTCAACGAAGAGGGGTGCCTGGTAGGAGATGTCCTTGGCGCAGCACTCGGCGATGGTGTGGGCCGGGTCGCCGAACTGGTGGTCGCCAAAGACGACCTCCATGGTGTGGGCCGAGTTCTCAATCGGGGAGAACTCGGAGAAGGACTCGGCAAGGCCCTCGCCCATGAAGCGCTCGAAGGAGCTCTTCTGAACGTCGATCAGGTTGGGCAGCTCCATCGCCGGGGCGATCTTGCTGAAGGTCTTGCGTCCGGTCATGCCCTGTGGTTTGGTAAGTGCAGTCTTTGCGGTAGACACCAGGCTTTTCCTCCTTCTAAAAGGGTGGAAGGCGGCAATTGTCGCAACGTAATAATCTACCGAAAGCAACCTGGCCGGTCAACGTAAAGTCTTGACTTGCGCGCCCGTTTTTAGTAGCCGTCGCCTTCCAAGGTATCTACCTGCACAAACGTTCTTCTCGCCCAGCCCTGTTGTGGAGGTTCGGTGAGCGGCCTCATTATCGGGACGCGTTACGAGAAGCGCCGGGCGAGAAGAGCCTCCGCACGCAAAAAGGGGCCGGACCCGCAGGTCCGACCCCTCGGCAGTGCCTGTGACCCTGAGGTAAGCGAACTTACTTGAGGGTGACGGTGGCGCCGGCCTCCTCGAGCTGCTTCTTGGCGGCCTCGGCGTCCTCCTTCTTGGCGCCCTCGAGGACGGCCTTGGGGGCACCCTCGACGACCTCCTTGGCCTCCTTGAGGCCGAGGCTGGTCAGAGCGCGGACGACCTTGATGACGGCGATCTTGTTGTCGCCGAAGCCCTCGAGCACGACGTCGAAGTTGGTCTTCTCCTCCTCCTCGGCGGCAGCGGCGCCGGCGGCGGGGGCGGCGGCCACGGCGACGGGGGCGGCGGCGGAGACGCCGAAGGTCTCCTCGATGGCCTTGACGAGCTCGGAAGCCTCGAGCAGGGTCATCTCCTTGAGGGCGTCAACGATCTCCTCGGTGGTGAGCTTAGCCATGTTTCAATCCTTTCGGTCCCGCGCGGTGCGCGCGGATTTGCGTTTGCGTATGCGGCGTGGGCCGCGGGTGGTGCTAGGCAGCCTGCTTCTGCTCGGACACAGCGTTGATGCTGCGGGCGAGACCCGCCGGCACCTCGCTGACGCACACGGCGATGTCGCGCGCGAAGCCGCTGATGAGGCCAGCGATCTGACCCATGAGCTGCTCGCGGTTGGGCAGGTCGGCGTAGGCCTTGGCCTCGTCGGCGGAGAGGGCCTTGCCGTCGGCGATGGCGCCGACGAACTCCATCTTCTTGAGCTTCTCGGACTGCTCCTTGATGACCTTGGCGGCATCGACGGGGTCCTTCTCGTAGAAGACGTAGGCACAGGTGCCGGCGAGCATCTCGTCGATGTTGGGGAGTCCGGCGTTCTCAAGAGCGATCTTGACGATGTTGTTCTTGTACACCTTCATCTCAGCACCGGCCGCGCGCAGGGCGCGACGGACCTCCTGCGTCTCGGCGACGGAGAGGCCACGATAGTCGACGACAAAGACGCCGCCGGACTTCTCGATGGAGCCGGCAACCTTCTCGAGCATCTCGACGTTGGACTTGGATGGCATGTTGTTACACCTCCTCTTGCTGCGGTCGGGCATGCCGCCGACGGGCGGGCCTCCGCATGAGAAGACCCCGTTCTGGCGTGCCAGACGGGGTCCTCGAGGATGCTATCTCTCAGACCACCTCGGCAGGCGGGTTTCCCCTTTAAGCCTTGCGGCACCGGCTGTCTCTGGCAGCGGACATGCGATGAAACGGTCGCGAGACGAGCGTCTCGCACGCGACATTCTGTCACGGGGCGAGAAGCCCGTCAAGCTGGTGGAGAAAAACGCGCTAGTCGTCCATGAAGTTGCGCGTGCGGGTGGTGTCGACCTTGATGCCAGGGCCCATCGTGGTGGAGATGACGACGGACTTGACGTACTTGCCCTTGGCGCTCGACGGCTTCACGCGGAGAAGCTCGGTGAGCAGCGCGCCGTAGTTCTCGACGAGCTTCTCGGTGTCAAAGGAGACCTTGCCCATCGGGACGTGGCAGATGCCGTAGCGGTCGGCGCGGTACTCGACGCGGCCGGCCTTGAGCTCGCCGACCATCTTGGCGACGTCCATGGTGACGGTGCCGAGCTTGGGGTTGGGCATGAGGCCGCGGGGACCGAGGATCTTGCCGAGGCGGCCGACCTTGCCCATCATGTTGGGCGTGGCGATGGCGGCGTCGAAGTTCAGCTCGCCGGCCTGCACCTGGGCCACGAGGTCGTCGGAGCCCACGATGTCGGCACCGGCGGCCTCGGCCTCGCGGGCCTTCTCGCCCTCGGCGAAGACGGCGACGCGCACGGTCTTGCCGGTGCCGTGGGGCAGCGCGATCGAGCCGCGGACGTTCTGGTCGGCCTTGCGGGTGTCGACGCCGAGACGGACGGCGACCTCGACGGTCTCGTCGAACTTGGCGGGGGCGAGCTCCTTGGCGAGCTCCATGGCGGCCTTGGGCGAGTAGAGCTTGGTGCTCTCGACCTTGGCGGCAGCGGCCTTGTAGTTCTTTCCGTGCTTGGGCATGTTACGTTCCTCCTGTGGTCAGCGGGCTTCTCGCCCTCCCACGTCGTGTGGAAAAGGGGCAGCCCCTTTTCCACATTCCTAACGTGGAAAAGGGACGGTCCCTTTTCCACACAGTACGCGTGCTACTCGGCGATGGTGACGCCCATGGAGCGGGCGGTGCCGGCGACGATCTTCTTGGCGGCCTCGATGTCGTTGGCGTTGAGGTCCGGCATCTTGATCTCGGCGATCTTGGTGAGCTGCTCCTGGGTGAGCTGGCCGACCTTGTCGCGCTGGGGCACGCCGGAGCCGCTCTTGAGGCCGAGCTCCTTCTTGATCAGCTGGGCCGCAGGCGGGGTCTTGCAGACGAAGTCGAACGTGCGGTCCTCGTAGACCGAGATCTCGACGGGGATGATGTCGCCGGCCTTGTCCTGCGTGGCGGCGTTGAACGCCTGGCAGAACTGCATGATGTTGACCTGAGCGGCACCGAGGGCGGGGCCGACGGGAGGCGCGGGGTTGGCGGCGCCGGCGGGAATCTGAAGCTTGATGAAGTGGACAACCTTCTTCTTGGCCATGGTTCTCTCCTTGAGCGATGACGTGCTTGCTATGTCCGCGCCGCACCCGAGAAGCAATCCTCACCGATTCGGGCGGGCGGAGGTTCCGTGCTGACTAGGCGATCGTGGCAACCTGCTCGAGCGTGAGCTCGACCGGGGTCTCGCGGCCGAAGATCATGAGCATGACCTTGACCTTGCCGGACTCGGGCATGACCTCGGAGACCTGGCCGTCGAAGTCCGCCAGCGGGCCGGAGACCACGCGCACGGCCTGGCCGACCTCGATCGAGGTGGAGGTGCGCTTGGGCGCGACCGGCGCGGTGCCGCGCACGCCCGTGCGGCGCATGATCTTGTCGAACTCGCTGCGGCGCAGCGGCGAGGGCTTGCCGTCGGGGCCCACGAAGCCCGTGACGCCCGGGGTGTTGCGGACGAAGGACCACGTGTCGTCGTTGCCCTCCATGCGCACGAGGACGTAGCTCGGCAGGACCTTGGACTCCTTGGTCTCGCGCTTGCCGCCCTCCTTGATCTCGGTGACCTCCTCCGTGGGAATCTGGATGTCCACGATCTGGTCGCCGAGGCCGTAGGTCTCGATGCGGTGCTCGAGGTCGGCCTTGACCTTGTTCTCGTAGCCCGAGTAGGTGTGAATCACGTACCAGCGCTTAGCCATGTCTATCCCCTCAGACTGGTGTAGCCGACGAGCGCGGCGACGATGCCGGAGTCGACGAGCCAGATGACGACGCCAAAGACGATGAGCATGGCGATGATGGCCACCGAGTAGCTCTTGAGCTCGTCTCTGGACGGCCACACGACGCGTCGCATCTCGGAGCGGACGTCACCGAGGTAGTTGAGGAAGCGGCGGAAGATGCCGGGCTTCTTGTCCGACTTCTTGGCGGCCTTCTTCTCAGGCTTCTTCTCCGCCTTCTTCTCGACCTTCTTGTCGCCCTTCGGGGCGTCCTTGGCGGACTTGGACGAAGAGCCGGCGGAGGCTGCCTGGGCGGCCTCGACGCGGGCGCGCTCCTCGGCGCGGGCCTTGCGGGCGCTCCTCTTGTTGCGGTCCTTGTTCGCCATCGGCTCTCCCTCGAAGACGTGCCTTACATGGAAACCGGCTAACCCCGAAGGGAAAGCCGGTGGTGAAATCTGGCAGGCCAGGAAGGACTCGAACCCTCAACAAACGGTTTTGGAGACCGCCGCTCTACCATTGGAGCTACTGGCCTGTTTGGAAAGCCCACCTGCTAGCGGGTCTCCCTGTGGAGCGTGTGCTTGTGGCACCACGGGCAGTACTTCTTCAACTCCATGCGGTCGGGGTTGTTGGACTTGTTCTTGTCCGTGGTGTAGTTGCGGCGCTTGCACTCAGTGCACGCGAGGGTAACCAGAGTACGCATTGATCCTCCTGAAAGTACTTCTCGTTGGAGGGAGTTTCCCTCGAACGTGACGCGGTGGTATACGCTACCATCCACCTTCCGGTTTTGTCAAGGCAGCGCTCTTCTCGTCTCTTTCATCACAAAACGTACAGAGGCGAGAAGAACGACGTCTCGTGGAGAAAAAGGGGCCCGGCACGAGTGCCGGGCCCCGGTGGTGCGAATCAGCGAGTTCTACTCGATGATGGTGGAGACGCGGCCGTCGCCGACGGTGTGGCCGCCCTCGCGGATGGCGAACTTGTCGCCCTGCTCCATGGCGATGGAGTGGATGAGCTTGCACTTCACGGTCACGTGGTCGCCCGGCATGGCCATCTCGACCTTGGTGCCGTTGGAGTCGGTAAGCTCGGAGATGTCACCGGTGATGTCCGTGGTGCGGAAGTAGAACTGCGGACGGTAGCCGGCGAAGAACGGCGTGTGACGGCCGCCCTCCTCCTTGGTGAGGACGTAAATCTCGCCGGTGAACTCGGAGTGCGGGGTGACGGAGCCGGGCTTGCAGATGACCTGGCCGCGCTCGATGTCCTCACGCTTGATGCCACGGAGCAGGATGCCCACGTTGTCGCCGGCCTCGCAGAAGTCCATCGTCTTGCGGAACATCTCGATGCCGGTGGCGACAGAGGACTGCTTCTCGCGGATGCCGATGATCTCGACCGGCTCGTTGAGCTTGAGCTCGCCGCGCTCGACACGGCCGGTGGCGACGGTGCCGCGGCCGGAGATGGTCATGACGTCCTCGATGGCCATCAGGAACGGCTTGTCGTTGTCACGCGGCGGCGTGGGGATGTAGGAGTCGACGGTGTGCATGAGCTCGCGCACGGACTCGACCCACTTCTCCTCGCCGTTGAGGGCGCCGAGGGCGGAGCCGCGGATGATCGGCAGGTCGTCGCCGGGGAAGTCGTACTCGGTCAGGAGGTCGCGGGTCTCCATCTCAACGAGGTCGATGAGCTCCTCGTCGTCGACCATGTCGCACTTGTTCAGGAACACGACGATGTAGGGCACGCCGACCTGACGGGCGAGCAGGATGTGCTCACGGGTCTGGGCCATCGGGCCGTCGGTGGCGGCGATGACGAGGATGGCGCCGTCCATCTGAGCCGCACCGGAGATCATGTTCTTGATGTAGTCAGCGTGGCCCGGGCAGTCGACGTGGGCGTAGTGGCGCTCCCAGGTCTCGTACTCGATGTGGGCGACGTTGATGGTGATGCCGCGCTGGCGCTCCTCGGGGGCCTTGTCGATGTTCTCGAAGGCGGTGAAGTCGGCCTTGCAGCCCTCGGTCTCGGAGAGGACCTTGGTGATGGCCGCAGTCAGGGTGGTCTTGCCGTGGTCGACGTGACCGATGGTACCGATGTTTACGTGCGGCTTGGAACGATCGAACTTCTCCTTGGCCATGTGCCATCCTCCTTCTGGAACCGGCCTTGCGGCCAATCCAAACAAACTGCGTACTTATGCCAAGCGGCGCCGAGGCGCCGCCTTGAGCTCTGGTACCGGTGACTGGACTCGAACCAGTGACATCGCGGGTATGAGCCGCGTGCTCTAACCAACTGAGCTACACCGGCAAGTGCCGTGCGACTGAAAGGCGGAAGATGGAGCCCGCGACCGGATTTGAACCGGTGACCTCTTCGTTACCAACGAAGTGCTCTACCGACTGAGCTACACGGGCGGATGGTGGGGATGCTTGGACTCGAACCAAGGAACCCAGAGGGAGCGGATTTACAGTCCGCCGCAGTTGCCGCTGTGCCACATCCCCATTCCGTTTTCAGCCACCCGCAGGGCGCGTTCTCCCCTGCAAGCGGGAGATAGATTACGACGCGGGAAAAATCTTGTCAACATATACCCCGTGGCCGGGCGTATCCATCCTCACGAGGCGCACACATCCGCAGGTGGAAGGGGGCGCCGACAAGAACGCGGGGCCGCGACGACGCCGCGACCCCGCGAAGGGTTCCTGGAGCCGGCAGAGGGAGTCGAACCCCCAACCCACGGTTTACAAAACCGTTGCTCTGCCATTGAGCCATGCCGGCGTGTTCGTCCATGATAGCGGGTCCGGCGGACGGCGAGAAGCGCGTTCTTTTCGCCCGGCGCACGCACCCCTACGATAGGGAGCCGACACTCATATGTGTCGGCGCGGAGTGCCGGCCTAGTTGACTAGTTATGGGCAGGAGTGTCGGCCACCTCTTGGTGTTTGACAAGGAGTGCCGGCTCAGGACATCAGTTCAGCCGACACTCATGAGTGCCGGCTGAGAGGGAGCGCGGGCGAGAAGGGCCGTGCTGCCCTAGCCGCGCAGAAGGCGCCAGAGCTTCTCGCGCGCCGCCGGGTCGATGCGGTCCTCGAGGCGCATGTGCTGGGTCTGGCGCTCGGCGTTGGCCTGGCGGTACTCGGCGTCCAGCGCGTCCATGTTGGTCACGAGCACGTCGCTCGAGACGCGCGTCACGGGGATGCCACCCACCGTGGCCCTGATGGTGTTGTCCGAGGTGACCACCGTCACGGCTTGCGGCGCGAGACGCGCCTCGGTAACCAGGCGCTCGATCACGGTGTCGGCCGACTCGCCGGCGGGCGAGAAGACCAGGCGCACGCCGGCCTTGGAGAGGTCGGGGCGCTCCGGGGAGACGTTGCCCGCCGCGTCGAAGACGATCACGGGCTCGTAGCGGCCCTTGGCGTAGGCGGCCACATCGGCGACGAGCAGGTCGCGCGCCTGCTCGAAGGGGTCTCCCTCTGCGGTCTGATCCATCCGCGCGAGGTAGCGCGCGGACTTGTAGATGACGTTGTAACCGTCCACCACGAGCAGCTCGCGCGAGGAGGCCGCCCTAGGCATCGGCCTCGCCGCCACACTCGACGCGGCGCAGCCACTCGTAGCAGAGCACGGTCGTGGCCTGGGCCACGTTGAGCGACTCCACGCGCCCGCGCTGCGGGAGCTTGCAGGCAAAGTCGCACTTCTCGGCCACCAGGCGTGAGATGCCCTCGCCCTCCGAGCCCATTACGAGCGCCAGACGCCCGCCCATGGGGGCGTGCCAGACGTCCTCGGCTGCGTGCTCGGTGGCCGCACAGGCCCAGAAGCCGGCGGCCTTGAGCTCGTCGATCGCGCGCGCCAGGTTGGGCACCTGCGCGATCGGCAGGTGCATGACGGCGCCGGCGGAGGTCTTGTACGCGCCCACGCCCACCGAGGCCGCGCGCGCCTTGGCCACGACGACGCCCGCCGCGCCCACGACCTCGGCCGTGCGCACGATGGCGCCGAAGTTGCCCTGGTCGGTCACGTGGTCGAGCACCACCACGAGCGCCGGGCCCTCCCCCGCCGCCGCGATCACGTCCGCGAGCTCGGCGTAGGCGAAGGGCCGCGTCCGCACGACGACGCCCTGGTGGGCGCCATGGCTGGAGAGCGCGTCGAGCCGGCCGCGCGGCACGCGCTCCACCGGCACGCCGGCCTCGTCAAGCCGGGCGGCAATCCGCTCGAGCGCCTGGTCGCGCTCGCCGGAGCGCTCCTGCACGAGCGCCGAGCGCAGCGGCATCCCGCAGGCCAGCGCCTCCTCGACGGCGCGCCGGCCCTCGATCAAGTCCGTACGGTCCTGCGGGCCGCGGCGCGCGGCGCCCGGGCGGGCCGCAGGCGGACGGTTCTTCTCGCCGCGCGGGCCCTTGCCCTGGGCCGGGCGGAAGGGGCGGCCCCCCTTGCCCTTGCCGCCCCGGACGTCGCGCCCCGGCGTGCGAGACTGGTTCTTTGCCATGGTCGCCTACTCCTTGCGGTGCAGGCGGGCGCCGGCGGCGGTGTCCTCGACCACGAGGCCGAGCGCGGTGATGCCGTCGCGGATGGCGTCGGCGACCCCCCAGTTCTTCTCAGCACGGGCCCGCTGGCGCGCGGCGAGAAGGACCTCGGCCGCCTCCGCAGCGGACGAGCCCTCGTAGCCGGCCTGCTCGCGCGCGAGGTCCACGAGGCCGGCGGGCAGGTCGTCGTCCCCGGCGGAGCGCGAGAGGCTGATGCCCATGACGTCCGCCAGCTCGGAGAGCATGTCGGCGGCGCGCAGGCAGACGGCCGTGGAGGTGTCGTCTGCGGCATCGGCCAGGTAGGTGTTGGCGGCGGTCACGAGCGAGAAGATCGCGGCAAGGCCGCCGGCGGTGTTGAAGTCGTCGTCCATCTGGCGGCAGAACTCCTCACGCGCGGCGTCAATCTGCGTGCCGAGAGCGCGGTCCGCGTCGTTGAGCTCGCCGTCCTGCGGGGAGCGCTCGGCGGCCCAGCGGAGGTTGCGCACGCAGGTCTGCAGGCGCTCGAGCGTGCCGGCCACGCCCTCCAGGCGCTCGAAGGAGAAGTCCAGCGGCGCGCGGTAGTGGGTCTGCAGCATGAGCAGGCGCACGGCGTCGGCGGGGTACTTGTCGAGCACCTCCTTGAGCGTGTAGAAGTTGCCGAGGCTCTTGGACATCTTCTCGCCGTCCACGCGCAGCATCCCGGTGTGCATCCAGGTGTTGGCGAGCGCGGAGTCCCAGGCGCACATGGCCTGGGCGGTCTCGTTCTCGTGGTGCGGGAAGATGAGGTCGGCGCCGCCGCCGTGGATGTCGATCGGCGTGCCCAGGTAGCGGTGGATCATCGCGCAGCACTCGGTGTGCCAGCCGGGGCGACCGTCGCCCCAGGGGCTGGGCCAGCTGGGCTCGCCGGGCTTGGCGGCCTTCCAGAGGGCAAAGTCGAAGGGGTCGCGCTTCTCGTCGTTGACCTCCACGCGCTCGCCGGCACGCATCTGGTCCAGGCTGCGCCCGGAGAGGATGCCGTAGCTCTTGTCCGCACGGACGGAGAAGTAGACGTCGCCGGAGGGCACGGGGTAGGCCACGCCGCGCTCGATGAGGCGCTGGATCATCTCCTGCATGGCCTCGATCTCGTGCGTGGCGCGCGGGCGGATGTCCGGGTCCAGCACGCCGAAGCGGTGCATCTGCTCGATGAAGGCGTTGGAGCACTCCTCGGCGACCTCGGCGGCCGTGCGGCCGGTCTCGTTGGCGCGGTTGATGATCTTGTCGTCCACGTCGGTGAGGTTCTGGGCAAAGGTGACCTGGTAGCCCTTGTACATGAGGTAGCGGCGGATCACGTCGAACGCGAGGAACGTGCGCGCGTTGCCGATGTGGATCTGGTCGTAGACCGTGGGGCCGCAGACGTACATCCGGATCTTGCCGTCCTCGATGGGGACGAGCTCCTCCTTCTTGTGCGTCTGGCTGTTGTAGACGAGCATGGGCGCTCCTTGGCTGTCCGTTGGTTGGTCATGCCAGTATAGCGCGCGGGCCGGACGCATCTCGCCTGCGACGCACCCTAGGCGCAGGCCTCCACGGCGTTGATTCCCGCCTTGACGGTGCTCTCGAGCGACTTCTTGGGGATGCCGGCGACAAGGCCCGTGAGCGGCATCTCGTGGATGTCCGCGCTGCCCAGGCCCACCATGACCCAGGCCGAGACCCCGATCAGGTCGCCGCGCGTGCGCAGGCGCACGTACTGCATGGCCGTCATCGCGCCGACGCCCTTCTTCCAGATCGGCTCGCCCCGGTAGTCGGTCCGCTTGAAGCCCGCCGTCGAGAGCACGGACTCGAAGGCGGCCACGGCCCGCAGGGTGTCTCCCCGGGGCGCGACGACGATGTTGGAACGCTTCCCGCGCGCCGAAGGCTGGGTGGTCATCACGCCCAGGGGCAGCGAGAAGAGCGCGTCCTCCTCCGGGTCCGCCGACGGGGCGATTGCGACCGGGGACGGTGCGGGCTGCACGGGAGCGGCCGGGGCGAGGGAGGCCGTCGGCGCGCCGCACTCCCTGCAGAACCGCGCGTCGTCCGGAAGCTGGGCACCACAGTTTTGGCAGAACATCGGCGTCTCCCCTCTCGCGTTTCGGCGCCTCTCATGCTAGCAGCCAGAAAGCCCGCAAATCGGGAGGCGTCCGCCGGCCGGCATCGGGGCGGCGGCGAGAAGTGCCGGTGCGTGACGAAAAGAACTATGCGCCCGCGCGCTCCAGCAGGACGACGGCCCAGGCGGCGATGCCCTCCTCGCGGCCCACGAAGCCGAGGCGCTCGGTGGTGGTGGCCTTCACGCCCACGGCGTCCGTGGGGACGCCGAGCGCGGCGGCCATGTTGGCGCGCATCTCGTCGCGGTAGGGGGCGAGCTTGGGGGCCTGGGCGGCGATGGTGCAGTCCGCGTCCGCGACGCGCCAGCCGCGCGCACGGGCGAGCTCCGCCACGCGGCGCATGAGCGCGAGCGAGTCCGCGCCCTCGTAGGCGGGGTCGGTGTCCGGGAAGAGCTTGCCGATGTCGCCCTCGCGCAGGGCGCCGAGCACGGCGTCCATGAGCGCGTGCGCCACGACGTCCGCGTCTGAGTGGCCGGCGAGGCCGCGCTCACACGGAACGTCGACGCCGCCCAGGACCAGCTTGCGCCCTTCGGCGAATGCGTGCACGTCAAAGCCGTGTCCGATGCGCGTCATTCTGGCCTCCTCCGCAGAAGTTGCCTAAAAGGGGTCTGACCCCTTTTAGGCAAGTAGGCGCCGGGCGAGGGTGGCCTCGGCCAGGGCGAGGTCCTCGGGCAGCGTGATCTTGATGTTGTCGCGCGTGGACTCGACCACGCGGACGCGCCCGCCCGTGCGCTCCACGAGCGACGCGTCGTCGGTCCCCTGGTAGCCCTCGTGCGCGGCGGCCTTGTGGGCGGCGAGAAGGACGCGGCGCCGGAACACCTGCGGGGTCTGCGCGGCCCAGTAGAACGAGCGGTCCGGCGTGGCCACGATCGTGGTGCCCTCCACCAGCTTGAGCGTGTCCACCGACCTCGTGGCGAGAATCGCGCCCGCCAGCGCCTCGTCGGCGCGCACCGCTTCGCACGCGGCCTCGATCTGCTCGACCTCGACGAGCGGGCGCGCAGCGTCGTGCACCGCGACGAGCGCGAGGTCGCGCGGGACGGCCTCCAGGCCCGAGCGCACGGAGTCCTGCCGCGTGGCGCCCGAGGGCGCGAGGACGACCGGCGTCTCGAGGGAGAGCCGCGCGAGGACGTCCTTCTCGACCTGCTCCGCACGGTCCGGCGCGCAGACCACGACGATGCGCGCGACGGACGCCGCGCGGTCGAAGGCCATGACCGACCAGCCCATGAGCGGCAGGCCGCAGAGGTCCACGAACTGCTTGCCGCGCGGGTCGCCGAACCGCTCCCCGGAGCCGCCCGCCACGATGACCGCGCAGGTGTCGGCGGCCGGGGCGACCTCCCCCACGCGCGCGGCGCACGGGCAGGGGGCCGGCACGGGCGCGCCCATCACTCCCCCTTGTCCCACATGCGGTGGAGGCTGTTGGCCAGCACGCCGGGGTTCTTAACGCCGATCTCGCCGAGGCGCGACGGGTCGTCGTCCACGGCCTCGAGCACCTCCTGGAGCGAGCCGTACTCGTCGACGATCTTGTCGGCCATGCCGTCGCGCACGACCGAGACGCGCGAGAGGGTGCGCAGGCCGAGCGGCGTCATGATGGAGTCCTCGCCGCGCCCGTCCGTGTAGCCGAGGATCTTGGCGACGAGCTTGGCGGAGCGCAGCTGCGTGTTCACGGTGTCGTGCAGGCGCTTGCGGATGGTGCGCGCCGTCTCCTCCGAGGAGTCCGCCGCGTAGTCGCGGATCATGAGCGTGTAGGCCTCGTCCGTGCCCGCGAGGTACTCCTCGCGCTGCATCTGGGCGATCTTGCCCTCGCGCCCGAGCTGCGCGATGCAGGCGTCGAGCTCCTGGCCCGCCGACTGGAGCACCTCGAAGAGGTAGAAGACGCTCGTGAGGTCACCGAGCGTGACGCAGTTGTCGAGCTCGAGGCTCGTGAGGCGCAGCAGGCTGCGGTCGAGCTGGTTGCGCGTGTTCTGCATGGCCACGGTGAGCTGGTTCACGGTGGAGAGCAGGTCGCTCACGCTCTTGAGCTCGTAGCCGCGGCCGTCCACGTAGACGTTGACCACCGAGCGCCGCTCCGAGACGGAGATGACCATCGCCTTGGTGAGCAGGCTCATCCGCGCGGCGGTGCGGTGGCGCGTGCCGGTCTCGGAGGTGGGCAGCGACGGGTCCGGGTTGAGGTGATAGTTGGCGCGCAGGATCTTGGTGAGGTCGCGGTCGATGACCACCGCGCCGTCCATCTTGCAGAGCTCGAAGAGGCGGTTGGCGGTGAAGGAGACGTCCAGCTTGAAGCCGTCATCGCCGGCGGCGAGGACGTTCTCGGTGTCGCCGACGCAGACGAGCGCGCCGAGGTGGCCGGCGAGGATCATGTCGAGGGCCGTGCGCAGCGGCGTGCCGGGCGCGGTCTTTCTGATCGCGTCCTCGAAGCGCTGCTCGCGCTCGGTCGCTGGGTCGAGCTGGGTGGCTTCCACGGGTGCCCCTCTCGTCGTTGCCTCCGATACGAGTATAGCGCCGTCCGCACGCCGGCCGGGTCGGTCCCGGCCGGCTCTCAACCCCCTACTCCCCTGCGGTCAGCAGGCCGCCGGCGCCAGCCGCTGACGGGGCGGAGGGTGTGGGGCCGAGAAGGTCGGGCGAGCTCATCGACTCGCGACGGCGCGGCGCGGGAATCTCGCCGACCGCGTGCTCGAAGACGAGCGCGCCGTCCTTCTCGTCCACGCGAATGATCTCGCCCTTGTGCCAGAGGCCCTGCAGCAGCTCCTCGGAGAGCGGGTCCTCAATGAGCGTTTGAATCGCCCGGCGCAGCGGGCGGGCGCCGTAGACCGGGTCCGCCCCGCGCTTGGCCACGAGGTCGCGCGCGGCGTTCGTGAGCTCGATGGACATGCCCTCGGCGACGAGGCGGTCGCGCAGGTCGGCCACCATGAGCTCCACGATGTCGCGCAGCTGCTCGCCGGTGAGCGACTTGAAGACCACGACCTCGTCCACGCGGTTCAGAAACTCCGGGCGGAAGTGCTTCTTGAGCTCGGTCATGACGCGGCTCTCGATCTCCTGGTCGGAGAGGCCGGACGCGCCCTGGGCCGAGAAGCCCATCGTGGTGGTCTGCGCGATGTCGCGCGCGCCGATGTTGGACGTCATGATGATGACGGTGTTGGAGAAGTCCACGTGGCGACCCTGGCCGTCGGTCAGGCGACCCTCCTCCAGGATCTGGAGCAGGACGTTGAAGACGTCGGGGTGCGCCTTCTCCACCTCGTCGAAGAGCACGACCGAGTAGGGCCGGCGGCGCACGGCCTTGGTGAGCTCGCCGCCCTCGTCGTAGCCCACGTAGCCCGGGGGCGCGCCGACGAGCTTGGAGACGGTGTGCTTCTCCATGAACTCGGACATGTCAAAGCTGATGAGCGCCTCCTCGGAGCCAAAGAGGAACTCGGCGAGCGCCTTGGCGAGCTCGGTCTTGCCCACGCCCGAGGGGCCGAGGAAGATGAACGAGCCGCCGGGGCGGCGCGGGTCCTTGAGGGGGCTGCGGCTGCGGCGGATGGCCTTGGCGACCTTGGTCACGGCCTCGTCCTGGCCGACGACGCGCTGGTGCAGCACGTCCTCGCAGCGCAGGAGCTTGGAGGCCTCGGCCTCGGTGAGGTTGGAGACGGGCACGCCGGTCATGGAGGAGACCACGTCCGCGATGTCCTGCTCGTCGACCGTGACCACGTTGGCCGCGAGCTCCTCGCGCCAGGCGTGCTCGAGCTCGTCGCGGCGGGCCACGAGCGACTTCTCCTCGTCGCGCAGGCGGGCGGCGTCCTCGAACTCCTGAGCGGCCGCGGCGGCGGACTTCTCCTCGCACACGCGGGCGAGCTCGGCGTCGACCTGGGCAATCTCGGGCGGGAGCGCCATCTTGTGAACGCGCGTGCGCGCGCCGGCCTCGTCGAGCACGTCGATGGCCTTGTCGGGCAGGAAGCGGTCCTGCACGTAGCGGCTCGAGAGGGTCACGGCGGCGAGAATCGCGGCGTCGGTGTAGCGGACGTGGTGGTGCTTCTCGTAGCGGTCCTTCAGGCCCTCGATGATCTTGATCGTGTCCTCGGGGCTGGGCTCGCCAATGTTGACCGGCTGGAAGCGGCGCTCGAAGGCGGTGTCCTTCTCGACGTGCTTGCGGAACTCCTCGGCCGTGGTGGCGCCGATGACCTGGATCTCACCGCGCGAGAGGGGCGGCTTGAGGATAGAGGCGGCGTCGATCGAGCCCTCGGCCGAGCCCGCGCCGATGACGGTGTGAATCTCGTCGATGAAGAGGACGTCGTCCTCGGAGGCCTCGAGCTCCGCCACGACCTTCTTCATGCGCTCCTCGAACTCGCCGCGATACTTGGAGCCGGCGACGAGGCTCGCGAGGTCGAGCGTCCAGACCTGCTTGCCGCGCAGGATGTCCGGGACGTTGCCCGAGGCGATGAGCTGGGCGAGGCCCTCGACGATCGCGGTCTTGCCCACGCCCGGGTCACCGAGGATGAGCGGGTTGTTCTTCTGGCGGCGCGCGAGGACCTGCATGACGCGCTCGATCTCCCGGTCGCGGCCGATCACGGGGTCGAGCTTGCCGTCCGCCGCGAGCTTGGTGAGGTTGCGGCCGTACTGCTCCAGGACCGAGCCCTCCTCGCCCTGCTGGGACGGCCCGCCGAAGCCGGCCATGCGCACGTCGGCGGTGGCAGGCTGCTGCGAGGCGGTCTCGGCGCTCTTGCCGGCGAGCTCGTTCACGGCGTTGCGGACCGCGTCGCCGGAGACGCCCATCTGGCGCAGGGCGTCCATCGCGCGGCCGTTGCCCTCGGCGACGATGCCGAGCAGCAGGTGCTCGGTGGCGATGTAGGTCTGGCCGTGGGTCATCGTCTCGCGGTAGGCGCCCTCGAGCACGCGCTTGGCGCGCGGCGTGAAGGGGATGTGGCCCCCGGGCACGGGCTCGTTCTCGCTGGTGGTAAGGCTGCGCACGGTGGCGAGCGTCTCGTCGTAGGTGACGTCGAGCTTGGCCAGCGCCTGGGCGGCCACGCCCTCGCCCTCGCGCATGAGGGCGAGCAGCAGGTGCTCGGTGCCGACGTACATCTGGCCGAGGTTGCGGGCCTCGTCCTGGGCGAGGCTCATCACCTTGCGCGCCTTGTCGGTGAACTTCTCGAACATGGGTGCGTCCTTCCGCACGGTGGTCTCACGGTACTAGTTTGTACCCACGGCGCCGTGCGCGCAAACGCGCTAAGCGACGTCGCGTCTCTCCTGGGGCGAGAGCCGCCATGCCCTTCTCGCCCGCAGCGAGCGCGTTCTTCTCGCCCGCACTCATGAGTGTCGGCTCTTGAGCGTAACAGAGCCCGCACTCCGCGCCAAAGTGCGAGAGAGCGCCGACACTCCCGTGGATAAGGTGTCAACCAAGCCGGCACTCATATGTGCGGCCTGGCGCGGGCGAGAAACACGACCGCCTGGGGCTCCCCCTACCAGTCGGGCTTCTCGCTCGGAACGGCAGGTAGCATCTGGCTGAGAAGAACGCGCCGCATGAAGCTCGCGCCCTCGTCCGCGAGCGTCCGACGCACCCGAGCCTCGAACTCCGCGCCCTCGGTCTGCGCCAGCGCGTGCGCGACGCGCGCAAGGTAGGCGTTCAGCGCCGCCAGGGTGCTCACGTTCTTATAGCTCGCCGGAAAGACCGAGATCCCGCAGGTCTGGTAATCGCGGACGCGCCGCTGGTCCTCCTCGAACGCCTCCTCGCTGACGTGTTCCCTGCCGTTGTACTCCGACGCGGTCCGATGGCGCGCCCAGTGGAAGTCGGGGCGCATTCGGCGGTGCTCAATAAGGTGGAGCACGTCGCTCGGCCACTCGATCGGCTCGTTCTCCGAGAAGGGCGGCGCCTCTATGCCGCCGAGCTCGGGCGAAAGCTTGAAGGCAAACGAGAGGAGCGTCTCCTCCGGAGAGCCCGCCCCGTCCTGGACGAGCGCCGCCACGTGACGAGCCTGACGGAGTCCCTTGATCCCCGTCGCTTCGCTCAGAAACGCGCCCAGGTCGTCGGCGCGACAGAGCGCCGGCAGCTCGAAGGCGCAGGCCCCGAACGCCGGGTCGCTCGGATCGCGCGCGTAGGAGCCGCACGCCTCCATGGGGAAGGTGAGCAACCGGAAGAACGCGGCGTTGGGGGAGAGCGCCCCGTGACGGACCAGGGCGTCAAGCCGCTGGCACATTCTGATGAGATTCAGCGCGGGGGACTCCACGAACAGGCGCAGCGCGCCCTCCCCCGCGTAGTCCCACGGGCTGCCGTCCGCGTGAACCACTTCGAGAAAGGACGCGCTCGGCAGCCTTGCGAGCAGACAGCGCGACCGCACGAGCGCAGACTCGCTTCTCGCCTCGCGCGAGAAGAACGTCATCTCGAGCGGCGCGCCCGGAGCGACCGGAAGAAGGATGTCGGGCAGCGACGCCCGAAGCGCCGGCAGGTCAATCGCGGTCTGGTCCGTTCGCAGATGCTCGTCGGGGGCAGGGACGAGCAGCAGGGCCGGATCGCGGCGAGCGGCGCGGGTAAGCTGGAGCGAGTGCCGTCCGGCAAGGAAGACGTCCTGTCCCATGGTGCCCCTTTCGACGTGGTGGGACAAGAGACTAGGCTGGGGCGCTTTCACCAGACTTCCGCTGGCTCGCAGCAAGCTTCCACGAGGCTGACGGACGGGCTCGACGCAACGGGGAGGGGCTGGTCAGAGGACGTGACCTCATGCGACAAGCGCGAGCAACGCATCAGGGCGAGACGTGACGGCGACACGAATTCTCCACGAGGGACATGAGGGGACGCACTCGTGAGTGCCCGCACGGAGTGTCGGCTTAGTTGACGGATTATGCAGAGGAATGCCGGCGGCTTCTTGCGTTTTGTGCGCAAGTGTCTGCTCAAGACAGATTGACGGCCGACACTTATGAGTGCCGGCCGCCGTGAGACAGACGTGAGGAATGCGTCCTACTTCCCGAACGTGTCGCGGTCGGGGGCGATGGCCTTCATCGCGTCGATCGTGCGCGAGAAGAGCTCGTCGAGCTCCCAGCCGCAGAGCTCGGCGCCCTGCCGGATGACGTCGCGGTTGCAGCCGGCGGCGAAGCGCTTGTCCTTGAACTTCTTCTTGAGCGACTTCACCTCGAAATCCATGACGGACTTGCTCGGGCGCATGATCACGGCCGCGCCGATGAGGCCCGTGAGCTCATCCACGGCAAAGAGGACCTTCTCCATGGGGAGCTCGGGCGCCGGCAGGTCGGGGTTGTTCATCGAGTTGTGCGACTGGATCGCGCGAATCAGCTCCTCGGAGCCGCCCGCCGCGCGGATGAGCTCCGCCGCATAGGTGGTGTGGCCCACGGGGTCGTCGGCATGCTCCTCCCAGTCGAGGTCGTGCAGGATGCCCACGACCTCCCAGAAGTCGGCGTTGTCGGGGTCCATCTCATCGGCGAAGACGCGCATCACGCCGCCCACGGTCTCACCGTGCTCGATGTGGAACTCCTCGTGGTTGTGCTCGGCGAGAAGCGCGAGCGCGGCGTCGCGGTCAATCCCGGCGACGAGCGCCACAGGGCTCTCGGCGGCCGCAGCCGTGACCTTCTCGCTGTCCGCCGCGATGTCGTCCACCGAGGCCGCCGTGTTGTCCGTCACGACGCCCGCGACCTGCGCCTGGATGTCCGCGCGCGTCACCGTCTCCGGCTTCATGGCCGGGAAGAGCAGCACGTCGCGGATCGCCGGCTGGTCGCAGAAGAGCATGACCATGCGGTCGATGCCGTAGCCGATGCCGCCCGCCGGCGGCATGCCGTACTCGAGCGCGCGCACGTAGTCGTAGTCGTAGCCCATGGCCTCGTCGTCGCCCAGGCCCTTGGCCGCCACCTGCTCGGCGAAGCGACCCGCCTGGTCCACCGGGTCGTTGAGCTCGGAGAAGGCGTTGGCGTACTCGTGACCGGCAATGACCAGCTCAGAGCGGTCGGTGAGGCGCGGGTCCTCGGGCTTGCGCTTGGAGAGCGGGGAGACCTCCTCGGGATAGTCGCACACGAACGTGGGGTTCACGATGGTCTTCTCGCCCAGCTCGTCGTAGAGCTCAAAGAGCAGCTTGCCGGCACCCCAGCTGGGCTGGACCTCGATGCCGTGCTTCTCGCAGAGCTCGCGCAGGTGCTCGATCGGCGTGTCCATGTCCACGTGCTCGCCCACGCACTCGGAGGCGATCTCGGAGAGCGGGCGGCTGGCCCACTCGCCGGACATGTCGATCTTTTGCCCCTGGTAGGTGATGACCTCGTGGCCCTCCTCGCAGCCGCAGACCTCGCGCGCGATCATCTTGAAGAGGTCCTGCGAGAGGCGCTTCATCGTGGAAAGGTCGCCGTAGGCGCAGTAGGCCTCCATCGAGGTGAACTCGGGGTTGTGCGTGAGGTCCATGCCCTCGTTGCGGAAGTTGCGGCCGATCTCAAAGACGCGCTCAAGGCCGCCCACTATGCAACGCTTGAGCGGCAGCTCGGTGGCGATGCGCAGGTAGAAGTCGCGGTCGAGCGCGTTGAAGTGCGTCACGAACGGCTTGGCGTTGGCGCCGCCGAGGATGGCGTGCATCATCGGCGTCTCGACCTCCATGTAGCCGTCGGCCTCCATGAAGCGGCGGATGAGGGAGACGATCCGGCTGCGCTTGCGGAAGACGTCGCGCACCTCGGGGTTCATGATGAGGTCGAGGTAGCGCTGGCGGTAGCGGACCTCGCGGTCGGTGAGGCCGTGGAACTTCTCGGGCAGCGGGCGCAGCGCCTTGGAGAGCACGGTGAGCGAGCTCGGCGAGACGGAGAGCTGGCCGCGGCGGGTGCGCAGGACGGTGCCCGCGGCACCCACGATGTCGCCGAGGTCCAGGTTGGCGAGAAGCGCCCAGCCCTCGTCGCCCAGCACGTCGCGACGGCAGAAGAGCTGGATGGAGCCCGTCACGTCCTCGACCACGACGAACGCTGCCTTGCCCTGCTTGCGCAGCGCCCGGATGCGGCCGGCGACGCTCACCACGTCCTCGGTGTCGGTGCCGTCCGCGAGCTCCGCGTACTTCTCGTCCAGCTCGGCGGCGTGGGCCGTGACCTCGGAGGCGATGGGGTACGGGTTCACGCCGGCGCCGATGAGGGCCTGGCGGCGGGCGCGGCGCATCGTCCGCTCGTCGGTGGTGGCGCCTGCGGCGCCGGTGGTGGCGTTGTCGGCCATGGGGGTCCTTTCAGATAAGGCGCCCCGCACCTGCTTGCCGCAGACACGGGGCGCCACGCTTGCTTGGGTGAGGAAGTAGCCTAGCGGGAGATCCCCGTGATGGTGTACTTCCGCGTCTTGCCGGACGGCGCGACGACCTCGATCTTGTCGCCCTTCTCGTGACCCACGAGGGCCTTGCCCACGGGGGACTCCACGGAGATGCGGTGCTCGAGGGAGTTGGTCTCGGTGGTGCCCACGATGCTGAACGTAGACCGCTTGCCCTTCT
>NZ_JACJJK010000076.1 GCF_016899935.1 Olsenella uli
ACCCAAATGGGCATTACGCATCCTAGAGGTACGCTCAAAACCCCAAACGCCTAGCCAAACGGACTTTCCATACTGGCGCATCATGCCTAAGATGCCCCCAACCGATCGAGGGTCTTCTTCCCAATACTGTATCCAATAGCCTATTTCCCTGTCTGTATCGCGATAAGATACCTCAAAAGGGACTGGCCACCACTGCAAAAGGAAATAATGAAGCCCTGTAAGATATACTGGAGTTTTTACGCCACCTATAAT
>NZ_JACJJK010000077.1 GCF_016899935.1 Olsenella uli
GCCCGGTAAACCGGCGGCTAAGGCCTTGTTGACGCGGGAGTTGGCGAAGTTGGGGTGGAATAAAAAGACGGTTGTTTTCATAATTAAAGTGTCTCCTTTTGGTCATCTAAAATTTGGTATTCTTCAAAGTAACTCTTTCTGGCCCGAATCTCACCGCTATCGTACAAAGCGATCTTGTGCTCCAAACGATTGATTGAGCGGTCCAGGTTGTGGCGCTTGTTTAACAAAACTTCGAGTTGGTCAGCCAACAGC
>NZ_JACJJK010000078.1 GCF_016899935.1 Olsenella uli
GTGTCGGCTGGCTCATTGCCGGCTATGACAGCGTCGTCAGGACGTCCTGAATATGTCTTGCGCTCATCAAACTCGTCCTCGTTAAAATCGCGGCCCTCTTCCTTTGCTTTCTTGCGGGCCTCTTCCTTTGCCTTCTTGGCGGCATTCTCCTTTGCTGACTCCATGGCAAACTTCTTTGCCTTGATTTCGTCCTCGGTCATCTTGACTTTCCGCCTGAATCCGAAGCTGTACCTGTGCGAGAAGAATACGTGC
>NZ_JACJJK010000079.1 GCF_016899935.1 Olsenella uli
GCTTGCAAGCAAACGTGAAACACGTCCGGCTAAAAAACACGGCAATGTTCCATTATAATAAGGGGAGAGTAAATTAACATGGCAAATAACAATGCTCCTATTAGCGAAGAAGTAGTAGCTGCTATTTCTGCCGCTGTAGAAATGATGATTGGCAAAAAAGTCATAGCTGTTCGTATTAAACGCAGCGATGCTTGGACAATGGCGGGCAGACGCGACAACGCTTAATTTTTCCGTCATCAATAAACCAATAA
>NZ_JACJJK010000080.1 GCF_016899935.1 Olsenella uli
TATAAATACAATGGTGAAATCTTAGATGAAATGCCTGCAAGCTTAAAAGTTCTTGCAAATGTAGAACCAGTTTATGAAACATTCGCTGGTTGGAAAACAGACATTTCTGGCATCAGAAAATACGAAGATTTACCAGAAAATGCACGTAAATATTTAGAAAGAATGGCGCAGGTTACAGGTATCGACCTCGGTTTCGTATCCGTCGGACCGAACCGCGACCAGACCATTATTCTTCATGAAGTATTCTAATT
>NZ_JACJJK010000081.1 GCF_016899935.1 Olsenella uli
ATGCTATATTTGGCAATAAAGAATGTTGGAGTAGTCGAGTTTTTGTAGAAGATTGTTATTTAGATAGCGATAAATCAGTTTTAGAAAAACAGGATTATGCTAAAATTCTTATGGGACCAAATCCAACATCATTTCAATTTTATTTAATGCCAGATAGTAAAAAAAATCCACAGCATTGGGATAGTAGTGCGAATATTCGAGGTTATAAATTTTACTGGCATAAAAAAATGAGATGGCAAGGCATTAAAAA
>NZ_JACJJK010000082.1 GCF_016899935.1 Olsenella uli
ATCCATGATAATCACAGAACGAGTCTTCTTGCCAAATGTTGCATCTATTAAATTTTTGGCTTCTTTTGCATCTTGAATAATTCTCTTCACTGGTGCTGACTCTGGGCCAATTATGGAAATAATTCTGTTAGCGGCTACAATATTACCATAACCAACATTAATCAAATTAACTTTCATTATTACAGCTTCACCTTTAACAGTTATTCAATATTTTGGATTTGTTCGCGTATCTTTTCTAATTCGCCTTTTA
>NZ_JACJJK010000083.1 GCF_016899935.1 Olsenella uli
GTATAAAGGCAGGCTTCCTTAAAGTTTAAGGTTTCCTTTGAATAAGAAAGCATCCGTTCTAACCTGTCTATCTGTGACTGTATGGCACATAATCTTAAGAAACAAGAAGAACAATTTGGTGAATTTGTATGACTTTTGCTTTGTCCCATAATTTCAAATTCTTAAATATTACAGAGTTTACCTGCAATATAATTATTGTACGTATTTTGGCTGATTATTCCATTAGATTTCATGTATTGAATATAATTT
>NZ_JACJJK010000084.1 GCF_016899935.1 Olsenella uli
CAATAGCATCTACAACCTGCGGTACAAGTGCCATTGTAGTGATTTCTCCTACATGACCACCACTTTCAGTACCTTCAGCGATAACGGCATCAATACCAGTGCGCACCAAGCGTTTTGCAAGAGCTACAGAAGCGACTACTGGTATTACTTTAGTACCAATTTCTTTAAATGCAGGTATGTATTCACCTGGATTACCTGCACCTGTAGTTATAACTGGTACACGTTCATCAAGAACTACTTGAATAACTT
>NZ_JACJJK010000008.1 GCF_016899935.1 Olsenella uli
AGATGTGTATAAGAGACAGGCTCGGGGGCCGGCGCCGGGACGGGCTCGTCAACGGGCTCCGGCTCGGGAGCGACAACAGGCTCCGGAGCGGGCACGGGTGCGGGTGCAGGCGCGGGAGCGGGGGCGGGCGCGGTTGCGGGCGCGTCGAGCTTGTTGCCGCAGTTCATGCAGAAGAGGTCGCCCTCGTTCATGGGGGCGCCGCAGACGGGGCACTTCGGGCCGGCCCAGTTGGCCGGGGCGGCGGGGGCCTGAGCAGCGGCCTGGGACGCAGCGAGGGCGGACTGGATCTCGGCCATGGGCTTGCCGCAGCCCGAGCAGAAGACGTCGGAGGCACTCACCTGGGACCCGCAGAACGGGCAGGAGAAGTGCGTCGCCGCAGTCTGGGCGGCGTGGCTCTCGCGCTCGATGCGGTCGAGCTCAGCCTGAATCTGCGCGCGCTCCATGTCGATGGCAGCGATTCCGTCATAGAGCGCCTCGCGGCCGGCGCGGAAAGACGGGTCGTTCTTCGTCAGGTCGTAGAGGCTCGCGCCGAGCTGGGCGGCGAAGCTCTGGCGACGCTTGAGCGCGTCGGTCATCTGCGCCTTGAGCTTGACCGAGTCGGTCGTGCGGCCGGCGGCGGCGACGCCGCGGTTGAACGTCGACTGCATGCTATCGAGAAATCCCATGTTGGCTCCGATCCCTCTTGTGACATCCGAGAGCGGGACGCACGTCCCTCTGCACATGGTAGCCCAACGGGACGGGATCCGTGTTGCGCAATAATGACGCTGCGGACAACGGCGACACAAAAAGACCGGGGCTCGCGGCCCCGGTCCCTCAGTCTCTGGCTCCCCGGGTAGGATTCGAACCTACGACACGCTGATTAACAGTCAGCTGCGCTACCACTGCGCCACCGGGGAATGTATCGTGCGCACAAGAGAACAGTATACAGATGCGCTCGCGTCGCGCAAGCCTCATTTTGGAGTAATTTTGCCGCGCCCCTCCGCGCGAGGTCACGGCGGCAGAAAAACGCCGCCCCCGCAGGACACGAGGGCGGCGAAAAGCATCGGACCGGGAACTCCCCTACCGGTCGAGCGCCTCGTTGTGGGCCGTGCGAGCAGAGACCAGCCCAAGGACGCCGAGCACGGCGAGAAGGACCTCGACCCAGCCGACCTGGCCGGTGGTGACGCCGAGCCCCACCTGGACGAGCGAGGCGACGAGCATCACGGCGCACAGGGCGTTGAACTTGCCGACGTTGCGCGGGCTGTTGGCCGCCCGCGCGCCTGTGACGCCCACGATGAGGCAGTAGAGGCCCACGACCACGGCGAGCACGCCCAGGACCTCGGCGGCGGTGGCGCCGTCGTAGGAAGCGCCGTCGCCCAGGCTCACGCGGATTCCCGCAGCGAGCGGGGAGCCCAGCAGGAGCAGGACGCCGCACACGACCTCGACCAGCGCGACGAACAGGATGACGAGGGAGACGATCTTGAATCGCTTCTGGTGGGGAGACATGCCTAGTCCTCCATGTAGTCCTTGAGGCGGCCGCTGCGGCTCGGGTGGCGCAGCTTGGCCAGGGTCTTGCTCTCGATCTGACGGATGCGCTCGCGCGTCACGCCGAACTCGCGCCCGACCTCCTCGAGCGTGCGCGGGTGGCCGTCCTCCAGGCCAAAGCGGAACTTGATGACCTTGCGCTCGCGGTCGGCCAGTCCGTCGAGCACCTGGTCGAGCTGCTCGCGCAGCATCGAGTCGGACGCAGCCTCCGGCGGCGCGACGGCGGTGGAGTCCTCGATGAAGTCGCCGAGCTGGGAGTCCTCCTCCTCGCCGATCGGCGTCTCCAGGGAGACGGGCTCCTGGGAGATCTTCTGGATCTCGCGCACGCGGTCCGGGCTCATGCCCATCTCGGCGCCAATCTCCTCGGGGGTGGGGTCGCGGCCCAGGTCCTGCAGCAGCTGGCGCTGCACGCGGATGAGCTTGTTGATGGTCTCGACCATGTGCACCGGGATGCGGATGGTGCGCGCCTGGTCGGCGATCGCGCGGGTGATGGCCTGACGAATCCACCAGGTAGCGTAGGTGGAGAACTTGAAGCCCTTGGTGTAGTCGAACTTCTCGACCGCGCGGATGAGGCCGAGGTTGCCCTCCTGGATCAAGTCCAAGAACAGCATGCCGCGACCCACGTAGCGCTTGGCGATGGACACCACGAGACGCAGGTTGGCGGAGATGAGCTGCTGCTTGGCGTCAAGTCCCACCTGCTCGATGCGCATGAGGCGGCGCTGCTCGGCGCGGGTGAGCTCAAGCTCGCCGGCCTCGGCCGCCTCGAGCTTCTCGGTCGCGTCGGTGCCCGCCTCGATCTTCATCGCGAGGTTGACCTCCTCGGAGGCGGTGAGCAGGTCCACCTTGCCGATCTCCTTGAGGTACATGCGCACCGGGTCGCCGGTGAGCATGGCCGTGGAGGTGTCCTGACGGCGCGCGCGGGCGCGCGAGGAGCGCTTGGGCTTGGCGACGCGCGCCTTGGGGACGGAGCGCAGCGCCTCCTTGACGATCTTGGCCTCGGCGACGCTCTCGGACTCCTCGCCCTCCTCGTCGTCGAAGGAGTCGACGGAGTCCGTGTCCTCGTCGTCGAAGCCGTCCCCGACCGAGACGTCGGCGGAGAAGTCCTCCCCGCCCTCGGTCGCGGGCGAGGCGCTGACCTCCACGCCCCGGGTGCGCAGGGCGTCGTAGAGGTCGGAGAGCTCGTCGGAGTCGACGTCAATGTCCTTGATGGCGAGCTGGATGTCGTCCTCGCTCACGCTCGAGGAGGAGGCGCCCGCCACGAGGCCGTCCACGACCTTGGCCAGGTCGTCGGAGAGCTTGATGTCGTCGTTCGTCTTCTTGGCAGCCACGGATATCCTTTCGACGCATAAACCTTCGAGATTATACCCAAAAGTTACTCGGAGAATCCGGACGAGAGCCGCGCGGAGAGCTCGCCCGAGCGCCGCTGGAGCTCGGTCGCCTCGGAGAAGAGGCGCTCGGACTCCTCGCCCTCCGCCGAGCGCAGCTGCGCGCGAATCTGCCGGATGCGGCGGCGGCACGAGCAGAGCTCGGCGGTGTCGACGATGAACTCGAGCTTCTGCTCGTCGGAGAGCTCGTCCTCGTCCATGACGCGCCCGCCGGAGAGGATGCGGGGGGCGTCGGCCACCACGGCGCTCGCGGCGGCGACGACCTCGGCCGGGGAGGTGCCCTCGGGCGTGGAGAGCATGGCCCACGCCATGGCCTCGTGCCGCTCGTCGCACCAGAGGAGCCCGGCGATGCGCGCGCCGAAGGGGCGCATCGCGTCGGGGCGCTGCGCGATGGCGCTGAGCAGCTCGCGCTCCGCGGAGAGCTGCATGCGCTCGTCGGCCGAGAGCCGCACCGTGCCGACCGGGGCGTCCCCGCCCCCGGCGGGCTCCGGGGCTGCGGGCGCCGCATCGTAGGCCTCGAGCGGGACGTAGTCGTCGGGGGCCTCGCCGTCGGGGGTCGGCGCCGGGGCCTCCCGGCGCGCGGGGGCGGGCGCGGGCGTCCTTCTCGCCGGGCGCTCCTCGTCGAGCTCGCGCACGGGGGCCTCGCGGATGGCGCGCTTGGTCTCGGCCACGTCCATGCCGAGCGCGTCGGCCAGGCGCGTCGCGTACTCGTCGAGCAGGACGGAGCGCTTGAGCGGGGCGAGCACCCCGGCCATGTCCTCGAGCGCGCGCACGCGCCGCCCCGGCGCCGAGAGGTCGTAGCCCTCCAGGCGCTTCTCAAAGACGAAGTCCATGAGCGGGCGCGCGGCGGCGAGGATGGGCCGCAGCTCGTCGGCCCCGTGCGCGGCGAGAAACTCCATCGGGTCCTGGCCGTCCGGCAGCACCACGCACATGAGTGCCGCCGAGGTCTTGTCCAGGTAGCGGATCGCCCGCTCGGCCGCGCGCTGGCCGGCCGCGTCGCCGTCGAACAGGCAGACGATGCGACTCACGCGCTGGCGCTCCATGAGGCGCACGTGGTCCAGCCGGAAGGCCGTGCCGAGGGCGGCCACCGCGTTGGTGAAGCCCGCCTCGTGCATGGCGATGACGTCGGTGTAGCCCTCGCAGACGATGGCCTCCCCCGTCGCCGCCATGCCCTCCTTGGCGCGGTCGTAGGCGAAGAGGTGCTTGCCCTTGTTGAAGGCGGCGGTGTCGCGCGTGTTCACGTACTTGGCCACGTTGTCGCGCTTGGCGCCGATGACGCGCCCGCCGAAGGCGATCGTGCGGCCCTGCTCGTCGTGGATGGGAAACATCACGCGCTCGTAGAAGCGGTCGACGAGGCGCCCGGAGCGCTCCTGCGCCAGGTCGGCGGCGACCATCTCGGCCGCCGTGAAGCCGCGCTCGCGCAGGTGGGCCACGAGCGCGCCGCGCCCGGGCGCGAAGCCGAGCCCCCAGCGCCGGCACACGGCGGAGCCGAAGCCGCGTCCCGCGAAGTAGCGCCGCGCCTCGTCGGGACCGGCCCCCCTGCCGCGCATGAGCATCGTGTGGTAGAACTCCTCGGCCGCGCCGAGGGCCTCCATGAGGCGCGTCTTGCGCGGGCCCCGCCGGGCGCCGCGCTCCTCCGTGAGCTCGATGCCGGCGCGGTCCGCGAGGTAGCGGATCGCGTCCGGGAAGTCCAGGTTCTCCCGCCGCTGCACGTAGGAGAAGACGTCGCCGCCGTCCCCGCAGCCAAAGCAGTGCCAGAGCCCCGTCTGCGGGTTCACCTTGAACGAGGGGCTCTTCTCCCCGTGGAAGGGGCAGCACCCCCAGAACTCCTGCCCGCGCTGCCTGAGCTCGACGGTCTCGGCCACGAGCTGCACGAAGTCCGTCGCCTGGCGGACCTTCTCCTTGTCCTCGTCGGTGATCACGCGAACGCCTCCCCCCTCAGAGAGATTCCCCGCTCGCCAAGCGTAGCACGCACCCAGGACACGTTTCCGAGCACCACGCGCTCGAGCTCGCCCACGGACGAGAAGGACCTCGGCTCGCGCAGCCAGCGCGCAAAGGCGACCTCCACGCGCGCGCCGTAGAGGTCGCCCTCAAACCCCAGCAGCGTGGCCTCCAGGAAGGGGGCGCCCTCCTCGCCGGGCGAGAAGGACCTCGGCTTGCCCACGTTGATCGCCGCTGGCCACGCGGTGTCGTCGCAGATGACGTAGCCGGCGTAGACGCCCTCGGCGGGCAGGCACAGCTCGGCGGGCACGCGCACGTTGGCCGTGGGGAAGCCGAAGCCCGTCCCCTCCCCGCGTCCGTGCTCGACCTCGCCGGGGACGACGTGGCAGCGCCCGAGCAGGCCGGCGGCCGCCTCCACGCGACCGGCGCCGAGGAGGCCCCGGATGCGCGTGGCCGTCACGGGCGCGCCGCCCTCGTCGAGAAGCGCCATGCCCACGACGCCAAAGCCGTCCGCGCGCCCCAGCTCGGCGAGGGCCTCGACCGTGCCCGCGCCGCCGGCGCCCAGGCGAAAGTCCGACCCCACCACGATGACGTCCAGGTCCATGAGCTCGCCGAGCGTCTCACGCACGAACCGCTCATACGGCAGAGCCGCGAGCTCGGGCGTGAAGTCGAGCACGACCACCCGGTCCACGCCCTCGACCGAGCGCAGGGCGCGAAGGCGGGCCTCGTCAGAGAGCAGCAGCTTCTGCGGGTGCTCCGGGCACAGGACGACGGACGGGTCGGGCGAGAAGGTCACCACGACGAGCTCGTCGCCGCGCGCGAGCGCCTCCTCGCGCGCCCGCGCGACCAGCGCCCGGTGCCCCACGTGCACCCCGTCGAACGCCCCGATCACGCAAACAGATTTCTTGAACCCGTGCAGCCCCACTCTCCGAGCAACGCCCACCAGGGCGTCGGAGGTGTTCCGGAGAAAAGTTCCGCGCAGCGCACTTTTCGGAGGAACACCTCCGACGCCCCCGATGGGATTGTCAGGCGAGAGCGCGAGGAGCTGCTGCTCGAGGTTCTTCTCGCCCATCAGCGGACTCCCTCGATGCCCTGGGGGAAGTTGGACTCGCAGACGAGCCGCGCGCCCTCGCGACGCCAGATGCCGACGAGCGCGCCGCCAAAGACGAGCGCGACGCGCGCCCCGGGCGAGGGGGCGGCACCGGAGCGCAGCGTGCCCACGGGGATGCGCCGGCCGCACGTGACGTCGGCGACCTCCTCGAGCGCGAGGTCGCGCGCCGGGAGCCCGAGCGTCGCGACGGGGTCGAGCGCCCGCTCGCGCACGAGAGCGGCGCCTCCCTCGGCGAGCTCGTCCAGCTCCACGCAGTCGGAGAGCGTCACGGGCCCGGAGAAGGTGCGCCTGAGCGCGCCCACGTGCGCGAGACAGCCCAGCTCCAGACCCAGGTCGCGCGCGATGCTGCGGACGTAGGTGCCCTTGGAGACGTCGAGGTCGACGACCCAGGCGCGCTCCTCGGGGCGGACCTCCACGAGCTCGGCGCCAAAGATCGTCACGGGACGCGGCCGGAGCTCCAGCTCCTCGCCCGCCCGGGCGGCGTCGTAGGCGCGGCGCCCCCCGACGGAGACGGCCGAGAAGCGCGGCGGGACCTGCTCATGCTCGCCCACGAGACGCGCGACCTCGGCGGCGGCGCGCGCGGGGTCGAGCAGCTCCGCCGGCACGTCGGCGGCGGCTACGACCTCGCCCTCGGCGTCGTCGGTCGTGGTCTGCGCGCCGAGCGAGACGGTGGCGCGGTAGCCCTTGCGGTCGAGCGTGAGCAGGCCGAGGAGCTTGGTCGCCTGCCCGATGCCCACCACGAGCACGCCGGTCGCGGCCGGGTCGAGGGTCCCGGCGTGCCCCACGCGGCGCTCGCCCACGGCGCGGCGCACCCGGGAGACGACGTCGTGGCTCGTGAGGCCGGCGGGCTTGTCTATGGCGACGAGCGCAGAGAACGCGCTCGGGCGGCGGCTCACCGCGCCTCCCCGTCGGTCGCGTAGAGGGCGCGGAGCTTGGGAAGGACCACCGCGAGCGCGCGGTCGATGTCGCCCTCCACGGTGAAGCCGGCCGCCGCCGGGTGGCCGCCGCCGCCCATCTCGCGGGCCACGACCGAGATGTCGCGGTCGGACTTGGCGCGCAGGTTGCCGCGCACCTTGCCGCCCGGCACCTCCTTGAGGAAGAGCGCGACCTCGCAGCCGTCCACGCGACGCACGATGTCCACGAGGCCGTCGCACTCGGCCACCGGCACGGCGTTGGCCTCGAGGTCGGCCATCGTGGCGTAGCTGTAGGCGATCCGGCCCTGCTCGAAGGTCGTGATGCGCCCCATCACCGTGGCGGAGAGGTGCAGGTAGCTCAGCCGGTCGCTCTGATAGACGTGCAGCGACACCTCCGAGGGCGAGGCGCCGGCGTCCACGAGCGCGCTCGCGACGCGGAAGGCCTCCCCGTTGGCGTTCTGGTACTGGAAGCGCCCGGTGTCGGTGACGAGGGCGCAGAGCAGGTTCTGGGCCATCGTGGGCGTGAGCTCGGCGCCGAGGTGGAGCGCGTACTCCGCCACGATCACACCCGTCGCCGCCGCGTCCGGCCGCACCACGCCGGCGTCCCAGAAGGCCTCGGCCGACGGATGGTGGTCCAGCACCGCGACGCGCCCGGAGCGCTCGAGGACGGCGCGGGCGTCGGCGAGCCGGCCCGGCTGCGAGAGGTCCACGCAGACGAAGAGGTCGGGGTCCTCGCGGTAGTCCACGGCGCGCACGAGGCGCTCGGCGCCGGGCAGGAACTGGTAGATGCGGGGCACGACGTCGTCGTCGGCGAGCAGCGCGCTCACGCGCTTCTCGGGCCAGCGGCGCTCGATGAGCTCGACGAGGGCGAGCTCGGAGCCGAGGGCGTCGCCGTCGGCCGAGGTGTGCGCGCAGACGGCGATCGTGCGGGCGGCCTCGACGAGCCGCGTCACCGCGTCGAAGCTGGGGGCCTGGGCGACGACGGTCGCCTCGTCACACAGCATGCTCCCCTACCCCTCGTCCTTCTCGCCGGACGGCTCGAGCGGGTAGCCGAACTCGTCCTTCTCCACCGCGAGCGTCGCCGGGACGTCCTCGAGGGCGCGCCCGATGCGCTCAGCCTCGTCGGTCGTGGTGTCGATGCGGAAGTCCAGCTCCGGGGTCACCCGCCAGCCGAGCGCGCGGCCCAGAAGCGAGCGGATGCGGCCCTTGGCGCGCGCGAGCGCGGCGGTGACCTCGTCGTAGCGCTCCGCGTCGCAGCTCACGTACGCGCGCAGGTAGGACTTGTCGACCGAGACCTCCACGCCCGTGATGGTGACGAGCGCGAGGTCGGGGTCGGATATCTCGAAGAGCAGGATGTTGGCGAGCTTGACGCGCGCCTGCTCGTTGGTTCTTCTCGAGTGCTGGTTCTGCTTCATGTCTCATGCTCCAAGCGGGACGGGGCCGCGCGGGCCCCGCCCCAGAGAGGCGCCTACTCGGTGCGGGCCACCTGGTCGATGCGGAAGCCCTCGATCTGGTCGCCGGGCTTGACGTCCTGGAAGTTCTCCAGGCCGATGCCGCACTCGAAGCCCGCCTTGACGCTCTTGACGTCGTCCTTGTAGCGGCGCAGCGAGGCGATCTTGCCCTCGTAGACGACGATGCCGTCGCGGACGAGGCGGACCTGGTCGTCGCGGGAGATCTCGCCCTCCTGGACCATGCAGCCGGCGGCGATGCCGACCTTGGGCACCTTGAAGGTGTCGCGGACCTCGGCGACGCCGGTCTGGACCTCCACCTCGGTGGGCTTGAGCATGCCGATGCGGGCGGCGTCGATGTCCTCGATCGCCTTGTAGATGACGCTGTAGGTGCGAATCTCAACACCGTCGCGCTCGGCCGCGGACTTGGCCTTGGCCTCCGGGCGCACGCCGAAGCCGATGATGATGGCGTTGGAGGCGTCCGCGAGGGTGACGTCGGTCTCGGTGATCGCGCCGACGGCAGAGTGGATCGTGTTGATGCGGACCTCGGACTGGTCCATCTTGTCGAGCGAGTCCTGGAGCGCCTCGATCGAGCCCTGGACGTCGGCCTTGATGATGAGGTTGAGCTCCTTGACCTCGGCGTCGGCCATCGTGTCGAAGAGGTTCTCGAGCGTGACGTGCTTCACGCGGTTCTGCTCCTCGATGCGGGCCTTGAGGGCGCGCTGGTCCGCGAGGTCACGCGCGTCGCGCTCGTCGCGGAAGACGCGGAACTCGTCGCCGGCCATCGGCACGCTCTGGAGGCCCAGGATCTCCACGGCGTCGGAGGGGCCCGCCTCGGTGACGGCGTTGCCCTTCGGGTCGAGCATCGCGCGGACGCGGCCGTAGGACATGCCGGCCACGAGCGCGTCGCCGATGCGCAGGGTGCCGCGGGTAACGAGCACCGTGGCCACCGATCCGCGGCCGCGGTCGAGCTTGGCCTCGAGGACGTTGCCGGAGGCGAAGGTGTCCGGGTTGGCCTTGAGCTCCAGCACGTCGGCCTGGAGCAGGACGGTCTCGAGCAGCTCGTCGATGCCGATCTTCTTCTTGGCGGAGATGTTGACGAACATGTTCTGTCCGCCCCACTCCTCCGGGATGATGCCGTACTCGGTGAGCTCCTGGCGCACCTTGTCGGGGTTGGCGCCGGGCTTGTCGATCTTGTTGACGGCCACGATGATGGGCACGCCGGCCGCCTTGGCGTGGTTGATCGACTCGACGGTCTGGGGCATGACGCCGTCGTCGGCGGCCACGATCAGGATGACGATGTCGGTCACCTTGGCGCCGCGGGCGCGCATGGCCGTGAAGGTCTCGTGGCCCGGGGTGTCGATGAAGGTGATCTGACGGCCGTTGATCGTGACCTGGGAGGCGCCGATGGCCTGCGTGATGCCGCCGGCCTCGCCCTCGGCCACGCCCGTGTGGCGGATGGCGTCCAGAAGCGACGTCTTGCCGTGGTCGACGTGGCCCATGACGGTGACCACCGGCGGGCGCGGCTTGAGGTCGGCCGGGTCGTCGTAGAAGGTGAAGGAGTTCTCCTCCTCCTTGGTCATGACCTTGACGTCGCGCCCGAGGTCGTCGGCCACGAGCTCGATGAGCTCGTCGGACATGGACTCGGTGAGCGTGAGCGGGGTGCCCAGCAGGAAGAGGCGCTTGATGATGTCGTTGGCGGGCACGCCGAGAAGCTCGGCGAGCTCCTGGACGGTGGAGCCCTGCGGGACCTTCACGGTGTCGAGCTGTGAGAGGTCCTGGTCGTTGGCGAGCGCCTCCTCGATGCGCTGCTCCATCGCGTGCTCCTCGGCCTGCTTCTGGCGGCGCTCCTTGCGGCGCTTGCGGCGGCCGGTGGACTCGCGGGACGCCTCCTCGACGGCCACGCGGGCCTCCTCCAGCACGCGGCTGCGGTTGTAGGCCTCGGCCTCGCGGGCCATGCGGCTGTAGCGGTCCTCGCCCTCGTCGCCGCGACGGCCCTTCTTGCCGCGACGGCGGCCGTTCGCGTCGGAGGCGGGGGCGGGAGCGGAGGCCGGCGCCGCCGAGCGGGACTCGGTGCGGGCGCGCTCGCCGCGGTGCTGGCCGCGACCCTGGCCGGCGGCCTTCTTCTGGGCGGCCTCCTCGGCCTGCTGCTTCAGGATCTGCTCCTGCTGCGCGATCTGGTCGAGCAGGGACGAGAAGGACGGGACGGACTTCGGCGCGTTGTCGCGCACGCGGTTCTTCTCGGCCTCCTCCTTGGCCTTGCGCTCGGCCTCGGCGCGGGCCTCCTCCTTGGCCTTGCGCTCGGCCTCCGCGGCCGCGCGGCGGCGCTCCTCCTCGGCGCGCTCGCGCTCGCGGCGCTCCTCGGCGGCGATGCGCTCCGCCTCGGCCTTCTCGGCGGCGATGCGGGCCTCCTCGGCCTTGGCCTCCTCCTCGGCGCGCTTCTGCGCCTCGATCTCGGCGGCGTGGGCCTCGAGGATGGGCTTGAGCTTCTTGCGGACCATCGACACGTAGGCGTCCTCGAGGGTCGAGGAGGCCGACTTCGCCGGGATCTTCAGGTCGCGGAGGTGGCCGAGCATCTCCTTGCTGGAGATGCCGTACTCCTTCGCGAGGTCATGTACGCGCGTCTTTGCCATGTGACCTACCTTCCAAGCATGAGGCGTGTCGCCTCAGAGAGTCGTGTGGGCGCCTGCCTTGCGTGCTAGATGAGCGAGTCCGGGTCAGAGGAGACCTCGGCGGCGGCCAGCTCCTCGTGGACGCCGCAGAAGCGCGAGCCCGGGCGCGCCATGTTGCGGCACTGGATGCCCGTGGGGCCCACGTACTCGCAGCGGTGGGACTCGCCGTCGTCGGAGGGCTCGTCCTCGACGGTCGCACGCGGCAGGTCGCGCAGGATGCCGGCGGCCAGCGACTCGTTCTTGATGTCGATGTGCAGGCCGGTGAGGCGCGCGGCGAGGCGGGCGTTCTGGCCCTCCTTGCCAATCGCGAGGGAGAGCTGGTCGTCGGGGACGATCACCGTGGCGTAGCCGGTCTCGGGGTCGATCACCACGCGGGAGACGCGCGCCGGGGAGAGCGCCGAGGCCACGCAGCGGGCCGGGTCGTCGCTCCACAGGACCACGTCGACGCGCTCGCCGCGCAGCTCGGAGACAACGGTGCGCACGCGGCTGCCCTTGGGGCCCACGCAGGCGCCCACTGGGTCGAGGCGGTCGTCGTTGGAGGAGACGGCCACCTTGGAGCGCACGCCCGGCTCGCGGGCGATGCTGCGGATCTCCACGACGCCGTCGTAGACCTCGGGGACCTCGAGCTCGAAGAGGCGGCGCAGCAGGTCGGGGTGGGTGCGGGACACCACGATGGGCGGGCGCTGGCGCTCGCCGCGCACGACGGGCTGCGTGGAGTTGGGGTCGCGCACGTCGATGATGATCGCGCGGATGCGCTGGTTGTGGCTGTAGCGCTCGCCGGCGGGGCGCTCGTTGCGCTCGTCGGGGTGGCGGCGCTGGTCGAAGTGGGGCAGCTCCGCCTCGACGCCCTCGCGGATCTTGATGATCGTGAAGTCGGGCGTGGACTGCAGCACGGTGCCGGTGATGATGTCGCCGACGCGCTGGGAGAACTCCTCGTAGATCTGGACGCGCGCGGCGTTGCGCACGATGGCGCGGATCTCCGCCTTGGCGTGCTGGGCGGCGATGCGGGAGGTGTCGGCCGGGGTGACGTCGACCTCGTCGAACTCGCTGTACTCGCCGGTCTCGGGGTCCTCCTCGCCCTTGGGCACGAGCTCGTAGACGTAGACCTTGCCCGTGGCGCGGTCGATCGTGACGCGCGCGCCGAAGGGCAGGTGGAGCACGTCGGCGTAGCTCTTGGCGAGCGACTGCTCGAGGCGGGTGATGAGGTCGAGCTGGTCGATGTGCCGCTCCTCGCAGAGCTGCTCGAGGGCTGCCATCATCTCAGAGGCCATGTGGGTTCCTTTCGTCTCTCCGGAGCTTCCCTAGGCGGGGAAGTCGGGCTTGATCGTGCACTTCCTGACGTCGTCGAACGGCATGTCCACGCGCGCGCCGTCCACCTCGAGGCTCACCGTGCCGTCCTCGATGCCGAGGAGGGTGCCGGTGTAGCGCCGCCGCCCCTCGCCGGGGACGAGCGAGAGCGCCACCGTAGACCCGGCGAAGCGCTCGAAGTCGTGCGGGCGACGCAGCGGGCGCGCCATGCCCGGGCTCGAGACCTCGAGGGTGAAGCTGGAGGGAATCGGGTCGAGCTCGTCGAGGGCGGCGGAGATCCACTCGGTCTCCTCGGTCACCTCGTCGAGCGTGATGGTGGGCAGAGACTCGTCGGCGTGGTCGATGCGCACGCGCACGCACGGCGCCTTGGTCGCGCCGACGACCTCCACGTCAACGACGTCGACGCCGCGCTCGGCCGCGCGGGCCTCCAGGGCGTCGATGATCTGCTGCTCGATGCCGGACTTGGGCATGGCTCCCCTCCCGTCTTCATACAGAAAGGAAGCGGGGCGAGAAGATCCACCCCACTTCCTGCGGTTACAGCTTCGAATACGCAGCTAGTCTACGGTGTTTCTCGCCTTCCGTCAAGCGACCCTCCACGAGAAGCCCACAAGAGGGTGGACAGGGGCCGAGGCGGTGCACAAACGGGCCGGTTTGGCAGAAGCGCTGCCGCCGCAACGTAAAAAGCTGCCGACTTGGCAGGGCGAGAAAAACCTCCAACTGGGCGTTCTTCTCGCCCGCTGCACAAAAGCGCCAACTTGGCGCGTGATTCCCTGCCAAGTCGCCCCCTTTGTGCACGAGAAGGGCCTCTCCCCTGCCAAGTCGCCCATTTTTGCGCATGTCGATGAGCTGGCGCTGCTTCGTCCTCGAACCAAGGGGGCCGGAATCCAAGCCGACAAGAACCATGGTCACGGATACGTCGCAAGCTCCGCCCCCCATGGTGTACCGTATCATTAACTCAAACATTCCACGGAGAGGGGCGCCCATGCTTGCCGTCCGCATACCCACGGGCATCATCGAGTACACCGCGAACGTCACGGCGCGGCGGCCCATCGTCTACCGCTGCTGGTATTGCTGGCATGAGCAGGTATACTTCACTGAGATTAAGGCGTCGGCAAGCGGCATGTACCACACGTTCAGCTCCGCGACGAAGAAGTCCGCCACGCAGGAGCGGACGCGCGCCAGCGCATTAGCGGAGCTCGACGCCGTCGACGAGAGAACTGCGCACAAGATTAACGTCGAGCACGACTATGGCTACGTTGGCTCGGTCGTGAATTGCGGCTCCTGCGGCCTCGTACAACCCTGGTCGACCGTCCCGAAGCCGTGGAGACTCGCAGAGCACGGGGTGTGGACCATCTGCACCGTGCTCTGCGCGTTCCTGAGCCTCTCTCTTCCTCTAGCAATCGTCGAGCTGGTCAGGGGCGAGGGGAATCTAATCACATTCGCACTGTCGCTCGCCTTCTTTGTTGCACTCATAGTACTTCTCGCCCACCGAATCGTCTACGACACAAAGCGCCGCTCCGTCCTAGACAAGATGCGGGCGTCGCTCTTCGATCCGCCAATCTACGTCAGCAAGGCGACGCAGGAGCAATGGAATCGAGGGAACACGGACCGAGCCGACGTTCGGCGCATAATCAACGCGGCAATCGCAGGGCAGACGCGGTTCTGCCCGAACTGCGGCACAAAGCTCAGCGTGGGCGGCTACTTCTGCCCCAACTGCGGCGCCCCCGTCCATTCATAAAGCGCTTCGTGCGTCGTAGCCCAGAGGCACCGTCCACCGATTGCTTCTCGCCGTACGCCGCTACGACGGGTAGAACCCTCCCTACGGCTCGGCGGTCACACCGCGTACCGAAGGCAGCGCCGTACCCGCGAGGGGAGGTGATGCCTATGGATATGACTGAGGTCGTTGCTCTTCTGACAGGATGTCTGACAGGATGTGTGTCCCTGGCTCTGGCAATAGTAAGGCTTGTCCGAGAGGTGCGAGGTATGTCCGATGAACGAGAAGGCCGCCAGCGCTAGCACGTAGGCGGCCGGACTCAAGTAACGGCACTGCCTAGGTAACCACACGTAGGCTGCCGTCGAGCCTATTGTACCCACTCCCGGGCACTCCAAGCCCGTCAAACCCAACCTGCCGACAAGAACCTCTCGGCAGCGCGTGAGACCCGACACGCAGAAGGCCCGCCGATGTTCCGGAGAGAAGTTTCACGAAGTGCACTTCTCGGAGGAATGTCGGCGGGTCTCCCCTGCCTGCGTGAGGACCTACACCGCCACTATGTTGACCAGCCGGCCCTTGATAACGATGACCTTCTTGATCTCCTTGCCGGCGAGCTGCTCGGCCACGGCGGCACGGGCGGCCTCCTCGACCTCGGCGTCCGTGGCGTCGGCCGCGACCATGATGCGACCGCGGACCTTGCCCTTGATCTGGACCGCGATCTCCACCTCGTCGGCCTTGGCGGCCTCGGCGTCAAACTCCGGCCACGCCGCGTTGTAGACCGAGCCCTCCTGGCAAAGTGCCTTGTGCCAGAGCTCCTCGGCCCAGTGCGGGCAAATCGGCGCGAGCATGGTCACGATCGCGTGCGCCACGGCGAAGCAGAGCGCCGGGTCGCGCTGCTCAACGGCGACCTCGTTCACGTACTTGGACGCGGCGTTCGTGATCTCCATGACGGCGGAGATGGCGGTGTTGAACTGGCCGCGGTCGAAGTCGGATGTGCACTTGAGGCCCATGCCGTTGAGCGTGCGCCAGAGGTCCTTGCCCGCCGCGTCAAGCGCGCCCGCGTCCACGGAGCCGGCCGCCGCGCTCTGCGAGAGCAGCCAGACCACGCGCCACGCGCGCTTGATGAAGCGGTTGGCGCCGGCGACGGCCTCCTCGTCCCAGTTGAAGTCCTTCTCGGGCGGCGCAATGAAGAGAATGGCCAAGCGCATGGTGTCCGCGCCGTAGGGCTCGATCACCGAGGACGGCGGCACGACGTTGCCCTTGGACTTGGACATGGTGTCGCCGTTGGCGTCCTTGACCATGCCCTGGCAGAGCAGGTTCTCAAAGGGCTCGTCTATGCCGATCATGCCGAGGTCGCGCAGGACCTTGGTGAAGAAGCGGCTGTAGAGCAGGTGCAGGATCGCGTGCTCGATGCCGCCGATGTAGTTGTCCACCGGCATCCAGCGGTCCACGGCCTCCTTGGAGAAGGGCAGCTTCTCGTTGTGCGGGTCGCAGTAGCGCAGGTAGTACCAGCTGGAGCACGTGAAGGTGTCCATGGTGTCGGTGATGCGCTTGGCCGGCTTGCCGCACTTGGGGCAGGTGGTCTCGTAGAACGGCGCGTAGGCGGCCAGCGTCTCGCCGGCTCCGAGGTCGAGCGCGTCCGGCAGCGTGACGGGCAGGTCCTCGTAGGGCACCGGAACGTCGCCGCAGCAGTCACAGTGGATCATCGGGATCGGGTTGCCCCAGTAGCGCTGGCGGCTGATCAGCCAGTCGCGCAGGCGGAACTGCACGGTCTTGCGGCCGAGGCCCTGCTCGCCGAGCCAGTCGATGATGGCGTCCACGGCCTCGGAGTGCTTGCCGCCCTTCATGCCGGTGAACTGGCCGGACTGCACGAGATAGCCCTCGGCCTCCATCGCGTGGTCCCAGTCCACCGAGGTCACGACGAGCTCGCGCTCGTCCTTGAGACGCTCGTACAGCGGGTCGTCCTTCTCGCAGATAATCGGGGCGATCTCCAGGCCGTACTTCTTGGCGAAATCGAAGTCGCGCTGGTCGCCGCAGGGCACGCCCATGACGGCGCCGGTGCCGTAGTCCATGAGGACGTAGTCGGCGACCCAGATGGGCGCCGGACGGCCGTTCACCGGGTTGATCACGTAGCGGCCGGTGAAGACGCCGTGCTTCTCGCGCTCCGAGCCCTGGCGGTCCACCGAGGAGACCTTCTCAGCGGCGGCCTTGAGCTCGAGGAAGGGGGCCTCGTGCTCGGTGCCGGCCACGAGCTCCGCGGCGAGCGGGCTCTCGGGCGGCAGCAGGAAGAAGCTCACGCCGAAGAGCGTGTCCGGGCGCGTGGTGAAGACGGTGATCTTGGTGTCGGTGGGGGTCACGCCGTCCTTGTCGGCGAGCGCGAAGTCGATCTCGGCACCCTCGGAGCGGCCGATCCAGTTGGCCTGCATCGCGCGGACGCGCTCGGGCCACTTGCCCTCGAGCTTCTTGAGGTCGTCGAGCAGCTCCTGGGCGTAGTCGGTAATCTTGAAGTACCACTGGGAGAGAGCGCGCTTCTCGGGCACCGACCCGCAGCGCCAGCACTTGCCATCCACGACCTGCTCGTTTGCGAGCACCGTCTGGCAGCCCGGGCACCAGTTCACCGGCGAGTTGTCGCGGTAGACGAGGCCCTTCTCCCACATCTTGAGGAAGATCCACTGGCCCCACTTGTAGTACTCGGGGTCGCAGGTATTGAACATGCGGTCGTAGTCGTAGGAGAAGCCCATGCGGCGCATGGTCTTGACCGCCTGGTCGATGTTCTTGTGCGTCCAGACGCTCGCCTGCGTGTTGTGCTTGATCGCGGCGTTCTCCGCAGGCAGGCCAAAGGCGTCGAAGCCCATCGGGTGCAGCACGTCGAAGCCGCGCATGCGGGCCTGGCGCGCCATCGCGTCGCCGATCGTGTAGTTGCGGGCGTGGCCCATGTGCAGGTCGCCCGAGGGGTACGGGAACATCTCGAGGACGTACTTCTTGGGCTTGCTCGGGTCCTCGTCGGTCTTGTAGAGCTCCTCGGCGTCCCACTCGGCCTGCCAGCGGGTCTCGATCTCCTCGGCGTCGTAGGCCGGGACCTCGAAGTTCTTGTCGGCGTCGCTCATCTGCGTGGCTCCTTCGTATGCGATGGTCAACTGCGTCATTGTAGCAGCTCGGGCCCGCTTGGCGACAAGAACGGGCGCGGCGGCGTAGGTTATGCGCACGCGCGAAGGTTATGCGCAGGCCGCGAGTGGAGGTTCTTCTCGCCCGGCTCAGCTACCTGCAATTATGAAGACCTTAACCGTGCGCATACCCTTCAACGGCGCGCATACCCTACAAGATTGCGCATAACCTCGGGCGGGAAGGCGCGGACGAGAAGAACGACCGCCCCGGGCCGTGAGGCGCCGGGGCGGCTGCGGAATCGAGGTTCTTGTCGCCGGCGATTACCGGTAGCTCACCGAGTGCTGCGAGTCCTTGACGACCACGTCGTGCGCGCCGCCCTCGACGATCGAGGTAGAGCTCACGAGCGTGAGGCGCGCCTTCTCCTGCAGCTCCTTGATCGTCTTGGCGCCGCAGTTGCACATCGTGGACTTGATCTTGTAGATCGTCTGACCCACGCCCTCCTTGAGCGAGCCCGCGTAGGGCACGTAGGAGTCCACGCCCTCGACGAAGCCCAGCTTGGAGGCGCCGCCCTGGTCATAGCGCTGCCAGTTGCGGGCACGCGCGGAGCCCTCGCCCCAGTACTCCTTCATGTACTGGCCGTTCACGTTCACGCGCTCGGTCGGGGACTCGTCGAAGCGCGCGAAGTAGCGGCCGAGCATCATGAAGTCGGCGCCCATGGCGAGCGCGAGCGTCATGTGATAGTCGTAGACGATGCCGCCGTCGGAGCAGACGGGCACATAGACGCCAGTCTCCTCGAAGTACCTGTCGCGCGCGCGGCAGACGTCGATGACGGCGGAGGCCTGGCCGCGACCGATGCCCTTGGTCTCGCGCGTGATGCAGATCGAGCCGCCGCCGATGCCCACCTTCACGAAGTCCGCGCCGCAGTCGGCGAGGAAGCGGAAGCCGTCCTCGTCCACGACGTTGCCGGCGCCCACCTTGACGGAGTCGCCGTAGTTGGCGCGGATCCACTCGAGCGTGCGCTTCTGCCACTCGGAGAAGCCCTCGGACGAGTCGATGCAGAGCACGTCCGCGCCGGCCTCCACGAGCAGCGGCACGCGCTCGGCGTAGTCGCGCGTGTTGATGCCGGCGCCCACCATGTAGCGCTTGTTGGCGTCGAGCAGCTCGTTGGGGTTGGACTTGTGCTGGTCGTAGTCCTTGCGGAAGACGATGCCCACCAGGTGGTCGTTCTCGTCCACGACGGGCAGGGCGTTCAGCTTGTTGTCCCAGATGACGTCGTTGGCCTTCTTGAGCGTGATGTCCTTGTCGCCCACGATGAGCTTCTCGCGCGGGGTCATGAACTCGCGAACCTTCTTCTGGTGGTCGTCGCGCGTGGGGCGGTAGTCGCGGCTGGTCACGATACCGAGGAGCTTGCCGCGCGAGGAGCCGTCGTCGGTGACGGGCATGGTGGAGTGGCCGGTGCGCTGTTTAAGCGCCATGACCTCCTCCATCGTCATGTCCGGCGTGAGGGTGGAGTCGGACTCCACGAAGCCGGCCTTGTGATCCTTGACGGCCTTGACCATGGCCGCCTCGGCCGCGGGCGTCTGGTTGCCGTAGATGAAGGCGAGGCCGCCCTCGATGGCGAGCGCCACGCCCATGTCCACGCCGGAGACCGACTGCATGATGGCCGAGACCATGGGGATGTTGAGGCTGAGCGCGGGCTCCTCGCCGCGACGGAACTTCACGAGCGGCGTCTTGAGAGACACGTTGTCGGGGATGTTCTCCGCTGAGGAGTAGCCGGGGACGAGCAGGTACTCGGAAAAGGTGTGGGACTCCCCCTCGAAGAACGTTGCCATGTGCCGGCTCCTCTCCCCGCCTCGGCGGTGTCGTGTGAGTTCACGCCATTGTAACATCCGCTCACGGCTCCATCAGGCACCGTTTGCCGAGAAAACGTGCCTAAAAGGGGTCTGACCCCTTTTAGGCATTGCCCACGACGTCCTCCACGTTCACGGCGATGTCGTGCTTGGTGGGGACCCACTCGACCTTCTTGAACAGGGCCGCCACCGTGATCGGGATGTAGGTCATCATGAACAGCGGGAACGTCAGGATGTTCGTGAGCACGCGCCAGCGCTTCTTGGCATGGATGTGGGAGCGCTCCGAGACGGTCGTGATGATCGCCAGGACGAAGAAGACCACGTACATCGAGACGAACGTCATGATCAGCGAGCCCACGCACATGTCGAGCTCGGTCTGGGTGGCGATGAAGCCGTGGCTGAGCGAGCCGATGATGAGGTAGGTGGCGTTCACCGCAAAGGAGAGCAGCGTCAAGATCATGCCCGGGGCGATGGTCATGAGCATGTCGTAGCTCGCGAACTGGCCCTTGGAGATGCCCTTCACAAGATCTCGGCCATACGAGAAGAACACCTCGTAGAAGCCCTTGGTCCAGCGCATGCGCTGGGTCCAGGAGGCCTTGAAGGTGACGGGCTGCTCGTCAAAGAACTCCGCCGGGGCGTAGCCGATCTGGACGTTGTTGGCGCAGCAGAACGTGGAGAACTGGATGTCCTCGGTCAGGGTGTGGAAGTCCCAGCCGTGCATGCCGCGCACGATGCGCTCGGAGACGAGCCAGCCGGAGCCGGAGATGGCGCAGCTCGTGCCCGACATCATGCGGGCGTTGTTGAGGAACTTCGCCTCGCGCATGAACCAGAGCGCGTAGGCGGCGCTCACCCAGCTCGAGTCGAAGTTCTTGGAGTTGCGGTAGCCGGTGCAGACGAGGTAGCCCGCGTCGAAGGCCTGGTTCATGACGGAGATGTAGTCGGGCGACACGAGGTTGTCGGCGTCAAAGATCACGAAGGCCTCGTACTTGTCGCCATAGTCGTTGAGGATGCGGTCAAAGGCGTAGTCGAGCGCCCAGCTCTTGCCGCGGCGGGCGAGGTCGTTGCGATCCCAGACGGTGGCGCCGGCCGCCTCGGCGGCGGCGTGGGTATCGTCCGTGCAGGCGTCGCACACCACGAACACGTCCATGAGCTCGCGCGGGTAGTCCTGGGAGAGGATGGAGGTCACGAGGTTGCCGATGACCGCCTCCTCGTTGTGCGCCGCGATCACGAAGGCGTAGGAGTGGCGCCGCTTGGCCTCCGGCAGGCGCACCGTGCCGCGCACGATGACCCGCAGCACGTAGATGATCTGGTAGAGGTAGGCTGCGGTGAAGAAGAGCCAGATGAGAAAGTTGAAAATGACGATCGGCGTCAGGCCGAACCGGTTGAACTCCATCTTATCCCTCGCGCTCGGAGGCTCGTCCGTCGGGCGCCAGGCGCGGGCAGATGGCCTCCCCCGCCGGCGTCCGGCCCATGGACCTTTCGCCAAGCGATTCTAGTACATCGAGGAGGTCGGGCGGCAGGGTGTCGGCAAGCTCCACCGTCTCTCCCGTTACGGGGTGGTCGAAGCGGATGTGCCAGGAGTGCAGGAACTGGCGCGCGAGGCCCAGGTTCTGGCGGAGGTCGCCGCGCCCGTAGAGCGGGTCGCCCACGAGCGGGTGGCCCACGTGGCGCAGGTGGACGCGGATCTGGTGGGTGCGCCCCGTGTAGAGGTGGCACTCGATGAGCGTGTAGCCGTCGTCGCGCGGACCGGCCTCGAAGCGCTCGAGCACGCGGAAGGTCGTGATGGCCTCGCGGGCGCCGGGGGCGTCCGAGACGGCCATGCGCAGGCGGTCACGCGTGGAGCGGGCGATGCCGGTCTCGATGGTGCCCTCGTCGTGCGCGATCGGGCCGTGGACGAGCGTGACGTAGCGGCGGTCCAGGACGCGCAGGCGGATGAGGTCCTGCAGGGCCTTCTGGGTGGCGTCGTCCTTGGCAGCCACCATGAGACCGGAGGTCTCCATGTCGAGGCGGTGGACGATGCCGGGGCGCTCCTCGCCCTGGAGCATGCCGAGGTGGGCGTAGCCGCAGTGGGCGACGAGCGCGTTGGCCAGCGTGTCGTCCACGTGGCCCGGGCTCGGGTGGCAGACAAGGCCCGCCTGCTTGGAGAGGACGATGAGGTGGTCGTCCTCGAAGCGGATGTCGAGGGGGATGTAGGGGTTGGGCGCGAGCGGACCGCCCGCGTCCTCGGGCTCCTCCACGAGGGCACGCACCCGGTCGCCGAGCAGGACCTTCTCGGACTTGGAGGTGGCCGGCGTCTCGTTGATGGTGACGGCACCGTCCTCCACGAGGCGCGCGCAGGCGGAGCGCGAGGGCATGTCGGGAGCTGCGGCGAGGAAGGCGTCGAGCCGCATGCCGTCGGACTCGGGCCCCACAAGCAGGTTGACGGGACGCTGGGCCATCTGATGCCTCCTTTACGCCGCACGATCGCCGAGTCTGTAGTTTTTTGCCGCATCGCAAAGTACAGACTCGATGGACGACTTCGCTACCAGCGAAAACCTAATCGAAAATCGAGTCTGTACTCGGCTGGAGGCCAAAAAAGTACAGACTCGGCGAAATCCGCCCGCCGGACGGCGCCTACTCCCCCGCTGCGGCGCGCTCGCGGGCAACGTCCCAGCGCCACCACAGGACGAGCGCCACCGGAACGCCGCAGGTCACGAAGATGTCGGCCACGTTGAAGATCGCGAAGTCCATGAACGTGGTCTTGAAGAAGTCCGTGACGGCGCCGAGGGCCACGCGGTCGATCGCGTTGCCGACGCCGCCGCCGACCACACACGCCACCGCGAGCAGCAGCGGGAGCGGCACGTCCGAGCGCGCCCAGGCCACGTAGGCACCGGCGGCGCACATCGCGAGCGCGACGAGCACGAAGAGCGGGCCCGCCCCCTCCCCCATCGAGAACGCGGCGCCCGTGTTGTAGATGAGCGAGAGATCCATCACGCCCGGGATCAGCGTGACCGGCTCGCCCGGGACGAGCGCGGCGCGGGCCACCGCCTTGCTCAGCTGGTCGAGCGCCACGACCGCAGCGGCGACCAGCGCGAAGAGCGCCAGCCGCCGCGCGCGGGCGGAGTTCGTGGTGTCGGAGCCGGACAAGCCCTACTCCTCGAGCGCGGCCACCGCGTCGTGGCAGCGCTCGCAGAGGCCGTCCTCGCCGAGCTCGCGGAAGTTCCAGCAGCGCGGGCACTTCTCGCCCGCCGCCGGCTCCACGGCGCAGGAGAGCTCGTCGCCCTCCGCGAGGTCCACGTGCGAGCACACGAACGGCTCGGCCAGGTCGCAGCCCAGCGGCCCGGTCAGCAGCGCGAGGGTCTCGGCCGGCGCCGTCAGCGCGGCGCGGGCGGCCTGCGTGGTCTTCTCGGGCAGCGTGCCGTCGGCGATCGCGGTCTCGTAGGCCTTGGTGAACGCGGCACGGGCCTCCACGACGGCGTCGTAGGCCGCCAGATACGGCTCGTACTGCTCGGCGGTCCAGGGCGCCTGGTACCAGTCGAGAAGGGCGGCGTACTCCTGGCCGTCGCGCAGGGACGCCGGCAGGTAGCTCATGACCTCGTCGGTGGTGTAGACGAGGATGGGCTGCAGGTCGTGGACAAGCATCGAGAGGATCTGCGCCCAGACGGTGAGGGCGCTCCGGCGCTCGAAGCCGTCCTTCTCGCCGCAGTAGACGCGGTCCTTGGTGGCGTTGAGGTAGCCGTTGGAGAGCTCGGTGATCACGTAGTCGTAGAGCGTGCGGTAGACCTGGTTGAAGCGGTAGCCCTCGTAGGCGGCGCTCACCTGGTCGTGAACCTGGCAGAGGCGCGCGAGGGTGAGCTTGTCGTAACTGAGGAGCTCGTCATAGGGCACCGCGTCGGTCGCCGGGTCGAACTGGCCCTCAATCTCGCCCAGCAGGAACCGCAGCGTGTTGCGGAAGCGGCGGTACGCCTCGCCCACGTGGTCGAGGATCTGGCCGTCGCAGGGGATGTCGTTGGAGGTGTCCACCGAGGTGACCCACAGGCGCAGGATGTCGGCGCCGCGGGTGTCGCACTCCTTGTTGGGGTCGATCACGTTGCCGAGCGACTTGGACATCTTGCGGCCCTGGCCGTCCAGCGTGAAGCCCTGGGAGACCACGGACTTGTACGGCGCCACGCCGTAGGCGCCCACCGAGGTCATGAGCGAGCTCATGAACCAGCCGCGGTGCTGGTCGGAGCCCTCGAGGTACATGTCCGCCGGGAACGTGAGGTTGTCGCGGTGGCGGCAGACGGCGGTGTGGGAGACGCCGGAGTCCCACCACACGTCCAGGATGTCCTTGTTGGCCTTGAGGTGGTGTCCGCCGCACGCGGGGCAGACGCAGGCGTCACCGAGGTAGCTCGCGGGGTCGTCGGTGAACCAGGCGTCGGAGCCCTTCTCGCGGAAGAGCTTAATCACGGCGTCGAGCGTGTCGTCGTTCATGACGGTCTCGCCGCAGTCCTGGCAGGTGAAGGCCGGGATGGGAACGCCCCAGTTGCGCTGGCGGCTGATGCACCAGTCCGGGCGGCCCTCAACCATCGAGCCGATGCGCTTGATCGCGTGGCTCGGGTAGAACCGCACCTTCGAGAGCTCCTCGAGCGCCTGCTCGCGGAGGCTCTTGCCGCCGCGCAGCGGCTTGTCCATCGAGACGAACCACTGGCTCGTGGCGCGGAAGATGACGGGCTCCTTGCAGCGCCAGCAGTGCGGGTAGCTGTGGGAGATGTCCTCGTGGAGGATCAGCACGCCGCGCTCGTCCAGCCACTCGATGATCTTGGGGTTGGCCTCGTTCACGTCCATGCCGGACCACGGGCCGCCCGTGCCGATCTTGTCGCCCACGAAGAAGCGGCCGTCGTCGTCCACGGGCATGACCGTGGGGATGCCGAACTTCTGGCCGGCGAGGTAGTCGTCCACGCCGTGGCCGGGAGCGCAGTGCACGACGCCCGTGCCGTCGTCCAGGGTGACGTAGTCGGCGTAGATGAACTCGCCCGTCTCGCCCTGGTCGCCAAAGATCGGCTGCTTGTAGCGGTTGTGCGCGAGCTGCTCGCCCGTGGCGCGCCAGGGCTCGCCGTCCTCGCCGCGCACGAGCTCAACCTCGCCGTAGCCGAACTTCCCCACCAGGCGCTCAGCCAGCGCCTCGGCCACGATCTCCGCGTGGCCGTCGTGCACGAGCGCCACGTAGGCGGCCTCGGGGTGCAGGATCACGGCGTCGTCGGCGGGAAGGGTCCAGGGCGTGGTGGTCCAGATGTCCACGAAGAGCCTGCCGGCCCACTCCTCCAGGCCCTCCGGCACCGTGGTCATCTCAAAGCGCACGAAGATGGCGGGGCTGACCTCGTCGCCGTACTCGATCTCCGCCTCGGCGAGCGCCGTGTGGCAGTGGCTGCACCAGTGGACGGGCTTGGAGCCCTGCACGATCGCGCCGGCGTCAAAGATGGCCTTGAAGATCTCCACGTCAGTGGCGTCGTAGTCGTTCACGTAGGTGAGGTAGGGGTTGTCCCACTCGCCGAGGACGCCCAGGCGCTTGAAGCCCTGGCGCTGGGTGTCCACCTGCTCGACGGCCATCGTGCGGCAGAGCTCGCGGACCTTCTCGGTGGGGAGCTGGTTGAACTTCTCCGTGCCGAGCATGGTCTCCACCTTGTGCTCGATCGGCTGGCCGTGGCAGTCCCAGCCGGGGACGTACGGCGTCTGGTAGCCGCGCATGGACCAGTAGCGGTTGATGATGTCCTTGGAGATCTTGTTCTGCGCGTGGCCCAGGTGGATGGGGCCGTTGGCGTACGGGGGGCCGTCGTGCAGGACGAACTTCTCGTGCCCCTCGTTCTTGGCGATCATCTGCTCGTAGACGTGGTTCTCCTCCCACATCGCCAGGCGCTTGGGCTCGTTGACGGCCAGGCTGGCGCGCATGGGAAAGCCCGTGCTCGGCAGGTTGGTCGTCTTCTTGTACTCGTTCTTGGCCACGCTTTCCTCTCTTCCCGTCCTCCGGAACGCAAGAAGCGCCCCGTCCCACGTGCTGGGACGAAGCGCTTCCAAGGCACTTCGCTTGTGAACCACCCAGCGAGCGGACATCCGCCTTACTCGGCTGGCCTGTGTCGGCGGCCACTCCGGCGACGCCTACTCGCGCGGCGAGAAGAACCTCCTCCTCCCGACACGCTTTGGGGCCGCGGCTCGGGGGTGATCTTCTCCGGGACGCGGCCGCGGGCTCCCACCGTCCCCGCTCTCTCTGGGCCGCGCGCCCCCGGGTACTCTCCCCGTCAACGCCTTGGCTCAGCATGGTAGCACGGATGCGGGCGAAGGGGCGAAATACGACGAGAAGAACTTGGGACAGACCTAGCCGCTCACCGGGTCGTAGCCATACAGCCACGTCCCGTAGGCAAACATGGTCCCCGGTTTGGAGTATCCCGCGAAGACGGCCGCGTCCTTGGGGGCATACGTGCCGCTCTCGGGATGAATCGCCCATCCGACGATCTTCCTGAACTTGTCCACGTAACCCTCGGAGATGTTGCCGACGCTCCACTTCTGCTTGCCGCCGGTGAGGGCAGAGCTCATAAAGACGCACGTCAGCTCGCGCGTCTCGCCGACCTCGAGGTCGTCGCCCGCGTCGTACATCGTCGTTCCGTAGCTCACGTGCGTCGCGCAGGCGGAGAAGTCCATGCGCGAGACCTCGCCATAATCGGGGTTGATGCCCGTCACGGCGTTGTCGAAGGGGTTGAGGTAGCGAGTCTCGTAGACATGCTCCTCGATCTCGTCCATCGTCGGGGCGGCGTCAAACGTCGCCGGCTGCGACAACGGTCCGAACGTCGCGACCTCGTACTTAAGACTTCCCCCATCATCGATGATGATGAAGTCGGAGAAGTCGTCCACGTTGTAGAGTGGGTTGAGCGTGAGTACCATGCCCGGGGCCTTCTTGCCCGGGGTCGTGTTGCTAAGCGTCACGGAGCACACCGAGAAGTCGAAGTAGAGGCCCACCTGCCCCGGCTTGCCCTCCGTCGAGTCGACCGTTATCGCAGGGTTGGGGTCGTAGTCGATCCGGTAGGTGTAGCCGTCCCAGTCGGTGTAGGTGAACGAACCCTCCCCCGGTTTGCGCAGTTCGACCGCGCCCTGGGCGTCGGAGAGCTCCTGGGCCGCCGCGCCGTAGGCGTCGGCGGCTGCCTCCAGCCGCTCGGTCGCCTCGGCGAGCCCCTCGGACGTCTCGGGCTCGTCCTCATACTCGCTGTGGGCGTCCTCAACGGCGGAGGCGTCGGCGAGCGCCGCCTCGAACGCCGTCAGGTCGTCAGGGTTCTTGACGACGCCCGCCCGGAACTCCTCGTCCGCCTCCTGTGCCGACGCGATGGCGTCCTGCCGCGCGGACCACGACTCCTCGGCCTCGTCGCGGGCGGACGCGAAGTCCTCCCGCGCGTCGTCAGACCCCTCCGCAACCGCCGGGGATCCGGACGCCCTACGTGTCAACGGCAGCGTTTCCGCAGCCCACGACGCCTGACGTGAGACCGAGAAGCCCCAACGTGACGGCGGCGCGCCGGGAGATCCCGCCGCGCACGGACGGCCCGGGCCCGCCCCTTCTTGAAGCGTCAGCCATCGGACGCCTCCTCTCGCTCGCCGCGCGGCGCCCCGCCGCCAGCCTCCCGAGCCGCGTCAGGGGCGCCGCCTCTGGCCGCAGCGTCGGCGGCAGCGTTCGCCGCACGGTCCCCGATGCTGTTCACGACGTTCCCGACGACGTCTCTCAGGAGCCAGATTCCGACGATCACGGCAATCAGCAGAATGAGCTCACCCATGGCGCGCCCCTATCGCTTGAATCGGTCGCTCAGGTTCTCCGCCTCGGAGGACTGGTACTTTCCCGCACTCTTGTCGATGTGCTTGCGCGCGGCGTCGACACCGGCCCCCACGCCCTTGCGAATGAGCCCCCTCACCACGGCGACGCCCACAACAAAGAGCACGAGCACCACAATCGGAGGTACGCTTTCCATGTCAATCACCTTTCCCTGGACCAAAGACGCCGCCTCGACGAAGGGCCCTAGAAGATGGGGCGCTTCGTCGTGATGTCCTCCTTCTTGGTGGAGACCTGCGTGTTGGGGTCGAGCGAGACGAAGATCTTCTCCACCGCCGTCAGGAGGAGGTTCATGTCCTCCGCGTAAAGGGGAGACCCATACCGGGACTTCCAGTTGGTGAACTTGAAGACGTACACGGACTTCTCGTCGGTGTTCTCGGTCCGGGAGAGCACCGCCCCGAAGGGCCCCTCGAACACCACCTGCTGGGCGTTGCCGTGCATCGTGACCCCCGCCTTGGCGCCGGGCTGTGCGGCCTTGAACGCGGAGGTGAGCTCCCCGTCGGCAAGGTGCCTGAGCGTGAACGTCTCGGAATACTCGACGAAGTCGCGCGCCCTGCTGAGGGTGCTCCCCTCCTTGCGGTGCTGGACCTTCTGGTAGAAGCCGATCGCCGCAATCACGAGCGCGATGATGATCGCAATCGTCTTGACGTCCATCAAATCTCCTCTCAACGGCATCTAGGCGCAGACTACCCCCCCCCCGAGCAGCCACGTCAAGAGAAAAACGTGAACAAGTTTGTTACGTCTTTGTGCCCGGGGGACCGGCGCCCCGAGAGCTGTTCGCCCCGGACTACGAGCGCACGCGCCGCCGCCCGCCATGTCCTTCTCGCCCTTCTCGCCGAAAACCGGTTGCCGGAATCGTTCCCGGGCGCGCACCATGGGAAGACCACGCGTCGAGAGGGGGCCCGCATGCCAGACCGCAAGTACCTCGAGCTGCTCTCCGAGAAGTTCCCCACGGTGCGCTCCGCCCTCGCGGAGATCATCAACCTCGAGGCCATCCTCAACCTGCCCAAGGGCACCGAGCACTTCATCTCCGACGTCCACGGCGAGTACGACGCCTTCAAGCACATCCTCAACAACTGCTCCGGCGTCATCCGCGAGCGCGTGGCCGACATCTTCCGCTTCGAGCTCACGGGCGGCGAGCAGGCCGACCTCTGCACGCTCATCTACTACCCGCACCGCAAGCTCCGCCGCCTCGCCGCGGCCGGCGTCGTCACCGAGGAGTGGTACGCGATCACGCTCATGCGCCTCGTGCGCCTGGCTCGCTACCTCTCCGACTCCTACACGCGCTCCAAGGTCCGCAAGGCCATGCCGCCCGAGTACGCCTACATCATCGACGAGCTGCTCCACGCCTCCCCCGGCGAGGGCGACGAGCGCCAGGGCTACCACCGCCGCATCATCGACACGATCGTGGACACCGGCTCGGCGAACGACTTCATCGTGAGCCTGGCGTCGCTGATCAAGCGCCTCGCGGTGGACCACCTGCACGTGGTCGGCGACGTCTTTGACCGGGGCGGCCACGCCGACAAGATCCTCGACCGCCTCATGGAGTACCACTCGGTCGACCTGCAGTGGGGCAACCACGACATCGTCTGGATGGGGGCGGCGGCCGGCTCGGCCACGTGCCTGGCGGCCGTGATCCGCAACAACATCCGCTACGACTCCCTGCAGATCCTCGAGAGCGCCTACGGCATCTCCCTGCGCGAGCTGGCGCTGTTCGCCGAGGCGACGTACCGCTCGGGCGAGGCCATGAGCCCGCTCGAGAAGGCCATCTCGGCGATACTCTTCAAGCTCGAGGGGCAGACCATCCTGCGCCACCCCAACTGGCACATGGAGGACCGCCTCCTGCTCGGGCGCGTAGACGCGGCGCGCGGCACGGTCCGCATGGGCGAGAAGGACCACGAGCTCGTCACGCGCGACTTCCCCACCGTGGACTGGTCGGACCCCTACGCGCTCTCCGACGACGAGGTCCGCGTGATGGACAACCTGCTCGCCGCCGTGCGCACCTCCCACCAGCTCGGCGCGCACGTGAACTTCCTCTACGAGCACGGCAGCGCCTACCTCGTCCACAACGACGACGTCCTCTTCCACGCCTGCGTTCCCATGAACGAGGACGGCACCTTCCACCCGGTGAACCACCAGGGGCAGCTCCTGGCCGGCAAGGCCTACTACGACTACGCCGACCGCCTCGCCCGCCGCGCGTGGCAGGAGAGCGACGAGGTCTCGCTCGACTGGATGTGGTACCTGTGGTGCGGCCGCTACTCGCCGCTCTCCGGCCGCCTCATGAAGACCTTCGAGCGCACCTACCTCACGGACCGCGCGACCTGGGCCGAGCCGCGCGACCCCTACTACGCGCTCACCGACGACGTGGCGGTCTGTCGGCGCATCCTCGAGGAGTTTGGCGTTGACCCCGAGCGCGGCCACATCATCAACGGCCACACCCCCGTCCACGCCTCGGAGGGCGAGAAGCCCGTGCGCTCCGGCGGGCACCTGCTGGTCATCGACGGCGGGTTCTGCCAGGCCTACCACAAGACCACCGGCATCGGCGGCTACACGCTCATCTCCGACCCGCGCGGCATGCGCATCAAGGCGCACCGCCCGTTCGGCTCGATCGCGGACGTGCTCGACCTCAACGCGGACATCATGAGCGACGACGACCGCTTCGAGCTGGAGCCGCGCCCGCTCACCGTGGGCGACACCGACACCGGGGAGGAGATTCGCGAGCAGATCGCCGACCTGCGGGCCCTGCTCGCCGCCTACCGGGCGGGCGAGCTGCCGGAGCGGCGCGGGGCGTAAGCGTCCTTCCGGAAAACGCCGCCCTTGTCGCGGGGCGTTCTAGAAATCGCCGCCCGTGCGCGCTGGCGTTGCGCACGGGCGGCGATTCTCGGACACATGAGCGGGCAAACCCCGGGATTCTTGGAAGATGCGCGACAAGAACGGCGATTCCCGGAACGCGCTGCGACAAGGGCGGCGTTTCTCGGAACGCGCTGTGACAAGGGCGGCGTTTCTCGGATGCCCGCGCGCCAACCCCGGCGATTCCCGGACGGGACGACGGGGTTGGCGCGCGGGCCGGGCCCTACTCGGCAGGCGCCGGCGTGGGCATCTTGGGCGCGAAGCCGTCGTCGCGGGTGAGGATGTTCATGAACTCCTCGCCCGTGATGGTCTCCTTCTTCTGGAGGTAGTGGGCGATCTCGTGCAGCTTGAAGCGGTTGTCGCGCAGGGTCTTGAGGGCGCTCTGGTGGCCCTCCTCGACGAGCGCCTGGACCTCGGCGTCGATCTCCTGCGCCGTGCCCTCCGAGCAGGTGAGCTGCTGCCCGCCGCCCAGGTAGCGGCTCGCGGGCTGGCCGAGCTGCACCATGCCGAACTTGTCCGACATGCCGTACTGCGTGACCATGGCACGCGCGAGCTGCGTGGCCTTCTCGATGTCGTTGGAGGCGCCGGTGGTCATCTCGCCGAAGATGAGCTCCTCGGCCGCGCGGCCGCCGCAGAGCACCGCGATCTTGTCCTTGGCCTCCTGGCGCGTGGTGAGGAAGTGCTCGTCCTCCTCGACCTGCATCGTGAAGCCGAGCGCACCCGAGGTGCGCGGGACGATCGTGATCTTGGAGACGGGCGCCGAGCCCTTCTGCATGGCCGCCACGATGGCGTGACCGGTCTCGTGGTAGGAGACGACCTCCTTCTCGTGCGGGGAGAGGACCGTGGACTTCTTCTTCTCGCCGGCGATGACCACGTCGACGGACTCGAGCAGGTCCTCCTGCGTCACGCGGCGCCTGCCCATGCGCACGGCGCGCAGCGCCGCCTCGTTGATGATGTTGGCGAGGTCCGCGCCCGAGGCGCCCGGCGTGGAGCGCGCGACGACGGCGAGGTCGATGCCCGGCTCCATCTTGACGTCGTCCGCGTGGATCTTGAGGATGGCCTCGCGGCCGGCGAGGTCCGGCAGCTCCACCGGGATGCGGCGGTCGAAGCGGCCCGGGCGCAGCAGCGCCTGGTCGAGGGTCTCGGGGCGGTTGGTGGCCGCCAGCACGACGATGCCCTTGTGGTTGTCGAAGCCGTCCATCTCGGAGAGGAGCTGGTTCAGGGTCTGCTCGCGCTCGTCATTGGAGGAGAGCGAGGTGTCGCGCCGCTTGCCCACGGCGTCGATCTCGTCGATGAAGATGATGCAGGGGGCCTTCTCGTTTGCCTGCTTGAAGAGGTCGCGCACCTTGGCGGCGCCGCGTCCCACGAACATCTCCACGAAGGCCGAGCCCGCGATCTGGAAGAACGTGACGCCCGCCTCGCCGGCGACGGCCTTGGCGAGCAGCGTCTTGCCCGTGCCCGGAGGGCCCACGAGCAGGGCGCCGCGCGGGCAGCGCGCGCCAATCTCGGTGTACTTGTCGGGGTTCTTGAGGAAGCTCACGATCTCCTCGAGCGACTCCTTGGCCTCGTCCTGGCCGGCCACGTCCTTGAACGTGACGCCGGTCTCCTCGCCCTTGATCTCCTTGGCGTTGGACTTGCCGAGGCCGCCCCCGCCGAACGCGCCGCCGCCGAAGTTCATCGACGGGCCGTCGTCGCCCATGGCCTTCTTCATGCGGCGGTTCAGCCACCAGCCGATGCCGAGGAAGATGAGGATCGGCAGGCCGTAGGAGACGAGCAGCATGAGCCAGAGGTCGCCGGAGGTGTCCTGGATCTCGGAGACCATGGTCACGTTGTGCGCGTCGAGCAGCTGGGCGGTCGACTCCTCGGTACCGTTGAAGAGCACCGTGGAGTAGAGCTTCTGGCTCTCCCCCTCGCCGGTCGCGAAGTTCAGCTCGGGGTTGCCGTAGACCGACTCGGCCTGCGTCACCTCGCCCTTCTCGACCATGTCGACGAACTCGCTGTAGTCGACGGAAGTGACCTGCGCGGCGCGCAGGTTGGGGTAGAGCGTCTGGCTGATCGCGAGGTACGCGACGATCGCGATCAGGATGTAGAGCAGCATCGAGCGGCGACGCCTGTTGTCGTTCATGTCCATCGTGTGAGCTAGCCCTTCGCCTCGGGTGGTCCTTGGGTCTAGAGATACCCAGAAACGCCATTGTAAACACCGGGGGCCGCGAGGTCCCGCGCGTTTCCACGCGCGTTACGGGGCGCGCGGGCGGCCGGCAGGACCCGCGCACGCCCTACCGGAAGAGCTGCCAGAGGGCGACCGCCGAGCTGGCGGCGACGTTCAGCGAGTCCACGCCGCGCGCCATCGGGATGATCGCGGTGCGGTCGCAGGCGTCGAGCGCGGCGCGGGAGAGACCGTGGCCCTCGTTGCCAAAGAGCAGCGCGCGGCGGTCGGCGGGGGCGAGCGCGGGGTCGTCGAGGGGGACGGCGCCGGGCTCGAGGGCGAGCGCCACGCACGTGAAGCCCCGCGCCCGCAGGTCGTCGAGCGTGCCGACGGGCCAGGCGCCCGTCTCGGCGCGGGCCCACGGCAGCTTGAACACGCAGCCCATCGACACGCGCACGGCGCGCCGGGAGAGGGGGTCCGCGCAGCGGGGCGAGAGCACGACGGCGTCCGCGCCGAGCGCGGCGGCGTTGCGGAAGAGCGCGCCCACGTTGGTCACGTCCACGAGGTCCTCAAGGACGACGACGCGGCGGGCGTCGCGGGTCACCTCCTCGACCGTGCGCGGGGCCGGGCGGTCCATCTCGCACAGGAGCCCCCTCGTGAGGCGGAACCCCGTGAGCCGCGCCACCTGGTCGTGCGGCAGCACGTACGCCGGGACGTCGTCAGCCACGCGGGCGAGAAGGGCCTCGCTCGCGGTGAGGTCGCGCTCGTCGACGAGCAGCGAGCGCGGGGTCGCGCCGCACTCCAGCGCGACCTCCACGACCATGCGCGACTCGGCCACCAGCACGCCGCGCCCCACCTCGAGGGCGTTTCTGAGCTGGTGGTCCGTCAGGCGAGCGTAGACGTCGAGGCGCTCGTCGGAGAGGTCGGACACATGAATCAGGCGTGCCATCGTCACGCTCCCGTCAACTTTGCCAATACTCGCCAACACCGGGCGCTTCCTAGGTTAGGATACTGAAGAGCAAAAGCATGAAACCACTACGGTTCCGTCACCAAGGTGAGCAATGGCAAGTCACATGAACCCCTCCTCCCCGGGCAAGGCCCGGGGACGGCACAAGCTGGTCTGGATCGTCCCCGTCGTCCTTCTCGCCCTGGTGGCGCTCGTCTACCTGGGGGGCGTGGTCGCCTTCCACATCGTCTTCATGCCCGGGACCGTCCTCGACGGCACCGACGTCTCCCTGCGCCTGGCGAGCGAGGTCGCCGAGGAGAAGGCCGGGTCGCTCTCCGGCTACCAGGCCCACGTGAGCGGCGACGGCGTCGACCTCACGGTCTCCGCCGACCAAATCGACCTCGCCTACGACGGCGACGCCTACGCGCGGGAGGCCATCGACGCGAGCAACCCCTGGACGTGGCCCGTCGCCCTGACCCAGCCCGAGCGCCCCGTCAGCGCCGCGAGCGCGGTCGTCTTTGACCGGGACGCGCTGCTCGCGCTCTTTGAGCCGTTCGAGAGCGCGGCGCAGGAGAGCGCCGCGAGCCTGGGCGGCAAGGCGGTCATCTTTGACGCCGAGGCCGGCACCTTTGGCCTCGACCCCTCCATCACGGCCCAGTACCTCGACGACGACGCCCTGGTCGACGCCCTCTCGCAGGCCTTCACCGCCCAGCAGGAGGAGATTGCACTCGGCGACGACGTGCTCTCCGGCTCCGACGACGCCCTCCACGCCGCCGTCGACGCCGCGAACGCCTACCTCGGCGGCGCCGGGACCACCCTAACGCTCGACGGCGAGACGGCGGCTGAGGTGACGCCCGAGGTCATCGCCGGCTGGGTGACGGTCGCCGACGACCTCTCCGTCTCCCTCAGCACCGACGCCGCCGCCAGCTGGGCGAGCGAGAGCGTGTCGCGGCTCAACACGGTCGGCGCCACGCGGACCTACACCCGCGCGGACGGCAAGGAGGTCACCGTCGAGGGCGGCACCTACGGCTGGAAGGTCAACGAGTCCGGCGTCGCGGACGCGCTCGTGGCCGCCGTGAGCGACGAGTCCCCCCAGGCGATCGAGGTGCCCTTCGACCAGCGCGGCACGGTCGTCCCCGACGCGGGCGGGCGCGACTGGGGCCAGCGCTACATCGACATCGACCTCTCCGAGCAGCACGTCCGCATGTACGGCGACGACGGCTCCGTCGTCTGGGAGTCCGACTGCGTCACCGGCAACACGTCCATGGGCTGGGGGACGCCTACCGGCGTCTACACGATCAACGAGAACATGCAGCGCGACACCGTGCTGATCGGGCTCGACTACAACGGGGACAACGAGCCCGACTACAAGACCCCGGTCAGCTACTGGATGCCGTTCGTGGGCAACCTCGTCGCCCTGCACGACGCGCCGCGCTCCAGCTTTGGCGGGACCATCTACCAGTGGAACGGCAGCCACGGCTGCGTGAACCTGCCCTACGCCAAGGCCGAGTCGCTTTACGGCCTCGTAAAGGTCGGCGATGTCGTGGTGGTGCACTGGTAGGGAGCGCGGCCGCCGGCACCCCTGCGTCGCTTCTGTCCAACAGCTCGCGCAGCTCGGGATTACCGGTACTGCCGAGTTACGCGCGTCGGTCGCGGCATCGCGGCGCGCGCAGGTCGAGAAAACCGTCCGTTTGGACAAGAATCCCGACCTACGCGTTCTTGTCGGCCTGCGTAGGTCGGGATTTCTGGAAACGGGTGCAGCAGCAAGCAGCGGCACTTAGAACGGCAGGCCCGCGCCGCCGCCCATGTTGCGCATCATCTGCTGCATGGCGCGCCGACCCTTCTTGCCGCCGCCCTGGGCGGCGAGCCCGCGCATCCGGCCCATCATCTTGTTCATCTCGCCCCACTGCTTGATGAGCTGGTTGACCTCCTGCACGCTGCGGCCGGAGCCGACGGCGATGCGGCGGCGGCGCTGCCCGTTGATGATCTTCGGGCGGGCGCGCTCCTCCTTGGTCATCGAGCGGATGATCGCCTCGATGCGCGTGAGCTGCTCGTCGCTCGCGGCCTGCGGGACCTGCGCCATCGCGCGCTCCATGCCCGGGATCATGCCCATGAGCTTCTGGAGGCCGCCCATCTTGCGGATCTGCTGCATCTGGGCGAGCAGGTCGTCCATCGTGAAGCCCTCGCGCAGCATCCGCTCGGCGTCGGCCACCTGCTGCTCGTCGGCCACCTTCTGGGCCTGCTCGATGATGCCCACCACGTCGCCCATGCCGAGGATGCGCTTGGCCATGCGGTCGGGGTGGAAGACCTCGAGCGAGTCGGGCTTCTCGCCCATCGAGACGAACTTGATCGGCTTGCCGGTGACCTCACGGACCGACAGCGCGCCGCCACCGCGGGCGTCGCCGTCGAGCTTGGACATGATGACGCCGTCAAAGTCCACGCGGTTGGCGAACTCCGTGACCACGTTGACGATGTCCTGGCCGGTCATCGCGTCGACGACCATGAGGATCTGGTCGGGGCGCACCGCGCGCTTGATCGCGACGGCCTCCTCCATCATCTCCTCGTCGATCTGCAGGCGGCCGGCCGTGTCCACGATCACGACGTCGCAGAGGCGGTCGACCGCGTCGCGGATCGAGCCCTCCGCCACGGCCACCGCGTCGCGCCCGTCACCCCGGAAGACCGGCACGCCGATCTCGCCGCCGAGCGTGGCGAGCTGGTCGGCGGCCGCCGGGCGGTGCGTGTCGCACGCGGCCAGAAGCGGGCTGTGCCCCTGGGACTTGAGCAGGTAGGCGAGCTTGGCCGCCGCCGTGGTCTTGCCGGAGCCCTGCAGGCCCACGAGCATGATCACGTTGGGCGTGCGGTTCTGCGCGAGCGTGAGCCGCGAGTCCGTGGAGCCGAGAAGGGCCGTGAGCTCGTCGAGCACCACGCGCACGACGTTCTGTGCCGGCGTGAGCGAGGAGAGGACGTCGGCGGAGAGGCACTTCTCCTTGCAGCGCCCGACGAACTCCTTGACCACGCGGTAGTTGACGTCGGCCTCGAGCAGGGCCATGCGGATCTCGCGCATCGCGACGTTGATGTCGTCCTCGGTGAGGCGGCCCTTGCCCCGCAGGCGCTCGAAGGTGTCCTGGAGGCGGTCGGAGAGAGAGTTGAACATGGCTACATCCCTTCACCCACGAGCGCGCGGCAGAACTCGAGCGCGTCGAAGGTCTGGAGGTCGTCGAGGGTCTCGCCCACGCCGATGCGGTAGATGGGCAGGCCCAGCTGGCTGGAGATGGCAAGGGCGATGCCGCCCTTGGCGGTGCCGTCGAGCTTGGTCACGATGAGGCCGTCGAGCTCGAGCGCGTCGTTGAACTCGCGCGCCTGGTTGAGGCCGTTCTGGCCGGTGGTGGCGTCGATCACGAGCACCACCGAGACGGGCAGCGAGCTGCGCTTGCGCGTGACGTTCACGACCTTCGCGAGCTCGCGCATGAGGTCGGAGGAGGTGTGCAGGCGCCCGGCGGTGTCGATGAGCACGAGCTCGGAGCCGCGCCGCTCGGCCTCCTCGACCACCTCGTAGCAGACGCTCGCCGGGTCCGCGCCGCGCTCGCGCGTCACCACATCGACGCCGGCGCGCCTGCCCCAGACCTCGAGCTGCTCGATCGCGGCGGCGCGGAAGGTGTCCGCCCCGCCGATGAGGCAGCGCGTGCCCGCCTCGCGGGCGCGGCCGGCGAGCTTGCCGACCGTGGTCGTCTTGCCGGCGCCGTTGATGCCCACGAAGAGCACGCAGCTCGGCAGGTCGGTGAAGGGGTCGCGGCCGGCTGCGGGGAACTCGGCGGCGAGGCGGCGGGCGAGCGCGTCGCGCAGCTGCCCGGCGCGGGTGAGGTTCTCGCGGGCCGCCTGCTCGCGCAGGTCGTCGGCCACGCGCAGGGCCACCTCGGCGCCCATGTCGCCCATCACGAGCGTGTCCTCGAGGTCCTCCCAGAAGTCCTCGTCGACCTCGCCGCCCATGTAGAAGATCTCGTTGATGGCCTCGCGGGAGCGCTTGAGGCCGGCCCTCAGGCTGTCGAGAAGACCCATCTATGCATCAACCACCTTTCCGGTATCGCGGTCGAGACGCTGGGACACCACGTGGCTCACGCCGTCGGCCTGCATGGAGACGCCGTAGAGCACGTCGGCCTGCTCCATGGTGCGGCGCTGGTGCGAGATGACGATGAGCTGCGTGGTGGACTTGAGCTGCTCGATGGCGTCGAGCAGCTTGGAGAGGTTGGAGTCGTCGAGGGCGGCCTCCACCTCGTCGAAGACGTAGAACGGCACGGTGCGCACCTTGTAGACGGCAAAGAGCAGCGCGAGCGCCGTGAGGGACTTCTCGCCGCCGCTCATGAGCATCATCTTGGCAAGCTTCTTGCCGCGCGGCTGGGCCACGATCTCGATGCCGGTCTCGGAGGGGTTGTCCGGGTCGGTCATCTCGATGTGGGCCTGCCCCCCCGGGAACAGCAGCGCGAAGATCTCCGAGAAGTTCGCGTTGACGCGCTCGAAGACCGTCAGGAAGCGGTTGCGCATCTTGCGGTCGATCGCCGCCGTGATCTTGCGCAGGGCCACGCGGGCGTCCTCGAGGTCGGTGACCTGCTCGTCGATGTAGTCGTAGCGCTCCTTGAGGCGCAGGTACTCGTCCATCGCCACGGCGTTCACCGGGCCGATCGACTCGATCTGCGAGCGCAGCGCGGCGACGCGGCGCTCGGCCTCGTCGCGGTCGTCGGGGGGCGGGCACTCGAGGGCGTCGTCGAGGACGGCGCCGGTCGCCACGATCGCGTTGACCGAGGTCTGCACCTGCACCTCGAGCTTGCCGAGGTCCACCTTGACGCCGGTCGCGGCGCCCCGCGCGTCCTCGAGCTCCGCCGTGGCGGCGCTCACGGCCTCGCGGGCGTCGCCGATCGTGCGCTTAAGCGAGTCGGAGTCCGCCTCGGCGAGCGAGGCGCGGTCCTTGAGGCGCGCCGCCCACTCGAGGGCGCGCTCGCGGATCGCGTCGTAGCGGTCGTGGAGCGGGTCCACGCGCAGGCGCACGACCTCGAGCGCGCGCGAGGAGCGCCGCGTGGCCTCGATGCGCGCGTCGAGCTCGGACACGCGCGCGGAGAGCTCGCGGTCGCGGCGCTCGAGCCCGGCGCGGCGCTCGCTCGTCATCGCGAGCTCGAGCCGGCCGTCGGAGAGCGCCTTGGAGGCCTTGCCCTGGTCGCGCACCGCCGCCTCGTGCTCGGCCGTGCGCTCGGAGAGGCGCCCGGCGAGCTCGTCGGCCTGCTCGCGCGCCGCGCGGGCGGCGGAGCGGTGCTCCTCGATCTGCGCGCGGGCCGCGGCGGCGCGCTCGGCGGACGCGGCGCGCCTCTTGGTGACCTGCGCGCGCTCGGAGGTCGCGTTCGCGAGCTGCGCCTCGAGCCGGCCGCGCTCGGCGGTCGTCGAGGAGAGCTCGGCGCGCACCCGGGCGATCTCGCCCTTCGCGGCAGCCTGCTCCTCGCGGGCCTTCGCGAGGGACGCCTCCGCCTCCGCGACGGCGTCGGCCGCCTCGGCGAGGCGCTCCTCGAGCGCGGGCATGCCGCCCACGAGCTCACGGATGCGCCGCTTGCGCTCGAGCGCGCCGGACTCGCTCGTGGTGACGCTCCCCACCCGGACGCGGCCGTCCGGCAGGACGAGCGCCCCGTCCTCGGCGACGTAGGTGGCCCCGGGCGCCTTCGCGTGGGCGCGCACGGCCTCCGCGGCGGAGCCCACCAGGCGCACGCTGCCGAGAAGGGCCTCGAGCAGCGGGCGCGCGGCGTCGGAGGCGCGCAGGCGCGAGACGAGCGGCATGCCCGGCGCGTCGGCGGGCACGGGGGCGCGCCCGGCGAGCGCCGCCGAGACGATCGCGGCGGCGCCGTCCTTGTCGGCCATCGTGCGGGCGCGCTCGACGAGCGCCGTCACGTCGTCGACGCCGTCCACCACGAGCGCGGCGAGGTCGTCGCCCAGCAGGCGCTCCACGAGCGACTCCACCGCCGGGTCGGCGTCCACGAGGTCGGCGAGGCGGCAGCGCACGCGCGGCTCGTCGGCGGCGAGCGCGGCCACGAGCGGGCTCGCGGACTCCACGTCGGTGTCCACGGCGCGCAGCGCCTCGAGCGTCGCGGTCGCCGACGAGAGGGCGCGCTGGGCCTCGGCGTGCTCGCCGCGCGCGGCGCTCAGGGCCCCCGCCTGCGCGGTGATGGCGGTCGAGAGGCTGCCCTCCCGCTCGCGCGCGGCCTCGAGCGCGGCCTCGAGGTCCTCCACGCGCCCGGCGCGCTCAGCGACGGCCTCCTCGGTCGTCCGCACGGTCTCCTCGAGCTGCTCGAGGCGCGAGGCGAACATCTGGTCCTCGACCTCGGCGTTCGAGATCTGGTCCTCGAGCTTGGCGTAGGCGAGCGTCTCGCGGTCCGCCTCGGCGCGCGCGGCGCGCTCCTCGGCCGTGATGCCGGAGAGCTCCTCGTCCAGGGCCCGCCGGCGCTCGCTCGCCTCGCGCGCGGCGCGCGAGAGCCCCTCGACCTCCTCGCGCAGGCTCCCCTCGCGCACGCGCGCGTCGGAGAGGTCGCCGGCGACGCCCTCGTGCTCCTCGGCGGCGTCGGCGCGCTGCTTCTCCATCGTGGAGAGCTGCATGCGCATGTCGGAGAGGCGCGCGACCATGTTCTTGCCCTTCTCCTCCAGAAGGCGCATGTCCGCGTCCATCCGGCCGAGAAGGTCCTGCATGCGGCGGCGCTGCTCGCCGAGGTCGCCCACGAAGAGGCCCTTCTGCTCGAGCAGCGACTGGAGCTTCTCGAGCTCGGCGCTCTTCTCGTCCAGACGGTACTGGGCGAGCTCGCAGGCGGCGTCGGCCTCCTTGCCGCGCGCCTCGAGCCGTGCGTACTCCTCCTGGAGGCGCCGCAGGTCGTCGACCGCGAGCTGGATCTCCAGGGCCTTGAGCTCCTCCTCGAGCTGCTTGGCGCGCTGGGCCTTGTCCACCTGGCGCTCGAGCGGGCGCAGCTGGCGGGCGATCTCGCGGGAGAGCATCTTGGCGCGCGCGAGGTTCTCGTCCATCGAGACGAGCTTCTTCTGGCTGCGCTCCTTGCGGCGGCGGTGCTTGGAGATGTCGGCCGCCTCCTCGATGAGGGCGCGGCGCTCCTCCGGGCGGCTCGAGAGGATCGAGTCGAGCTTGCCCTGGGAGATGATCGAGTGCGTGTCCTTGCCGAGGCCGGAGTCGTGCAGGATGTCCTGGACGTCCATGAGGCGGCTCGGCGCGCCGTTGATCAGGTACTCGGACTCGCCGGAGCGATACATCCGTCGCGTGATGCCGACCTCGTTGAAGTCGATCGGCAGCGTGTGGTCGGAGTTGTCGAGCACGAGCGTGACCTCGGCCACGCCCACCGCCGAGCGCGCCGACGAGCCCGAGAAGATCACGTCCTCCATGGCCTGGCCGCGCAGCTGCTTGGCGCTCTGCTCGCCCAGGACCCACAGGATCGCGTCGGAGACGTTGGACTTGCCGGAGCCGTTGGGGCCCACGACCACGGTGAGGCCAGGGTCGAAGACCATGTGGGTGCGGTCCGCGAAGGACTTGAACCCCTTGAGTGTCAGCGACTTCAGGTACACGTGCGCTCCCCCGTGCTAGTTGGTGGTCCCGGCGCCCGTGAAGTCCCCGGCCTCGGCGTAGCCGAGCCGCACGAGCGCGTCGACGGCGGCGGCGCTCTCCGAGGCCTTCTTCGAGGAGCCCGAGCCGCGCCCGATGCGCCGCCCCTCCACGAGGACGACCGAGGTGAACGTGGGGTCGTGGGCCGGCCCCTCCTCCGAGACGAGCTTGTACTCGGGGCCGCAGTGCCACTCGCGCTGGGTGATCTCCTGCAGGCGGGACTTGGGGCTGATGGGCTTCTCGGCAAGCGCCGGGGAGACCTCGGGGCCGAGCGTCGCCATCACGAACGCGTGGGTGACGACGTAGCCGGCGTCCAGGTAGAGCGCGCCCACGAGCGCCTCGTAGACGTTCTCGAGCGCGGAGTGCATGCCGCGCTCGCCGGTGCCGCGCTCGGACTCGCCCATCACGATGAGCGGCGCGAGGCCCAGGCGCGCGGCCACGCTCGAGAGCATCTTGCCCGAGACGAGGCTGATCTTGGCCTGCGTGAGGGCGCCCTCGTCCATGTCCGGGAAGCGCGCGAAGAGGTCCGTGGCCACGATGGCGCCCAGGATCGAGTCGCCCAGGAACTCGAGGCGCTCGTAGGACGCCGAGACCGGGCGCCCCTCGGCGGCCGAGGGGTGCGTGAGGGCGGAGACGATCAGGTCCTGGTTCTCAAAGTGGTGGCCGCAGACCCGCTCGGCCTCGGCCACGCGCTGGTGCATCTTCAACGATCGGACCCCCGCTACCGGGCGGCGGCGATGGCGTCGACGACCTGGCCGATCGTGACGATCGAGCCCACCGCGTCGTCCGCGAAGGTCATGGAGAACTCGTCCTCGAGCGCGGTCACGAGCTCGAGCAGGTCGAACGAGTCGGCGCCGAGCTCCTTGAGGTTGGTGGTCTCGTCGAGCGTGACGTCCTCCCCGAGCGAGAGCGTGTCGTCGACGACCTCGATGACCTTGGCGAGAATAGCGTCGCGGTCCATGGTTCCTCCTTGCGTGCGGGGCGCGGGCGCCCCTGGTTGCGTGTCCCTCAGATTCTACCCCGTCGGGCGCGGCGGCGCCTCGGCGCTAGCCGGCGATCTCGCAGGCGTCCGCGATCTTCTCGCAGAGCCCCGCGCGCACGGCGGCGGCCGCGGCGAGCGTGCCCTTGCGGACCGCCTGCGCGCTCGTGGCGCCGTGGCCCTTCACCACCGGGGCGCGCAGGCCCAAAAGGATCGCGCCGCCGTACTCGTCGCCGGACATCTCGGCGGCAAGCGACTTGAGCGACCCGGCGAGCAGCGCCATGCCGATCTTGTTGGTGAGCGACGCCTCCATCGCGGCCTTGAGCCGCTTGATGACGAACTTGCCCGTGCCCTCGATGGACTTGAGGGCCACGTTGCCGGTGAAGCCGTCCGCCACGATCACGTCAAAGGTGCCGGCGAGCAGGTCCGTGCCCTCGGCGTTGCCCGCAAAGCCGCAGTTGCCGGCCTCGAGCGCCGCGTGGTAGGCGAGCGCCATCTCCGAGCCCTTGGTGTCCTCGGAGCCGTTGCAGAGAAGCCCCACGCGCGGGCTCTCCACGCCCAGGACGGCGTGGCTGTAGGCGCGTCCCATGTGCGCGAACTGCACGAGCACGTCGGGCTTGACGTCGGCGTTGGCGCCCATGTCCAGAAACACGGTCGGCCTGCCGGAGACGCCGGGGAACGGCAGCGAGAGCGCGGGGCGCTTGATGCCCTTGAGCCGTCCCACGCCAAAGGTGGCGGCGGTGAGCACGGCGCCGGTGGAGCCGGCCGAGAAGAGCCCGTCGGCCTCGCCCGCGCGCACGGCGGCGGCGGCGCGCACGATGCTCGCGTCCTTCTTCTGGCGCACGGCGTTGGCCGGGTGCTCGGACATCGCGATGACCTGGGTCGTCACGAGCGCCCGCGCGCGGCTGTGCGCGGCGGCGAAGGGCTCGACCACCTCGGCCGCACCGGCGACGAGCACCTCGAGCTCGGAATCGTCCTCGAGCGCCTGGGCCACGCCCTCGAGCAGGACCTCGGGCTCCTTGTCCGCTCCCATGACGTCTACGCAGATGGTGGTCATGTCTCCCCTTTCGCGCGTTCTTATCGCCCTCCATTATGCCACGTCGCGCGCGTCGCCCGCGCTTGTTGCCCGACGCGTTCCCGGAATTGCCGCGCCCGTCACGCGCGCTTCCGATATTTGGGAACCGTGACCCGAGACGTTCCAGGATTTGCCGCTCGTGTTCCGACCGCCTCCAAGAATCGACGCCCTTGTCGCAGAGCGTTCCCGGAATCGTCGACCTTGTCTCAGGATGTTCCGAGAATCGGCGCCCTGTCACAGGGCGCCCCAGGAATCGCCGACCTTGTCCCAGTGTCTTCTAGAAATCGCCACCCTTGTCACAGGGCGCTCCAGGAATCGTCACCCTTGTTGCGAGCACCTCTACGAATTGGCTCCCTTGTTCCGGCATCTTCCGAGAATCGCTGACCTTGTTCCGAGGGCATCTAGGAATTGCCGACCTTGTCGTGGGGTCTTCCGGGAATCGGGGCCCTTGCCCCGGCATCCTCTTGAAATCGCCGGCCTTGTCCCGGCCGTTTCTAAGAATCGTCAGCCTTGCACCACCCAAAGTGGGTTCGGCGGGACAAGGGCGCGCATTGCTGGACGCTGGGATGACAAGGGCAGCGTTTTCTAGACGGCCACGCGACAAGGGCGGCAATTCTTGGAGGCGGCCGGGACAAGGACGGGGATTCTCGGAAGGCGCCGGGACAAGGGCTCCGATTCCCGGAGCGTCTTGTGACGAAGACGCCGATTCTTGGAGGCAATCGGAACAGGGTCGGCGATTCCGGGAACGCTCTGCGACAGGGGCGCCGATTCTCGGAACGCTCTGCGACAAGGGCGGCAATTCTTGGAGGCGGCCGGAACGGAGGCGCCGATTCCTGGGCCCGCGTCCGGCGAGAAGGACCTCGGCGCACGCAAAACGGGGCCGGACCCGAAGGGCCGACCCCGTCACGTCGTCTGTGAGCGGTGCTACTCGGTGACGATGACCTCGCGGTCCTTGTAGTGACCGCAGTTGGGGCACACGTGGTGCGGGAGCTTGGGGGCGCCGCACTGCGGGCACACGGAGCGCGCCGGCGCGCCGAGCTTGCTGTTGGCCGAACGACGGGAGTGGGTGGCGCCGCGGCCCTTCTTCTGCTTGGGTACTGCCATGTCAAACCTCTCTTGTCACGAAGGCGCCCGCCGCTCGCCCACGGAGGCGCTCATTACCAATTCACGCAAGGAGACACTATAGCACGAGTCCAGAAAAAGGGCACGTGCTCAGCAATTCTTCACTCTGCGGGCGTCCCGTCGTCCTCAGCGCCGGATAGGTCGAGCCCCGCCAGCGCCGAGAAGGGCGACGACTCGAGGCGCTCGGCCTCGCGCCGGGCCTCGAGCTCGGCGACGTGACCGCAGTCCCCCTCGTTGAGGTTGGCGCCGCAAACCGGGCAGAGGCCGGCGCAGTCCTCGCGGCACAGCACGACGAACGGCGTGTCCATCACGAGCGCCGAGAGCAGCGCCCCGGAGAGGTCGATCGTGTTGTCGGGCGCGACGAGCTCGAAGTCCGCCTCGTCCTCGTCGTCGGAGAGGCGCTCGGGCTCCTCGAAGAGGTAGTAGCCGTCGACCTCGGCCGCCACGTCGAACTCGGCCGGTTCGAGGCAGCGGTCGCACGTCCCGACCACGTGCGCCCGGACGAGCCCCGTGGCGAGGATGCCCTCCCCGGCGTTGGTGAGCACGAGGTCGTAGTCGAGCCCGCCCGGCAGGGAGAACTCGTGGTCGCCCAGCTCGTAGCCGGCGACGTCGAGGTGGCCGGCGAGCGGGAGCGTATCCCCCGCGCCCGAGAGCCGGTCGTCGATGACAAAGGGAAGCGGCTGCATGATCGCGGCTACCAGGGCACGTTGTTGGTGGTGTTGCGCGGGCCGGAGTTCTCGTCGAGCGTCTGGCGCACGCGCGTGACGGAGCTCGTGAGGCTCTTGAGGTTCTCCTCGAGGTGGGCGAGCACCGTGTCGGCGTACTCCTCCGCGTTGTAGCGGGTGTCGCGCTCGTACTGGGCGGCCTGGTCGCGGATGCCGTCGGCCTGCTGCTGCGCGAGGCGCACGACCTCCTGGTCGCCCGCGAGAATCATCGCCTGCTGCTGGGCGTCGGCGATGATGGAGTTGGCCTGCTGCTGCGCGCGGTCGAGCATCTCCTGCTCCTCCTTGAGGATGCGACGCGCGTCGGAGAACTCCTGCGGGAAGACCCGGCGAATCTCGTCCAGAATCTCGTAGACGTCCTGGGCGTCCACGATCTTCTTCTGGCCGTTGTCCATGAGGGGGGACTTTGCCTCGTTCACGATCTGCTCGAGCTCGTCCACCAAGCTCTCGATTTCCTCACCTGGCTGCATCTATGGTTCCTTTCGCGTGACTCATCGGCGCTGGGCGCAGAGGCTCCATCAAAGGCCATAGTAGCAGATTGGAGGCGCGGTGAGAAAGCTGCGGCCGCGCGCATCCGCAGGTTGTGGCGGTTTCGCGGGGACGGCGCGGCACGCGGGTCCGGGAAACGCCGGGCTTGTACCGGGGGCTTCCGGGAATCGGGGTTCTTGTCGCGCGGCGTTCCAGAAAAGCCCGGGCGTGCGCAGGGTCGCGGCCCTCTGGCCGCGCACGGGCGACGATTTCTAGAGTCTGGCGCGACAAGGGCGGCGATTCCCGGAACCCGCTGCGACAAGGGCGGCAATTCCCGGAGTCCGTCGCGACAAGGGCGGCATTTATCGGAACCCACTGCGACAAGGGCGGGGATTCCGGGAACCGCCGGGCGAGAAGAACGCCGCGCCGCTACCGCCCGTAGCGCTCGAGCAGGCGCGCGTTCACGTTGGCCGGCACGAGCGTGCTCACGTCCGAGCCCATTGACGCGATCTCGCGCACGATTGACGACGAGACGTAGCCGTACTGCGGGCTCGACATGACAAAGACGCTCTCCAGGTCCGGCGAGAGGTGGCTGTTGAGGTCGGCCTGCTGGAGCTCGTACTCGAAGTCCGTCATCGCGCGCAGGCCCTTGACCACGCCCCCGGCGCCGAGCCCCTTGACGAACTCGACGAGCAGCCCGGTGAAGGGCGCGACCTCGATGTCGGTCGGCAGCCCCTCGCAGACGAGCGCCTCGCGGATCATCTCCACGCGCTCGTCGAGCGAGAACGTGGTGCCGCGCCCGTGCTTGTTAACGGAGGCCGCCACGGCAACCGTGACCTGCGGGAACAGGCGCCGCGTGCGGCGGATGACGTCGATATGGCCGAGCGTCACCGGGTCGAAGGTGCCCGGGACGACGACGTGGCTGATGGTCTCGCTGCTCATTTCTCGTCCTCCCCCATGCGTGCGACCAGGAGGTCGACCGTCGTTATGCCGTGCGTCCGCGAACGCGCGGGCCCCAGGGCGGGGCAGTCGAGTCCGGGCGCGTCGGCGGCGTGCTCGTAGACTACCACGGCGCCGGGCGCGAGCTGGCCCGAGGAGGCGAGCTCGTCCACGAGCGCGGTGACCCGCCCCGCGTCCACCGCGTAGGGAGGGTCGAGAAACACGACGTCGAAGGGCGCGCCCGCCAGACCGCGCGCGGCGAGCGCGAACACGTCGCCGGCAAGCGCGCGCACCTCGTTGCGGCCGGCCCCGAGCGCCTCCGCGCTGCGCCGGATCCGCGCGGCGGCGCGGCGGTCGCGGTCCACGAACGTCGCCCGGGCGGCGCCGCGCGACAGCAGCTCGAGCCCCATCGCGCCCGAGCCGGCGAACGCGTCCAGCACCGAGCAGCCCGCGAGGTCGAGCCCGCGCGCCGAGAGGATCTGCGACGCGATGCTCTCCCGCATGCGGTCCGTCGTGGGCCGCGTGGTCCCGCGTCCCTCGGGCGCCTCGATCCGGCGGCCGCGCCACTTCCCCCCGACGATCCTCATGCTCGCTCCAGCTCCTCGAAGTAGGCCCCGTACCTGTCGCGCACCTCGAGCGCCATCGCGCGGTGCGCGGGCGTGGCGAGGCGCGGGTCGGCGTCGGCGATCTCGCGGGCGTCGGCGTGCGCCCACTCCACGAGGTCGCGGTCGGCGTCGAGGTCCGAGACCTCGAGCGACACGCCGCCGCTCTGACGATACCCCAGAACCTCGCCCTCGTGGCGCAGGCGCAGGTCGAGCTCCGCGAGCTCGAAGCCGTCCGAGGTGGCCTCGAGCGCGGCCAGGCGCTCGCGGGCGCGGCTGTCGCGCTTGGCGGCGCAGCTGAGAAACACCGCACCCGCCACGTCACCGCGGCCGACGCGACCGCGCAGCTGGTGCAGGGTCGCCAGGCCAAAGCGGTCCGCGTCGAGCACCACCATCACCGTGGCGTTGGGGACGTCCACGCCCACCTCCACGACCGTGGTGGTCACGAGCACCTGCGTCGCGCGCTCGCGGAAGCGCTCCATGGCGAGGTCCTTCTCGGCCGCCGGCATACGACCATGGAGCAGGTCGCAGGCGATGCCCGGCAGGACCTGGGTCCGCAGCTCCTCCAGGGTGGGGACCGCCGCGCGCGGGCGCGAGGCGGCGGCGCGCAGCCCCTCCGGGACGTCGTCGAGGGACGAGCCGTCGTCGGCGTCGTCCACAAGCGGGCAGACCACGTAGGCCTGGTGCCCGGCGGCCACGGCGTCACGGACGGCGCCCCACGCGAGGTCGAGGTTGGCGGGAGAGATCACGCGCGTCGTAACGCCCGCCCCGGCGCGCGGGCGCCGGCGGATCCGCGAGAGGTCCACGTCGCCGTAGAGCGAGAGCGCGAGCGTGCGCGGGATCGGCGTGGCCGTCATGGCCAGCAGGTCCGCGCCCGCCCCCTTGCGCCGAAGCGCCGCGCGCTCCCCCACGCCGAAGCGGTGCTGCTCGTCGATCACCACGAGCGAGAGCGTCGAGAACTCGAGCGCGTCGGAGAGCAGGGCCGTCGTGCCAAAGACCACCGTCAGCTCGCCGGCGGCGGCCGCGCGCTCGGTCAGCGAGCGCTCTGCGGCGGGCGTGGCCCCCGTGACGAGGGCCCAGCTCACGTGCGCGGCGTCGAGCACGGGGCCGAGCTTCTCCGCGTACTGGCGCGCGAGCACCGAGGTCGGCGCCATGACGGCGGCCTGGGTCCCGGTGTCGGCGCAGGCGGCGAGCGCCACGGCGGCCACGGCGGTCTTGCCGGTGCCCACGTCACCCAGAAGCAGGCGGTTCATGACGCGCGGGGTGGCCATGTCCGCGAGGATCTCCCGCACGGCGGCGTCCTGCTCATCGGTGAGCGAGAAGGGCAGCGCGGCGAGAAGCGCCTCGACGTGGGGGCCGTCGGTCACGTGCGCCGTCGGCTCCACGCCGGCGAGCTCGATCTGGCGGCGCGTAAGAAGGGCGAGCTGCAGGCAGAGCAGCTCGTTGTAGGCGAGCCGCCGACGGGCGAGGTTCCCCTGGGCCACGGAGGGCGGGAAGTGCACGTCACGCAGGGCCCGGCCGAGCGTCATGAGGCCGCGGCGGGCGGCGAGCGGGGCGGGCAGCCAGTCACAGACGTCGCCCGCGTCGGCGAGCGCCGCCGCCACAATCCGGCGCATCCAGCTCGCCGAGAGGCCCTCGGTCACGGGGTGGACCGGCAGCACGCGCGCGTAGTCGCCGGAGCCGCCGCCGGTGACGACCTCGTAGAACGGGCCCTTCATCTGCTTGAAGCCGTAGCCGAAGGTGACCTTGCCCGAGAGCGCGACCACGTCGCCCTCTCTCACCTGCTCGGCGACCCACGGCTGACGGAAGAACGTGGCCACGAGCACGCCCGTCTCGTCCATCACCGAGAGCTCCACGATCTGCAGGCGCGGCCTCGGGCGCTTGGTCTGCACGCGGTCCACCCGGGCCACGACGGTGGCGTCGGTGCCCACGTCGGCGCGGGCGATCTTCTCGACGCGCGTGAAGTCCAGGTAGCGATGGGGCACGTGGAGCAGCAGATCGCGCACGCGGCGGATGCCGAGGCGCGCGAGGGCCTCCGCGCGGGCGCCCTTGACGTAGCGCAGGCGCTCCACAGAGTCAGAGAGGGCGCAGGTTCGCTGCACCCTCTCCGCTGCGGTCGCTATGGCGGGGCGCTCCCCCACTGCCTACTCGATCGAGAAGATCACGGGGTAGAGGGGCTGCTCGCCGCGGTGCGGGTCGACCTCCAGGTCCGGCTGGGCCTCCTCGATGCGGGCGACGAGCGCCTCGAAGGCCTCGTCGTCCATGTCCTGGCCGGCGAGGATGGTGAGCGAGTCGCCCTCCTCCTCGTCCTGCATCTTGTTGATGAGCTCGAGCGTGACCTCGGCCACGTCGGAGCCCACGACGTCGATCGAGTCGTCCTGGATGCCCATGACGTCGCCGGCGTGGATGGGGCTGCCGTCGGCGGCCTGGGAGTCGCGCACGGCGGTCGTGACCTCGCCGCCGCGGACGTCCTGGATGGCCTCGGTCATGGCCGCCACGTTGTCCTCGAGCGTGGCCTCCGGGTCCACGGCGAACATGGCCGAGAAGCCCTGCGGCACGGTCTTGGTGGGGACCACGGCCACGTGCGCGTCCTCGCAGGCCGAGGCCGCAGCCTCGGCGGCCATGCGGATGTTGCCGTTGCCCGGCAGCACGATGACGCTCTCGGCGTTGGCCTCCTCGATGGCGGCGAGGATGTCGGCCGTGGAGGGGTTCATGGTCTGGCCGCCGGAGACGACCACGTCCACGCCCAGCGAGCGCAGGATCTCCTCCTCGCCCGAGCCGGCCGCCACGGCGACGAAGCCGAGCTTCTTGCGCGGCCCGGCGTTCTTCTCGCCCGCCGCCTCGGCCTGGTCGGCCGCGATCTTGGCGGTGCGGTCGTGGGACTCCATGTCCATGTTGTGGATGAAGACCTCGTAGACCTGACCGAACTGGAGCATGTACTCGAGCACGCGGTTGGGCTCGTTGGAGTGCACGTGGACCTTGAAGTCGGGGTAGGCGCCCACGATAAGCTCGCAGTCGCCGAGCGTGGCGAGGTAGGCGAGGGACTTGTCAACGTCGAAGGGCTTCTCGGCCTTGAAGAGGAACTCGTTGCAGTAGCGGAACTCCGAGCCCTCCCAGTCGTCGTTGAGCTCGATCTGGACCTTGGCGGAGACGTCGGCCTTGGCGTCGACGGTGGTCTTGAAGTCGGTGAGCTCGCCGGCCTTGCCGGTGGCGGCGTTGACGAAGGCCTCCATGAAGACCGCGAAGCCAAAGGCACCGGAGTCCACGACGCCGTTCTCCTTGAGGACGGGCAGGAGCTCCGGCGTGCGCGCCACGGACTCGTAGGCCTCGACGACGAGGGCATCGAGCATGTCGCGCGTGGCGAGGTCGCGGTTCTTCTCGAGCTGGTCCGCCTTGGCGGAGACGTCACGCAGGACGGTGAGAATCGTGCCCTCGACCGGCTTGCGCACGGCCTTGAAGGCGACCTTCACGCCGCGACGGAAGGCGTGGGCTACGTCGCCCGGCGTGGCGTGCTCGGGGTTCTTGGCGTCGCAGAGGCCCTCGGCGATGCCGCGCAAGATCTGGCTCGTGATGACGCCGGAGTTGCCGCGCGCGCCCATGAGCGAGCCGTGCGTGATGGCCTTGGAGACGTCCTCCATCGAGGCGTCGGCCGGCAGCGCCTCCACCTCGCGGACGACCGTGCCCAGCGTGAGCGACATGTTGGTGCCGGTGTCGCCGTCGGGGACGGGGAAGACGTTGAGCTTGTTGATCTCCTCGGCGCGGTCGGCCACGACCTTGGCGGCGACGGGGAAGCACGTGCGGACGACAGACGAAATCATCTTCGAGGACCTTTTCTCTTTCGGGCCTACGGTGCGGGAGGTGCTAGCGCGCGTTGCGCAGGCCCTCGATGTGGACCCTCACGTCCACGTTCTCGAGCTCGGCGATCTGCTTGAGCAGGAACTTGACGGAGCTCGTGAGGTTGCCGACGACGGAGGACATGTTGACCCCTTGCTCCACGATTACGTGGAGGTCCACCGTGACGCGGCCCGCGGAGGCGGCGACGTCGATGCCCTTGCGCAGGCGGAAGGACGGCAGGAGGCGCGCGACGCCGGCCTGCTCGTCGATCTCGGCCATGCCCACGACGCCGTAGCACTCGAGCGCGGCGTAGCCGGCGAGGTCGGCGATGCAGTCGTTGGAGACCCTGAGCGTACCCGGAACAACACCTGACATGCGAACTCCTCTCGAGTAGGGAGAGCTGTCTCAATGTGACGATTATAGCGCAGGCGGGCCGGCGTGAACGTGCGCTCGCGGCGGCATAGAAAAAGGGGCCGTCCGAGGACGGCCCCTGCACGTGCGGTGTCGCGCCGGCTAGCTGCGGGCGATCTTGCCGGACTTGAGGCAGCGGGAGCACACGTTGGCCTTGCGACGGTGACCGTCGACGACCACGGTGACGCGCTGGATGTTGGGCTTGAACGTGCGGTTCACCACGCGGTGGGAGTGGCTGATGGAACGACCGGCGACGGCGTGCTTGCCGCAGAACTCACAGACCTTGGACATGCGTACCTCCTCGGGGGCGCGGCGCTCTTCTCGCGCCCGCTTTTACACAGCTCGCCAACTATAGCACACGCTCGCGCGACCGCAACGCAAAACCTCAAGCATTTGTGGCGTTTGTGTCGGCGCGCGCAAGGTGTTGGGGGACGTCGTGCAGCAGGAACGCCGCGACGGCGCCGGAGCGGCAGGTGACGCTCGCGTCCGGGGCGGTAACGACGTTGGAGACGCCCAGGTCGCCGAGAAGCTCCATCGGCTTATCGGTGAGCTCCCAGCGCATGCCGCGCTCGTCGATGCGCGTGTCCGGCGCGACGGCAATGGCCGAGAACGTGCGGTCGACCGCGTCCGGCCCGAGCTCCCAGCGTCGCTCCCCCGCCGCCGAGACGATCCGCATCTCGAAGCCGTCCTCGACGAGCCGCGCCGAGGCCGCGCCCGCGCCCGCGAGCTGGCCCACCACGGCGAGCGCGTGGTCGGGACGGCCGCCGGCGGCGCAGGTGAGCGTGAGGGCGAGCGGGGCCTCCCGGCGGGCCGCCTCGTGGCGGGCACAGTCGAGCGCGAGCGCGAGGTCCGTGGCGTACTTCTCGGAAGGGAAGCTCACCGTCGCGCGGGCCGCGGCCCGGGCCCAGGCCGCCCCCTCGCCGGAGGCCGAGTCGCCGTCGCCGCAGAAGAGGTCGGGGGCCACGCCGGCCGCGCGGCACGCGTCCGCGCCGCCGTCGGCCACGACCACGTAGTCCGCCTCGTCGGCCAGGCGGGCGAGAAGCGCCGGCGAGCTCGGCTCGGGCGAGCCCGCCACGACGAGCGCGCGCATCGGCGCCCCGTGCTCGGCCGCCGGGCGCTCGTAGTCGCGCAGCAGCGGCACCGAGAGCTCCGCGAAGCCGTGGGCGAAGACGTCGCACCACGGGCGCACGTCCTCCTCGCGCCGGCCGTCGTGGTCGTTCATGAGCCCCACCACGGCAAAGCCGGCCCGGCGCGCCGTCCGCACGCCGAAGGGCGCGTCCTCGAAGACCCACGTGCTCTCGCGCGGCGTGCCCAGCCGGCGTGCCGCCTCCAGGTAGACGTCCGGGAACTCCTTGTCGCGCCCGCCCACGTCCTCGGTGCTCACCACGTCCTGGAAGTAGCCCGTCAGGCCGTGGGTCGCCAGGCAGCTGCGCAGCTCGCGCACGGGCGTGGAGCTCGCCAGGACCATCGGCACGCCGGCAGCGGCGAGCTCGTCCAGAAACTCCCGGGCCCCCGGCATGAGGGTGACCTCGTGCTCGTAGCCGTCGCGCACGTGCGCGCAGATCTCCTCGTAGAGCTCGTCGACGGACGCGCGCACGCCGTACTCGTCGTGCAGCAGCGCGCACCCGTCACGCAGCGACAGCGCCTCCACGCGATCCTGCGGGACCTCGCTCACCCCGTGACGCTCGCACAGCCAGGCGAAGCACCTCGTCCACATGGCCATCGAGTCGACGAGCGTGCCGTCGCAGTCAAAGATCGCACCCGCTATCTCCATCGCTCTCCCTTCGGCTCCCCTTCGCTCACGAAGCACATCATAGTTCTGAGTTCGGCAATCCCGGATGAAATCGCCACAAGGTTGGGTAAAGTATCAGACGTTTGAACACGCGTCACGTTCGGAGGGTACCATGGCACGCTACGACTATCACTGCCCAGACTGCGGGATCACGTTCGAGGTGGAGCACCCGATGAGCGCCCACCCCACGGTGAGCTGCCCCAGCTGCGGCCGCGAGGCGGAGCGCGTCTTCGACCCGTCCGGCATCGTCTTCAAGGGCTCCGGCTTCTACAACACCGACCAGCGCGGCACGGGCGCGGCACCCAAGAGCGAGAAGTGCGAGTCCTGCGGCGCCTGCGACTAGGCGTTCTTCTCGCCCGCCCCGCGCGCCGGCGCTAAACCGCCCACATAATCGTCCCTTTTCGCCGAGACGGAGCATTTGCAGAAAACGTCGCCGATTTCTAGACGGTTTTCTGCATTTGCTCCGCCTCGGCGATTTATCTATCGAGGCGGAGCAACGTCTCGTAGAGTTTATGCAATTACTTGTTTGGTTGCTTTAAACTTCATATGTGATAATGTCTCATATGAAGGAGGCAACCTATGGGAACGTCTATCAACGATCGCGTGGTCGCGCTGCTGGACGAGGCCCAGCGAGAGGGACGCTGCTGCTCCCCGGACAGCCGCTCCCTGCGCGACGCCATGCGGTACCGCAGCGCCGAGATCGTGGAGCCCGTCCGGGGTCTCTTCCTGTGGCGCGAAGCCTGGGAGCGCCTCGAGCCGCCCGAGAAGACCCTGCACCTGATGCGTGCCCTCGCGCCCCTCCACCCCACGCGGCGCTTCTGCGGCGCGTCGGCGGCCGTTGCCTACGGGCTGCCCGTAACGTGGGACCTGCTCTCCGACGTGCACGTGGCGACCCCCTCGGGCGCAAGCTACCGCTCGTGCCCCGGAATCGTCCGCCACCACATTGCCGACGACACCGTCCAGGTGCATGACGACCTGCCGCTCGTGCCGTTCTGGCGCACGGTGTTTGACTGCCTGGCGTCGTTTGAGTTCCCTGACGCGCTCGCCATAGCGGATGCGGCGCTGCAGACGGGGCATACCACGGCCCGAAGGCTGGCCAGCTTTCTCGGAGAGGAGTATCGGGGCCGTCGCGGCGTCCGCGCGGCGATTCGCGCCGCCGTGCTCGCCGACGCGCGCGCCGAGAGCGGCGGCGAGTCGATCGCCCGGGCCAACATGTACCAGCTCGGCTTTGCGATGCCGGAGCTGCAGGTCTGGATCGAGGACCCCGTGGAGCCCGGGAGGTGGTTCCGCGTGGACTTCCTGTGGCTCACCGAGGACGGGCGCCTGATCATCGGCGAGCTGGACGGGCGCCAGAAGACGAAACGCCCCGAGCTCATGGGCGGCCGCGACGCGCTGCGCGTCATGCAGGACGAACGGCTGCGCGAGTCGCACCTCACGGCGCTCCACCCGGCGATCCTGCGCTTCTCGTACGATGACGCGCGCGACCCGGCGCGGCTGGGCGCGCTGCTTGAGCGCTTCGACGTGCCGCGCGACCCAAACAGCTGGCCGACCGTCGCCCCAGAGGTTGTCACGCGCAGCTCGCGACTCGACTACGCCACGGGCCAGCTGCGCATCGTCCGCGCGAGAGCCCACGTCTGAGGTTCTTCTCGCCCGTCTGCGCAGCTGTGCACCGAGACGGAGCATCTGCGGAAAACATCGCCAATTTCTAGATGGTTTTCTGCAAACGCTCCGTCTCGGCGAAAAGGGCGGGCGAGAAGGGCGACGGGCGAGAAGGACGGCGCAGCGGCGGCGCTACGCGAACTGGCTGCGGTAGAGCTCGGCGTAGGCGCCGCCGGCGGCGAGCAGCTCCTCGTGGGTGCCCTGCTCCACGATCGTGCCCGCCTCCATCACCAGGATCAGGTCCGCGTCCACGATCGTGGAGAGGCGGTGCGCGATCACGAAGCTCGTGCGGTTCTCCATGATGGCCTCCATCGCGCGAACGATGGCCTGCTCGGTGCGGGTGTCCACGCTCGATGTGGCCTCGTCGAGGATGAGGATCGCCGGGTCGGTGAGCATCGCGCGCGCGATGGTGAGCAGCTGGCGCTGGCCCTGGGAGATGTTCTCGGCGTCGTTCACGAGCAGCGTATCGTAGCCGTGCGGCAGCGTGCGCACGAAGAAGTCCACGCGCGCCGCGCGGGCGGACGCCTCCACCTCCTCGCGCGTGGCGCCAGGCTTGCCGTAGGCGATGTTCTCTGCGATGGTGCCCTCGAAGAGCCACGCGTCCTGCAGCACCATGCCAAACTGGCGGCGCAGCTCCGCGCGCGTGAGCTCGCGGGTGTCCACACCGTCGAGCGTGATGCGGCCGCCGTCCACCTCGTAGAAGCGCATGAGCAAATTGATGAGCGTCGTCTTGCCCGCGCCCGTTGCGCCGACGATGGCCACCTTCTGCCCCGGCTCCGCGACGAGCGACACGTCGCGCATGAGCGGGCGGTCGGGCGCGTAGCCAAAGCGCACGTGCTCGAAGGCAACGCGCCCGCGCACCGGCTCCGGCAGCGCCGCCGGCTCGGCCGGGTCCGGCACGACCTCGGCCTCGTCCAGCAGGCGGAACACGCGCTCGGCGGCGGCGAGCGCCCCCTGAAGCATGTTCACCGTGAGCGAGAGCTGCGTGAAGGGCTCGGAGGCCTGCATCACGTACTGGAAGAACGCCTGGAAGACGCCCACGGAGATCTGTCCCATGACGAGCATCCCGCCGGCGAGAAGCCCCACGGTCACCTGGCAGAGGCGCATGAGGAAGCGGATGGCGGGCGCGATCGCGTTGGTCACGAAGTCGGCGGTGCCGGACGTCTGCGCGAGGCGCTCGGCGGCCGCGCGGACGTCGGTGAGGCTCGCCTCCTCGCGTCCGAACGCCTTGATCACGGCGCGGCCCGAGTAGGCCTCCTCGACGCGCCCGGTGAGCTCGCCGAGCGCGGCCTGGCGCGCGGCGGCGACCCTGAGCGTGGCACCGGTCACGACCTTGGTGACGACGCTCGCCACCAGCGCGAACGTCACGAAGACGCCCGTGAGCATGAGGTTGTAGGTGCTCATCATCACGATCGCGCCGCCGACCATGGTGACGGCGATCAGCAGCTGGAGGAGCCCGCGCTGCAGCACCTCGGAGACCTTGTCGAGGTCGTTGGTCACGCGGCTGATGGTGTCGCCGGGCTGGTGGGCGTCGTAGTAGGCGAGCGGCAGGCGGGCGCACTTCTCGCCGATGCGACGGCGCAGGCCCAGGTTCAGCCGCTCCGCAAAGCTCGCCATGACGAGCACCTGCACGGTGTAGAAGAGCCACGCGGCCGTCCAGATGCCGAGAAACGCGAGGATCTCCTCGCCGCCGTTGCCGATGGCGGCCACGAAGCTCTCCCCTTCCGCGAAGGCGGCCTGGATGTTGGCCCAGAGCAGGTCGATCAGGTGGGCGCTGTAGGCGGTGGCGCCGAGCGAGCCGGCGACGTAGAGCACCGAGCAGAGCGCCGCCACGACGAGGCGCCAGCGCTGCCCGCGCGCGGCGTCCCAGAGGCGCCGGGCGGTGCCGAGGGCGTCGGTCGGGACCTCGAGCTCCTCCTCGGGCGGCAGGGCGGCCTCCCCGCGCTCGAGCTCGGCGGCCTGGTCGAGCTCCTGGTTCTTCTCGCTACTCATGGGCGGCGCCCCCTCTCGTCTGCGAGTCCGCGATCTCCCGGTAGGTGGGGCAGCTCCGCATGAGCTCGTCGTGGCGCCCCAGGCCCACGACCTCGCCGTCCTTCAGAACCACGATCTGGTCCGCGTCGTGAATCGTGCTCACGCGCTGGGCGATGATGAGCGTCGCCGCGCCCGTGAGCTCGCCGGCGAGCGCGTGGCGCAGCGCCGCGTCGGTCTTGTAGTCGAGCGCGGAGAACGAGTCGTCAAAGACGTAGAGGTCCGCCTCGCGCACGAGGGCGCGGGCGATGGCCAGGCGCTGGCGCTGCCCGCCCGAGAAGTTGGTGCCGCCCTGGGCCACGCGCGTGCCGAGCGCGTCGGGCAGCTCGCGCACGAAGCCGCCCTGGGCCACGTCGAGCGCGTGCCAGAGGCGCTCGTCGGGGGCGGCGGCGTCACCGTGGCGCAGGTTCTCGGCGATGGTGCCCGAGAAGAGCCACGCCTTCTGCGGCACGTACGCGATGCGGCGGCGCAGGTCGGCCTGAGTGAGCCGGCGCACGTCCACGCCGCCGAAGCTCAGACTACCGCCCGTGGCGTCGTTGAAGCGCAGGAGCATCCGCGCGATCGTGGACTTGCCGGAGCCCGTGTTGCCGATGATCGCGGTGACCTCGCCACGACGCAGGGAGAACGTGAGGTCGTGCAGGGTTTCCTCGTCGGCGTCGGGGAAGCGCATGCTCACGTGGTCAAAGCGCGCGACCTCGGCGTTCTTCTCGCCCGAGGCGAGCGAGCGCGGCGCGGGGTCGTCGGCGATCTCCGGGTCCACGCCCAGCACCTCGGCGGCGCGTGTGAGGCAGGCCAGCGCGCGCGGCACCTGCAGGATCGCGAACTGCGCCATCATGAGGAACATCATGATGAGCATCGCGTACTCCACCAGCGCCGAGATCGATCCGATCTGCATGGCGTGGGCACCCACGCGGTCCGCGCCGACCCACATGATCGCGGCCTCGACGGCGTTCATCAGGAAGAACGTGACGGAGTCGGTGAGCGCAAAGACCACGTTCACGCGGATGGCGTTGGTGGCGAAGTCGGCGAACGTCTCGTCCAGCCGGCCGCGCTCGTGGGCCTCCTTGCCAAAGGCGCGAATCACGCGCACGCCAGTGATCGACTCGCGCAGGCGCGTGTTCATGTTGTCGATGAAGCCCTGCAGGCGCGTGAAGATGGGCGCGGACTTGGCCACGGCCGCCACGCAGATCGCGACGACCGCGAGCGTGACGGCAAGCAGGACCCAGCCCATCACCACGTCCGTGGAGAAGGCCAACGCCACCGCGATCACGCAGGCGATGGGCACCGGGAAGATCATGAGGATCGACATGAGGAGCGTCTGCTGGACCACGTTGGCGTCCGAGAGGGTGCGCGTGATCATGGAGCCCGTGCCGAAGGCGTTGAAGTCCGACGCCGAGAAGGCAAGCGACGCCTCGTAGACGCGCGTGCGCAGGTCGCGGCCGATCTTGGCGCATAGGCGCGAGGTGAGGTAGACCGTCGTGAGGTAGCCGCCGGAGCCCACGAACGCAGCGATCAGCATGGCGACGCCGTGACCCATGAGGGCGCTCATGTCACGAGTGTTCACGGCCACGTTGACCATGGCCGAGAGCTGCGTGGGGATGAAGAGCATGCCGGTCATGTCGCAGAGAGCCGCCACGAGGATGGCGAGGAGCGTTCCCTTGTACGGGGCCATGAGGCGCAGGAGCAGGCGCGCGGCGGTGCGCTTGCTGTAGTCGCGGCGGGGCGCAGCGTTCTTCTCGGTCACTGTTGCCCCCTCCCTTCTCTCAGACCCGCGAGCTCGGCGTCGATGGCGCTCGCGTAGGCACGCACGAGGCGAAGCAGCTCGGCGCGCTCGGCGGGGGCGAGGCTCGTGAAGGCGCGGTCCTCGGCCGCGATGGCGGGGCGCACGCGCTCGTCGGCGAAGGCACGGCCGGCGGGCGTGAGCGAGACGAGCTTGGTGCGACGGTCGTTCTCGGCCGGGACGAGTTCCACCAGGCCGCGCGCCGCGAGCGTCTTGAGCGCGGAGTTGACCGTCTGCTTGGAGTACGAGAAGTCGCCGGCAATCTGGCGCTGCGTGACGCTGCCGCCCGAGGCCTCGAGCGCGTAGATGATCCAGTACGCGGTCTCGGAGAGGCCGCAGCCGCGCGCGAGCTCGTAGTAGAGCTTGTCGCTCTCGCGGTAGAGCACGTCGATCTCACGCGCGCTGGCCGGCCGGTCCTGCGTGTCGGGCACCGCTCCCCCTTCCATGGTCGGCAGGTTCGTGGGCCTGCCACATTAGTCCGATTTCGGATTGTTGTCAAGGGGCGGGCGTGGCGCGCCGGCAGCGCCGTCGACCCTCGCGCGCCGAGACGGAGCATTTGCAGAAAAAGTCGGCGATTCCTAGACGATTTTCCGCAGTTCCTCCGTCTCGATGAAGAAGAGCGTGTCGAGAAGAAACTGCGGCACGGAATCAGTCGCCCAGCGCGCTCTCCAGTTGCTCGACGAGCAAGTCAACCGTTGTGCATGGGTTGCGCCTCGAAGGCGGCTCTTCCGCTTTGTACTGCTCTCGCACTCTCCTGGCAAACCTTTTTGCCATTTCGTGATCACCAAGGTCGCTGAGCACCTCGAAGACGTCCTCGCGGTTCTTCTCAAAGCCGCCGTGCCCCGCCCTCCTGAAGGCGGCGTCGAGGATGTCGACCCAGTCGCCCCTCGACAGCGCCGAGTCATAACGCCCCAGATAGAGACAGAGCCAATACTCAAACGCCTCGTTGCTCCATGCGGCACGGAACCCGTTTCGCTCCGCAGCGGAAACCGCCTCGTCAAAGCTCTCAAAGTCGTCCCGGTCAAACACCACCCAGACGTTGTCGTAGTTCCGGGGAGAACGGTTCACCTTCTTCGCGACCCACTCGACCAACGAGGTGGTGACGCGGCCGGCGCCCACGATCTCCACCTCGTCGGGCACGGTCCCCACGAGCGACCTGACCAGGCCCTCGAAATAGTGAGGCTCGGTCTTCGCCCCCTCGGAGACGATCAGGAAGGTCCCGCACCGAGGTTTCCTCGTCTCGGTAGTCCGCGGCCCCCTCTGCCTGCGACGACTCCTGAACCTCCCGCTATCCTTCACTTCCGTCACCCCCGAGCACAAACTCCCTGAGCCTGGGGATGGCACCGAACATTCCGGAGAGGTAGCCCTTCGTGTAGTTGGTGTCGTTGCGCAGCTTGAAGTCTGCGAGCGAGTAGAGCTCGGATGAGCCGCTCTCGTTCTTGTCCACGAACCACACTTGGTCCCTGCGCAGGTATCGCCTGTCCAGCATGGAGGTGTCGTGCGTGGTGAAGACGATCTGACCCTTGACGCCCTCGCGGTGGAACTGCGTTATGAGCGCACGGACGAGCAGCGGGTGAAGCGCCGCGCTGAGCTCGTCCATGAGCAGGGTGGCGCCGGAGTCGACCGCTGCGCTCAGAAGGTAGAAGAGCACGATTGCCTTCTTGGTTCCCTCGGATTCGATCGAGATCGGAACGCGATAGCTCCGGCCGTCGGCACCGCGATGGTGCGTGAACACGAGCACGCTGTCGCCGTTTCTCTCCACGGAGACGTCCTCGATGCAGACGTCGATCGCCCTGAGGAACTCGAGAAGACGAGCGTGCTTGTCCTCGTTCGCATATTCGAGGGCAACGTCCTCAAGGAAATCGTCCACGACCTCGGAAGAGATGCTGGTGAAGGCAAACGTCCTCGAGACGCAGCGCTTGGCGACCTTGAAATACGGGGTCTTGAGGGCAATGCCGCTCATGAACGAGAGCACCAGCGTTTCCTCGGAGATGTTCTCCGCATACCGATCGCACTCGGAGCGAATGGAAGAGCCGAACTCGATGTCCTGCCCCTCGCGCTCGAGCAGGACGCTCAGTCGCTTGGTGGACGCCTTCACTAGATAGAGCCACTCGGAGAGCACGCGTTTGCCGTCGGTCGAGAAGCCATATCTGATCTCGCCCTCCCCGACGTCGAACGTTGCTTCAAACTCGGTCTCGTCTTCGTCGTCGGAGGCAAACTTGAAAGGGTTGTAGTGCCGCGCAAGCGCGGACCCGTTTCGGCCGGCGACATGGTCGCCAGGGGCGTTCGCGGCGCGCTCGTCCACCTGGCTGAAGGACTCTGTGACGATGCTCGAGAAGGCCCGATAGGCCTTTATCAGCTGGCTCTTGCCGGAGGCGTTGGCTCCATAGATGGCAACGACCTTCAGAAGCTTCTCGCCCATGGAGGATGCCACCAGGTTGTACTCGTGTTCCTTGTACGCGGGGGCGGCGCGCAGATCGAGCCGAGCCTCTTCGCGATAGGGCCCGTAATTCCTGAACGAGAAGGACGTGAGCATTGGAGTTCCCTTCTCTTGCGTATCTCTAGACAGAATTTTACGGATTATCCGTAAAATTTCCAGCGAAATATGTCAGCTGAACGACGAAATGCATCGAAGGAACAGCGTGCGATCGATGCCACGTCGCGCACCGAGGCGGAGCATCTGCAGAAAAGGTCGGCGATTCCTAGACGTTTTTCTGCACTTCCTCCGTCTCGGTGAAAACGCGGCCAAGAAGAACGTGCAGCCGAGAAGAACCCACATACGCAAAAGGGACCCGGACCGAAGTCCGAGCCCCTCCAAGTCGCCGTGTTCGCTAAAGCCTAGAGCTTGCGGACGTTGGAAGCCTGGAGCTTGCCGTTCTGACCGGTGGTGACGTCAAACTCGACGGCCTGGCCCTCGTCCAGCGTCTTGAAGCCGTCCATCTGAATCTCGGAGTAGTGAACGAACAGGTCGTCCCCATCCTCGCGGGAGATGAAGCCGTAGCCCTTGTCCGGATTGAACCACTTGACAGTACCCTGTGCCATGTCGTGCCTTTCTTTCTCTGCCCCGCAGGGCAAAAGCTGCGCTCTCGCGCGATACCCGTGGCGATTGCCACAAGGGGTATGTTACCCCGAAACGCCTCCCTCAGACGCGACAATCCGCTGGGGGCCGATTCGCCACCGGTGGGGCGAGAAGAACGAGGGTGGGGCTTGCGACCAAGACAGCCATCCTTGTTGTTAGTAGAAATCAAAACATCCTTACGGGCAACAGATTATGGCGTGCGAACTGCGTAGACTCTTTCTGGTGTCAACCAATATACTGATGCCAAGAGACACCTCCCACCCCGAATGGAGCACCATGGGCCTCAAAGACGAAATCCGCCCCCTCTTGCCTCCGACGTCGAGGGCTTTCCTCAATCGGACCGACAGTCTTTCAGAAGCCCTGAATCAGCAGAGCGTCAAAACAGAAAAGATAGAGCACGAACTTCGACAGATTCGTCAGAATCAGACTTCTTTTCTTTCTGTCCTCGGTGACCTACGCTACATCAATCTTGAATACTTTATCAAACTTGCCCAGAGTGCTTCGGATATTCTTGTTGCTGGGTGGTACGGAGCCGAGAATTTCGGGGACGAGCTCATGCTCCAGACGCTTCTGCAGTGCTTTCCCGAGGATTCTCTCGATCGAATCTCCGTATTGCTCTGGGATAACTTCTACTATCCTACCGATCTGCTTGACCCCAGGGTTACCATCCTCCACTACCCAAAATCAACCTGGGATCTCGATCAACTTGTAGATCATTTCTCGACGTTGGTTTGGGGCGGCGGAGCGATCATCGACGACGACCAATATGATAACGATCCAAATAACACGAACACGGGGAACCTCTTCATCCGCTTGTCGAAGAAAATGATTGCCCGGGGCAAGCGCGTGTATTGCCTTGGCCTCAGCACAAATGACTCGATTTCTGATCGCGCCTATCTACGCGAGCTTGGCCCAATCGTCCAAAACAGCATTGCCTTCTCGCTTCGGGATCCATACTCAAAGAAGGTCCTCGAGAGTTCAGGAATCAACGGCGATGCCATCCAAGTATGCGAGGACCTCGCGTTCGCAAACGCACAGCTCGCGAAACTCCCCCTGCACACGGTCCGGCGCAACGATGCTCCGCTCCGAATTGCGCTTGTTCCCTTATCTATCCCGAACCTGCTTGGTCACTACAGAACAGTAATTGAGCTGCTTTTAGGCGCCCTGCCCGAAATCAGCGACAACTATGAGTTCCATCTCATTCCCTTCCTAAATGACCGTGGCGGGCACGATGCTCGATATTGTGCTGAACTCGTCGACGGAATTCCTGACGAGCACTTAGTCGTTGATTCGTATCAAGGGACTCTTGGGGGCCTCCATTTTGAAAAAAATGATTTCCTAATATCCTATAAGTATCATGCAGCTCTCATCTCTTTGATTCAGGGCGTCAATACATTGTGCGTCTGCGCTGAAAATCATCCTCACTATATGAACAAGATGACCCACTTAGTCCAGTTGCTCTCTGATCCGTGTCATCTCGCTTCGCTGAGCGAGTTTGAACGGGATGTTCGCGGAACAGTTCTGACGCTCATCTCCGATCAGCCAGCCCCAAAAACTCATGCACAGTTCTTGGAGAACCAGAGGTCACTCCTCAAGTCCCTGTGCGCCGATATCGTCAAATAAGTTAATCTGGATTACGCCCTATTGCCGATTGTTCCGGAGAGGCCCATGGAGACGCCCAAGCCAACTTTGACACGTAGGGAACTACTTGTTCTCGCGGGATGCGTGGGAGCATCCACGCTAGCGCCAGCCGCCGCCTTCGCCGAGGAAGACTCGGATTCGCATAATGATATTAATACTCCGCCCAACCCAGAGCGCATGCTTACAAGCGTTGAGGAACCGGCAGCTTCCACCTTCTCTGCTGGCCCCAGCTGGAGCACGAGCGAGGTCGACGCCAATCTGAAGGCGTTCCGTGACGGCAATGCAAACACGTATCTTGACCCCGCCTACAAGGTCATAGACGTAAGCGAGCATAACGGGGTCATCGATTGGAACACCGTCAAAGAGTCCGGGGTCGACGGCGCCATCATTCGTCTCGGATTTGGTAGCGACCGGGCTGACTATCAACTCAAGAACAACATTACAGCGTGCAATACGCTTGGCATACCTTATGGCGTCTATCTCTATAGCTATGCATATAATGCAGCCATGGCTGCAGATGAGGCCAACTTTACTGCAGACCTTATTGAGCAGTATGGTTGCACGCCAAAGCTTCCGGTCTTCTACGATCTAGAGAAGTGGGTGTGGACGGGACACGAGCCGCCTTCGGACGTCAAGACCTACGACGCAATCGTCAGACAGTACTGCAGCACTCTGTCTGGACGCGGATACAATAACGTGCGCGTCTACTCATACCGCTCGTACCTCAATGACGTTCTCAAGTCGGATTACATTTGGGAGAGAGCGGCATGGGCCGCTGAGTACGGCTCGGCAACGCTGAAGTTCGAGAACCCCTATTTCGACGGGTGCCTTGCCTGGCAGTACACCAGTACCGGAGCTGTATCTGGAGTCGCGGGTAATGTCGATATCAATGCGTTTCCTCCCTTCTATAAGTTTGCCTTCGGTGACGTAACAGCCAAGACCGAGCATCATGAAGATATCTGGTGGCTTGCGGGGAATGACATCTCCACGGGCTTCCCGGACGGCACCTTCCGAGGCATGAGCGCCGTTGCGCGACAGGACATGGCAGCGTTCCTCTACAGAATCGCCGGCTCTCCCAGCTACACCCCGAGCGCTGAGGACAAGAGGCGCTTCATTGACGTTACGAGCGACACACCCCACTGCAAGGAGGTCTGGTGGCTCGGCCACACGGGCGTCTCCACGGGCTTCCCGGACGGCACCTTCCGAGGCATGAGCGCCGTTGCGCGACAGGACATGGCAGCGTTCCTAAAACGGATCCACGGCCTCATGCAATAAGTTTAGCTATACATCAAATGACAGCGCCCGTTATCGCAAATCTTCAGTGTGATGATGGGCGCTGATTTTGCTCAACAACCCTATTTCGCCCACTCTTCCCAAGCGCGCCTCTCACCCAAATCAGGCGACCGCTAACCTCTCGTTTGACGATGTAACTCCTTTATTAACCTACACTAAGAATCGCAATGCACTTCTTCGTCTCCATTGGGAAGGGGATAAAACATGATAAAAGGAGTTGCCAAGCTCGCAAATCATATTTGTTTGATATTGTGCACGCTCGTCCTCATAAGTGGACTCTGCCCCATAGTTGCACAAGCAGTTGATATGACCAGAACGGTCTACGTTCCGAAAACCGGTTCAAAATATCACTATGTATCCGACTGCTCAAACATGACATCACCGCGATCGATGACACTTGAGGAAGCCCTCTCAAAAGGATATGAGCCGTGCTCCAATTGCGTGAACGAGAAGGCCTTCTCTGACATGCGCTCAACCACCCCTCATGTTGACGATGTTTACTGGCTCGCAGAAAACGGAATCACGACGGGTTTTCCGGATGGCACCTTTAGACCGTATAGCAGTGTGGCCCGCTGCGATATGGCCGCATTCCTGAGAAGGCTTGCCGTTCGAATGGGTGTTGACGGAGCTGCCACTTGGACTCCTGCGACAAGTGACTGGGATTCGTTCTCGGATGTCAATAGCACGACTCCTCATGCGGAGGATATTCTCTGGCTCGCTCACACGGGAATTTCCACGGGGTTTTCCGACGGAACCTTCCGCCCCTATGCGACCATAGCTAGATGTGACATGGCGGCATTTCTGCATCGGCTTGCGCTGCTATCTGGTAAGGCGGGAGCAAGCGATTCTTCAAGTAAGGCCAGCTTCTTTGACGTGAGTTCAAGCACTCCTCACGCAGGGGATATTGATTGGCTTGCATCGTCAAAAATCACGACCGGATTCCCAGATAACACGTTCCGTCCCTATGCCAACGTCGCTCGTTGTGATATGGCAGCCTTCCTATATAGGCTCTATAACCTCTAGTTGCCCGAAGAGAGGGATCGCGGCGCCCATTGTCTAGTGCGATGGGCGCCGCACTGTTAGTTATACCGCCTCTGCTCATTCTATGACCCGCTACGGGCTGTGTTAGGATTTCGTAGGTCTTCAGGACGCATAACCTCACTTCATGCCAGGAGGCATTTTGGGCACGGGCATCAAATCGGACAGCATCGCCGCGCACGTTGCGAACAACCTCGCCAAGGACCGGTTCATCCTGGAGCAGCTCGTCTCCAAGGACTTCAAGCTGCGCTATCGTCGCTCGGTCCTTGGCGTCATCTGGAGCGTCCTCAACCCGCTGCTCATGATGATCATCATGAGCTTCGTCTTCTCCTACTTCCTGCGCGGGTCCAACGTGGAGAACTACCCGCTCTACCTCATCGTGGGCAACATCACGTTCTCCCTCATGAACGAGTCGACCAGCTCGGGCCTGCGCTCGATCATCGACGCGGCGCCGCTGCTCAAGAAGGTCAAGGTCGACCGCTGGGTCTTCCCCGTCCAGAAGGTCTTCTCGGCCGCCTTCAACTTCTCCTTCTCGCTGATCGCCGTCGCGATCGTCATGCTGTTCTTCCGGGTGATGCCCACCTGGCACATCCTGTGGATGATTCCGGCACTGGCCCTGCTCATGGTGTTCTGCATGGGCGTCAGCCTGCTCATCGGCGCCCTCGCGGTCTTCTTCCGCGACATGATCCACCTGTGGAGCGTCGTGATCACGGCGTGGACCTACCTCACCCCCATCTTCTGGGACATCTCCCTGCTCACCAACTCCAACGCCCCCTGGTTTGTCATCGCGGTGGTCAAGCTCAACCCGATGTACAACTACCTCGAGATGATGCGCTGCGCGATCGTCTACCAGAGCTCCCCGGAGCCCCTGGTGATCGCCCTCGCTGCCCTCTGGGCGGTACTCGCTCTGATAGCCGGCCTCATTGTGTTCCGCAAGACCGAGCACAAGTTCATCCTCTACATCTAGGCGGTTCTTGACATGGCACCCACCACTGACGACTACGCCATCGAGGTCAACGACGTCACGATGATCTTCAACATCGCGAGCGAGCAGCTCAACAACCTCAAGGAGTACTTCATCAAGCTCATGAGGCACGAGCTATTCTTCAAGGAGTTCCACGCGCTCGACCACGTGAGCTTCAAGGTGCGCCGCGGCGAGGTCGTGGGCCTCGTCGGCACCAACGGCTCGGGCAAGTCCACGATGCTCAAGTGCATCGCCGGCGTGCTCGAGCCCTCAAAGGGAAACGTCACCGTGCATGGCAACATCGCGCCGCTCATCGAGCTCGGCGCCGGCTTTGACCCGGAGCTCACGGCGCGCGAGAACATCTACCTCAACGGCGCGCTTCTCGGCTACAATCGCGCCTTCATCGACGAGCACCTCCAGGAGATCATCGACTTCGCCGAGCTCCAGAACTTCATGGACATGCCCCTCAAGAACTACTCGTCGGGCATGGTCGCGCGCATCGCCTTCGCCATCGCCACGGTGACCGAGCCCGACGTCCTCATCGTCGACGAGACGCTCTCGGTGGGCGACGTCTTCTTCCAGGAGAAGTGCGAGAGACGCATCCAACACTTCATCGAGTCGGGCAACGTCACAGTACTGTTTGTCTCGCACTCCATGGACCAGGTGGAACGCATCTGCCAGCGCGCCATCTGGATCGAGAAGGGCGTCCAGCGCATGGACGGCCCCGTCGAGGAGGTCTGCGCCGCGTACCGCGCCCAGTTTGGCTAGCCTCGGCGCACGAACCCTCGCACGATCGCCTTCACCCTCCCGAGCAGCCGCCTCTGCGGGCTGTGCGGGGGAAAGAGCCTGTCCTTGAGCGACGGCGCCTCGGCCGCCCCCTCACGTTTGGCGAGAAGAACCTCATAGGCCGGAGTCTGTCGCGCAAGCGACCAGAAGGCCTCCGCATGGGGGGCATCAGGGTGCTCGACGAGATCGGGCACCGGACGGACCAGGTCGGACTCAATCTCCATCGCACCCAGGCGAACGAGAAGGGCACTCTTGGTCGCAAAGGCGTACCTGCGACCCAGAGCCGCGCGCACGGCATCCAGCTCGACGCGCAAGCCGTTAACGCCGGGCAAGCCGTCAGCCCCCTCAAGGTCGACAACGAGCACCGACCTGTCAAGCCCCTGTCGCTTGCCCGCAGCTTTCAGATAGCGTCTGCAGAACACCTTGTCATCCGTCCTGCTGAGCCCGGCCTCGAGGTCGACGTCACGGACCGCAGAGAAAGACGCGTCAGGAGCGTTCTCGACAACGGTCGAGGGGTCGCACTCAAAGAGGACGCAGCCCTCGAGCCACAGCGCTCGCCCAACGGCATCCTCCCTACTTGCGAGCAGAGACGGAAGAAGCAGTGGGAGCAACGCATCCAGCTCCTCAGCGTCAAGGTTGGGCAGGGGGCGCGGACAGTCGAGTGTCTGAGGTGCGCCAAGCCTTACACGAAGATTGCCGGGAGCCTCGCCGATCAACCGCATGAGACACGCTCCATCAAAATCTGCGTCGGCGATAATCGTAAGGTCATAGCTATGAGAGGAATCGAGCCGCTCAAACAGCCCTCTCACCGCCACGGACAGCATCTCGGCGGAGCGCCCGTGAAAGCGCCAAAAGAGCGGCAGGCGGCCGGGTCGGACCTCTAGGGTCACACGCGGGGGCGTCTCCTCGAAGAAGACGAGCGGAGCACGATATACCGGGCAGCCCTCCACATGCTCAAGATGCCCAATGAACGTACTAAAGAGAATCTCGCCGAGGTAGCCGCAGATGCGCCTGCGGTTGCCCGTCAGTCCCTCGTACGAGAAGTTCCTGTCAAACTCCTCGAGAATCGGGAACTCAAACTCACAGAGACGCTCGAAGAGCTCGCGTCTCATGACGAAGCAATTGTAGCCGAGGTAGCGGCTGCCGCTGAGATAGCGGACAAGCTCATCGACATAGTCCGGTTTGAGCTCCCAGCAGATCCTGACGAGCTCATCGAGATCGGTATCCGTCATGAGGTCGTAGCCGACCATGTGCGAGCGCACCGTCCGCTTGACCCCCTCGGGGGTCGGAACCCCCAGCACGCTCCACTCGGGCGCGCATATCACGTCGTGGCTCTCCAGTGCCGCCCTGATGGCCCGGGCATCGTCGATGTGGTAACGCTCGACGGCGCTCGGGCAGAGGCAGGGGTCCTCAATCTGCGCGTGATCGTTCGCGTGATGCCGCTTCCCGTCAAAGCAGAAATAGCGACGATAGTGGCATAGGCCAACATAGTCTGCGTCGAGGCTCTTCCAGGCCCAGTACTGCGCGGTGAGCTCGCTGTAGGTGAAGTTGCGGTCGGAGATGTTCTCGCCCTCGTTGTCCGGCTGCATCCCCTCCAGCGGGGCCTTCCCCTCCGCCCCAACGTGGACGGGCAGGAAGAGTTCGCTTTTTGGATAGGCGACGCCCTTGTGACAAGAGATGAGAATCTTGATACTGGGCCGCTCGGCGGCAGGCCCTCCGGCCTCGCTAGACATTTGCGGAGGCCTTCAGGGCAAAGCGCTCGGGATGCTCGTCGTGATAGGCGAGCATGGCCTTTGTCTGAGCGCCGCCATAGCCCAGGTGCCCCACCACGCTGCTCTCGCAGACGACGATCGCCCGCCCGGTGAAGCACGCGTAGCGGCAGAGGCACTCCTCGTCGTCGCCCAGGCCGCAGGAGTCGCTCGTAGCCGTGATCGGAAAACGACCAAACTCCTCCCATGCGTCGCGGGTGAAGAGGATGGAGCCCGTGCTAAAGCGAATGGGGCAGACCGAGTACGAGAAGCCCTCCTTGCGGAAGCGCCTCGAGAGCGCGTCGATGTCCCTGAGCTCGGGGCGCGAGTCACCCCAAAGATAGCGGGCCACGCGGGGGTCCTCGATGACCTGGCAGTCGTGGTGGATGCCATCGGTGAACTTCACGTCGGTGAGCCCCGTGGCCCGAAAGTCGTCGAGAAGGCCGAGCTTCTCGAGGATGCGCAGGTGACCGTAGCAGTTCACGTTGATCAGCGGCGAGACGAACGCCGGCTCGTAGAGGCTCTCCGCCTTCACGCACTGGTAGGTGTCAAACAGGGCCTCGAAGAACCCCTCGGTGAGGAACATGTCCTCGTCTACCTTGTAGACCCAACGCGCCTTGCGATGAAGCTCGATCGCGAGGTTCTGCACGAAGGAGATGTGGTTGACGGAGGTCGAGAGATACGACCAGCCCTGTCGGGCGGCGAGGTCTTTGAGCTCATCGTTGACGAGACCGCTCGTCATGATGCAGACGTCAACGTCCTCAGGCACGTAGGCAGCCAGCCGCCCAAACACGTCAGCCCACAACGTGGGCTTGTAGCCGGCCAGAACGATGCAGAGCTTGTCGCTGCCACGGCTCCGATCGACAAAGTCGTAGGAGGAGGCCTCCACCGCCCTGACAGTCTCGTCACCCCGAAGGTCCCTCCTCGCCTGAAAGAAGGCCTTGCCGGTTCTGCTGCTGTTCAAAAGCCTGTAGAGGGCACCCTTCAGGGACATCGAGACTCCTCGTTGCAAATGCAGTGGTCAGTGCCTGTAGCTATACTAGCGGAATTTCCGACGTCCCCGTAGCCTCCTGAGCGCACGGGACAGAGCAGCAGGACGCGAGGGCGGAAGACCGTCGTTGACGCGCGCGACGAACGTCTCGGGACTCCTCAGGAGCACCTTGAGCGCACGACGCTCACTTGGCGAGAAGAGCCCGGTGTCCAGCCAGCCACGCTCGAGCGCAGCGCCCAGCTCCGCGGAGGCACGGCTCGCAAACTCCGGCCGCAGCGAGGGGTCGATACGCGCGAGATTCCACACGTAGGCGTCATACTTGCGCTTCTGAGCGATAGGCATAAGGCGGGGGTCGCAGACGTCCTCAAGCACGAACCGCTCCACCTCGGCATACTCCCGACAGACAAAGTAAGCCTTGTCACGGTTGTTGATCGACGAGGACTCGTTGTCCTGACGATAGTGCAGAACGGCGCCGTGAACGAGAGCGGCCCGACGGGCGCACGCCCAGATCTTGAAGCTGAACGAGGTATCCTGGAACGACGCGCCGGGCGTCTCGAGCAACCTGAGGCCGTTTGAGACGATGAGGTCACGACGGACAAGCATGGACCAGAGCGCGGGCGAGAAGAAGAACGGCGCGCTGAGCTCACGCGGGTCGAACGCGCACCTGCAGAGCTCTTCCCGACAGAGGTCGACGAGCTCGTCGCGCTCCTCGGGCGTGCTCCAGTAGAGCCAGTAGTTGGCGCGCACGACGTCAAGATCGTCCGCCTCCGCACGCTTGAGCAGGCACTCGAACATGTCCGGCTCAACAAAGTCGTCAGACTCCACGATGCCCACGTACGAACCGCGCGCCTCGGCGATGCCAAGGTTGATCGTATGCCCATAGCCAGCATTGGGCTTGTCGATGACCCTGAAGCGAGCGTCCTGAGCCTCAGCGCGCCTCAGCAGCTCGAGCGAGGAGTCGGTCGAGCCATCGTTGACGCAGACGAACTCGATGTCCTCGAGCGTCTGCGCCATCAGGCTGTCGAGACACTGCGGAAGGTAGCGCTCAACGTTGTAGACGGGAACGATAACTGAGACGCGTGGCATGGCTGCTCCGAGCTCGTATGACTACGCGATGAGCGCCTGCATGAGGGACTCTTGCGCGAGCGGCGTCGTCCTAAGCGTAAGAGCGCTCCCCGCCTCGGCGGAGGTGGTGACGGTATACGTGAAGGTCACGCTCTCCCCCGACGTCAGGGACGTCAGGGCGTAGCTCATCGGAAGACCATATCCCGTCGCGTTGGTGAACGCGCCGCACGAGCCGGACCCTTCGACGCTCATGTTTGAAATGCTGCCTCCAGCCGGCGCAAAGAAGTACACATAGGTCAGCATGTCGGAAATCTCACTCTTTTGCGGGTTGTAGCCAGTGACGTATTTGGGAGCCATCAGCGCCTCATCAGGGGTCAAAGTGTTGGTCAGGGTGGTCGTCACCTGATAGCTCGTCGTGCCGTCATCGTTGGCAACGCCCTCGCCGATCTGCGTGTAGCAGGAGGCGTACCAGTCAATCTTGCTCCAGGTTGCGTCATTGAGGTACACGCCCAGCTGGGGGTCAGTCGGATCGGAGCCCATCTCCCCCGAGATGCCGAGCGTTCTCATGACGTTCTCCTCGTCCTCGTTGGCCATCCACACCAGCAGGCGACCATCCTTGGCGGACTGCTCGATGACGTCCATGAGGTCCGTCATTCCGGCATTGCCGAGGTTGCCCATGATGTTCTTGAAGGCGAGCGCGGCAACGGAGCCGAAATAGGCGTCCTGCGCCGTCGCGTCGTTTCCAAACTTCCAGTACGTGTCACTGAGCAGAACGCTGGCAGCGTTCGACCCATCGATCGTCGTTCCGTCATCTGCGGTGAAGCCGCCCGTCAGGCCCAGAAGCCGCTGCAGGAATACCGGATCGATCGCAATGACGCCGTCAACGTCACCAAGACCGGCCTGCCTCCAGTACTCGGATGCAATCTCGCCGGTCCTCACAAAGTTGGGCGTATACGTAACCTGCGCGGCATTGGTGCCGAGTGTCCATCCGATGTGATTGAGCTCCTCGTCGAGCACGGGGACGTTGAAGCCCTCCTGGTTGACGACCGTGGTGAACTCGCCCATGGAGATGGCGCCGTCGGTGATGCTGATCGTACCCCAGGAGCCGGGCATGCCGCCCGTGGAGCGAACCTCGGAGTTGTTCTGCGCGAGCACGAGATACGTGCGCGTCTGGCCGTCGGAACCGAGCATCTGCGGGAGCAGCTCAAGAATCGGCTTCGCCTGCCCCACGAGCTCCTGAGCCTCGCTCACAGGTCCCTGGACCTTGTCGAGCACCTCAGCAAGCTGCGGGATGTGCGCCTCGGGCAGGTTGGCGATAGTGTCCACCGACTCCTCGATGGTAGGCAGCGAGGAGCTCACGGCATCGGAGATGGACTGAATCAGCTCGACGTTAATCGTACCGTCCTGCATGAGGTCGGAAAGGCCCGTCCCCGAGACGCTGTCGGCAATCGGCACGAGCGCGTCGTCGACGAGCGCCGCACCGGCATCGCCGAGCTTCTGGACGCTCTGGATGTCCTCCCCCACCACGGGAAGCATCGAGGCAAGCCCCCACAGCGGGGAGTGAACCTCCGCGTTAATCGAGGCCATGCGCTCCTGAACGGTGCCCACCGCCTCGTCGAGCGCCTCCGCGTCGCCGTTCTTGAGGGCCTCCTTGAGCGGGCCGGCCTGGTCCATCAACTCCTGCGCCTGGGACTTAACCGACATGGCCGAGTTGTAGAGAAGGACGCCGCAGGTCCCACCCACGACGAGAAGAACGGCAAGCACGATGCCGACGACGATGCCGATCTTCTTGCCCCGGCTCGGGCCACCGCCCTTTCCGCCCTTGCGCGCCGCAGTGTAGAACTCCACGTCCTCGCGGGAATGACCGACGTCGCTCGTCGCAACGCTGTCGTCAGATGCCTTCTTCGAGTGCTCAGGGGAGAAATGGGCCGCCATGAACGCTCCTCGCTCGTCAGTTCCAGAACAGATACATCGGGTCTCATACTATGCGTTTTGAAGCAAATCCACCCAAAACACAGGAGAGGCCCCATCACACAAAACGTGATGGGGCCCACACCGGAAATGGTAGACGCAGCAACCTAAAGCTTATTCCGGGTTCTGTCCTTTCGCTCGCCAGATGAGACGCTGCACACCCTCGTAGAGAGTTGTCTCCTCGACCTTGTGGGCAAGGCGAACGATTGCCGTCTCGCGTTTCCGGTTCTTGTCCGACGCAAGGTCGGCTAGCGGCTTCAGGAGGTGAATCCGCTCCCCCGCCTCGTGCGAGGGCAGAATGAGGTCAGACCTAAGCTCGTTTTGAATAGCAAGAAGACTGCGGAAAACCACTTCCTCGTCGAGGTTCTTCATAATCGGCCAGTAGTAGTCCTGCTCGAGGCGACTCGCCACTGTCGTGTAGAGCTCAGCCATACCATGCTCCGCGGCAAACCGGAGGTTCTCGCGAATTCCCCACAGCAGGTCGCGAATGCGCGCAGAGGTCCACTCGGTCTTCTTGTAGCCCACACGATAGCGGTACACGACGTCGGGGATGAGGTGATACCCCTCCGCAGCACAGACGGCACGCGTCAGGAACACCGGGTCCTCATACCAACTAAGCTGTGGGAACCTCACGCTACCATCCGCGAAGAGGCGGGCGTCATACAGGAAGCGAATCCATCCGTAGTCGTTCCAGACGTGCTCGAGAGCAACATCCTTCTCGACATCCGCCGTATAGAAAGACTCGGCGAACGAGAACTCCTCCTTCACCTTCCCCGAGGGCGTGAGGAGGCTGAAGGACCCGCCGCACATGAGGGAGCCGCTGCTGCGCAGCCCCTCGAGCAGCGCACTCAGGGCGTGCTCGCTGGCGTAGAGGTCGTCCGGGTCGATAAAGGCGAGGGCGCTGCCGCGAGCGAGCGAGATGCCCCGGTTGCGCGCCGCGCCGGCCCCGCAGTTGAACTGGGAGACAACGCGGACGCGCGCGTCCTTGGAGGCAATGGACTCGAGGGCGTCGAGCGAGGCGTCAGTGGAGCCGTCGTTGACAAAGATGACCTCGATGTCCCGCAGATCCTGGCGAAGAATCGACTCAACGGCCTCGAAGAGGTACGCCAGCGCGTTATAGACGGGGACGATGACGGAGACCGCCGGGCTTTTGGGCCCGCTCTCCCCGCCGGCGGGGAACACGAGTGCGGCGGAGTCGGCCATCCCCTCAAAGACGGGGCGAATCGGCTCCGCGTCAAGGTCGTCCAGCAGCGAGAAGGACTTCCTCACCCGACTCCAGATGGGCAGCGCCGCCGCAAAGACGGCTCGCTTGGCCTCGTAGGAGAGCTCTGACCCCATAAGGTCGTCCGCAAACCGGACAAGCTCGCCGACGGCCTCCTCAAAGGTGGACGGCGTCACCACAGAGACGGCGTCCCCGCACATGCCGAGACCAGCGGGAAGGGAGCTCACCTCGAGCGCGGCAAGGAGGGCACGCAGCGCAATGACCGGAAGGAAGCTCCCGTGCGAGAGCAGGGCATCGGTCTCCCCTGCCAGAACCAGCACTCCCTCGGACGGAACGCAGGCGCCGTCGCGCGAGAGAAGCTCCCCCGTGGGGCCGAGGTCTGCAGCCGAGACGGCGCGCGAGGCGCACAGCAGCGCGAGGCGGCCGCCGCGAATCCGCGCGGCATCGACGCCGAGCAGGAGCTTCGAAGTGAGCAGGTCGGCGTCATCATAGACCCTGCTGGCTCGGGCATCCGAGGCCCTCAGCTCCGCCACGAGCGCACCGGTGTCCTCGTGGACGAGAAGCACCTCGTCGCTGTCCGAGGTGGCATCGAGGACGGCGGGCAGGCTGGCGAGGACGTCCTCCCTCGCCAGCCCGGAGAGGCACGCCACGACCGTGCCCGCAACCTCGACGGGTCCGTAGGCGCGCAGGTAGTGTCCCTCGGGGTCCGCGAGCATACTGGAGAGCGTCTCCCACGCCCCGCCGTCAAAGTACGAGGCGTCGAGTAGGCCCGCAGCGGAGATCCGCTGGAACTCGTCGATCATGCGCACGTAGAACTGGCGGCGAATCTGGGGAACGAGCCGCTCCAGGTTCCAGCGGTAGCCGCCGAACTGCTGATAGGGAATGCGTCGCTTGATCTTCTCGAACTTCTCGGCATCTCGCTGCGCATAGCGCCAGATCTCCGCATACTCCTCGCATATGGGGAAGATCTTGGCCTGGGACTTGACCGAGGAGCCGTCGTTGTCGACGCGATAGCGCAGGAAGCCCTTCCTGAGCAGGTACGCCCGTTCCGCGGCGTAGAGGAGCTTGAAGCAGAAGCCCGTGTCCTGGAATGAGGCACCCGGCGTGGGCAGGAAGCGCACGTCGTTCTCGACGAGAAACGAGCGACGGTAGAGGCCGCTCCAGATGGCCGGGCGGCACAGGAATACCGTCTGGTGCTCGACGGGCCGGAAGACCGTGTCGTAGGGACAGCCGGCGAGGTTCTCAACGAGCTCCTCGTGCTCCCCCTCCTCGCCCGTGGTGCTGTAGGCGTAGAAGTTGCTCTTGACGACGTCGGCATCATGCTCCTTGGCCGCCCCGTAGAGCTTCTCGAACATGTTGGGCGCGGCAAAGTCGTCCGACTCCACAATGCCAACGTACTCGCCCGTCGCGCGGTCGAGCCCCCGATTCATGGAGTCGCCGTAGCCGCTGTTGGGCTTGTCGATGACGACGATGCGGGGGTCACGGCGTTCGAACTCGCGCACGATGGAGAGCGAGTCGTCCGTCGAGCCGTCGTTGATGAGGATGATCTCTATCTCACGCAGGGTCTGGTTGACCAGGCTCTCGATGCACTCCCGGAGATATCTCTGGACGTTGCAGATGGGAACCAGAATGGAAACGGCCGGCTTCAAGAGAATCCCCCTACCGTGTGACGTGGCTACTCCGACAACTAGGTTATCGCACCCTTACTCGACTATCCGGTAGAGCCTCATGTCTCCCTCGGAAAGAACAACTTCAAAGCCGGGAGTGGAGTCATTCATCCCCTCAAGACCGGCCCAGTCCTCACTGACGTAGCCCGGCGAGGAATAGCACCCCTCCCCCTTCGTCATACCGTCACAATCCAGAAGGAGCACGTAGCTGACTCCAGCTGAGCGAGCAGCCTCCCGGACTGAACGGTCGCTTTCAATTTCATTAACGTGTGCACGCAGCACCTCGAGGTTCGCGTCACCTTCCCCGTGAGGTTTATAGAACCAGTCACGGTTCACAACGTTGAGATTGTAGAGAGCATACGCATAAGCGCTGCCGTCATACGGATAGTTCAGGACCGGCTCATCTCCAACCAAATCCCTCGTCTCAGTAAGAAATGTGCTCTCTTCCAGATCAAGCCCGTTCTCGTCAGTTACTCGAGCATTATGCGAGGAGAGCATGCTGTTCACCATGCCAAAACCCGTAACAAGCCCCACCTGATTCTGAGGAATAGAGATATTTGGATAGAAGTTTGTCGCCATGAAGCCCGCGCAGAGAAAACCCACCGTACAGCATGAGCGCCATCTGGACTCGAAAGTCGGAAGCTCCCTGCTTACGGCGCGCACCGCAAGCGAACACAGCGCGTCAAAGCCTACCGAGGCAAGCGGTATTCCTACAAAGGGAATCATTGCCGCAATTCTGAAGCTGTCGTTGTACCAAAACCCTGAGAGAATCGTTCGCCACTCACTCGCCACAGACGTGCAGACAACATAGATCAATGCCATAAGTGCGAATGTCACAACAAGCCAACAGTTCTCTCGCCTGAGGATGCACACCACGCATCCGAGTACCATAATCGCAGCAAGCACCCACTGAGGACCGCTAGCCTTGTTGAGTCCCAGCTGGAAGAAGTTTGAGATTGCTTGCGAGACCGTAGTGTATGCAGGCCAGTCAAAGTGGACCACGTCATGAAGAGGCGGCGCCATGTACAGGAAAATCCAAACCAGCAGAACAAGCACCGTAAAGGCAATACTTGGAATGAGACGTTTCTTTCCTTGCAGGCCCCAATCCCGAGCGCGTACATATAGAGCCGAAACCGCATAGCACGATAGTAAGGCAACGCCAACAAAAATCGCGTTCGGATGAGCGGCGAGCAAGAGAGCGCATCCCGCAGAAAAAGCGAGTAGCCAACCAAGAAAGGACCTCGATGAGCCGGCGTTCAGCAACAACATGAATTCGAAAGCGACAAGAGGCAGCAGAGAGTAACCAAGCAAGTTGGGGTAGAGAGGACCGAAGAGAAGAAAACCCCAAGGAAATGCCGCAAAGGCGACAGGAAATAGAGCGCCAAACCTCACTACTGACGCTCGCTTCCTAAACACATAGCTCATAAACAGACACGTCGCCGACGGGAAAAGCACCGAACAAATAACATAGTTGACCGCGTTAACAGCAACTGCAACATTTGCCTGTCCGAAACTCGCCACCACAGACGCGAGAACGTTCCACAAATACGGATAGGAAACGAAAAGCGGATAGTCGACGAAAACACCGGTGTTCAGGGAATCACGCACACCCGTCAGATGCGCGATGTTGTCGTTCTCCTGAAAGAACGAGTCCGCACCATCGAGAGGCAAAACGTAGTAGAGCATGCAAACGACGGCTGCAATTGCAAGGTAGAGAATGAGATTCTTCCAGGACGCGCAACGAGAACGCTCCCTTCTGTCGCCTGATGAGAGCCGCACATCCATGATGTGCGGCAATGCCCAAATGCCAAAGCCTATCGCAAACACAGGCAGGATAGTATTAGCCCAACCCGAATGAACTCCCAGCACTGGATAAAGGCCCGAAATCAAGTAGAAGCCAATCAGTGAGAACAAAGGCGAGAGAGCAATCGCATCCGCACGAGAAAAGCGGATACCCCTAAAGAAGAGGAAGCCGGGCAAATAGGCAGCAATCAACGCAAACACAACGTCAACGATAAACAAAGACCACATAGAAGGGGCCCTCCAGCACGTCCGGAACGAGACGGTCCAACTAAACGATTACGTCACCTCAGACACCTTAATCGCGTTGATGACTTGATTCTACCCCCCAAGGGGTGTCTGCACCTCAGAGGAAGGGCCAGCCGCCAGCAATCTCATAACAATGCATGCTCGACCGCCGATGCCGTCGCGTCCCAGGAGAAGCGCTCCCGCACCAGCTCGCGGCACCGCTCGCCCATCGAGGGCAGCTCCTCGCGACGCCCGCAGAGCGCGAGCACCTCACGCACGACCGTCCCCGCCGTCGCGTCCGGTATGATGCGGCCATAGCGCTCGTCGGGGATGAGCTCGCGGGCGCCGCCAACGTCCGTCACGAGCGACGGGCAGCCGCACGCTGAGGCCTCGAGGAGCGTGGTCGAGAAGCCCTCGGAACGCGTGGGCAGGCACATGAGGTCCGCCTGCAAGAGGAGCGCGGCCGTGTCCTCGCGCCCAAGGCGGCCGACCCAGCGCAGGCAGGGCCCCTCGGCGGCTCGGACATCACCGGCAAGCGGGCCGTCCCCGGCGAGCACGAACGTCACACCCGCCTCACGGAGGCGCTCGTCGCGCGAGGCCTCGATCAGCGCGGAGACGCCCTTCTCGGGAACGAGGCGGCCAACGAAGGCGACCAGGAGCCCATCGGCGGCGATCCCAAGCTCGCCGCGGAAGCCACGGCCGCTGGCGGCGGCGCGATACGCGTTGGCGTCGATCGCGTTGGTGATCACGCCCTCCGCTCGAATCCCAAAGTGAGCGAGCCACTCGGCGCTCTTCTCGGAGATGCCGTAGTAGCGCGGGGCGTGACGTCTCCCCCATCGCGTGACCGCATGCTCATAGAGACGCACCGCGGGGTCGAGCGCGGGACTCGAGAAGGAGAGGTGAGCGGATCCGTGGTCGAGCACCACGGGCGTGAGCCCGTGTGCGCGCGCAAGACGCATCCCCAGTAGGGACTGTGGGTAAAACCGCGCGTTGACGAGCACGCCGTCGAGCGGCCGGCGGGCGAGCCCCTCCATGAGGCGGCGGCGCTCAGAGCCGTGGCGCGGCAGCGGAAACCGCCCCGAGACGAGCGGTCGGCAGGGCAGCCTCACGACCTCGACGCCCCCCTCGTGCACGACGCCGGCACCCAGCCCTTCGGTGTCGTTGGTCACCACCACGACCTGGTTTCCCCGGGCCACGAGCGCGCGGGCAAGGCCCTGCGTGAAGTTCTCGATGCCGCCCAGATGCGGCGGATACTGCGCCGAGAAGAGCGCGTAGCTAGCAGCCATCCGCCATCCCTTTCGCACCATGGGCCCCACAGAGGAAGCGAAGCACGTGCCAGCACATAATAGCTACCCCCACTGCATAGGACAGCGAGATTGACAGGCTCGTCCCGTTCATGCCAAATGCGTCCACCAGCAAGATCGTAGCCGGAACGGACACCACGCAGGCGACCAGGTTACCTATGAGGTTCCAGCGCATCTGCCTCATGCTCACCAGCAAATCCGAGAGAAACGCGATGCACGCCGTAACGGCAGAGCTGAGGATGCCCGCGTACATGAGATAGCCGTATGGAACGATTCCCTCACCAAAGACGGCCTGCAAGAACCAATCGCCCGCAAAGAAGAAAAGGGCGGCACCGCCCGCGAAGATCACTACGAAAGCAAGGATGACGCGGGCAAAGAGTTGACGAAAAGAGGCTGTGTCCCCTCGGTCGAGGTGCTCGGCAAATACGCCCAGCAGCGGGGCATACACATAGTTTGAGCACGCTTGAATCAAGACGATGGGAGTGCAGATGGACGCATAAATCCCAAGGGCTGACTCTCCCTGGGACATGCCGAGATACTGTCGAGCAAACGTGACGACGAGATTGCAGACCGCCATGCCCACTACGGCGGGAAGGCATCGAATGAGCAGCTGGATGATCTTCTCGCGGGAGAACACGGGGCGCACAGACGAGAGGCGCGCAGCGCGTGAAAGATCGTAGAAGACAATTGGAAGGGTCACGATTGACATGGACAGCACGGCAAGCTCGAGGCTGCCCGTAAGCGCCAGCACCAGAGAAAACGAGACGACGAACAACACCCCGCGCACGCCCATCGACCAACCGCAATAATCCATGCGATAGTGCTGCTGATCAATGCCATGGAGCACGTCAATAAAGCTGTCAATCGAACGAAACACGAGATAGAGGAAGATGCAAGGAAGCGCGTTGGAGGCACAGGTCAGCGCAGCGTATGCCATGACGCCAACAAGGGCGATTCCGATGGTGACAAAGCGGAAACCCACGTACTCTCCCGAGGACGTTTCCTCATGAACGTCCGACACCTGATAGGCACGAATTTTATAGAGCGCAATCGGTGCAAAAACATTGGAGATCGCCATGGCAAGAGCAAGCACGCCGGCGGCGTCATAGTCTGGGGAAAGCCGCACCACCAACACGGTGATGAGCCACTGGCACCCGGAGTACAGCAGCGAACCCACCGAGTTCCAAATCATATTCTCCCTGACAGAGAGTCGCTTCATCGCGCGGCACTTCCCCACGTCGTCCCGTCGCCGAAGTCTATGAACAACGGCAGATGCGTATGGCGATCCTCGGGATCGGGTATGCGACGCCAGTCGCCATAGACATGCTCGAGATAAAGCTCAACGTCATGAGGGACGGGCAGCTCGTGCCCCTCAAACTGCGCGACGGCAGGAGGCACAAGGCTTTTAGCAGAAATGGGCGACATGTTTGGCCACACAAGCGTGAGGCATTCGTCGCTCAGTTCCCCTTCGCGCACAATGGCTCCGTCAAAACAATTCTGGAACCATTCGGCATCCGACACGATCAGACGAAGGACGCCATGGGCCAAGAAACACGCGGCACGCTCGGCGGCCCCAAGAGCACCCCTATGGGGAACCGTCACGCTTCTTGCATGATAGAGGTAGGAGAGTTGCTGCGCGCGAGAGGCTCGAGAGATCTCCCGGCGACGCTCGGCAGAATCGACGGGCAGACGATCGTAGGGGAAAACGTCCACAAAAATGCCCTGGGCGTGCCCCGCCTCGCGAGTCTCCTGATTCTCAAAGCGCGTTCCGTCCTTGTAGACCTTTGCAAAGAGGGCGGCGTTGCCGGCGGTATTGCGCGAGGTGTGGAGAGAGTAGCCGGAGGGAAGCCCCGTCTTCGCAAGCTCACAAAAGCGATCGTAGTCCTCACGAAGCAAGGCGATGTCCACGTCATCGTCCCAGGGGATAAAGCCCTTGTGGCGAATCGCACCGAGCGCCGTGCCCCCCTCAAGGAACCACGTAATATCATGCTCTCGACAAAACGCAGCAATCACCAGCAGAATCTCCAGCTCGGTTGCCTGCAGCTTTGCAAGCGCCTCCGCCTGATTCATTGCCCATCTCCCTTCGCGTCAACTCGGCTGAAAAGCATACCCCATCAGACAGCCCGCGCCGTGAGCCTGGTGACCTTCCATGTTATTTGAAGAATACGTTCATTTTCAGCTTGGCTTCAAAGTAATATGAACATAAGAAAACGGTAAGCGTACAATCATCCCAAGGTAAGCAGTCGATACTACCGGGAGCAGACATGTCCCTCACCAAGAGCGAGTTCAAGGTCCTGCAGGCGCTCTCCGACACGGGCGAGCCGCTGACGCAGCGCGACCTGGCCGAGACCTGCGGGCTCTCCCTGGGCACGGTCAACTCCGCCGTCCAGTCCTGCAAGCAGGCCAGCCTCGTCGAGGACGGCCGCATCACCGAGCGGGGCATCGAGGCGCTCGAGCCCTACCGCGTACGCAACGCCGTCATCATGGCCGCCGGCCTCTCCAGCCGCTTTGTTCCCCTCTCCTACGAGCGCCCCAAGGGCATGCTCCGCGTGCGCGACGAGGTCCTTATCGAGCGCCAGATCAAGCAGCTGCTCCGGCGCGGCATCTCCGACATCACCGTGGTCGTGGGCTACAAGAAGGAGTACTTCTTCTACCTTGCCGCCAAGTTTGGCGTGAAGATCGTGGTGAACGACCAATACGCGGAGCGCAACAACTCCTGGACGCTCTGGCTCGTGCGCGAGCAGCTCGGAAACACCTACGTGTGCTCCTCCGACGACTACTTCACCGTGAACCCCTTCGAGCGCTACGTCTGGAAGTCCTACTATGCCTCGGAGTACGTCGCCGGTTCGACCGAGGAGTGGTGCATCGAGACTGGGCCCAAGGACCGCATCACGGGCGTGACGATCGGCGGCCACGACTCGTGGGTCATGCTCGGCCACGTCTACTTTGACCGTGCCTTCTCCGAGCGCTTCGTACCCCTGCTCGACGAGGCCGTCGCGCGTCCGGAGAACGCGGGCAAGCTCTGGGAGTCCATCTATGCCGAGAACCTCAAGGCACTCGACATGGAGATCAAGCGCTACCCCGAGGGCGTCATCCATGAGTTTGACTCGCTCGCGGAGCTGGAGAAGTTTGACCCCGACTTCATCGAGAACGTTGACTCCGAGATCTTTGACAACATCGTGAGCGTGCTCGGCTGCGCCCGCGAGAGCATCGTCGACTTCTACCCAATGAGCCTGGGCCTCACCAACCTCTCCTGTCACTTCCGCGTGGGAGATGACGAGTACGTCTACCGCCACCCGGGCGTGGGAACCGAGAAGTTCATGAACCGCGTCGCCGAGACGCAGGCCAACACGGTTGCGCGAGAGCTCGGCGTCGACCGGACGTTCATCCACGAGGACGAGCGGAAGGGTTGGAAGATCTGTCGCTTTGTCCCGAACGCCCACACGCTCGATCCCACCGACCCCTCCCAGGTCAAGCGGGCGATGGAGCTGTGCCGCCGCTTCCACGAGTCGGGGGCGACCATCGACTCCGAGTTCGACTTCTTCTCGGACGGCGTCGGGTACGAGAACCTCCTCAAGACCCACGGCCCCATCGACATACCCGGTTACTTTGAGCTTCGTGACAAGATCGTGCGCCTCAACGACTTCTCCGCCGCAGACGGCTATGGTCTCTGCTTCAGTCACAACGACTACCTGCCGCTCAACTTCCTCTTTGACGAGGAGGGCGACATCGACGTCATCGACTGGGAGTTCGCGGGGATGTCCGACCCCGGCAACGACTTTGGCACCTTTGTCATCTGCAGCGAGTACGACCAGAAGCAGGCTGACGAGGCGCTCGCCTACTACTTTGGGCGCACCCCGACCTTCGAGGAGTGCAGGCACTTCTGGTCGCGCGTCGTCCTCGGAGGATGGTGCTGGTACGTCTGGGCACTCGAGAAGGAGGCAGAGGGCGCCGGGGTCGGCGAGTGGCTCTACATCTATTACAGCTATGCCACCAACTACGTCGACATGGTGCTCGACTGGTACGAGAACGGAGAGGCGGCATGATTCACGGAGTTGCGGCGGCGATCACCTGGGCGCTCGATACGGTCATCCTGAGCATCGCACTCTCCAACGCCGCCTTTGTCTCGACACCCCAGGCCATAGCGCTCGCGTCGTTCACGAGCACCTTCCTCCACGATGCGAGCTCCGCGGTGTTCTCCTTCCTCTACATGGCCGCCCGCAGAAAGCTCGCCCAGACGTGGAAGACGATTCGCTCGCGCGAGGGCCTCGTCATCGTTGGGGCGGCGCTGATTGGCGGCCCCGTCGGCATGACCGGCTACGTCCTCGCGATCAACAACATCGGCGCCGCCTACACGGCGGCGATCTCCGCGTTCTTCCCCGCCTACGGTGCCTTTCTCGCCACCGTCTTTCTGAAGGAGCGCATGCACGCCTACCAGTGGGTCGGCCTCCTTGCATGCGTGGCCGGCGTCGCCGCCCTGGGCTACTCCCCTGTCGACGCAATCCCCGGGGACTGGACGCTCGGCATCATCGGCTCGCTCGTCTGCGTCTTTGGCTGGGGCACCGAGGCCGTGGTCATAGACTGGGGCCTGCGCAACGCAAGCGTGGACGACGAGTGCGCCATGCAGATCCGCCAGACGACCTCGGCCGTCACCTACGCCCTCGTGATCATCCCGCTGCTCGGCGGTTGGGGTTGCACGCTCGACATCATCGCGAGCAGCGCGATGCCCGTCATCGCACTCGCCGCCCTTCTCGGCACGGTCTCCTACCTCTGCTACTACCGCGCCATCGCCAAGATCGGCGCCTCTCGCGCCATGGCGCTCAACATCACCTACTCCGCATGGGCAATTCCCTTCTCGCTCCTGCTCCTAGGCACCATGCCCGACCCGCGCGGCATCGTGTGCGCCATCGTCATCATCCTGGGCGCCATCACCGCCGCGGCGGACTTCCGCGAGCTGTTTGGGACCGAGAAGGACTAGGTAGGGACGGCAGCATGTCGCTCACAAGAGACGAGTTCGAGGTCCTCCGCGCGCTCTCCTCGACGGGGTCGCCCTCGGGACCAGACGACCTTGCGGGACTCGCTGACCTCACCGGCAACGCGGCGCAGTCCGCCATCCGCTCCTGCAAGCAGGCCGGCCTCGTCGAGGACGGCCGCATCACCGAGCGAGGCATCGAGGCGCTCGAGCCCCACCGCGTGAGAAACGCCGTCATTCTGGCGGCAGGCCTCTCCAGTCGCCTTGTCCCCCTCTCCTACGAGCGCCCCAAGGGGATGCTCCGCGTGCGAGGGGAGGTTCTTATCGAGCGACAGATAGAGCAGCTGCTCAGACGCGGCATCTCGGACATCACCGTGGCGGTGGGCTACAAGAAGGAGTACTTCTTCTACCTGACCGCAAAGTACGGTGTGAAGATCGTGGTGAACGACCAATACGCGGAGCGCAACAACTCCTGGACGCTCTGGCTCCTGCGCGAGGGGCTCGGCAACACCTACGTCTGTTCCTCGGATGACTACTTCACCGTGAACCCCTTCGAGCGCTACGTCTGGAAGTCCTACTACGCGGCGGAGTACGTTGACGGAAAGACGAGCGAGTGGTGCCTCTCCGCCTGTGAGGACGGCCGGATCACGGGCGTCACCGTCGGCGGGAGCGACTCGTGGGTCATGCTGGGTCATGCGTACCTCGACCGGGCGTTCTGCGAGCGCTTTGTGCCGATGCTCGATGAAGAGATAAGGCGCGCCGGGTCCGAGGACGAGCTCTGGGAGTCCGTCCTCGTCCGTAACGTCGGGTCACTCGACATGGAGGTCAGGCGCTACCCCAAGGGCGTCATCCACGAGTTTGATTCCCTCGCCGAGGTCGAGGGCTTTGACCCGGAGTTCATCGACAACGTTGACTCCCGGATCTTTGACAACATCATGGGCGTGCTCGGGTGCTCCCGTGAGGAGATTCGTGACATCTACCCCCTCAAGCAGGGACTCACCAATCTCTCGTGCCACTTCGCGACCGATTCTGGGGAGTGGGTCTACCGCCACCCCGGCGTGGGCACCGAGTTGCTCATCGATCGCTCCGGGGAAGTCGCGGCGCTCGAGACCGCGCGCCGGCTCGGCATAGATGACACCTTCGTCTTTGAGGACTCGAAGCGCGGGTGGAAGATCTCTCGATTTGTCCCAAACTCACGCCAGCCCGACCCGCACGACCCGGACCAGCTCGCACGGATGATGCGCATGGGGCGCGAGCTGCATGAGAGCGACGTATCCGTCGCACGTCATTTTGACTTCTATGAGGAGGCAAAGCGTTACGAGGGCCTGATCCTTGAGAAGGGCCCTATCAACATCCCCGGCTACGCCGAGATGTCCGCCAAGGTGGACCGGCTCGAGGCGCACGTCAGGGCGGACAACGCCCGCGTCTGCCTCTGCCACAACGACTTCTTCTACATGAACTTCCTGATCGACGAGGACGAGAAGTACTACCTCATCGACTGGGAGTACGCCGGCATGAGCGACTATGCCAACGACTATGGCACCTGCGTCGTCTGCTGCGAGCTCACCGAGGCCGAGGCCCTGCGGGCCCTCGGCGAGTACCTTGGCCACGCACCGGAGCCGGAGGAGGTCAGGCACTGCCTGGCGCACGTCCAGCTCGCCGGCTGGTGCTGGTACCTGTGGTCGCTGCTCAAGGAGGCGGAGGGCGACTTCGTGGGCGAGTGGCTCTACATCTACTTCCGCTATGCGGATGAGTATCTGGACAAGACACTTGCGCTCTATGAGGGAGAGAAGCCCTTGGGCTATACTCATGGCGCTGACGTGACATCCTAGACCCCCACCTGGAGCACCATGCGCGTACTTGCCATCATCCCTGCCTACAACGAGCAGGAGTCCATCGTGTCCACGGTCGAGGAGTTTCTCGCCGCCAACACGGGATGCGACTACGTCATCATCAACGACGGCTCCTCGGACGCGACCGAGGCCATCTGCAGGGAGCACGGCTACAACTACGTCACCCACCCCACCAACCTCGGCCTCACGGCGGGGTTCCAGACGGGCGTCCGCTACGCGCTAGCCCACGGCTACGACGCCGTCATCCAGTTTGACGCCGACGGCCAGCACGTGCCCGAGTATATCCCCTCCATGGTCTTGGAGATGGAGCGCACGGGGGCCGACATCGTGATCGGCTCGCGCTTTGTGAGCGAGCGCAAGTCCTTCTCGGCCCGCATGATCGGCTCGAGGCTGCTGAGCACCCTGATCAGGCTCACGACCGGCCAGCGCATCACGGACCCGACCTCGGGAATGCGCCTCTACGACCAGGCGATGATGCGGGAGTTTGCGCGGCGCTTTGACTTTGGCCCGGAGCCCGACTCGGTTGCCTACCTCATGCGGCGCGGCGCGAAGGTCCGCGAGGTCCAGGTGGAGATGCGCGAGCGCGAGGCCGGCGAGTCCTACCTCAACCTGCGCCGCTCCATCTCCTACATGGCCCGCGCCTGCACGTCCATCCTCCTCGTCCAGTGGTTCAGGTGATCTGCATGAACGGCCCCCTGAGAATCGCCCTCATCGTCTGCGCGGCCCTCATCCTGCTCTTTGTGCTGCGCAGGATCCGCAAGTCCAGCCTGGAGATCACCGACTCGATCTTCTGGCTCTTCATCGTCGCCATCCTGCTCGTGCTCGCCGTCTTTCCCCAGATCGCCTACTGGGCATCCGACGTCCTGGGCTTTGACGCGCCGGTGAACTTCATCTTCTGCTGCGGCATCCTGGTTCTTCTCGTCCGCACGTTCACGCAGGACCAGAAGATCTGCGAGCTCAAGAAGAAGCTCGTGAGGATGGCCCAGTCCGAGGCGCTCCGAGACAAGTAGACGACCAAATACGCCACGACAGGCACCGCCCGACGCGCCATTGACGCGCGTCGGGCTTTGTCATGCCGCTCGAACCCCCAGTCCATACCGCACACCGAGCGAGACAGCTGACGTTATTCTAATGTCACTATATATTTTAGAGACATCAGGGACTGGAGGTAGAGATGCACTTTGGCGTCTATGAGTTTGAGGTATTCCAGGAGGAGGGCTGCTACGTCGCCGTCCCCTATGACATTGATGGAGCGACCCAAGGCGAGAACTTTGAGGATCTCTGTCTCATGGTGGCGGACTGGCTCAAGAAACACATCGAGGACTGGGAGATTGCCGGCAGGTGCCTGCCCAGACCAACCTTTGGCAACGCGCCGCGCCATGGCGGCACCAACATGGTCTTCGGCGTGTCCGCCGGCATCGAGACCATCGAGAAGGTGACGGCCTTGGAGGCCGCGCGCATGCTCGGCGTCACGCAGGGACGCGTTTCGCAGATGGTCGGCGCCGCGCGGCTCTACGGCTGGAGGGAGGGGCGCAACTCCTACGTCTCTCTTGATTCCGTCCGCGCCCGCCTTGCCGAGAGGCCTCGCGCGGGTCGGCCGCGCAAGGCGCACGTTGGGCCGAGCGCGCCCCCATCAGACGATGCGGTAGAGCCGCATGTCGCCCTCGGCTAGGACGACCTCGACGCCGGGGTTGCTGTCGTCGAGCGCCAGGAAGCCGGCCCAGTCGGCGTCGACGTAGGGCTTGAACGCCGCCGCCATCTCCTCCTGGTCGCGGTCGAGCACGAGCACGTACTCGGCGCCGGACTCCTCGATCGCCTGCCGCGCGAGCGGGTCCGTGCCGGCGAGCCCGGCCGCGAGGCGCGTGCGCAGGACGCGGCTCGCCTCGCTCTCCAGGCCGTCCTCGTCAGAGGCGCCGTAGCCCGACATGTAGCGCCAGTACACGTTCATGCCGCTCACCCCGTAGGCGTAGGCGGAGCCGTCGTAGGGCTGGTTGAGCACCACGGCGTCGCGCCCTGTGACCTCGAGGGCGCGCTCCACGAAGGCGATCTTCTCCGCGTCGTAGCCCAGGTGGCGCGACGTGTCGTTCTTCTCGGCCATCTCCTGGGCAAGGGCGTAGAAGTTGTCCGGGTGCGAGGAGGCCGGCACGCCCAGACGGCAGCGCAGCGCGGGCAGGTAGAGGCCCACCGCGAAGACGGCGATCAGCACCGGCGACACGAGCGCGTCCGCACGCGGGTGACCGGCGAACAGGCGGTGCCCGCAGCGCACGAACTCGTAGAGGCCGCGCGCGGCAAGCGGCACGGCAAAGAGCGCCGCCATCGCGGCCATGCGGTAGGGGTCGGTGTACCAGAAGCCGGCGAGGAGGGTCTTGAGCGGGGTGTCGATCCCGCCCGCCACGACGAAGGCGAGCGCGGAGAACGAGAACGGCACCACGAGCCAGCGCAGGCGCGCGGTCACGCAGGCCGAGACAAAGCCCACGACGACGAGCAGGCGCAGCGCGTAGCGCGGTGGGCCGGCGCCGAAGGAGAGGTCAAAGACGCCGTCGACGGCGTTCTGAAAGCTCGTCACCGGCGGCCAGTAGTACCCCACCACCCCGGCGAGAAACGGCAGGTTGAGCATGACCGCCCAGAGCGCGACCACGAACGCCGCCCAGAGCGCGACCCACGCCGTGGCACGTCGGCGGCGCTCCCCCCGGCCGCGTCGCCACTCGAAGATGCGCCAGCCGCACCACGGGGCCAGGAAGACCGCGGCCGAGAAGACCGAGTTGGGCTGCGCGAGGTAGAGCGCCGCGCCGCCGACGACGAAGACCACGCCGGAGATGACGCGCGCGCGGAGGTCGACCCCGCGCGCCGCGACGCCCATGAACGAGGCGATCACGGTGGGCAGCAGCGCGAACGAGAAGAGGTTGGGGTAGAGCGTCCAGCGCGGGATGAGGTTCCAGGGGATCGACGGGAAGGCGAGGCAGACGAGCGCGCCGAGCGCCGCGACGCGCGGCTCGCGGCCAAAGACGCGCAGCAGCATGAGGTAGACGCCCGCCGGCATGACCACCGCGCACGCGGCGGCGTTGACGGCGTTGGCGGCGCAGGTCACGGAGACACCGAGGGCGTCCACCAGCATGACGGCGATGAGATGCCAGCCCTCGGGGTAGTAGTGGGCAGCCGAGGGAAGCGGGTCAATCGCGGCGGACGCGCCTGGGTAGTACGTGACGGAGAGCGTCGACCACACCCGCGACTGCTCCATGCTGCGGACCATGTTGAAGTGGGCCACGTTGTCCCACGCCTCGACGAAGGAGTCCGGGGTGGGCAGGTTGGCGACGAGCACGAGGCCGGTGACGGCGACGCCCACGAGCACGCAGGCCCCCATCGCCGCCAGCTCGTGGCGCTGGGCGACACCGGGGGGCGCCGGCCGGCGGGCGGGTCTCAGGCGCCAGGCGAGCAGAACGGCCCCGAGCAGCAGCGGGGGCACCACCATGAGCGCCGTCGACGCCGGGACGCCGAGCAGGGCGAACAGGATTCCCAGCGCGCCGTAGAGGACCACCGAGACGAGCGGGGCGCTGCCGAGCGCGACGGTCGGACGGGCGCCGAGGGCGAAGAGCAGCAGCGCGCCGGGCACGACGAGCAGCACGGACGCGAGCGCGAAGGCGAGCCAGAACGTGAGCCACATGGGTCAGGCCTCGGGCAGGCGGCGATCAGCGGCCGGAGAAGAGCTCGGCGTCGAGGGCGACGAGCTCGGCGGGGGCCTCGGCGGGGTCGCAGCCGAAGGACTCCGCCACGGCGCGCGCCTGGAGGCGGCGCAGGCCCGCCGCGTCCTCGTCGCCGGCACGCTCGTAGAGGCGCGCAAGCCGGTCGAGCGCGTAGCAGACGTAGGAGGCGACAGAGTCGCCCATGCCGGAGAGCACCATCATCGTGACGAGCGAGTCGGGCGCGAGGGCGAGCGCGGTCTGCGGGTCGAGCTCCAGCAGCTCGCCGATCTCGCGCTCCGTGGCGACGAGACCGTCCTTCTCGCCCAGCGCCGCGAGCCGCAGCGCGCGCGAGACGCCCTCGACGAACTGACCGACGATCTCCAGCACGTAGTCCCTCTGCAGCATGTGCGCTCCTCTCGACGGCTCACAGCATAGCGCAGGTCCGCAGCGGAGTGCGACGGGAGCTGACGGTAACGGGCTCGAGTGGGCGCTCGCGAAGCTCGTCGGCCCCAACGAGCACGTACGTGCAAAGTTTCGCATGTCAAGCCGACCGGCCCGCTCGCCGAGACGGAGCGTTTGCAGAAAACATCGCCAAAAACCGGAAAGTTTTCCGCATTTGCTCCGTCTCGGCGAAATTGGAGGCGAGAAGAGCCGCGCTCCCCTACTCGCTGCGGAGGGCCTCGACGGGGTCGCGGCGGCTGGCCGCGCTCGACGGGATGAGGCCCGCCACCAGCGTGAGCGCGACCGAGATGCACACGAGCACCACGGCCGAGCCCGCCGGCAGGTTCATGATTCCCTCGACGTCAAAGGTCTTGGCCACGAAGGCATTCACCGGCAGCGACACGCCCACCACCACGGCGATGGCAAAGACGCCCGAGATCAGGCCCTCGATGAAGGTCTCCGCGTTGAAGACGCTCGCGACGTTTCGCTTGGAGGCGCCGATCGCGCGCAGGATGCCGATCTCCTTCTTGCGCTCGAGCACGCTGATGTAGGTGATGATGCCGATCATGATCGAGCTCACCACGAGCGAGATGCTCACGAACGCGATCAGCACGAGCGAGATCATGTTCACGATGTCCGTCACGCTGCCCATGATGATGCCCATGTAGTCCGTGTAGGTGATCACGCCGTCGTCGTTGCCGGCGGCGCGCTGCTCGTCGTTGTAGGCGTCGATGACGCCGAGCACGTGCTCCTTGGCCTCGAAGTCACGCGGGTAGATCTGGATCGCGGCCGGGTCGTCCGGCGTGGCGTAGCCGAGCGTCTGGAGGTTGTTGTCGTAGGTCAGCTGGGACGCGTTGGCGTAGCTCTCCATGAGCGAGGCGAGGTCCTCCGCGTCCATGTTGAAGTGGATGGAGCTGGCGAGGGCCTGGCCGTCCACGGAGAAGGCGCTCTGGAGCTGCGCGAGGCCGCCGGCCACCTGATCGGCGTACTGGGCGAGCAGCTGCGCCATCGCGCTCTGGAGCTGGGCGGAGACGGCGGCGCCGATCTGCTCGGACATCTGCTGCATGAAATCCTGCAGGTACGGCGCGAGGTCGTTTGAGACGTAGTCCGCCAGGATCTCCTGGACGCGCTCGCGCACGGCGGGGCCGGCGACCTCCTCGATCTGGGCGAGAAGGGCCTGGGCGTCGTCGGTGGCGAGGTAGCGCGCGAGGGCGTCGGAGAGCTCCTGCACGAAGTCGGGGTCGTCCGGGGAGAGGCCGCCGCCGAGCGATCCCATGAAGCCGCGCACGAGGTCGAGGCCGAGGTTCGCGACCTGCTCGACCTGGTCGGGCGTGAGCGTGGGGTCGGCGAGCTCGTCGTCCAGGATCGCCGAGAAGTTCGGTGCGGGGGCGCCCGCGACGAGCGACTCCACGTCGATCTGGTCGGCCACGCCCGAGAGGTCCACGGAGAGCCCAGAGAGGTCCAGGCCCGACGGGTCGAAGGCGCCCTGGAGCGCGCTCGTGTCGAACGAGAAGGCCGAGCGCAGGCCGTCCTCGTCCACGGAGAAGAGGCTCCCCAGGTCAACGCCCTGGCGCGCCTCCTCCTGCAGCGTGTCGAAGGACTTGCCGGTGAAGACGTCCGTCTCGTGGTCCGCGAGCTGCTGCTGGACGATGTCCGAGCTCGCGGCGCGCTCCATGAGCTCCTGCGTGAGCGCCGGCGTGTAGGCGATGCCGGCGGAGAGCGCCTTGGCGTCAGAGCTCTCGTTGGGTCGCACGACGCCAACGACGTGCAGGTCAAGGCCATTGTCGACGGCCTGCGCCACAAAGTCGGCGTCGTCGGCCATGTTGGTCCAGCCGCCCGTCTCGGCGTTCTTCCGGTAGAGGTCGGCCGGGCTCAGCACGCGGAAGTCCAGCGCGAGCGCGTCATCGTAGGTGAAGTCGACCTCGCCCTGCTCGATGTCGGTCTCCCCCGCCGTGCCGCTCATCGCCGAGCTCACCATCTCGGTGAGGTCGGCCGGGTCGAGCACGCCGATGCCGTAGAGCGTGTAGTCGGAGATGCGGCCGCTCTGCGTGAGCACGAGCACGCACTCGTCGGCGGCGGTGGCCCAGCGGCCGGCCACGACGTCGTACTGCGACTCGAGGAGCTCCTGGTCGTCGATCATCTCGTTGAAGACGGACATGCCGCCGCCCGTCATACCCGCCGTAGCGGTGCCGGACGCGCCGCCGGTCATGGCCGTGGAGAGCGCGTTGGGGTTGAGCTGGACCGCACCGTCCGTGGTATCGGCCTTGTAGACAAGCGGCGTGAGGCCGTAGTCGTACTGTATGGCGTTCACGTACTCGTCCAGGTCGTCGGGATCGGACTCGAGGTAGCTCTTGAGGCCGGAGAGGTCGTTGGAGCCCACGGTGGCAAACATGTCCGTGAGCATCATGAACTCGGGGATCTGGTCCGGGTCGTCGTCCTTCTCGCCCGCCGCGTCGTCACCGGCGTCCTCAGAGAGCATGCCGGAGACGTCCATACTCTGCTTGGTGATCGAGAGCGGGTAGCTGGAGAGGGTGTCCTCCTCCACGCGGGCGATGTAGTCGTTGACGCCGTTGGCCAGGGCGAGGATCGCGGCGATGCCGATGATGCCGATCGAGCCCGCGAAGGCCGTCATGATGGTGCGGCCCTTCTTGGTCATGAGGTTGTTGAACGAGAGGCCGAGCGCGGTGAGGAAGCTCATCGAGGTCCGACGGGCGGGCTTGGCCTCGCGGCGCGGCGCCTCGGCGGGGTCGAAGGGGTCGGAGTCCGCCGTGATGTGGCCGTCGGCGAGCTCCACGATGCGCGTGGCGTACTGGTGGGCGAGCTCGGGGTTGTGCGTGACCATGACCACGAGACGATCCTGCGCGACCTCCTTGAGCAGGTCCATGACCTGCACGGACGTCGCGGAGTCGAGGGCGCCGGTGGGCTCGTCGGCGAGCAGGATCTCCGGGTCGTTGATGAGGGCGCGAGCGATGGCCACGCGCTGCATCTGGCCGCCGGAGAGCTGGCTCGGGCGCTTGTTCACGTGGTCGGCGAGGCCCACGCGCGCGAGGGCGTCCAGCGCGCGACGGCGGCGCTCGGCACGGCCCACGCCGGAGAGCGTGAGCGCGAGCTCAACGTTGGCGAGGATGGTCTGGTGCGGGATGAGGTTGTAGCTCTGGAAGACGAAGCCGATGCGGTTGTTGCGGTAGGCGTCCCAGTCGCGGTCCTTGTACTCGCGGGTGGAGATGCCGTCGATCACGAGGTCACCGTCGTCAAAGTGGTCGAGGCCGCCCACGATGTTGAGCATCGTGGTCTTGCCGGAGCCGGACGGGCCGAGCACCGCCACGAACTCGCTGTCACGGAAGGCCACGGAGACGTGGTCGAGCGCGACCTGCGTGAAGCCGGTCGTGACGTAGCGCTTGGAGATGTCCTTGAGCTCGAGCATGGGCGGTCCTTCCGGGCGTGCGGTGGCGCGGCAAACGCTGTTAACGTTACCCAAAACGTGGCGCGGGATGCACCGCTCTTCTCGGCTTCAGCGCGAATTCACGGAGCTGAGGACGCTGCGCCGGTACGCGATACGAGCTCGCGACGGACGTACCAGCACCGCGCACCGTGTAGTATAAAGATGCCAATCGAGGAGGTGGTTCCGTGCCCGCCATCAGCATGTTCTACGGAATCGTGATCTACCTGTACTACCAGGACCACATGCCGCCACATTTTCATGCGCGGTACCAAGGCGAGGAAGCCTGCTTCACCTTTGACGGGGAGCTCCTCGAGGGCGACTTCCCTAACAAGCAGTCCAAGCTGGTCGCCGCATGGGCCGTACTGAACTCCGAGGAGCTCGAGGCTGACTGGGAGCTCGCCCGAAACAAGCAGGAGCTCTTCCGCATCAAGCCGCTCTAGGAAGGGGGTACGTCGTGAGGTTCAACGTGAGAAACGCCTGGGCAGTCGATGACACGACGCTCTACCTGGAGTTTCACGACGGACGCAGGGGAACGTACGACATGTCGCCCCTCATAGGGACGGGCGTGTTCGAGAAGCTCTCCGACCCGGAGGAGTTCCGCGCGGCACGGTCGGACGGGTTTACCGTGGTCTGGCCCTGCGGCGTGGACATCTCGCCTGAGGAGCTCTACGAAAACTGCGTTGCGTCGTAGGGCGCCAGGTGCCCGGTGCAGGAGCGCACCACCTGCGACGGGTCAGCAACGTCGCAGCTGCGCGTGGAAGTGGGTGTCGGTGGCGGCGGGGGTCTCGGTGAGGGACGAGCGCACGAGCTCGAAGGCTGCGCCGACGGGGCTGGCGAGAAACGCCTGGATGACGGCGTCATTCTCCTCGGCGAGGATCGAGCAGGTGGCGTAGACGAGCCGGCCGCCGGGGGCCACGCGCGCGGCGGCCGAGGCGAGCAGCTCCGCCTGGAGGGCGGCCAGCTCGGCGGGCGCGGTCGGCGTGAGCGACCAGGCGATCTCCGGGTGACGGGAGAGCGTCCCGGTCCCGGAGCAGGGCGCGTCGAGAAACACGAGGTCAAAGGTGCCGAGGTCATCGGGCAGCACGCGGCCGTCGGCGCAGACGCAGCGGACGTGGCCCGCGACGCCGGCCTCCCCCATGCGCCGCGCGGCAAGCTCGGACTTGCGCGGCGAAACCTCGACGGCCGTGACCTCGCACGGACCCCCGGCGGCGACCGCCGCGCCCTCGAGCAGCAGCGTCTTGGTGCCGCGCCCCTGGCCCACCTCGAGCACGCGCTCGCCAGGCGCCGGGGCGCACGCGAGCGCGACCTCCTGGGCCGCGAGGTCGCACGGCATCACGTCCACGCGCTCGACCAGGCCGGACGGGGCGAGCCGCGCGGGCGCCCCCAGCAGGAAGGAGCCCGGCAGCGGCCCCGCCTCCGGCTCGCACCCCGCCTTCTCGAGAATGTGGAAAAGGGACTGTCCCCCTTCCACAGGGCGCGCGCGGTTGGCGGCGACCCAGGCGCCCGCCGGCTCGAGCGCGCCCGTGGCCCACGCGGCGGCGCGCGCGGGCCCGAGCGAGGCGAGCGCGCGCTCGGCGAGCCACTGCGGAAGGGCCCCAACGAGCGCGAGGTCAGCGGCATCAAACGCACCAGCCGCAACGCGCTCGCGCGCCGCAGCCATAGCCGCGACGTCCTTCTCGGCCACACGCCGCAGCACGGCGTTGGCGAGGCCCGCCGCCCGGGGCGCGACCGCGCGGACGAGCTCCACGCCCTGGCTCACGGCGACGTCGCCGCGCGTGCCCAGGTAGACGAGCTCGAAGGCGGCCAGGCGCAGGGCGTCGCGCACGCGCGGCTCGAGCTTTGCCCCACGCCGCAGATGGGCGTCAATCAGGGCGTCGAGCGCGCCCTCGGCGGCGGTCGCCCCCATCACGAGGCGCGTGACCAGCCCCCGATCGCGCTCGTCCAGCTGAGCCAGCTCCTGCGCGCCCCGCAACAGGTCGCGCGCCCGCGCGCCCCGCCGGCGGCGCTCGCCGAGAAGCGCGCACGCCATCCGGCGGGCTGGCGCGAGCCGCGCCACTACGCCCGCTCCCAGGCGAGGCCGTCGCCGCGCAGGCCCGCAGCCCACGCGCCGGCCTCCATCTCGCGCTTGCCGTCCGGCTTCACGCGCAGCACCTCGAGGGAGCCGTCCGCGCAGCCCAGCCACACGCGCCCGTGCGCCGCGACCACGGTGCCGGCCGCCACGTCCTTCTCGCCCGCCCGCGCCGCGCACACGCGCACGCCGCGCCCGGCCACCGCGCAGCGGGCCGGGGCCGTGTCACCGGACGCCCGCACGCGCAGCGCGTTGACGCGCGCATCGTCGATCGGGTCCAGCAGCAGCTCCGCCTTCGAGATCTTTGCCGCGTGCGTCACGAGCGCCTCGTTCTGCTCGACCCATACGGCCGTGCCGTCCACCACGGACGGCAGCGTCTCCACCAGAAGCTCCGCGCCCGCGCGCGCGAGCTCGGCCGTGAGCTCCTCGGCGTCCTTCACCGCGACCGCCACGCGTGCCTGCGCGCAGTAGGCGCCCGTGTCCACGCCGTGGCCGATCCGCATGATGGAGACGCCCGTCTCGGCGTCGCCGGCCAGGATCGCGCGCTGGATCGGCGCCGCCCCGCGCCAGCGCGGCAGAAGGCTCGCGTGCACGTTCACGCACCCGGCGGGCGCCATCGTGAGCACCTCGTCGGGCAGGATGCAGCCGTAGGCCGCCACGCAGAAGACGTCGGCCGCCGCGGCGCGCAGGGCGTCCGCCACCTCGGGCGTGATCCGGGCTGCCTCCAGCACGGGAAGCCGCAGCTCGAGCGCGCGCGCCTTCACCGGCGACGGCTCCAGCCGCCTCCCCCGACCGCGCACCGCGTCCGGCCGTGTGAGCACGAGCGCCACGTCGCACGCCTCGGCCAGCGCCTCGAGCGACGGCACGGCAAAGTCCGGCGTCCCCATGAAGACGACGCGCAGCCGGCGCCCGGACGGCACCCCAGCGTTCTTCTCGCCAGCCATGTGACCCCCCTACTCGACCTCGGTCTCGCCCGGCTTGGCACCGGCGGCGAGCGCCGCCTCGTACTCGCGCTCGGCCTCGGCGCGCGCCATCGGCGCCAGGTGATCGAACATCGTCACGCCGTGGACGTGGTCGATCTCGTGCTGCAGGCAGACGGCCATGAGGTTGTCCGACGCCTCGTACTGCATGAGGTCGCCGTCTAGGTTGCGGGCGCGCACGACCACGTGGCTCGGGCGGCTCACGCGCACGCTCACGCCCGGGAAGGAGAGGCAGCCCTCGGAGCCCTCCTTCTCCGGGCCGTCGGCGGTCACGATCTGGGGGTTGATGAGCACGTAGGGGTTCTTCTTGGAGCCCTTGCCGGCCCAGTCCACGTCGATGACCACGATCTGGCGCATCTCGCCGATCTGGGGGCCGGCCAGGCCGCAGCCGTCTGCGGCGTACATGATCTTGAGCATGCGCTTGGCCAGGGCGCGCACCTCGTCGTCGATCTTCTCGACGGGCGCGCACTCCTGCGCGAGGCGCGGGTCGGGCGAGAGCACGATGTCTTCGAGTTCTTTCACGGTCCCTCCTTCTGGCGGGCGGCACGGCCGGCGCGCGGCGTGCCTACATGAGGTCGTAGGCGTCAATATCCACTGCCATGTTACTACCCGGGCGGCGCGTGAGGCCCGCGACGCACGCGCCGAGAAGGCCGCCGAGGTCGGCGTCAGCCGGCGCCTTCACCATCACGTGTCGGCGGACGCGGTCCTTCACGCGGGCCTTGACGCAGTCGGCCGGGCCCAGGACCTCCCAGCCCGGCACGCCCGCCACGCGCCCGCGCACGGCGGCGGCGAGCTCGTCGCAGGTGGCGCGCACGTCCCGCTCGCTGCGGCCCCACACGACCACGTTGGCGAGCCGCCCGAACGGTGGGTAGCCGGCCTCGGCGCGGTCCGCGAGCTCGGCGTCCAGGAAGACCGAGCGGTCGTGGGTCGCCACGGCGCGCATGGCGGGGTGCGTGGCCCACCAGGTCTGCACAACAACCTCGCCGGGGCGGCCGCCGCGCCCCGCGCGCCCGGCGACCTGCTCCAGGAGGTCGTAGGTGCGCTCGGCGGCGCGGAAGTCGGGCAGCTTGAGCATCGTGTCCGCGTTGATCACGCCCACGAGCGTGACCTCGGGGAAGTCGAGGCCCTTGGCGATCATCTGCGTGCCCACGAGCACCGCGCACTCCGCCGCGTCAAAGCGCTCGAGCAGGCGCTGGTGGGCGCCCTTGGCGCGCGTGGTGTCCGCGTCCATGCGGATGACCTCCACGTCCGGCGGCAGGAGCATGGCGAGCTCGTCCTCCACGCGCTGCGTCCCCACGCCGAAGGCCGCGAGATAGCGGCTCCCGCAGTTGGGGCAGGTCGTGGAGGGGTCCGGGTAGGCGCGCACGGGCCAGCTGCGCCCGCAGCTGTGGCACGCGAGCAGGTGGCCGCGCTCGTGGTAGGTGAGCGCGGTCGAGCAGTGCGGGCACTCGGGCACGCAGCCGCACTCGCGGCACATGAGGAAGTTCGCGAAGCCGCGCCGGTTGAGCAGCAGCACCGCCTTCTCGCGACGGCGGGCGACGTCGAGCAGGGCGTCCCTCAGCGGGGCCGAGAAGATCGAGCGCCCGCCGCCGCGAAACTGCTCCGCCATGTCCACGACCGTCACGCGCGGCAGGACGGCAGCGCCGGGGCGCTCCGGCATCTCGACGCGGGTCCAGCGGGCGCCGCGGAACTCGCCGGCCCGGCAGCGCTCGAGGCTCTCGAGCGACGGCGTGGCGGAGCCCAGCACGAGCGCCGCGCCGCGCAGGCGGGCGAGCTCGGCCGCGACCTCGCGCGCGTGGTAGCGCGGCGACTTGTCCTGCTTGTAGGAGCCCTCGTGCTCCTCGTCGATGATGATGAGACCGGGGTCCGCGAGCGGCGCGAAGAGCGCCGAGCGAGCGCCGACCACCACGCGCGCGGCGCCGCTGCGGACGAGGTCCCACTGGTCGAAGCGCTCGCCGGCCGAGAGGCGGCTGTGCAGCACGGCCACCTCGTCGCCGAAGCGGCTGCGGAAGCGGCCGACGGTCTGGGCCGTGAGGGAGATCTCGGGCACGAGCACGAGCGCGCCGCGCCCGTCCGCGAGCGCGCGCTCGATGGCGGCGAGGTAGACCTCGGTCTTGCCGGAGCCGGTGACGCCGTCCACGAGCACGACGTCGCCGCGCGCGGCGGCGCGGGCCTCGTCGATGGCGGCGAGGGCGGCGCGCTGGCCGGCGGTGAGGCGCTCCGGGCGCGGCGCGGCGGCCGAGGAGAGCGTGGTGGCCTCCGCGCCCCGGATCCGCCGCCGGGACTCCACCGCCACGACGCCGCGCCGCTCGAGGGCGGTCACGGCGGAGGCGGCGCCGGGGATCGTGGCGGAGAGCTCGGCCACGCGCTGGGGGCCGGCGAGCAGGGCCTCGATCACGGCGCGCTGGCGCGAGGCGGTCCGGGCGGGCGTGAAGTCGTTCGCGGCGGGGGTGAGGCTCGCCCAGCGGTCGTCCACGGCGCCGGCGCGCTCGGTCTGCAGCTCCCAGGGGGCGTCCGGCGCGGCGCGCGTCACGCGCACCTTCTGGCCGGGCGCGAGCAGCGGCCGGACGGCCTCGCAGAGCGGGCAGGCGTACTCGCCCGCCATCCAGGCGGCGAGCCGCGCGGCCGTCTCGTCAAAGGCGCTCGGCGCGAGGACCTGCTCGAGCGGGCGGATCTTCTCGGCCGGCACGCCCTCGGGCGGCTCGTCGCGCAGGGCGACCACGTAGCCCACCGCCGCCCGGCGCGCAAAGGTCACGAGCACCGTAGCGCCGACCGCAGCCCCGTCGGCGAGCTCGTCCGGCACGACGTAGGTGTACGCGCCGTCGAGCTGGCGCGTGGGTATGTCGAGCACGACGCTCGCGTAGGGCATGGGCGACGGGCCTCCGTTCTTCTCGGCACTTGCGGGGTTTATTGTACCCGGGGCCGGGCGCGTCTTGGAATCTCCGGGGTTGTTCCGGCGGTGTCTAGGAATTCGCGGGGTTGCGCGGGGCGCGGCGGGCGCGAGGTGCGCACGGGTGGCGATTTCCGGAATCAGCCCGCGCAACGTCGCCGTTTCCTAGAATTTCTGCCGAGAAGAACGCGGATGGCGCGGCAGCGCGGGACAAGGACGCGGATTTCCGGACGCGCTCGGAACAAGGTCCCCGATTCCCGGAAGCCGCCGGGACACGCCCGGCGAATTCTAGAAACCCAGCCAGAAGAGGCTCGCGTCGTCGCCGACCTTCATGCGCGGGAACCGCGTGAGCCGGTCGTCCTCCGCCTCGAGCACGCGCATCCGGTCGCAGAGCTCGAGGGCCGCGAGGTACGTGGCGCCGCGCATCCACTCCCCGAGCGACGCGAGCCCGTACTGCCCGAACGCGCGGAAGAGCCCATCGCTCATGCCGGCCACGGCGGCCACCTCGGCGCGCGGCAGCGTGAGGCGACGGGCATGGGCGAGCCCGGCTCCGCTCGGGTCCAGGCACCAGTAGCCGCCCGGCGCGTTGCGCAGGCGCCGGTTGGCAAGGACCTCGTCGCGCACGAGGGCGCGCCGCTCGGCCACGGTGAGGTCACGCCCGACGGAGCGCTCCAGCATGAGCTCGACGACGCGGGCGTCCAGCGCCTCGAGCGCCTCGTCGGTGGAGACGACGAGCTCGCCGGAGCGGAGAAGGACCACGAGCGGCGAGTCCCCCAGGCCCCAGAGCTCCACGTCCTTCTCGCCCGCCACCGCGAGCGCGAGCGTGGCCGAGGGGACCGCCGCAGGGTCGAGCGAGTCCGCCGGGCGCCCCAGCACACGCTCGAGCTCGGCGCGCGCGGCGTCGGTCGCGTCAACGAGCGCCTGCTCGGGAGGCGTGCCGGCCTCCAGCGCCCGGCACAGCGCCGCGCCCGTCGAGTGCGAGAGCCACTGCGCGTTGGTCGAGAAGCGCGCCGAGACGGCCGGCAGCTCCACGAGCCCCGTCGCCCCGTCGATCACGACGCCGTACGCGCCGCCGCCCGGCAGCGTCCCCGCGTACGCGAAGTCCTCGTTGGCGGCGTTGCCTCGGTCCGTGAAGGAGAAGTGTCGCACGGCGGGAGACCCGACTACCTCAGCGCGTCGACGGCGGCGCGGAGCTCGTCCACACGGTCGGTGCGCTCCCAGGTGAAGTCCGGGTCCTCGCGGCCGAAGTGGCCGTACGCGGCGGTCTTCTCGAAGATCGGGCGACGCAGGCCCAGGTCGCGGATGATCGCGCCGGGCCGCAGGTCGAAGACCCGCTCCACGGCCGCCTCGATCTTCTCGTCCGACACGGTGCCGGTGCCGAAGGTGTCCACCATGATGGAGAGCGGGTGGGAGACGCCGATCGCGTAGGCCAGCTGGATCTCGCAGCGGTGCGCGAGGCCCGCCGCCACCACGTTCTTGGCCACCCAGCGCGCGGCGTAGGCGGCCGAGCGGTCGACCTTGGTGCAGTCCTTGCCGGAGAAGGCGCCGCCACCGTGGCGGCCCATGCCGCCGTAGGTGTCAACGATGATCTTGCGGCCGGTGAGGCCCGTGTCGCCCATCGGCCCGCCCACCACGAAGCGCCCGGTGGGGTTCACGTAGATGGTGGCGTTGTCCCAGGCGATGCCCGCAGCGTCCAGCACCGGCGCGATCACGTGGGCCACCATGTCCTCGCGCACGGCGTCCATGCTCGCCACCGCCGCGTCGTGCTGCGTGGAGACCACGACGGCCGTGACCTCCACGGGACGGTCGTCCTCGTAGCGCACCGTGACCTGGGTCTTGCCGTCCGGCCGCAGGTAGGGCACCGTGCCGTCCTTGCGCACGGCGGCCAGGCGCTCGGCCATGCGGCTCGCCAGGTAGTGCGGCATGGGCATGTAGACGCTCGTCTCGTCCGTGGCGTAGCCGAACATCATGCCCTGGTCGCCCGCGCCCACGAGGTCGAGCGGGTCCGTGGTGCGGCCGGCCTGCGCGTCATATGACTCGTCCACGCCGGCCGCGATGTCCGGGCTCTGCTCGTGGATCATGTTGATGACGCCGCAGGTCTCCGCGTCGAAGCCGTACTTGGCGCGGTCGTAGCCGATGCGGCGGATCACGTCGCGCGCGATCGTCTGGACGTCCAGGTAGGCCTCGGTGCGCACCTCGCCGGCCACGACCACCGTGCCCGTGGTCACGAAGGTCTCGCACGCGCAGCGGACGTTGTCCACGTTGGCGGGGGTGCCGGACGGCGAGACGTAGCCGGCGGCCTGGAGCTCGGCCTCCTTGGCGAGAAGCGCGTCCAGGATGGCGTCGGAGACCTGGTCGCAGATCTTGTCCGGGTGGCCCTCGGTGACGCTCTCCGAGGTGAAGAGGTAGCTGCGCGGTGCGGTGGAACGATTCGTGGTGGTCATGGCTGTCCTTTCTACGACTCCGGCGGCCGTTGCCATTCCGCCGGGCTGGCCCATACATGATACCCGCGCGCCCGGACACCATTTCCGACTGCGCGGTCTCGTCACATTTGGGGCCGCGCGCGGGGCCTGCGGCGGACCGGCGAGAAGGGCGGCGGGCCTCGGGTGCGGGGCGGCTCGGGACGCGACCGTTCTTCTCGCCCGCGCTATACTTGCTCCTGTATGTGACGAGTGACCCAGAGAGGAACCCCATGTCCGAGACCCCCGTTCGCGTGCGCTTTGCGCCCTCCCCCACCGGCAAGCTCCACGTGGGCGGCGCACGCACCGCGATCTACAACTGGGCCTTCGCCCGCGCCAACCACGGCACCTTCATCCTGCGCATCGACGACACGGACCCCACGCGCTCGACCGAGGAGAACACCCAGATCATCCTGCGCGCCATGCGCTGGCTGGGGCTCGACTGGGACGAGGGCCCCGAGGTCGGCGGCCCGTACGGCCCCTATAAGCAGACCGAGCGCGCCCAGCTCTACCGCGACGCCGCCCAGCGCCTGTGGGACGAGGGGAAGGCCTACCCCTGCTTCTGCACGCCCGAGCAGCTGGCGGCCGACCGCGAGGCGGCCAAGGCCCGCAAGGACCCGTTCCAGGGCTACCAGCGCCGTTGCCGCGACCTCGACCCCGAGGAGGCACGCGCCCGCATTGCCGCCGGCGAGCCCTACGTCCTGCGCATCAAGGTGCCCGAGGGCCGGGGCGACGTGGTGGTGCGCGACGCGGTCCACGGCGACGTGACCTTTGCGGCCCGCGAGCTCGACGACTTTGTCATCCAGCGCACCGACGGCACGCCGACCTACAACTTCGCCACCGTGGTGGACGACGCCGCGATGGGCATCACCCACGTCATCCGCGGCGACGACCACCTCTCCAACACCCCGCGCCAGGTCATCGTCTACGAGGCCCTGGGCGCGCCGGTTCCCACCTTCGCGCACATCTCGATGATCCTGGGCGCGGACGGCAAGAAGCTCTCCAAGCGCCACGGCGCCACGAACGTGGAGGAGTACCGCGACGCGGGCTACCTCTCCGACGCGTTTGTCAACTACCTGGCGCTTCTCGGCTGGTCGCTCGACGGCGAGACCACGATCATCCCGCGCGACGTCCTGGCCCGCGAGTTCTCGCTCGAGCACGTCTCCAAGAACCCGGCCACCTTCGACCCCAAGAAGCTCGACTGGATCCAGGCGGAGTACCTACGCACGATGGACGACGCCACGTTCGTCGAGAAGGTCATGCGCCCCGCGCTCGAGGCGGCCGGCGTGGAGCCGGGCGAGCACGACGACGCCTGGTGGGCGGCGCTGGCCCAGATCGTGAGGCCGCGCACGAAGTTCCCGGCCGACGTGGTCACGGTGACGGCCCCGGTCTTTGCCACGGCCGAGACGCTCGCCTACGACGAGAAGAGCGTGGCCAAGGGACTCGCCAAGGAGGGCATGGGCGCGGTGCTGGACGCCGCCCGCGCGGCGCTGGCGGCGCTGCCGGCCTGGGAGCCCGCCGCGATCGACGCCGCGCTGGAGCCTTTGCCCGAGGAGCTCGACCTCAAGAAGCGCCTGGTCTTCCAGGCCGTGCGCGTGGCCGTGTGCGGCAACATGGTGAGCCCGCCGCTCGGCGAGACGATGGCGCTCGTCGGCCGCGAGGACTGCCTCGCGCGCCTGGACCGCGCCCGCCCGATGGCGCTGTGACGTGGAAAAGGGACAGTCCCTTTTCCACATCCCGCTAGGAGCCCCCATGGCCGCCACGCCACAGACCCTTGCCACGACCTCGGCCTTTGAGATTCTGGGGCCCGTCATGGTGGGCCCCTCCTCGTCGCACACCGCCGGCGCCCTGCGCTGCGCGCGCGTGGCGGCCTCGCTTGTCTCGGGGCCCATCCGGCGCGTGCGCTTCACCCTGTGGAACAGCTTCGCCCACACCTACCGCGGCCACGGCACCGACCGCGCGCTCGTGGCGGGCATCCTCGGGCTGGACACCGACGACGAGCGAATCCGCGACGCCTTCGACCTCGCCCGCGCGGCCGGCATCGAGTTCGCCTTCGACGTGGCGCCCGACGACACCTCGGTTCACCCCAACACCGTCGACGTGGACATGGAGTGCGCGGACGACACGCGCTGCCAGGTTCGCGGCGAGAGCCTCGGGGGCGGTCGCATCAGGATCAGCCGCGTCAACGGCGTCGGCGTGGACATCACCGGCGCCTATGCGACGCTCTTCGTGGCGCACCGCGACGCCCCGGGGCTTCTCGCCTCCCTCACGCACCTGCTGGCGGAGGCCGAGGTCAACATCGCCTTCTGCCGCACCTACCGCACCGAGCAGGGCGGGCGGGCCTACTCAGTCTTCGAGACGGACGGCGCGCCCGCGGACGGGGTCCTTCCCCAGGTGCGGGCGCTGCGCGACGTGAGCTTCGCGACGTTCATCATGGTCCCCGGCTCCGCCTCCGCGACGGCGCCCGGCGTCACCGCGGAGGAGCTCTTCGACGACGGCGAGCAGCTGCTGGCAGCGTGCGCCGAGCGCGGGCTCTCCATCGGCGGCGTCATGGAGCTGCGTGAGCGCGGCCTCACGGGGGCGGAGCGCACCGAGACCGCCATGAGCCGCGTGATCGAGGTCATGCGCGAGGAGACGAGCGCGCCGGTCCTGGCGCCCACCCCCTCGCTCGGCGGCTTCATCGGCGGCGAGGCGCAGCTTGTGGACCGGGGCGCCGCACGATGGGCCGGCTCGCTCATGGGTGCCGTGCAGACGGATGCCGTGACCCGCGCCATGGCCGTGCTCGAGCGCTCCGCAGCGATGGGCGTCATCGTGGCCGCCCCGACGGCGGGCTCGGCCGGCGTAGTCCCCGGGTGCGTGCTCGCCGTGGCGGACGCCGTCGGCGCGGGCGAGAAGGACGTGGCGTCGGCGCTCTACTGCGCCGCGGCGGTGGGCCTCAACATCCAGACGCACGCGTGCGTGGCCGGCGCCGAGGGCGGCTGCCAGGCCGAGGTGGGCTCCGCCGCGGCGATGGCGGCCGCCGCGCTCGTGGAGCTTCTCGGCGGCACGCCGGAACAGGCGCTCACCGCCGCATCCCTGGCAATCTCCAACCTGTTGGGCCTCGTGTGCGACCCCGTGGGCGGCCTCGTCGAGGTCCCCTGCCAGGCGAGAAACGCGATCGGCGTCGCAGCGGCGTTCTCGGCGGCGCAGCTCGCGCTGTCCGGCGTGAGCTGGCTCGTGCCGTTCGACGAGGTCGTGTCCGCGATGGCCGAGGTGGGCCACGCCCTGCCCTCGCGCCTGCGTGAGACTGCGCGCGGCGGCCTGGCCGCCACGCCCGCGGCCCGGGCGGCCTGCGCCGGCTGCGGCGGCTGCGCATAGCGGGCGAGCGGCGGGCGGCGCGCTCGGTTCTTCTCGGCTGTCCGCGCCCTTCTGGGGCGCCTGCGGCGTCGCGCCGGGTCGGTTCAACATATAATGAGATGTCCGTACCCTCGTTCGAAAGGATGCCTTATGAACATCTGCCCATCCTGCGGCACCAGGTTTGACCAGAACGCGGCGTTCTGCCCCGCCTGTGGGACGCCGGTCCCCGCGTCTCAGCGGACCTGTCTCTTATACACATCT
>NZ_JACJJK010000085.1 GCF_016899935.1 Olsenella uli
ATATTAAAGGATTAAACAGACAAAACAAACCGTCACTCCGAGTCAAGCACGAAATGACGGTTTGCCTTGTTGATTTAGATTGGAATAATGACATCCGGCATTATGAGGATATCCATAAAATATAAAAAACTTACATCATCTCCTCGACAACCTTCATTATCTGTTTGCCGAGCGCATCGGCCTCTTCCATCGTTTTAGCCTCGCTATATACACGGATAATAGGTTCGGTGTTTGACTTACGAAGATGA
>NZ_JACJJK010000086.1 GCF_016899935.1 Olsenella uli
TGTCACATCATGTCACAGATCTCCTTCGTGTGGAGAATAACGGATTCGAACCGTTGACCCCCTGCTTGCAAAGCAGGTGCTCTAGCCAGCTGAGCTAATCCCCCAAGACCGTAGTCCCAGGCAGAGTTGAACTGCCGACCTCCACATTATCAGTGTAGCGCTCTAACCAACTGAGCTATAGGACTGTCTCAAATCGTGCCCTGGCGGGTGTCTCTTTGTTTCCTTTTTTTATATGAATGAAAAGAAGC
>NZ_JACJJK010000087.1 GCF_016899935.1 Olsenella uli
GATAGTATGTAATGAAATAAGGCGTTTAAGGCGTGAGGAACATTGTGAATACAATGATTTTGCCGTCCTTTATCGTACTAATTCGCAAAGCAGGAGCTTTGAGGAGGCAATGCGTAAAGTCGGAATACCGTATAAAATTTATGGAGGACTGAGCTTTTACCAACGTAAGGAAATCAAGGACGTTATAGCCTATTTCCGCATGGTGGTCAACCCTGACGATGAAGAAGCGTTCAAGCGTATAATAAAT
>NZ_JACJJK010000088.1 GCF_016899935.1 Olsenella uli
CCAAATATACCGATGCTTTCATGTGGAATAGTTTTATCTACTAAAGAAACTTCTACAAGATTCTTTTTAGCATCTTCAATGCCTTTTCTGATTGCTTCAGGTACTTCACTAGCTTTACCGAGACCTGCACCTACATGACCGTTTCTATCGCCTACTACAACAAGAGCGCTGAAAGAGAAGCGACGGCCACCTTTTACAACCTTAGCAACGCGATTAATATACACAACTTTTTCTTCTAATTCAAGTG
>NZ_JACJJK010000089.1 GCF_016899935.1 Olsenella uli
TGCCCGTTCCGCGCAAGGTGAACGTGGGGTTGATGATAGAAGTGCCGTCGGTCATTTTTCAGCTGGACGATATTTTGCCTAAGGCCGATTTTATTTCGGTCGGAACCAACGATCTGGCGCAGTTTGTGTTTGCCTGCGACCGCGGCAATCCCAAATTGGCCGAACGTTACGACGTGCTTTCGGCACCCTTTTTGCAGGTGATGAAAACCATTGCCGACAAAGCGGCGGCAGCCGGCGTCTATTGTTC
>NZ_JACJJK010000090.1 GCF_016899935.1 Olsenella uli
TGCTTGCGCTGTACTTCTGACCCTCATATTCCACCTCGTCCATCCCGCTGACGTAGGTATTGGCCCATCCGTCGGTGAACGGGAACGTGAGCTTGCGGCCCAGTGCCGGGAAGCTGCCGCGCCTCTCTATCCTGCAGGCTGCCCTCACCGTGGCATACGTCTCGCCGTTGGCCGGAGGCGTCCATGTGCCTTCCACGCTGAGGCGGTAGTTGTCTGTGCTGTCGGTTCCCGCGAACCTCACGCAGCC
>NZ_JACJJK010000091.1 GCF_016899935.1 Olsenella uli
ACGCAACGCTCCTCGACACGACTACGGACCTGCTCGCGCCGGGCGTGGATTACTACAGTCGCCCCGATGACGTGCGCAATCCGGGCTGGAACCGCAGCGGGGTTCTTATCCGCACCGGGCTTTCGTCCTGGGGCGTCTCGTACCGCCGACCGGTCGGTGATTTGGGGTTCGCCGTCGAGGCCGAACGGGGCGCGGTGTTCATTTCGGGGCAAGTCGGTCCAGCGAGCGTATCGAGCACTGTTCAGG
>NZ_JACJJK010000092.1 GCF_016899935.1 Olsenella uli
ATGCTGGTCTTGCCTGAGCCCGTCGGACCCACCAGGGCGACGACCTCCTTGGGCCGCACCATCAGGCTGATGTCGTGCAGGATGGGGCGCTTGGGGTCGTAGCCAAAGGTCACGTTCCTGAATTCGACCGTGGCCGGGGCATCCTTCAGTTCGATGGCGTCGGGCTTGTCGGCGATGGTCACCGGCACGTCGATCACCTCGAAGATCCGGTGCCCGGCGGCCATCGCTCTTTGCATAATTGTGTAC
>NZ_JACJJK010000093.1 GCF_016899935.1 Olsenella uli
CGTCCTTGCGGAAGCGTATCTCGGTCTTGGCCTTGCCCGGATACGGCTCGATATGAATATCGGAAGCACCCTGGTTGTAGGCATCGATGATGATTTTGTTCACCAACTTCACCAACTCGTTGTCAGCCGCCGCCGAAACGTCGTCACCACCCTCAGCCTCGACACCCTCGTCGTCGTCCAGGCTCGACAGCATGTCGCCGATGTCACCGGAGTCAATTTCCTCGGCACCGTAAAACAGGTTCAGGG
>NZ_JACJJK010000009.1 GCF_016899935.1 Olsenella uli
AGATGTGTATAAGAGACAGGAGCCCGTCGTTACCCCTGCGCCGGAGCCCGTCGCCGCTCCCGCGCCGGAGCCCGAGCCCGCACCGGCGCCCGCGCCCGCTGCCGCCCCTGTCGCGTTCTGCCCTGAGTGCGGCACGCCCGCAGCCCCCGGCGACAAGTTCTGCATGAACTGCGGGTACCCGCTCAGCTAGCGTCGTGTCTTCGCTGAAGTGATGCGGGGCGGGCTTCCAACCACGGGAGCCCGCCCCGTTTTTATCAGCGAGACAGAAGAACCGCACAGAATGGGCTTCTGGAGAATCTCACCTCTGTGCGGTCTTTCTGTCTCGACGAACGTCCGCTCGTCGTAGTCGCCCGTCTCTCTCGCCGGTTAGTGCTCGGGTATCTTCAGCCTGCGGTATAGCATCCTGAAAGTACGTGAGAGCTGTCCCAAAGTTCCGAGAAAGACAGGTGATGGGCTATGAAACTTCTGAGGGGGGGGGGTTGCCGTCAGCGCCCTTGCGCTGGCAGTAACCCTCATCGCGCCTAACGCGGCACTCGCTGCCGACTACGTTGACGCAAACGGCGCCGCAGGCACCGACGCGGGCGCACAGAGCGCCACCACGGTCACTGAGGCAACGACCACTTGGAATTCAGGTTGGTATGTGGTCGAGAACGACGTGACGATTTCCAGCCGCATTGAGGTCAGCGGCGATGTCAATCTCATCCTCGGTGATGATGCCACGCTGAACGCCACCTCCGGCATTTCCGTAACCGGCACAAACTCGCTTACGATTTTCGCCGAAAGTCCCTCTGGGTCAGGCGAGCTCATCGCAGGTAACGCCGGAAGTGACTACGCAGCTATTGGTGCGGAGCCCGCATGGTCATCGGGAGAAATCACCATCAACGGCGGCTCCATCACCGCTACGGGTGGCCCTCAAGCGGCCGGCATCGGCGGTCGCTCATCTGCTGATATTCGGAGCATCACCATCAACGGGGGCACGGTCAGCGCGACTGGCGGTGAGTATGGTGCCGGCATCGGCGGCGGCAACGGGGGCGATTATCTCGACGAGAGTGTGTCCATAACCATTACTGGCGGAACCGTTGTGGCAACCGCAGGCAGGGGCGGTGCCGGCATCGGTGGCGGTGGTGGCTATTGCGGGGTTCCTACCATCAACATCTCTGGTGGCGTTATAACGGCGACTGGCGGCTTTGGCTCCAACAACGCTGGCGGCGCCGGCATCGGCGGCGGCAGCGCTCACACCATTGAGAATCCCATCAACATCACGGGCGGATTTATCTCGGCTACCCCAGGAGACGGCGCAGAGGCCATCGGTTCAGGCGGTAACGGGGATTCTGCGTCGCTGGTCGAACTTACCGGTGGAACTTTTGCTGGTGCCAGCGCTTCCGTCGCCGATCCCGAGGATACTTCCAACCGAGGCGCAATCCTCGGCGTAAGCGCGCCCGAGGGCTACGCCGTGATCGCCAACCCTGACGGAGACACGTCTGCAACGTATCCCTACGTCGTTGTTCCCTCGGCTACCTCGGCCTCCGGAACCCTTTCCGTCATCGATCCGGACGCCAACCCCGTCTATGACGGCGACTCGATCGAGGCCGATCTGTTTGAGGTTGCCGGCGGAGACGTGGAGTCCTGGCAGTATCGCACCCAGGGGACTGAGGAGTGGACTGACGGCCTGCCGACCGATGCCGGCACGTACGAGGTGCGGGCGCTCGTGTCCCACGTCCCGGGCTACGACGAGACTGAGGGCGTCTTCTACTTCGCGTCCGATCCCGCTGCGACCAACTCGGTGAACATCACCATTGAGCAGGCGGTTCCCGCAATCGTGGTGAACGGGGTGGACATCGTTGCCGACGAGGACAACATCGTCTCTTGTGGCGAGGGCTATGCCACGTACGATCCCGAGAAGAACGTCCTCACGCTCAGCAACGCCGTAATCGACCAGGGTGCCGAGCAGGTCTCGGACGGGACGTGCGGCATCTGGGCTGATCCTGACGCGAACCTGAACATTGTGCTCGAGGGCGACAACACGGTGAAGGGTTCGATCGAGACGAAGTTCCAGAATCAGGAAGCGGACACGACTGGCAACATCACCATCTCAGGCAGCGGAAGCCTCACGGTTGAGGATGACGACTCGGGCTCCACGGCCGTCTACGCTGCGGGCAGCATCGTCATTGACGGCGCGACGGTGAAGATCACCGCTCCCAGCGCGAAGAGCCTTCTGACTCGAGTTGGGTCGATTACCGTTGAGGGTGGCGCGAAGGTCACCGTAACCTCCGGCATGATCGAAACGGTGACGGCGAACACCGATCTTCTCGTCACGGGCGAGGAGACGCTCCTTGACGTCACGGTTAATGCGGACAATAGCCCGAATGCTCTGAATATCAGGGACTGCCTCATCATCGATGATGGGGCGACCGTCAAAAGTATAGGCGACATCACGGCCAACGATGGTCTTACGGTCAGCGGTGGCTCAAGCCTTACCGCAAACCCCACGGGAGGCAGCACGCGCGTTATTTATACCTTCGGGGACGTAATTGTTGAGGAGGGCTCCTCGCTCGAGGCAACTTCCCAAATCCGCGCTGATTCCGCGAGGGTAACGGGAGCGAGCAACCTTGCGGTCACGACCACTCCTACGTCTTATGCCCTGCTCTGCACCTATGGCATCACCGTCGAGGGCTCGACGGTAAACGTGGTTGGCATGGTTGAGAACGGCTACCAACACAATAGTGACGCCGACCTTGTCATCACAGACGGCAGTCGCCTCTCTGTCTCCTCAGATTCGAGCCTGTACAGCATCTTCAGCTGGGGTGACATCAACATCAGCGAGAGCGAGGTCACCTCGTCCTGCACTAACGGCCAGGGAATGCGAGCTGGCGGCGCAGTGAGCATTACCGACTCCACGGTCCTGCTCGAGGGCGGGAAGTTTGGCCTCTACGCCGGTGCCCTCGACCTCGGTGACACCGACTGGTACCAGTGGGGCACCTCGACCACGCAGGCAACGCAGAGCTCCGACGAGGCCTACGCCCTGGACAAGAACGACACCTACCTGCGCATCGAACCTGCGGGCACGACCTACGACGTGACCGTAGACGGCGTCGTGTCCTCCTCCGTGCCCGGCTCCGAGGTCAAGATCTCGGCCGAGCCTTACGATGCCGATGGCCACTTTGTGCGCTGGGAGGCCTCCGACGACGAGACCGCCGCGCTCATTGCCGACCCGTCGAGCCCCGAGACCACCCTCACCGTGCCCGCCGGGGGCGCGACCGTCACCGCCGCCTACGAGCCCCACGTTCTGACGCACCACGAGGGCCAGGCACCCACCTGCACCGACGCCGGCTGGGAGGCCTATGACGAGTGCGCCTGCGGCTACAGCACCTACGAGGAGACCCCCGCAACTGGCCACGACTACGTTGACGGCGTCTGCACCGTCTGCGGTGCGAAGGACCCGGACTACGTCGCCCCCGAGGACCCGGACGAGCCCGTAACCGACCCGGATGAGGAGAAGCCCATCACCAATCCGGACGAGGAGCCCAAGGAGCCGGCGACTAAGCCCGAGCCAGGCGGTGACTCTGCCGTCCTGCCCACCACGGGCGACCCGACGGTTCTTCTCGCCCCCATTGCGGCATCCGGTTCGTTCCTTGCCCTCTCGGGTGCTCTGATTGGTAGGAGGCGCCGTTTCTAGGCAGACTTGTCCGCGCCTTTTGCCCGCCCGGCTCTGGGCCGGGCGGGCCATCAGGAGGATTTCTATGAGAGAGAAAATCGGAGCGCTCGCGGTGTGCGCCTTCGCGGCACTGCTGTTTGCCGCGCCCTCGCCTGCCCACGCGGCAACACGTGGCGAAATTGAAGTCAACGGTATCGACATCGTTAAGGAGGCGGAGGACAACTACGTCCAATGCGGCGACGGCTATGCCAAGTACGACCCCGAGACGGGAGTCCTCACGCTTCACGATGCCGAGCTGACTGAGACGACCGGTTCCTCGACTCGGCGAAACATCTGGGCGGCGGCCGAAACCAATCTCAACATCAAGCTTGAGGGAGATTGTACGGCCAATGCCACGATTAATGCCTCGGGTGAGGGCGAGTCGTTTGGCAACATCACCATTTCGGGTCCCGGCAGTCTGACGATTACTACTGACAATAAGTCTCCTGCCCCCATCGCGGCCTATCATGACGTAGTAATTTGCGACGGTACCACCGTTATTATCGACGCCCCCAATTCTTGGGGCATCCAGTCGCAGAAGGGTTCGGTGACCATTCAAGGTGGGGCTAAGGTCGACGTGACTGCCGGAAAGTCTGAAGCCGTGAAGGCTCAGACCGACATCCTCGTCACGGGCCAGGGTACCGTCCTTGGCGTCGAGACCATCGGTGCCAAGGCAGCCGATTCTTTTGTGATGCACTCGTATGGGAGCACCGCCATTGAGGGTGGGGCTCGCGTCGTTACCACATCCGGTGTGGTTCAGTCCGATGGTAACTTCACGGTCAAGGGAGGCAGCAGCCTCGCGGTGACCTCGGGCTCAGACCTCTATGGCGTTTATTGCAGGGGCGACATCACCATCAGCGGGAGCACGGTCGACTCGACCTGTGCCAACGGCCAGGCGATGCGTGCCGCCGGCGTGGCGAGCATCGCTGATGACTCCGTCGTCCTACTTGAGGGCGGCAAGTGGGCTCTCTACGCCGGAGATGACCTCGATCTCGGCGGCTCCGACTGGTACCAGTGGGGCACCTCGGCCACGCAGACAACGCAGAGCGCCGACGAGCCCTATGCCCTGGACCAGAACGACACCTACCTGCGCATCGAGCCCGCTGGTACGGCCTACGACGTGACCGTCGACGGCGAGACGTCCTCCCACGTGCCCGGCTCCGAGGTCGCCATCTCTGCGGAGCCGTATAACGCCGACGGTCACTTTGCGGGTTGGGCGGTCGAGGGTGGCGACGCCGATGCCCTTCTCGCCGACCCGACGAGCCCCGAGACCACCTTTACGGCACCCGCCGGCGGCGCTACCGTCACGGCGACCTACGAATCGCACGTTCTGACGCACCGCGACGCCCAGGCCCCGACCTGCACCGACGCCGGCTGGGAGGCCTACGACGAGTGCGCCTGCGGCTACAGCACCTACCGGGAGGTCCCGGCCGAGGGCCACGCGTGGGGCGAGCCCGAGTGGGGATGGTCGGAGGACGGCACGGAGTTCGTTGCCACCTTCACTTGTGCGACCGACCCGTCCCACATCGAGGTGCTGACCGCCGAGCCTGCTGAGTCGGTCGAGAAGGAGCCCACCTGCACCGAGCCCGGCACGATGCTCTACGCGGCCACGGTCGAGCTCGACGGCAAGGCGTATCGGGCCGAGGCAACGGCGGAGATCCCCGCGACCGGCCACGACTACGTGGACGGCGTCTGCACCGCCTGCGGCGCGAAGGACCCGGACTACGTCGCACCCCAGGAGCCCTCGAAGCCCGAGAAGGACGCCCCCTCCCTGCCCGCAACGGGCGACGCGAGCGCGTTCTTCTCGCTTGTCCCGGCTCTTGTCGGCGCGTCCGCGCTTGGCCTCGGCGCAGCTGCGAGGCGTCGCAGCTAGCAACCTAACGTCCCGCCCCGCATCTGTGTCACTCGGTCGTCGGTCTTCTGCCGAGACGGAGGATTTGCGGAATTCTGCTCAAAAATTGGGCTCGTTTTCCGCAGATGCTCCGTCTCGGCGCGGAAGCCGTCACGGGGGGCGCATCCCGGGCCGCGCGCCCGCCAAGCGCGCCCTTGCGGCCGCGTCCCCGGTGACGTACACTAACAGCGATTCTTTAAGCCGGTGCGAGACGCCAGCAAGGTCAGGCCCTCCGGGGACGCTCATACACCCTTCTTGACGCTCGCGCCGCACGGTCGGGCGTCTTTTTTCGTGAAGGGAGTCCCATGGAACAGCCCGAGCTCAAGGCCCAGATTATGGACGGCCAGGCAATGGCCCGCGCGCTCACGCGCATCGCGCACGAGATCATCGAGCGCAACGAGGGGGCGGAGGGCATCGCGCTCGTGGGCATCGTGCGCCGCGGCGCCGCGATCGCGCCCCTGCTCGCCGACGAGATCGCCAAGATCGAGGGGAGCCGCCCGCCCGTGGGCTCGCTCGACGTCAGCTTCTACCGCGACGACGTCCGCCGCAAGATCGCGCCGGTGGAGTTTGGCACCGACATTCCCTTCGACGTGGACGGCCGCGACATCATCCTCGTGGACGACGTCCTCTACACCGGGCGCACGATCCGCGCCGCGTTGGACGCCCTCATCGACCTCGGGCGCCCCAAGACCGTCCAGCTCGCCGTCATGGTCGACCGCGGCCACCGCGAGCTCCCCATCCGCGCGGACTACGTGGGCAAGAACGTCCCCTCCTCGCACGAGGAGGACGTCCGCGTGACCATCGCCCCCTACGACGAGACCAATGCGGTCGAGATCTGGACCAAGCCCACCGACTAGCGCACAGGAGGTGCCCCTAGATGCTGTCCGTCAAACACCTGATCGACACGACGAGCCTCACCGCCGACGACATCACGCAGATCCTCGACACGGCGCGCTCGTTCTCCGAGGTCAACAAGCGCGCGATCAAGAAGGTCCCGGCGCTGCGCGGCCGCACGATCGTCAACCTCTTCCTCGAGCCGTCCACGCGCACCAAGAGCTCCTTCGAGCTCGCCGAGAAGCGCCTCTCGGCCGACTCCCTCTCGATGGGCGGGGCCACGAGCTCCGTCGTCAAGGGCGAGAGCCTCGCCGACACGATCGAGACCATCGACGCCATGAACGTCGACATGTTCATCTGCCGCGCCAAGCTCGCCGGCACGCCGCAGAAGATCACCGAGCACACCGACGCCGTCGTCATCAACGCCGGCGACGGCAAGCACCAGCACCCCACGCAGGCGATGCTCGACCTCTACACCATCCGCGAGAACTTCGGCCACCTCGACGGCCTCAAGGTGGCCATCGTGGGCGACCTCTCCCACAGTCGCGTCTGCGGCAGCCTCGTGCCCGCGCTCAAGACGATGGGCGCCGACGTCACGCTCGTGGGCCCGCCCACCTTCCAGGTGGACGACCCGGACTACTACGGCGTCCCGCAGACCGCTGACCTCGACGCCGTCATCCCCGAGATGGACGTCGTCTACATGCTGCGCGTCCAGCTCGAGCGCATGGAGGGCGCGGCCATCCCGTCCCGCCGCGAGTACAACCGCCTCTGGGGCCTGGACATGGCGCGCGTGAACAAGATGAAGCCCGAGGCCATTATCTGCCACCCGGGCCCCATGAACCGCGGCATGGAGATCAACGCCGACGTGGCCGACTGCGCGCGCTCGCGCATCCTCGACCAGGTGAACGCCGGCGTCCTCACGCGCATGGCCGAGATGTACCTGCTTCTGGGAGGAGAGAACAATGGCGTATCTGCTTAGGGGTGCCCACGTCGTCGACCCCCAGGTGGGCCTCGACGACGTCCGTGACGTGCTCATTGACGGCGAGAAGATCGCGGCGGTGGGGGAGGCGCTCGAGGCGCCCGAGGGGGCGTGCGTCATCGACGCCGCCGGCAAGTACCTCGTGCCCGGCCTCGTGGACATGCACGTGCACTTCCGCGACCCCGGCTTCGAGTACAAGGAGACCATCGAGACCGGCTCCCGCGCCGCGGTCCACGGCGGCTTCACCGACGTTGCCACGATGCCCAACACCGACCCGGTGACCGACAACGGCGCCGAGGTCCGCTACCAGATAGACCGTGCGCGCCACGCCGGGTTCTGCCACGTGCGCCCGATCGGCGCGCTCACGGTGGGCGAGAAGGGCCAGACGCTCGCGGAGATCGGCGACATGGTCATGGAGGGCGCGGTCGCCTTCTCCGACGACGGCCACGGCGTCCAGAGCGCCGGCATGATGCGCACCTGCATGGAGTACGTGAGCCAGTTCGACAAGGTCGTCTCGGCCCACTGCGAGATCGAGTCGCTCACCACGCACGGCGTCATCAACGAGGGCCGCGCCTCCACGCGCCTCGGCATGTTCGGGTGGCCGGCGCTGGGCGAGGAGCTTGAGATCTACCGTGACATCGAGCTCTGCCGCATGACCGGCTGCGCCCTGCACATCGCCCACATCTCCACCGAGAAGGGCCTCGAGCTCGTACGCGCCGCCAAGGCCGAGGGCCTGCCCGTCACCTGCGAGGTCACGCCGCACCACCTGTTCCTCTGCGAGGACGACATCACCGACGCCTACGACACCAACCTCAAGATGAACCCGCCGCTGCGCACGGCCTCCGACGCCGCCGCCCTGCGCGCGGGCGTCCTCGACGGCTCGATCGACTGCATCGTGACCGACCACGCCCCGCACGCGCCGCACGAGAAGGACTGCGAGTGGGAGATCGCGTTCTTCGGCATCGTGGGCCTGGAGACGTCGCTGCCGCTCATGCTCACCAACCTCGTGCTCCCCGGCACGATGAGCTGGTCGCGCCTCGTCGAGGTCATGGCTGTGAACCCCCGTGCTTGCCTGCGCCTCCCGGAGGTGCGCGTGGCGGCCGGCTCCACCGCCGACCTCACGCTGATCGACCCAGCCGCCAAGGTCACGGTCACCGAGGACTGGCTCCAGAGCCGCTCGAAGAACTCCGCCTGGCTGGGCCAGACCCTCACCGGCTGCGCCTCCGACGTCTTCGTCGCCGGCCGTCGCACGCTCACCGACGGAGCGCTTACCCCGGTGAGGAGGGGCTTCCGATGAGCGCGGCGGGCCTGGGCGTCCACGAGTTCTCGGTCGTCTCCAACGAGCGCGTCGCCGACGGGCTCATGCGCGTCGTCCTTCTCGCCCCCGAGCTCGCGGGCGAGCTGCGGGCCGGCCAGTTCGTGAACGTCGCCGTGCCCGGCGACGCGAGCCAGATCCTGCGCATCCCGCTGTCCTTCTCGCATGCGGACGCGGACGCGGGGACCGTGGAGATCGTCTACGCCGTCGTGGGCGACGGCACGCGCCGGCTCGCGGCCATGGCGGCGGGGGAGACCTCGACCGCCGTGGGCCCCTGCGGCAACCCCTGGCCGGCCGTCCCGGGCGCCCGTCGCGCCTGCGTGGTGGCCGGCGGCGTGGGCGTGACGCCGGTCGTCGCGTGCGCGCGCATGCTCGCCGCCTCGGGCGTCGCCTTCGACGTCGTGGTGGGCGCGCAGACTGCGGGCAAGCTCTGGGGCACGGACGTCCTGCGCGAGCTTGGCGCCGGCGAGGTCGCCGTCACGACCGACGACGGGTCCGCCGGGCGTCGCGGGTTCACCACCGACGCCCTCGCCGACCTCCTTGCCAAAAACGACTACGACGTTGTCTACACCTGCGGGCCCGAGGTCATGATGGCCGGCGTCGCGCGCCTGTGCCGCGAGGCCGGCGTGGCCTGCCGCGTCTCCATGGAGCGGATGATGTGCTGCGGCTTCGGCGCGTGCGGCACCTGCAACGTGGCCATGGCCGACGGCACCTACAAGTCCTGCTGCAAGGACGGCCCGGTCTTCGACGCCGAGGAGGTGGCGTGGTGATGGCCGAGAAGAGCCTGGACGAGAAGAACGTGAGCATGGCCGTCGACCTCGGAGGCGTGTGGATGCAGAATCCCGTGAACACCGCCTCGGGCACCTTCGCCTTCGGGTCGGTCTTCGAGGACTTCTTCGACGTGTCCCGCCTCGGCGCGATCACGCTCAAGGGATGCTCGGCCGAGCCGTGGCCCGGCAACCCCGCGCCGCGCATGTGCGAGGTGCCCTCCGGCATGATGAACACCGTGGGCCTGGCCAACCCGGGCGTGCGCGGCATGGTGGAGCAGTACGGGGAGTACCTCGCCGGGCTCGAGGGACGCGGCTGCCGCGTGATCGTGCAGGCCGCCGGCCACTCCGTGGAGGAGTACGTGGCGGCCGTCGAGCTCATCGAGGAGCTCTGTCCGTGGGCGAGCGGCGTGGAGCTGAACATCTCCTGCCCCAACATCGCCCGGGGCGGCGCGCTCGTGGGCGGCACGCCCGAGAGCGCCTCCGAGGTCGTGCGCGCGGTGCGCCCGCGCGTGAGGCGGCCGCTCCTCGTCAAGATGGCGCCGGTGCGCGTGCCGGAGATCGCGCGCGCCTGCGAGGCCGAGGGCGCGGACGCCCTCAGCCTCATCAACACGATCAACGGCATGTCCATCGACGTGCGCACCCGCAGAAGCCGCCTCTCCAAGCCGACGGGCGGGGTCTCGGGCCCGGCCATCCACGCCATCGCCGTGCGCATGGTCTGGGAGGCCGCGCAGGCCGTGCGGATCCCCATCAACGGCATGGGCGGCGTCGCGAGCTGGCGCGACGCGGCCGAGATGATCCTCGCGGGTGCCACCTCCGTCACGGTGGGCACCGCCAACTTCTCCGACCCCACCTGCGCGGCCGAGGTCGTGGACGGCCTTACCGCCTGGGTCGCCGAGCAGGGCGTCACGGACATCAACGAGCTGATTGGAGCCTTCGAATGCTGACGTACGAAGAGGCAAGCGACAAGGTCATCATCGCGCTGGACTGCTCGAAGGAGCGCGCCTTCGAGCTGGCGGACATGCTCGCCGGCAAGGCCACGTGGGTCAAGGTGGGCATGACGCTCTTCTACGCGGAGGGCCCCGCCATCGTGGACGCGATGCGCGAGCGCGGCCTGCGCGTGTTTCTCGACCTCAAGGTCCACGACATCCCGTTCCAGGTGCAGGGCGCGGTGCGCGCGGCGTCGCTCACCGGCGCGGACATCCTCTCCATCCATGGCCTGGGCAGCTCCGCGATGATCGCTGCGGCCCGCACGGGCGCGGAGGAGGCGGCCGAGAAGCGCGGCGGCGAGCGCACCCGCCTCGTGGCGATCTCCGTGCTCACGAGCATGGATCAGGCAGCCCTGTCCGAGATCGGCGTGGAGGCGCCGGTCGCCGAGGAGGTGGCGCGCCTCGCGAGCCTGTCCTACGGCGCGGGTGCCGACGGCATCGTGTGCTCGCCGCAGGAGGCGCACCAGATGCGCGCGCTTCTCGGCCCTGACGCCCTCATCGTGACCCCGGGGGTACGTCCGGCGGGCGCCGAGGTGGGCGACCAGAAGCGGATCGCCACGCCGGCCGCCGCAATCGCCGCCGGGGCGTCCAAGCTCGTCATCGGCCGCCCGATCACGGGCGCGGAGGACCCCGTCACTGCCTTCGACGCGATCTGCGCGGAGCTCATGGCGTAGCGCGCGCGAGCGCCGCAGGCGTTTGTGTAGGAATGCTCCCGACCTGCACCTTTGGTGAAGAGGTCTTGCAAAGTGCCCGCTCAACGGGCAAACTAGAGTATCGAGCCGAACGAGGGGTGCCCCCCGGGCTCATTGGTTAGACGATGTTTGGAGGAACACATGGCTCTACCCCAGCTTACCGACGAGCAGCGCAAGGCCGCCCTCGCCAAGGCCGCCCAGGCCCGTCACGAGCGCGCCGAGCTGCGCGAGAAGATTAAGAGCGGCAAGGTCACCCTCGAGTCCGTCCTCGAGTCCGACGACCCCATCGCCAGCCGCATGAAGGTCTCCGCGCTCATCGAGTCGCTTCCCGGCTACGGCAAGGCCAAGGCCGCCAAGATCATGGACGAGCTGGGCATCTCCGCCACCCGTCGCGTCAAGGGCCTGGGCGCCCGCCAGCGCGAGCAGCTCGTCGAGGCCCTCTCCAAGTAGAGTTGGCCAGAAGAGCACGAGTCTTCGTCGTCTCCGGACCGTCAGGCGTGGGCAAGGGCACGCTCGTCGCGCTGCTGCGTGAGCGGATGTCCTGTCTGGGCCTGACGGTCTCTGCGACGACGAGGGAGCCTCGGACCGGGGAGACCGACGGCGTCTCCTATCACTTCATGAGCGACGCCGAGTTCGACCGGCGCCTCGCCGACGGGGAGTTCCTCGAGTGGGCGTGGGTGCACGGGCACCGCTACGGCACGCTCAGGAGCGAGGTCGAGCGCGTCCTGGCGGGCGGCGAGTCCGTGGTCCTGGAGATCGACGTCCAGGGCGGCCTCGCGGTCCGCGCGGCCATGCCGGAGGCCGTGCTCGTCTTCATCGAGCCGCCCAGCATGGAGGAGCTCGAGCGGCGGCTGCGCGGCCGGGGGACCGAGGACGAGGAGCAGGTCCGCCTGCGTCTCGCCAACGCCCGCTCCGAGATGGCCCACGCCGCGGACTACGACGCGCGCGTCGTCAACGACGACCTCGAGCGCGCCTGCTCCGAGCTGGAAGAACTTATTCGCACGTACGAGATGGACGGAGGTCCCTCACACGATGTCCGTGATCAAGCCCGAGATTGACAACCTGCTCGAGAAGACCGAGCACAACCCGTTCCTGCTGTGCTCCATCGCCTCCAAGCGCGCCTGTGACATCAACAACATGGTCCGCGGCCAGCACCTGCGCGTGACGGCCATCCAGGACTTCGACGACATCACCACCGTCGTCTCCGGCAAGGACCCCGTCTCGGTCGCGATGCAGGAGATCGAGGACGGCACCCTCGGCTTCGTCAAGGAGGACTTCGACGAGGACATCAAGGGCGCCAACACGATCGCCCTGTAGGCGCTCCATGACCGAGAGACTCTGCCTGGTCCACTACCACGAGATCGGCCTCAAGGGCAAGAACCGCTCCACCTTCGAGAACCAGCTCGTCACGAACCTCCACCGGGCCCTGCGGGACTTCCCCGTCTCCGCCATCTCCCGCATTTCCGGCTACATCGTCGTGGAGACGGAGGACCGCCACGCCTCCGAGGAGCTCGCCGCCGCGATCAGGCGCGTGCCCGGTGTGGCGCGCGTCTCGCTCGCGTACAAGTGCGGCCTCGACGAGGGGGAGTACCGCGCGGCCGCCGTCCGGGCGCTCGGGGAGGCCGGCGACTTCCGGACCTTCAAGGTGCACGCGCGCCGCTCCTCGACCACCTATCCCGTGCACACGCTCGACATGAACCGCATCGTCGGCGCCGAGCTCTGCGAGGCGTTCCCGGACAAGTTGGTCGACGTCCACCACCCGGACGTCACCGTCGTCGTGCACGTGGTCCAGGGCTCCACCTACGTCTACGCCGCCTCGGCGCCCGGCGTGGGCGGCCTTCCGGTCGGCACGGCCGGCAAGGTCGTGACGCTGCTCTCGAGCGGCTTCGACTCGCCGGTGTCCACCTGGATGGTGGGCCGTCGCGGCGCCATCTGCGTGCCCGTGCACTTCTCGGGCCGCCCCATGACCGCCGACACGAGCGAGTGGCTCTGCCAGGACATCGTCGAGGCGCTTGCGCCGTCCGGCACGATCGGCCGCCTCTACGTGGTCCCGTTCGGCGAGCGCCAGCGGGAGATCTCGCTCGCCGTACCCCAGAGCCTGCGCATCATCATGTACCGGCGCGTGATGCTGCAGGTCGCCGAGAGGATCGCGCAGCTCGAGGGCGCCAAGGCGCTCGTGACCGGCGAGTCGCTCGGCCAGGTGGCCTCGCAGACGCTCGAGAACATCGCCGCCGTCAACGAGGCCGTGACGATGCCCGTCCTGCGGCCGCTCATCGGCTCCGACAAGCAGGAGATCATCGCGCGGGCGCACGAGATCGGCACCTACGACATCTCCTGCCAGACGGCGCCCGACTGCTGCACCCTCTTCATGCCGCGCCGGCCCGAGACGCACGCGCGCATGCGCGAGGTCCTCGCCGCGTGGGAGAGCTTCGACCACGAGGGAATGGTCGCCGACCTCGTCGAGCACGTCGAGTGGCGCGACTTCCCGCAGTGCCCTTCCTATCACGCGCCCAAGGGGACCCTGCGCGACCACCACAGACAACTCGCCGGGGCCTCCCCGGCCGAACGGTAGCGCCCCCGCCGGCAAGCGGCGCGCATACAGTTGCACCTTGCATGAGAGACGTCCCCGATGACGGGGGCGTCTCTTCTTGTGCGGCGGCACGGTCAGCCAGCTGTCAGCTTGGCGCGCGACTTTCTTCCCGCGTCGCGCCGGCGCCGCGAGGAGGGGCGCATGCTGGTGTGGGGGTGGTCGCATGGCTCAGGTGGGGTCCGGGATGCGGGAGCGGGCGAGAAGGACGGTGCGGCGGTACGGGCTGGCGGCGAAAGGGGCGGCCGTGGCGGCGCTCGTCGTGGTCGCGGCCGTCGCCGTGGTGGCGGGGATGGCGCTCCGGGCGCCCGATTCGCTCACGATAGAGCGCGCCGAGGAGGTCGCGGTGCCCGACGCCGGGACGCGGGAAACGGTCCCCGACGACGCCGAGGAGCCGGAAGCGCCGCTCGTCGTGCACGTCGACGGGGCGGTGGCCTCGCCGGACGTCTACGAGCTCGAGCCCGGCTCGCGCGTGGCCGACGCGATCGACGCGGCGGGCGGCCTTGCGGAGGGGGCCGATACCTCGACGCTCAACCTGGCCGCCCCGGTCGCGGACGGCGAGAAGGTCCACGTCCCCGTCGAGGGGGAGAGCGCGCCCGCCGCGCCCGGCACCTCCGGTGGGGCGGAGGCGGGCGGCCTCGTCAACCTCAACACGGCGGGCGTCGAGGAGCTCGACGAACTCCCGGGCGTCGGCGAGGCCACCGCGCAGGCCATCGTCGAGGACCGCGAGGCCAACGGCCCGTTCTCGACCATCGAGGACCTGATGCGCGTCTCGGGCATCGGGGAGAAGAAGTTCGAGCGGCTGCGGGAGCTGGTCTGTGTCTAGGCGTCCCGAGCGCCCCGACCGGCCGCTCCTCCCGCCGGCGCTCTGGGCGCTCGTCGCGGCGGTCGCGCTCTGCCGCCTGACGCTCGCGGCCGGGCCCGACCCCGCCGCGTGCGTGCGGCTCGCCGTCGGGCTCGTGGCCGTCACCTGCGCCGCCGCCCTTCTCGCCCGCCGGGGACGGCTCCGGACCGTCGTGCCGCTGGCCGTGGCCGTGGGGGCGTCGCTCACCTGCGCGTCGCTCGCCTGTGCGGCCGAGCTCGCGGCCCAGGGGGCCGTCGCGGGGGAACTCTCCTCGAGCCCGGTCTCCGCCCACGAGCTCGCGCTGGAGGGGGACATGAGCGAGGGGGCCTCCGGATGGCGAGGGCGGGCGCGGCTGGTCGGGGGAGCCGGCTCGGTGTGGCTCGTCGCGGACGAGCCGATCGAGGCGGGAAGCACGGTGAGGTGCGTGGGCAGGTTCTCGCCGAACGAGGAGAACGAGTGGGGCGCGACCTCGCGCGCGCAGGGGCTCGCGGGGACGGTGCGGGTCGTGCGGGTCCTCTCGAGCTCGCCGCCCCGGGGCCCGCTCGGGGCGGTGCTCGGCCTGCGCGCGCGGGTGCTCGAGAGCCTCGACGCGGCTTCCTCGGACGCGCGGGCACTGGTCGCGGGGAGCGTCTGCGGCTCCACACGGGCGATGTCGGAACGGGGGCTGGACGAGCTCTTCGCGCGCTGCGGCGTCTCGCACCTCGTCGCGGTCTCGGGAGGGCATCTCGTGCTGGTCACGGCCCTCGTCGGCCTCGCGCTGCGCCGGGCCCCGCTCAGACCCGTGGCGCGCTCGGTGGCGCTGCTCCTCTCGACCGGGCTCCTCGTCCTGTTCTGCGGGGCGCCCGTCTCCGCCGTCAGGTCCTGGGGGATGTCGCTCGTCGCGGAGCTCTCCGGGCTCGTGGGGAGGCGCTCGCACCCGCTCTCGTCGGCGAGCGTCGTGGCGCTCTCCCTCGCCCTCGCCGACCCGGGGGTGACGGGGCAGCTCGGCTACCTGCTCTCGGTCGCGTGCGTCTGCGGAATCTGCGCCCTCGGCCCGTACGTCAACTACGTGCTGCGCGTCATCGGGGCCCGGCCGTCGGCCGCCCCCCGAAGGGGCCGCGTGCGGTCGGCGCTTCGCCGCGCGGGGTCGGACGCACGGGAGGCGCTCGCGCTCACGCTCGTCTCGCAGGCCGTGACGGTGCCGATGACCTGCGCCGCCTTCGGGAGCCTCTCGCTGGTGGCGCCGCTCGCCAACGTGCTTCTCGCCCCGCTCTTCTCGGCGCTGCTGACGCTCGGGCTCACGGCGGCGCTGCTGGTGGGGGTGCCGGCGGCCCAGGCGGTCGCGCTTCTCGGCTGCGAGGCCGTCGGGGGCGCCCTCATGGTGGTGCTCCGGTCGCTCGCGGGCCTGCCCGGCGCGTGCGTCGCCGTGGACGTGGAGGAGGGGCCCGCCCTGCTGGCGCTCGCGGTCGCGCTCGCGGCGCTCCTGGTCGCCTGGCCGCGCGTTACGCGTCGGGCGCTTCTCGGTGTGGCCTGCGCCCTGGTCCTCGCAGGGGCGTGCTGGCACGTGCGCTGGCGCTGCTTCGCGCCGGCATGCGTCCGCGTGCTCGACGTCGGGCAGGGGGACGCGATCCTGCTCACGGACGGGGCCGCCGCCGTGCTGGTGGACACCGGGCCCGACGACGCCGTCGTCTCGGCCCTCGCGCGCTGCAACGTGGGCCATCTCGACGCGGTGGTGCTCACGCACCTCCACAGCGACCACGCCGGGGGCCTCGAGGACCTTCTCGGCGTGGTGGACGTGGACCGCCTCGTCGTGCCCGAGCTGACCGAGGTCCCGGAGGCGGCCGCCGGGCTCCCCGTGGACGAGGCGGGCTACGGCGACCTGCTGCGCGCCGGCGGGTTCACGATGCGCGTCGTGTCGCCGGTGGAGCCGGCGGCGGGGGAGGGCAACGAGGGGTCGCTCGAGCTGCTGGTGAGCTACGACGTGGACGGCCGGGAGCTCACGGCGCTTCTCGCCGCCGACGCCGAGCGCGAGGAGACCGGTGCCGCCGTCGAGCGCGAGGACGTGGGCGACGTCGACCTGCTCAAGGTGGGCCACCACGGCTCCGAGGCCTCGCTCACGCCCGAGATCGCCGCCGCGCTCGCTCCCGAGGTGAGCGTCGCGAGCGCGGGGGAGGGCAACTCCTACGGGCATCCCGACCCCGTCTGCGTGGGGATGCTCGAGGACGTCGGTTCGCTCGTCCTGTGCACCAAGGACGTGGGCGACGTGTGCGTGGAGCCGGGGGCCGAGGGCCCCGTCGTCAGCTGTCAGAGAGGGGGAGCGTCATGAGCGAACGTGCTATCATGGGGGCCATGATTGTGGCCCAGAGGAGGTGTGAGATGCCACGGTGCGTTCCCATCAAGCACATCAAGAACACCGTCGAGTTCGCGCGGATCGTGAACGAGTCCGACGAGCCCGTCATCGTGACCCGCAACGGCGAGGAGTGCTTCGCCGCCGTGTCGATGGAGCTGCTCGACGCGATGCGGATGGAGGCGGCGCGCGCCGAGCTCTATCGGCTGGTCGACGAGGCGGAGGAAGACTTCCGTGCCGGCCGCGTCGTCGACGCGCGCGAGTCGATGCGCCGTTCCCGGGAGAGGCTCGGTGAGCGCTATGGCCTCTGACGTCATTCTGGCACGCGCCGCCGAGCGCGACCGCGACCGCATCGTCAGCTACCTCGCCGAGGGGCTGGGGAACCCGGGGGCCGCCCTGCGGTTCCACGAGCGGCTCGACCTCGTGCTCGACAACCTGGCCGCTCACCCCGAGATGTACCCGCGCGCGACGGAGGGGCGCCTCGCCGCAGGAGGCTACCGGCGCGCGGGCTTTCTGAGCTACGTCGCGCTCTGCCGGATTAGAGGCGGCGTGGTGGAGGTGGCGCGCATCTTCCATGCGCTCCAGGACTACGCCCGCCTGCTCTAGCGAAGGAGGACCCATGGCCGAGAAGGGCGCGCTGCTGCCCGCCTACCTGATCGTCGGGCCGGACGAGCTCAAGCGCAACCAGGCGGTCGCCCGCCTGCGCGCCCGCGTAGACGGGCCGTTCTCGATGTTCAACCTCGAGGAGATCGTCGCGTCGGCCGACCTCGAGCCGGTCGCCCTGCTCTCCTCCCTCAACACGCTCCCGATGGGCGGCGAGCGGCGCGTCGTCGTGGTCGAGGCCGCCGACAAGCTGCCCAAGGCGGTCTCCGAGGCGATCGTCGACTACCTCAAGAGCCCCAACGAGAGCTGCACCCTTGCGCTCGTCGCGGCGAGCCTCGCGCGCTCGACGCGCCTCTACAAGGCGGTCGCCAAGGTCGGGCCCCGCTCCGTCATCGAGTGCGCCGCCAAGAAGGGGCGCGACCTGCCTCCCTACGTGCAGAAGCTCGCCGCGTCCCACGGCGTCTCCATCAGCCCGGACGCGGTGCGCGAGCTGGTGGCGCGCGTCGGCGAGTCCACGACGATGCTCGACACGCAGATCAGCGCGCTCGCGGCGCTTCTCGGCGGCTCCGGGGCGATCACGCGGGAGTTCGTCGAGGCCAACGTCGCGCGCGTGGCCGAGGTCAAGCCCTGGGAGTTCCTCGACCGGCTCTCGGCGCGCGACGCCCACCGCACGCTCGCCCTCTACCGGCTGCTCGACGGGTCGGCGCTCGGGCTGCTTTCGCTCGTCGTCGGGCGGCTGCGCGAGCTCATCTGCGCCCGCTCGCTCGCCGCGCGCGGGGCGGCCTCCTCGCTCGCTTCCGAGCTCGGGAAGCAGGAGTGGCAGGTGAAGAACCACGTCAGGTGGGCGCGCGCGTTCGCCGACGGCGAGCTCGAAGACCTTCTCGGCGCCTGCGCGCGGTCCGAGCGCGCCCTCAAGAGCGGCGCGGACGAACGGACCGAGATGGTCGCCCTCATCGCCCGCATCTGCGGTGCGCGCTGATTCTTCCTCCGGGAATAATGCGCTCGATCGTACAAGCGCGTTATTTTCACCTGCTGATATAAGAACCTGTGCTTGATCGAGCGCGTTAATCGGGGAGGGAGGGTGCCTCTCATGGACCTCACGTTTGACAGGCTGAGCGCGCTCCGGGCGCTGCGCGTGTTTCGCGCGGGTCGCCGGCCGCTCTCTGCGGAGCGTCACGACCTCACGCCCCCGGACCCCAGTCCTCGCCAGCGCTGGACGCCCGGCCTGGTGCCGTACGAGGCCCTCGCCCTCGAGAGCCCGCCGAGCGTCACCAGTCCGGTTGAGATTCTTGCCCCGAGCCTCGAAACTCGTGCACGCGGAGGCTTCTTCAGCTGTCTGGTGCGGTCTTCGACGCTGCCGGACGGCTCCTTCGTCGACCTTGGGGAAGGCATCTCCATCCCCTGTCCCGAGCTGCTGTTCCTCGAGCTCGCCGACGTCATGCAGCCGGCGGTCCACGCCCTTCTCGGCTACGAGCTGTGCGGCACGTACGCGCGCTCGGCCGCAGACCCCCGGCTGGGCGAGGTCACCTATGACGTGCCGCCCGTGACCTCCGTGAATCGGATCGGAGCGTACCTCGACCGGGTGGGGCGCCGGCGCAGCGTCCTTCTCGCCCGCCGCAACCTGGGCTTCGTGCGTGACAACGCGTGGTCTCCCATGGAGGCGATCGTCGCGCTCGTGGCGTGCATGGGTCCCGACGACCTTGGCTACGGGTTCGGGGACGTCGACCTCAACGTGCGGCATGGCCTGACCCCGGAGCTGGTGTCTTTGGGATGCAGGGGGTCCCGCGTTCCCGACATCGAGCTCAGGGGCCTGCACGTGGGGTTCAACTACGACGGCCACGACCATCTCGACCTTGCTTCCGTGGTCTCCGCGCCCACTTCCGAGGACGCCTGGCACGCGGCGGAGCAGGTGCGCGAGAAGTACCTCGACGATCTCAGGAGGAATCGCGAGCTGGCGGCGACGGGATGGTGGATCCTGCCGGTCACGTCCGAGGACCTCTTCGCCCCCGGCGGCCTGGACGCGGTGATGCTGCTGGCGGCGACGGCTGCGCAGGAGCTTGTCGGGGGCACGGTGTTGCAGGACGTCAGGGCGGCCGTCGCGAGGTCGCGGGGAGGACGGCGGCAGCAGCTCATCTGGTCGCTCCTGCCGTGGCCTCCGGGCGCCCGGTACGCCCACGAGCTTGCCGCGTGGCGGCCGTGGGAGCATCTGGTGGCCGTGCAATAACGCGCTCAATCGTGCAAGCGCGTAATTCTCATCTGCAGATATATAAACCTGTGCTTATTTGAGCGCATTATCCGAAGAGGGCGCATTGCGCAGCCGGTACGACGAGAACACAAAAAAGCGGACCCGGGCAGCACCCCGGGTCCGCTTGCGGTCACGCTGTGAGCGGAAGCTACTTGATGGTGTTGACGAGCTTCTGCACGCCGCTCTTGCGCTGAGCGGCCTGGTTCTTGTGGATGATGCCCTTGGAAGCGGCCTTGTCGAGCAGGCGGCACGCCTTGTTGGCGGCGAGCTGCGCGTCCTCGGCGTTGCCGGCCTCGACCGCGGCGCGAACGCCCTTGACGGCGGTCTTGAGCTCGGAGCGGACGGCGCGGTTGCGCTGGCGCGCCTTCTCGGCGGTGATGATGCGCTTCTTCTGAGACTTGATGTTAGCCACGTGCGGTTCCTTTCGAAAAGCTTTTCGTTCTGAGGCCTCTGTTTGAGACACGGTGAGGTCAGCCTGCTGAGTATAGCATGAGGGCGTGCACTTCGCTATCATTCACCTCATGTCTACGACCGATACCTCACATATCCGCAACTTCTCGATCGTTGCGCACATCGACCACGGCAAGTCCACCATCTCGGACCGCATCCTCGAGCTCACCCACACGGTGGAGGAGCGCGACATGGAGGCGCAGCTGCTGGACACGATGGACATCGAGCGCGAGCGCGGCATCACGATCAAGTCCAACGCCGTCCGCGTGACCTACGACGCCGACGACGGCGAGACCTACCAGTTCAACCTTATCGACACGCCGGGCCACGTGGACTTCACCTACGAGGTCTCCCGCAGCCTCGCGGCGTGCGAGGGCGCGGTGCTCGTGGTGGACGCTACCCAGGGCGTGGAGGCGCAGACCGTCTCCAACGCCAACCTGGCGATGAACGCGAACCTCGACATCGTGCCGGCGATCAACAAGATTGACCTGCCGAGCGCCCACCCCGACGAGGTCAAGGAGGAGATCGAGGAGGACCTGGCCATCCCGGCCGACGACGCCGTGTGCGTCTCCGGCAAGACCGGCGAGGGCATCCACGACCTGCTCGAGGCCATCGTCCTTCTCGTCTCGCCGCCCACCGGCGACTACGACGCGCCGCTCAAGGCCCTCATCCTGGACTCCTACTTCGACGAGTACCGCGGTGTCGTGGCCACGGTGCGCGTCTTTGACGGCCACATCGCCAAGGGCGACCAGCTCGCCATGATGCAGGCCGGCGAGGGGTTCCTCGTGGACGGCGTGGGCGTCAAGCGTCCGGCCGAGCAGCTTGTGGACGAGCTGGGCGTCGGCGAGGTCGGCTTCGTCGTGACCGGGCTCAAGGACCCCGAGGCCGTGCGGGTGGGCGACACGCTCACCGGGGCCGACCGGCCCTGCGCCGAGGCGCTGCCGGGCTACCGCGAGGCCAAGCCGATGGTCTACACGGGCCTCTTCCCGGTGGACAACAAGGACTACGAGAACCTGCGCGACGCTCTGGAGAAGCTGCGCGTGAACGACCCCTCCCTCACGTGGAGCCCCGAGACCTCTGTGGCGCTCGGCTTCGGCTTCCGCGTGGGCTTTCTGGGGCTCCTGCACATGGAGGTCGTGAAGGAGCGCCTGGAGCGCGAGTTCGCCCTGTCGCTCATCGCCACCTCGCCGTCCGTGGACTACCACGTCTACAAGACCGACGGCGAGATGCTGGAGGTCCGCAGCCCGCAGGACCTGCCGGACGTCACGCGCATCGAGCGCATCGAGGAGCCGTTCCTCAAAGCCAAGGTCATCGTGCCGCCCGAGTACACGGGCGCGGTCATGCAGCTCGCGATCGAGCATCGCGGCGTCACGCAGAACATGGTCTACCTCACCGAGAAGTCCGTGGAGATGCACTTCGACATCCCGTTGGCAGAGCTCATCCTCGACTTCTTCGACCAGCTCAAGAGCCGCACCAAGGGCTACGCGAGCCTGGACTACGAGTTCAGCGACTACCGCCCGTCCGACCTCGTGAAGCTCGACATTCTGCTCTCCGGCGACGAGGTGGACGCCCTCAGCTTCATCGTCCACCGCGACAAGGCCTACGCGATGGCACGCGGCCTCTGCGACAAGCTCAAGGAGATCATCCCGCGCCAGCAGTTCGAGGTGCCCATCCAGGGCGCCATCGGCAACAAGATCATCGCGAGAAGCACCGTCAAGGCCGTGCGCAAGGACGTGCTGGCCAAGTGCTACGGCGGTGACATCTCGCGCAAGCGCAAGCTCCTGGAGAAGCAGAAGGAGGGCAAGAAGCGCATGAAGCAGATCGGCTCCGTGGAAGTGCCGCAGGAGGCGTTTCTCGCCGTCCTCAAGGTGGACGACCAGTGAGCGAGCGCATGACGGCCGCCGAGGTCCTGGCCGCCTACGCCCCCGCCGCCGCGCTCTGCCCCGCGCTGCCCGCGTGGGACGGCGAGCTTGCGAGCAAGCTTCTCATGGCGCCGATGGCGGGCGTCTCCGACGCGGCCTACCGCCTCATGGCGCGCGCGGGCGGCGCTGCACTGGCCTATTCGGAGATGGTGTCCTGCGCGGGGCTCCACTACGGCGAGAAGAGCTGGGAGCTCGTCGACCCCGACCCGGCCGAGCCCGACATCGCGGTGCAGCTCTTCGGCTCCAGGCCCGAGCTCTTCCGCGAGGCCGCCGAGCGCGTGGCGGCGCGGCTGGGCGGCAAGCTCGCGCTCATCGACGTCAACATGGCGTGTCCGGTGCCCAAGGTGACCAAGAAGGGCGAGGGCTCGGCGCTGCTGGAGAGCCCCGGGCTCGCGGCGGAGATCGTGCGCGCGTGCCGCGCGGGCGCGCCGGACGTGCCCGTGACGGTGAAGATCCGGCGCGGGCGCTACGCGGGCCAGGAGGTGGCGCCCGAGTTCGCGCGTGCGATGGAGGACGCCGGAGCGGCGGCGGTGGCCGTGCACGGGCGCTTTGCCACGCAGATGTATCACGGTGAGGCCGACTGGGGCGTCATCGACCGCGTGGCGGACGCGGTCTCGGTGCCGGTCATCGCCTCGGGAGATATCCTCTCGCACGCGGCCGCGCTGCGCGCGCTTGCCGAGACCGATGCCTCGGCTGTGATGGTGGCGCGCGGCACCTACGGCAACCCGTGGGTCTTCTCGGGCCACGAGCCGAGCGCCGCCGAGAGGATCGCGGCCTTCGAGTGCCACGTGCGCCTGCTCGAGGCCACGGGCGCCCACCTCAAGCGGGCCCGCAGCCTCGCCGGCTGGTACTTCAAGGGCATGCCCGACGCCGCGCGCTGGCGCAACGCCGCCATGGGCTGCGAGACGGCGGAGGAGTTCCTCGCCGTCGCCGCTGAGGTCCGCGCGCACGTGTGCTAGGTGGGGCCGCCCGCGCGTGTGCCGTCCGCGAATAACGTGCAAAATTCGACAAGTGCGTTATTTTTATCTGCGGATATAGAAAGTTGTGCTTGATTCTGCACGTTATCAGACCCCGACCCGGTGGATGACCATGGCGCTCTACCTGCACATACCGTTCTGCGCGCGGAAGTGCGCGTACTGTGACTTCGCCTCGTGGGCCACGCTTGCGGACGACCCGCTCATGGGCGCGTACGTGCGCGCGCTCGAGGCGCAGCTGGACGACGTGGCGGCGCTCGGTCTGCTCGAGGGCTGCGAGACGGCCTACGTCGGCGGGGGCACGCCGACGCTTCTGGGCGAGAAGGACCTCGGCTCGCTGATCGAGAGGGTCGTGGGGCTGGCGGCCCCCTCCGAGCTCACCTGCGAGGCCAACCCGGACTCGCTCGCCGACGAGGTCCTTCTCGCCGCGCGCGCGGCCGGCGCCACGCGGCTCTCGATCGGCGTGCAGAGCCTCGATGACGCCGAGCTCGCCGAGCTAGGGCGCCTCCATGACGCGGCGTGTGCGCGGGAGCGGGTGGCGGCCGCCTTGGCGAGCGGCCTCGACGTCTCGCTCGACCTCATGTGCGCGACTCCGGGGCAGACGGGGGAGAGCTGGGCGCGCACCCTCGCGGCGGCCGCGGCACTCGGCGTGGGCCACGTGAGCGTCTACCCCCTCCAGATCGAGGAAGGGACGGCGCTCGACCGGCGCTACGCCGACGACCCCTGCGCGTGGAACGACCCCGAGGTGCAGGCCGAGCGGATGATGCAGGCTCAGGTCGTGCTTGAGGGTTTTGGCCTGGCCCGCTACGAGGTGGCGAGCTATGCCCGGCCAGGTAAGGAGTGCCGTCACAACAAGGCCTACTGGACCGGCGCCTCCTACGTGGGTCTCGGCACCGGAGCCTCGAGCATGCTCAACCTCGAGGAGTACCTGAGACTTCGGGAAGCCTGCCCGCAGCTGCCCGCGCCGGCCTCAGGCACCGCCCGTGCGCGCCTCACGGTGGAGACGGGCCGCCGGGACCTCGCCGAGGACCCGCGCCTCTCCGCGCTGTCCTTCTCGCTCGAGTACCTGAGCGAGCCCCAGGCCGTGGCGGAGGACCTCATGCTCGGCGCGCGCCTGACGGAGGGCCTGCGTCCCGAGCTCGTGGCGCGCGCGCAGGAGCTCCTCGGCGCCCGCTTCGATGACACCCTCGACGACCTTCTCGCCCGCGACCTTCTGGCCGAGAGGGACGGCCGGCTCGCGCCCACCGAGCGGGGCTGGCTCCTCGGCAACGAGCTCTACGGCGCCCTCTGGGACCTTGCCCCCGGCGAGGTCACGACCGCCCGCTGCTAGCCGCCGTCCCCGCTCTCGTCGAGACGGAGCGTCTACGGAAAAACGCTCCTTGAGAGTGCTCGTTTTCCGCAATTGCTCCTGCTTCGCCGTTTTGCAGCGCCGGCATGTCGGCGGTTTGTTTAGAGGGTGTTGTAGCCGTGGGGGTACGGGTCGTCGAGGTGGCGCACCGAGCTGAGCGTCTGCATCCACCAGTGCTCGCGCTCGACTATGGTGTGTGCGTCCGCTTTCATGTCGAACACTTCCAGAATCGAGTACTGGAAGTAGCGCTCGATGTGGCTTGTTGCGTCGGGAATCTGCTTGAGCTGCAGGTTGTCACCCGTGTGATCGCCGAAGGCGTACTCGGTCAGCCGCGAGAGCAGCCCCGTTCGCTCCCCGGCCTTGCTGTATGCGGCGCCGACATAGTGCCACCCGTTGGAGAGGTCGGTCTGGAGGTACACGCCCTGCACGTTGCCCAGGGCGACTTGCCACGCTCCGTCCTGCACGGCGGCGACCAGCTCGGGATGCGAGAGGCGCACCTGGTCATAGCCCGGAAACGGCCTCACGCGGAGCGGTGTCGGCCTGACGCTGTGGACGACGGCCCGCTCGAGAAAACTCCTCGCGTTCTTGGGGTTGGCGAGGTCAAAGTCCATGCCCGTGTATCCCTTGTCACGCCTGTAGCTGATCACGAGACGCCCGACAAAAGGCGCAAGGCCTTCAACCTCATGTCCCCGCCAGTCGTAGACGAGATCGAGGGGGCCGTCGTGGCCTTTCACCACGCTCATTCCCGCCATGGAAAAGCAGCCCATGAACAGGTACTGAGAAGAATCCTGCCCCAGCTGCAGGAACTGGAGCACGCGCTCGCCGTGTATGTGGTAGCGGCGGTTCTTTTCCTTGTCGGACCACCGGTGGCCAAAGAGGTGGTCGTACAGCGCCTCTCGTGGCAGTGAGAAGGGATTGAGCTGGGGGAGAATCTTGTTGAGCCTGACCGAGTAGCTTCCGACGTTCTTCTCGGTAATGCCCAGGAGCGGCAGAGCGGAAATGGGCGCATCCAACGTGTCGTGGCTCGGCTTCATGGCACCGCCCAAGGGGGTCGTGGGTCCAGTGTGGCACGAATCGCCCGGGCGGCGAGCCGCCTTGCTGCTTCGCGCCCTTCTCGTCTGAGCTTTGTCCAAAAACCGAGTTGCGCCTGCTGACGAGAGCGCGTGGGTCGGGATTCTTGTCCGAAAGACGGTAAATCCCTACTTGCGTGCTCTCAACAGAGCGCTTGGGCGTGCGTGAGTCGGGATTCGAGGCAGCGGACAGATTCCCCGAGTTGCGCGCGAACCACAAATGCGCCATGCTAGCAGGACAAACGCCGTCGAGAGGGGACACCATGCCGGGCAAGCGCGTCGACGTCATCAGCTGGGACGAGTTCTTCATGCGCGTGGCCGTGGCGGCCAGCCTGCGCAGCAAGGACCCCAACACGCAGGTCGGCGCCTGCATCGCGGACACCAACCACCGCATCCTCAGCGTGGGCTACAACGGCACGCCCTCCGCGCTCAACGACGACGAGTTCCCCTGGGGCACCGCCGAGGACCCCCTGCACGACAAGCACAACTACGTGATCCACGCCGAGGCCAACGCCATCCTCAACTACCGCGGCTCGCTCAAGGACATGACCGAGGCGACGGTCTACGTGACGCTCTTCCCGTGCCACGAGTGCGCCAAGACCCTCGTGCAGGCGGGCATCGGCGAGGTAGTCTACCTGGACGACAAGTACGACGGCACCGAGGACAACCTCATCTCCAAGAACATCCTCCAGCGCTGCGGCGTCGCATATCGCCAGATTGCGCTTTCTGAATAGAGGCCGGCGCGCGCGGTTATACTAAAAAAGTTGTGAGCACCGAGCACCGCGCATACGGGGGACCCGCCACATGGCATCGATGAACGACAAGGACTACTACGCCATCCTCGGCGTCGAGAAGGACGCCTCCACGGAGGACATCCGCAAGGCCTTCCAACAGAAGGCACGCAAGCTCCACCCGGACGTCAACAAGGCGCCCGACGCCGAGGAGAGGTTCAAGGAGGTCTCCGAGGCCTACGCGGTCCTCTCCGATCCCGACAAGCGCAAGCGCTACGACGCCATGCGCTCCGGCAACCCCTTCGCGGGGGCCGGCTACGGCGGCGCCCCGAGCCAGCAGGGCGGCTACTCCGACCCGTTCGGCTTCGGCGGCCCCTTCGGCTGGGGGCCCTTCGGCGGCACGACCTCGCGGCGCCGCTCGCGCGCCTACCGGCCCCGCGCCGGCGCGGACGTCGTCTACGAGCTCACGGTCGACGCCGAGACGGCGGCCAAGGGCGCGCGGCGCGGCGTCACCTACCAGCGCTACGCCCCCTGCGACGTCTGCCACGGCTCGGGCTCCGTCGAGTCGGCCCACCCCGAGACCTGCCCCACCTGCGGGGGTCGCGGCAACATCACCGTGGACACCGGCATCTTCGGCGTCATGGCCATGACCTGCCCGGAGTGCGAGGGCACCGGGCGCGTCGTCGCCGACCCGTGCTCGGCCTGCGGCGGCTCCGGCCGCACGCTCACGGCGAGCGAGGTCGTCGTGGAGGTCCCGGAGGGCGCCCACGACGGTGACGAGGTGCGCGTTCCCGGCATGGGCAACGCGGGCACCAACGGCTCTGAGGCCGGCGACTTCGTCTGCCGGGTCTGCGTGCCCGAGGAGCGCCTGACCCGCCGCCAGGCGAGCGGCTGCAACCTCATCGGCTTCGCGCTGCCGTTCGTCGCGTTCGGGCTCGTCACCGGCACGCTCGCCTCGCTCGCGGTCTTCGTCGTCCTTGTCGTCGGCTTCGGGGTCTACCTCGTGGCGCGCGACGGGCTCAGGGCCTCGCGCCGCTGGTGGAGAAACGCCGGCATGGCGGCGCTCAACGGCCTCTCCAACGGCCTTCTCATGGCGCTCTTCATGGCGATGATGTTCTCGTGCACCATGAGGCCGTATTACTTCCTCATCTAAGCTTGCCTTTCGGCGGGGCGCGCCGTCCCGCCGCGCTGTGTCACGTACGTCTGGGGTGATAGGGAAACCGTGGAACCAAAGAGGGACTACTACGAGGTGCTCGAGGTGCCTCGCGACGCGGACGCAAAGACGATCAAGCGGGCCTTTCTCAAGAAGGCGCGCACGCTGCATCCGGACGTGAACGACTCGCCGGACGCCGAGGAGCGCTTCAAGGAGGTCAACGAGGCCTACACCGTGCTCTCCGACGACCAGAAGCGCGCCAACTACGACCGCTACGGCGACCCGAACGGGCCGGCGGGCTTCGGCTCCGACTACGTCGACGTCTCTGACATCTTCGGCGGCGGGGGCTTCGGCTTCGGCGACATCTTCGACTCGTTCTTCGGGGGCATGGGCGGTCGCGGCTCCTCCGGCGCCGCCCAGCGCACGCGCGGCCGCGACATGGGCATCCGTCTCACGGTCACGCTCGAGGAGGCGGCCGCCGGCTGCACCAAGACGGTGGCCTACACGCGCCTCGCGCCGTGCGAGGACTGCAACGGAACCGGCGCCGCCGAGGGCGGCAAGCTCCACGCGTGCGAGCGCTGCCACGGCACCGGCCGCGTGGTCGAGGTCCAGCGCACGATCTTCGGCCAGATGCAGACCCAGACCACCTGCCCGGTCTGCCACGGCCAGGGCCAGGTCATCGACCACCCCTGCGACACCTGCGGGGGCCAGGGGCGCACCCCCTCGCGCGAGAAGGTCGAGGTCAAGGTGCCCGCCGGCGTCCACTCCGGCCAGACGCTCACCGTCGAGGGCAAGGGCGAGGCGGGCCTGCGCGGCGACGCCTGCGGCAACCTCGTCGTGAGCGTGGAGGTCGCCGAGAACGAGCGCTTCGAGCGGCAGGGCGACGACCTCTACTGTACCGTGAAGGTCGACGCGCTCCAGGCGATCGTGGGCACCTCGGTCACGATCGACGGCATCATGGAGGGCGAGCGCGTCACCGTGGAGGTGCCGGCCGGCTGCCAGTTCGGCCAGCGCATCGCCGTGGAGGGCCGCGGCATGCCGCGCACGGGCATGGTCGCCCGCGGCAGCCTCGTCGCCGTGGTCCAGATCGAGGTCCCGCGCGACCTCACCAGAAAGCAGCTGCTTGACGTCGCCTCGATCGTCGCCGAGCGGGGGCTCGGCCCGGAGCCGACGGGCGAGAAGGACGGGAAGGCCGAGAAGGACGACGAGCCGCGGGGCTTCTCCGCCGCCGCGGAGAACGTGGCCGAGCACTTCTCCAAGGAGCGCTGGCACGCGCCCAAGAACCCCTTCAAGGGCGGGCGCAGGTGAGGGAGGCGCGCGGCGTCGCCCTGGTCAACCTCGGGTGCCGCGTCAACCGCGTCGAGCTCGACCGGATGGCGCTCGACCTCGAGGCGGCGGGCGCGACCCTGGTCGGCGAGCGCGACGCCGACGTCGTGATCGTCAACACCTGCGCCGTCACCGGCGAGGCCGAGGCCAAGACCCGCAAGGCCGTGCGCCGCGCCGCGTCGCTGCCGGGCGCGCCGCTCGTCATCGCCACGGGCTGCGTGGCCAACCTCTTTGCCGACGAGCTCGCCGCGCTCGCCCCCAACGTTCGGGTCGAGAAGGACAAGGGCGCGGTCGCCGAGCTCGCCGTGCGCGCCCTCGGGCTCGCCGGCGACGCCGCCGAGCGCCCCGCCGCGCAGACGCCCACCCCGACCGGCCGCACCCGCCCCGGCATCATGATCCAGGACGGCTGTGACAATCGCTGCACCTACTGCATCGTCTGGCGGGCCCGGGGCGCCGCGCGCTCGCTGGCGCCCGAGAAGGTCCTGGCGTCCGTGCTCGCCGCGCAGGGACGCGGCGCGAACGAGGTCGTCCTCACGGGGATCAACCTGGGGAGCTACCGCGCTGCCGACGAGTCCGGCCGCGAGCTCGGCCTGCCGGCCCTGCTCGACCTTGTGCTCTCCCGGACGTCGGTGGGCCGCATCCGCCTCTCGTCGATCGAGCCGCCCGACGTCACGCCCGAGCTCTGCTCCGTGATGGCGGCCGCCGGCGACCGCGTGGCGCCGTTCCTGCACGTCTGCCTTCAGTCCGGCTGCGACGACACGCTCCGCCGCATGGCGCGCGTCTATCGCACGGCGGACTTCCGGCGCGTCGTGGAGACCGCGCGCGAGCGCCTCCCGCACCTCGCCCTCGGCACTGACCTCATCGTGGGCTTTCCGGGCGAGTCGGATGACGACTTCGAGCGGTCGCTCGCGTTCTGCCGCGAGATGCGCTTCGCCAAGATGCACGTCTTCCGCTACTCCCGGCGCCCGGGCACGCCGGCCGCCACGATGGCCGGCCAGGTGGACCCGCACGTCATGGCGGCGCGGGGCGAGCGTGCCCGCGCCCTTGCCGACGAGCTGCGCCTCGCCGAGGCCCGCCGCCTCGTGGGCGGGCGGGACCTCGTCGTCGTGCAGTCGCCCGGGCGCGGCGTCACGGGCGGCCTCTTCGACGTTCTTCTCGATTCCTCGGTCCCCGTGGACAGCCTCGTGCCCGTGCGCCTCACCGGCGCCCGCGACGACGCGACGCTGACCGCGGAGCTGCTCTAGGCGCGGCGACGCCGCCGCGCCCGGCCGCGCTCAGGTGGACCATACGGACGTTCTTCTCGCCAAATCGGCCCGGAAACGTCCGATTTCTCCACCTGAGTCACCGACGCGCCCCGTCCGCCGCGCCGACGCCCCCCGCGCCGCGAGGCGACCGGTCGGGCCCGATGGGCTATCATCGGAGGCGTACGCCCGTCCCAGGAGGAACATGGAGCCCACGCAGGTCCGTCTCACCATCCCCGACTCGGTCGACCCCACCGCGCTGATGGGGCCGGCGGACTCGCTGCTCAGGCGCATCGAGTCCGGCTTCGACGCCATGGTCTCGGTGCGGGGCAACCTGGTGAGCGTGTCCGGCCCCGCCGACGTGGTGGACCAGGTGACCTCGGTCTTCTCCCGGCTCATCCGCCTGGTCGAGATGGGGGAGACGCCCACCGCCGGCGAGGTCGACGTCATCGTGGACCAGGTGCGCCACGGCGCGGAGCGGGCCCTCGTCAGCGGGGACGACATCCTGCTCACCTTCCGGGGGCGCGCCATCCGGCCCAAGACGGCCGGGCAGAAGCGCTACGTGGACTCCATCCGCAGGAACACCGTCACCTTCGGCCTGGGGCCGGCCGGCACCGGCAAGACCTACCTCGCGATGGCGATGGCCGTGGCCGCCCTCAAGCGCCGCGAGGTCGGGCGCATCGTGCTCGCGCGGCCGGTCGTGGAGGCGGGCGAGTCGCTCGGCTACCTGCCCGGCACGCTCGCGGAGAAGCTCGACCCCTACGTGCGCCCGCTCTACGACGCGCTCTTCGACATGACCGACATCGAGAAGGGCAACGTCCTCATCGAGCAGGGCATCATCGAGATCGCCCCGCTCGCCTACATGCGCGGGCGCACCTTCAACAACGCCTTCGTGATCCTCGACGAGGCGCAGAACACCACGCCCGAGCAGATGAAGATGTTCCTCACCCGCCTGGGCTTCTCGTCCACCTTCGTCGTGACCGGCGACGCCTCCCAGCGCGACCTGCCCGGCGAGGGCGGCCTCGAGTCCGCGCGCCGCGTGCTCGAGGGGCTCGAGGGGATCTCCTTCGTCGACTTCGACCGCAACGACATCGTCCGCCACGCGCTCGTCGCGCGCATCGTGGACGCCTACGAACGGGACGCGCAGGAGAGGGGACAGCGATGAGCGCCGAGTGCTACCTGGACGTCGAGGAGGGCGCGGAGCCCCTGCTCACGGAGGACGAGCTGGTCCGCTGCTGCGACGCGGTGCTGGAGCACGAGGGCGTGGCGCGGCCGTGCGCGGTCTCGGTGAGCTACGTGGGCGAGGGTCGCATGCGCGAGCTCAACGCGGAGTGGCGCGGCGTCGACGCGCCCACCGACGTGCTGTCCCTCGAGTGCGAGCGCCCGGACGACCCCGAGCTCGCGGGCGACCCGGAGATGCCCTGCGAGCTGGGCGACATCGTGCTCGCGCCGAGCTACGTGGCCCGGCAGGCGGCCGCCTTCGGCACCACCCCCGCCGACGAGGAGCGCCTGCTCGTCGTCCACGGCATGCTCCACCTGCTCGGCCACGACCACCTCGACGACGCCTCCGCCACCGCGATGGAGGACCTCGAGACGGACGTCCTCGCACTGATCCCCACCGACGGCACGCTCGACCGCGTGGTGATCACGCGGCACCGTGAGGGGGAGGGCGCATGATCCCCGGATCGAAGAGCGACCACCCCGGCTTTCGCAAGAGCTTCCTCTTTGCCATCCAGGGCTTTCGCACCGCCGTCGCCACCGAGCGCAACATCAAGGTCATGCTCGCGACCGGCGCCTGTGCGGTCGTGGCCGGCCTCGCGCTGCAGCTCGACCTCCTGAGCTGGGCGATCATCCTGCTCTGCTGCGGCGTGGTCATCATGGCCGAGCTGCTCAACACCGCCGTCGAGACCGTCGTCGACCTCGTGTCGCCGGAGTTCCACCCGCTCGCGGGCCGCGCCAAGGACATCGCGGCCGCCGCCGTGTGGGTGCTCTCGGTGATCGTGGCGATCGTGGGCGTGCTCGTCTTCGCCAACGCGATCATCGCGCGCCTCTAGCCTGCAAGGAGTTTTCATGACCGAGAAGAACGTGCCCTTCACCAGCGGGTTCGTGGCGCTGGTCGGGCGTCCCAACGCCGGCAAGTCCACGCTGCTCAACGCCATCATGGGCGAGAAGCTCGCGATCACGAGCCCCGTCGCCCAGACCACGCGCCGCCGCATGCGCGCCGTCGTGAACACGCCCTCGAGCCAGCTCGTGATCATCGACACACCGGGCCTGCACAAGCCCAAGGACGCCCTGGGCTCCGAGCTCAACAAGAGCGCCCTCGGCGAGCTCGCGGACGCCGACGTGGTGGCCTTTCTCGTGGACGCCACCAAGCCCGTGGGACGCGGCGACGAGTGGGTGGCCAACCACGTGGCCCGCGCCGACGCCGGCTACAAGCTGCTCGTGCTCACGAAGGCGGACCTCGCGGGCCCCGAGCAGGTGGCCGCGCAGCTCGAGGCGGCCCGGGCGCTCGCGGACTTCGACGACGAGCTCGTGGTCTCGGCGACCGAGGGCTTCAACGTGGACGCGTTCGTGGAGCTCGTCTCCGCGCACCTGCCCGAGGGGCCGCGGTGGTTTCCCGAGGACATGGACGTGGACGCCTCGCCCGAGGAGCTCGTCGCCGAGTTCGTGCGCGAGAAGCTCTTTCTGCACCTGCGTCAGGAGCTCCCGCACTCCGTGGGCGTGCTCTGCGACGACATCGACTTCACCGACGACGACCACGCCACGATCACGGCAACGATCCTCGTGGAGCGCGAGGGACAGAAGGGCATCGTCGTGGGTCGGGGCGGCCAGATGATCAAGCAGGTGGGCACCGAGGCGCGCCGCGACATCGAGCGCCTGCTCAACTGCAAGGTGTTTCTCGACCTCACGGTGCGCGTCTCGCCGGCGTGGCGCCGCGACGAGCGGCAGATCCGCCGCCTCGGCTACTCGGTGGAGGAGTAGGGCGTGGCCGGAAGGCGCACCTACCGCACGCGTGCGATCGTGCTCGACCGCACCAAGCTGGCCGAGCAGGACCTGATACTCACGCTGCTCGCCGCCGACGGTCGCCAGGTGCGCGCCGTCGCCAAGGGCGCCCGCAAGCCCGGGGGCCGCCTCGCCGCTCGCGTGGAGCTCTTCTGCGAGACCGACTTCCTCCTCGCGGAGGGCCGCTCGCTCGACGTCGTCTCCGAGGCGCAGACCGTGGAGCCGCACGCCCGCCTGCGCGGGGACTACGAGCGGGTGGCGGCGGCGAGCGCCGTGGCCGAGGTCGCGCGGCTCACCTGCTTCGAGGACGCCCCGGACGCCTTCCTTTGTCCGATCTGCTCGCGGGCGCTCGCCGCCTGCGAGCAGGCGTCTGACCGCGCCCATCTCGACCTCGCGGTGGCGGCCTACGTCTGGAAGGTGCTCGCCCACGGGGGATGGCGTCCCGAGCTCGCTGCCTGCTGCGCCTGCGGGGACGCCGACGTGACGTACTTCTCGGCCGCCGCCGGGGGCGTGCTCTGCGCGAGCTGCGCGCGCGAGGTCGCCGGCGCCCAGGAGGTCGCGCCGAGCCAGATTGCGTGGCTCCGCGCGCTTCTGGCCAGCACCTTTGACGAGCTGCTCGCCGCCCAGGCGGACGCTGAGACCGCGCTCTTCCTGCTCGGCGCCGCCCACACCTGGGCCGCCACGCACCTCGACGCCCGCCTGCGCGCACTCGAGTTCTACCTCGGCGCGTGAGGCTGCCCGGGGCGCCGCCGCACGCTTCGTGGATTTTCTGGCGAGAAGGACCTCGGCCCGCGACTGTGGTACCATACCGCAGGTCAGTACCCCGTACCTGGAGGCCCGCCAACTGCCTGACGGCCTTCCCAGTTCGGGGCGAATCTCTGTGAAAGGTGGTTTGACATGGCAGTTACCAAGGAGCGCAAGGCCGAGCTCGTCGCCCAGTACGGCAAGGGAGAGAAGGACTCCGGTTCCGCCGAGGTGCAGGTTGCCCTGCTCACCGAGCGCATCAAGGGCCTCACCGAGCACATGAAGGTCCACCCGAAGGACTTCCACACCCGCCGCGGCCTGCTGATGCTCGTCGGCAAGCGCCGCCGCCTGCTGTCCTACATCAAGGCTCGCAACATCGAGGAGTACCGCACCCTCATCAAGAGCCTCGGCATCCGCGACAACATCCAGTAGAGCGGTCAATCGGAGGGGCGCCCGAGGGCGCCCCTTCTTTGGTTTGTCCGCGCCCGGCGCGGACGGGCGGCCACCCGGCCGCCGAGACGGCCCGCCTGCAACGGGGCAGGCGGAGATAAGGGAAAAGAAATGGCAAAGGTTACACACGAGTTCGACCTCTACGGCAAGCACTACGCGCTCGAGACCGGCGAGCTGGCCAAGCAGGCCACCGGCTCCTGCCTCGTCAAGTGCGGCGACTCCACGGTCCTGCTCACCGCGGTGGTCTCCAAGGAGCGCAAGGACTACGACTTCTTCCCGCTGACGGTCGACTTCATCGAGAAGATGTACGCCGTGGGCCGCATCCCCGGCGGCTACCTCAAGCGCGAGGCGCGCCCGTCCGAGAAGGCCACCCTCACGGCCCGCATGATCGACCGCCCGCTGCGCCCGTCCTTCCCGGCCGGGTTCCGCAACGAGGTCCAGGTCGTGGCCACCACGCTCGTGGCCGACCAGATCAACCCCGTGGACACCATCTGCGTCATGGCGGCCTCCGCGGCCCTCACCGTGGGCGGCGTGCCCTTCGAGGGCCCGCTCGCGTGCGTGCGCATCGGCCGCGACCGCGACACCCACGAGTTCATCGTGAACCCCACCTACGAGGAGCGCGACAACTCCGACCTCGACCTCGAGCTCGGCGGCGCCGAGGGCTTCATCTCCATGCTCGAGGCCGGCGCCGAGGAGATCTCCGAGGAGGACATGCTCGCCGCCATGGCCTTCGGCCAGGAGGCCATCGCCGCGTTCTGCGCCGAGCAGAAGAAGTTCTTTGACAAGGTCCGCGCGGCCAACGGCGAGTTCCCGGTCCGCGAGTACGTCCTCGACGAGCCCGTCCCCGAGGTCCACGACCGCATCTTCGCCCACTACGACGAGATGGAGGCCGCCCTCAAGGACGCCGACAAGCTCTCCCGCATCGGCAAGGTCGAGGCCCTCAAGGCCGCCATCAAGGCCGAGTTCACCGAGGAGGAGCAGGCCCAGTGGAGCCGCGCCATCCCCGTGGAGCTCAAGGCCCTCGAGAAGCACGCGATGCGCCTCATGGTCGTGGAGACCGGCGAGCGCGTGGACGGCCGCACGCCCACCGAGGTGCGCCCGCTCATGGTCAAGGGCGACTACCTGCCGCGCGTCCACGGCTCCGGCCTCTTCCAGCGCGGCCAGACCCAGGTGCTCTCGGTCTGCACCCTCGGCATGCTCAACGAGTGGCAGCGCCTCGACACCATCGAGCCGGTCGACGGCAAGCGCTACATCCACCACTACAACTTCCCGCCGTTCTGCACCGGCGAGACCGGCCGCATGGGCAGCCCCAAGCGCCGCGAGATCGGCCACGGCAACCTCGCCGAGCGGGCGCTCCTCCCGGTGATCCCGTCCGAGGACGAGTTCCCCTACACGATCCGCGTGGTCTCCGAGGTCATGGAGTCCAACGGCTCCTCCTCGATGGCCTCCACCTGCGGCTCCACGCTCGCGCTCATGGACGCCGGCGTGCCCATCAAGCGCCCGGTCTCCGGCGTGGCGATGGGCCTCATCCAGGAGGAGGGCAAGACCGTCGTCCTCACCGACATCCAGGGCCTCGAGGACTTCCTCGGCGACATGGACTTCAAGGTGACCGGCACCACCAAGGGCATCACCGCCATGCAGATGGACAACAAGGCCACCGGCCTCACGCCGGAGATCCTGCGCTCCGCGCTCATGCAGGCGCGCGAGGGCCGCATGTTCATCCTCGACGCCATGCTCGACGCGGTGCCCGGCGTGCGCGAGAAGACCAAAGACTGCGCGCCCAAGATCCTGACCCTCTCCATCCCGGCCGACAAGATTTCCGACGTCATCGGCAAGGGCGGCAAGGTCATCCGCAGCATCCAGGACGACACCGGCACCTCCATCGACATCCAGGAGGACGGCACCGTCTTCGTGGCGGGCGTCGGCGACGCGGCGGACGCGGCGGCCGAGCGCATCAAGGCCATCGTGAAGGTCCCCGAGGTGGGGGAGGAGTACACCGGCCGCGTCGTGGGCATCCAGCCCTTCGGCGCCTTCGTCGAGCTCATCCCCGGCAAGGACGGCCTGCTCCACATCTCCCGCGTCGCCCAGGGCCGCGTGGACAAGGTCGAGGACGTCCTCAACATCGGCGACGAGGTCAAGGTCCGCGTCCTCGAGGTCGACGAGAAGGGCAAGATCAGCCTCGACCGCATCGACAAGCCCGAGGCCCCGGCCGGCGCCGGTCACGGCCGCTCCCACGAGGGCGGCGAGAAGGACCGTCCGCGCCGCGAGCACCGCGGGCCGCGCCGTCGCCCCGGCGACAACGGCGGCGAGGACCGTCCGCGCCCGCGCCGTCACCACGGAGCGTAGCGCGTCGTCATCCTCTGACGTGAGTTGAGCCGCCCCCGGCGTTCCTCCAGGAAGTGCACTTCGTGGAACTTCCTTTCGAAACGCCGGGGGCGGTTCCGTCACTCGACTGGGGCGCTTACCGAGGGGGCGTTCTTGTCGGCGGGTTGTTCTAGAAAACGCTGACCTTGTCGCGGGGCGCTCTAGGAATCCCGGGTGTTGCGACATCGCTTTCTAGAAATGGCCGCCCTTGTCGCGGCATACCCGTGCGCGTGTCCGGTTTTCTGCCCGCCGGCGCTGCAAGGCCCGCGATTCCTAGATTATGTCGCAACAAGGTCCCCAAATCCTAGATTCTTTTGCGACAAGGGCGGCGATTCCTAGAACACCTTGCGACAAGGTTCCGAATTCCTAGAGCGCCCAGCGACAAGCCCCCGGATTCCTGGAGCCCCGGACGCGTGAAGCCATCGTGGAACCGGCGAGCGGTCGGTCCTTCTCGGGTAAGATGAACGGGTATGCGAATTGGCACGGCCCCCGGGGCCGTCTCATATATCTGACCGACCCACCCGAAAGGAACCACCCAGGAATGCCCAAGAAAGACATCGCGCTCAAGATCATCCCGCTGGGGGGCTTGGACGGCATCGGCAAGAACATGACCGCCTTCGAGTACGGGGACGACATGATCCTGGTCGACGCCGGCCTGATGTTCCCCGATGAGGGGCAGCCCGGCATCGACCTCATCCTGCCCGACTACACCTACGTCCTCGAGAACGAGGACAAGCTCCGCGGCATCATCATCACCCACGGCCACGAGGACCACACCGGCGCCCTGCCGTACCTGCTGCAGGACCTCACGCGCAAGGTGCCCATCTACTCGAGCAAGCTCACGCTGGGCATCATCCAGGGCAAGTTCGACGAGCACGGCATCAGGAACCCCAAGACCCGCGAGGTCAACGACGGCTCCACGATCACGCTCGGCGCCTTCACCGTGACGTTCTTCTCGATGACGCACTCGATTCCGGCGGCCTTCGGCGTCTTCATCCAGACGCCGGCGGGCACCGTCATGCACACCGGCGACTTCAAGTTCGACCAGACGCCGATTGACGGGCGCCGCCCCAACTTCCACGCCATCAACAAGTTCGGCGCGTCCGGCGTGGACCTTTTGCTCTCCGACTCCACCAACGCCACGCGCCCCGGCTTTACGCCGTCTGAGGCCTCGGTTGGCCGCGACCTGCGCCACGTCATCAAGAACGCCCCCGGGCGCGTCTTCGTGGCGGCGTTCTCGAGCCACATCCACCGCCTGCAGCAGATCTGCGACGCCTCCGTGGCCGTGGGCCGCAAGGTCGTCGTGACCGGCCGCTCGATGCTCACCAACACCCGCGTGGCACGCGAGCTCGGCTACCTCAAGATCGACGAGGAGAACATCATCGACGCCTACGACGTCGACCGCATCCCGGACGAGAAGGTCGTGGTGCTGTGCACCGGCAGCCAGGGAGAGCCTCTCTCCGCGCTCGCGCGCATGGCCACCGGCGAGCACAAGTCGCTCTCGATCCACGAGTCCGACACGGTGATCATCTCTGCCACGCCGATCCCGGGCAACGAGAAGAGCGTCCAGTCGATCATCAACGCGCTCTCCAAGATCGGCTGCGAGATCTACGACAAGTCCAAGGGCACGGTGCACGTCTCCGGCCACGCGAGCCAGGAGGAGCTCAAGCTCATGCTCGCGATGGCGCGCCCGCGCTACTTCATGCCCGTGCACGGCGAGGCCCAGCACCTGCGCGCCCACGCCGAGCTCGGCGTCCAGATGGGCGTGCCCGCGAGCCACGTCTTCGTGCTCGACAACGGCGACTCGCTCGAGATGGTCAAGCACAAGGTCCGCCGCGGCCGCGCCGTGGAGTCGGGCGTGGTCTACGTGGACGGCGGCACCGTCACCGAGGCCGACCCCGTGGTCCTGCGCGACCGCCAGAAGCTCGGCGCGGACGGCGTGATCACCGCGAGCGTCGTCGTGCGCCGCCGCTCGGTGTCCGCCGTCGAGGTATCGGGCCGGGGGCTCTCCTCCTCGGCCGACGAGCTCCTGCAGGGCGACGCCCAGGAGGTCGTGCGCGCCCAGGTGGCCAAGCTCCTCGGCTCCGGCGACGGCGCGAGCATCGACGCGCTGCGCCGCGGCGTCAGAAACTCCCTCTCGAACCTGCTCTGGAACAAGACGCACACGCGGCCGATGGTCATCCCGGTCGTCATGGAGGTCTAGTTCATGCCCGCAAAACGCACCTCAAACGCAGCAAAGAAGGGCACCCGGGGCCGCGCCCAGCAGCGGCGCGCCCCCCAGGCCGCGCCCGCCGCGACGCTGGTCGGGACCGTGCGCGGCGACATCATCGGCGTGGTCCTCGTCGTGCTCGCGGCGGCGCTGTTCGCCACGATCGTCGTCCCCTCGACGGCCGTGGTGACGAGCGCCGTCCGCGACTTTCTCGCGCTCTCCTTCGGCGTGGCCGCGCCCCTCGTGCCGGCGGCGCTGCTCGCCTTCGCCGTCACCTTCTTCATCGACGGCGACGAGGGCGTGCCCGGTCGCGTGGCGCTCGGCCTCGCCCTGATCGTGGTCGCCGTCCTCGCGATGATCTCGCTCAACCTCGTCGGGCCCGCCGAGGACCCCGAGGCCATCTTCGCCCCCGCCGCCGCGCGGCAGGCCGGCGGCTACGTGGGCGGCGCGATCGCCTACTGCCTGCTCGAGCTCGTCGGCGTGGTCGTGGGCAACATCGTGCTGGCCGGCGTCGCCGTGGCGGGCGTCGTGGTGTGCGGCTTCTCCATCTCCGGCGCCGTCTCGCGGGCGCGCGAGCGCCTCGCCGCCGCCGCGCAGAGCCACGAGGAGCGCGCCCAGGCGCGCCGCGAGCGCCGGATCATCGACGCCGCCGCCGACCAGGGTGAGCCCGGCGCGGCGGAGGCGGCGCCCTCCCTCTTCGACGACGAGGCGGCCCCCGAGGCCGCGACGTCCTTCATCGGCAACCGCAAGACGAGCGTGCTCAAGCGCGGTGCGCGCCGCCACGAGGACGTGGAGGCCACCCTGCTCGACGACGCGCAGCCCGCCACGACCGTCCTCGAGCGCCCGGCTGCGCCCGAGCGGAAGTCCGGCAGGCTCGGCGAGAAGGGCCGCGAGGCCGGGCGTGACGCCTCCTCCGGGCGCGCCAAGGCGGGCGTGCCCGCGTTTCTCGACGCCTCCCGGCGCCCCTCGGCCAAGGAGGCCTCCCCGGAGCGTCCCCCCGCCACCCTCTCGCGCCCTGGCGACGCCGACGAGTCCTACCAGCTCCCGCCGCTCTCCATCCTCCGCGAGAACCCGGACGCCGGCGCGTCCTACGCGGGCGACGCCGAGCTCAAGGCCACGGCGGAGCGCCTGCAGGGCACGCTCGAGGAGTTCGGCCTCACCTCGCGCGTGGAGGGCTGGATCGCCGGCCCCTCGGTCACCACGTTCAAGATCTCCATGGGCGAGGGCGAGCGCGTGAGCAAGATCGTCAACCTCGAGGACGACATCGCCCTCTCGCTCGCCGCCAAGTCGGTCCGCATCTTCGCGCCGATCCCGGGCACCTCGCTCGTGGGCATCGAGATCCCCAACGAGAAGCCCCAGCCGGTCTTCCTCTCGGACGTGCTCCCGTACGCCACGGGCGGCCCGCTCGACTGCGCCTTCGGGCGCGACTCCGAGGGCCGGCCGATCGTGGTGGACCTGGCGGGCCTGCCGCACCTGCTCGTGGCCGGCACCACCGGCTCGGGCAAGTCGGTGCTGCTCAACGCCATCATCATGTCCATGCTCATGCGCGCCACGCCCGAGCAGGTGCGCCTGATCATGGTGGACCCCAAGCGCGTGGAGTTCACGGGCTACGCGGGCCTGCCGCACCTCTACGTGCCGGTCGTGACCGAGCCGCGGCAGGCGGCGAGCGCCCTGCAGTGGGGCGTGACCGAGATGGAGCGGCGCCTCAAGGTCTTCGAGCACTACAAGGTCCGCGACATCAAGACCTTCAACAGGAACGTGGACGGCGAGAAGTACGCGGAGATGGACAACCCCCCCAAGCACATGCCGTACTTCGTCATCGTGATCGACGAGCTCGCCGACCTCATGATGGTCGCCGGCAAGGACGTGGAGTCCTCGATCGTGCGCATCGCGCAGCTCGGCCGCGCGGCGGGCATCCACCTGATCGTGGCCACGCAGCGCCCCTCAGCCGACGTCGTCACGGGCCTCATCCGCGCCAACATCGACAACCGCGTGGCGCTCTCGGTGGACAACTCCATCAACTCGCGCATCATCCTCGACCAGAAGGGCGCCGAGCAGCTCTTGGGCAAGGGCGACATGCTCGTCAAGCTCCGCGGCAAGAAGCCGAGGCGCGCGCAGGGCTGCTGGGTCTCCGACGAGGAGATCGAGAAGACCGTCGAGTTCATCCGGGGCCAGGTCGCCGCCGACTACCACGAGGACATCCTGACCGCCGTGGTCCCCACCACCCCGGGCGGCTCCGAGCCCGGCGGCGCCAAGGACGACGATCCGCTCGTCTGGGAGGCCGCGCGCATCGTCGTGGACTCCCAGCTCGGCTCGACCTCGGGGCTGCAGCGCGCCCTCTCGGTGGGCTACGCGCGCGCCGGCCGCATCATGGACATGCTCGAGGCCAAGGGCGTCGTCGGGCCCGCCAACGGCTCCAAGCCGCGCGACGTGCTGCTCGACAAGGACGGCCTCGAGGAGCTGAGGGCCGCCGAGGCGGCCTACGAGGGGGTCGAGTGACATGCCGCTGCCCCGTTTCAGCGAGGCCCTCGCGCTGCGCCGCAGCGAGCTCGGCCTCTCCATCGCGCAGGCCTCGCGCACGCTCAAGCTGCGCGAGGACGTGCTCGTGGCCTTCGAGCAGGGCGACTTCGACCACATGCCCCAGAGCGGCTACGCGCAGGGCATGCTCTCCAGCTACGCCCGTTACCTCGGCCTCAACGCGCGCGAGATCGTGGACCTCTTCCAGGAGGAGGTCTACCAGCACCGTCACGGCACGACCTCCCACGAGCTGCGCCGCCGGACCCGCCAGACGCAGTCGGGGCGCGGCCTCTCCGGCTACGACATGCCCAACGAGGCCGGCTCGCGCCCCAAGGCCTACGTCGAGTACCGGCCGCTGCTGCCGACCGGGGGCGGCCCCGCCGGCGACCTCGGCGACTTTGCCACCACGGCGATGGTGCGCCCGAGGGGGTCCGTGCCCCTGGCTGGCACCGGCACCGGTTCGGCGGGGTTGACCGGCGCCGGCGCGTATGGCTCCTACGGCCCGCGCCCGTACGAGCGGCCCAACAACGCCCCCTCCGCGCACGAGCGCCCGTCCTCGAGCACGGCCCGGCGCCGGCCCCCCGCCTCGCGGCGCCGTCGCGAGGACCAGGCGGGCCGGCTGCTGAGCGAGCGCCAGTACCGCTCCTCCTCCGGGAGCGATGAGCGCTCCTCGGCCCGGACCGGCAGGCTCTACCTGCACGACGACGTGAGCACCCGCCGCGTCCGCGAGGGCGAGTACACCGACGACCTCCGGCTCGACGAGCGCCCGCGCCCCTACGCTTCGGCAGCGACCGCCTCGGGCCGGCGCTCCTCCCGCAACATCGCCAGCGTGGAGCGCCCCAACGTGAGGCGCCGCCCCGCGCGCGGCCGCTCCGGCGGCTCCTCCCGCCCTCCCCGGCGCGGCGGGGTCGTGGCGCAGTTCCTCTCCGATCCGCGCCGCGCGCTCTTCGCCCTGATCGTCCTTCTCGCCGTGGTCCTCACCGCGATCCTGCTCTTCTCGGTGAGCTCGTGCGTCGGCGGCCACAACCAGGCCGACGAGCCGGCCCAGGTGGTCCCCGTCGACGGCGCGGGCGCCTCCGACGCGGACGAGCCGGCGGCGACCGACGAGCCGGACGCGACGGACGACGCGCAGGCGGACGAGCCCGAGCCCGACGCGACGGACGTGGGCGACGACAAGGACGCCGACGCTGACGCCGATGCCGACGCGGACGCCGAGCCCGAGGAGACCGTCGTCGAGGTGAGCATCGAGAGCGGCTCGGTCTCCTGGGTGGAGATCACCTGCGACGGCACGAGCGAGGTCGCGGACAGCGTGACGGGGCCGTGGCGCCAGAGCTACACCGTCCACGACTCGATCACGATCCAGGTCGCCAACCCCGACGTGGTCACCGTGACCAAGAACGGCGAGCGCGTCCAGCTCTCCCCGCGCGCGGGCGGGCTCGGCTCGGTCACGATCGAGGGGACGCCCCTGCCCGACGACGCGGACGCCGACGCGACCGACGGCGGGACGACGGACGGCGGAGACGCCGACGCCGCCACCGAGCAGTAGACCCATCACGACGCGGGCCGCGCGCCCGGGAAAGGCAGACCATGGCCAAGGAATCAAGCTTCGACGTCGTCTCGACGGTCGACATGCAGGAGGTGGACAACGCCTGCCAGCAGGCCGCCCGCGAGCTCTCGCAGCGCTACGACCTCAAGGGGACGGGCGCCACGCTCGAGCTCTCCAAGAAGGAGGGCGTCCTCAAGATCTCCGCGCCCTCGGAGTTCGTGGCGTCCCAGGTGCGCGACATCCTGGGCTCCAAGCTCGTGAAGCGCGGCGTGGACCTCACGGCCGTGCGCTGGGCGGACCCGGTCGCAGCCTCGGGCATGACCGTGCGCCAGACGGGCACCGTGATCCAGGGGATCGACCAGGACACCGCCAAGAAGATCGCCAAGGACGTCCGCGACCTTAAGCTCAAGGCCAAGGCCACGGTCGAGGGCGACAAGCTCCGCGTGAGCTCGGCCTCCAAAGACGTGCTGCAGACCGTGATCGGCGAGCTGCGCCAGCGCGACTACGGCCAGCCGCTCCAGTTCGTCAACTACCGCTAGCGAGGGGGTCCCGTGCGCTTTCTCATCGTCACGCTCGGCTGCGCCAAGAACGAGGTGGACTCCGACCGCATGCGGGCCCTGCTGCTCGCGGACGGCTTCGAGGAGACGCCCGAGGCGGGCGAGGCCGACGTCGCCATCGTCAACACGTGCTCGTTTCTCGCCTCGGCGACCGAGGAGTCGGTCGAGGCCACACTCGAGCTCGCCGAGGAGCGCGCCGAGGGGGTGCGCGCCTGCCCGATCGTGATGTGCGGCTGCGTGCCGTCGCGCTACGGCGACGCGCTCGCCGCCGAGCTCCCCGAGGTCGCCGCCTTCGTGCGCGCCGAGGACGAGGACGGCATCGTCGGTGTGGTCCGCGCGGTGCTCGGGCTCTCCGCGGGCGAGAAGGACGCGCTCCCCGAGACCCTGCGGACGGTCGAGGGCACGAGCGCCTTCGTCAAGATCTCCGAGGGCTGCGACCGCTTCTGCACCTTCTGCGCGATCCCCTACATCCGCGGCCGCTACCACTCCCGCCCGGCCGAGGAGGTCGTCTCCGAGGTCCGCGCGCTCATGGCCGGCGGCGTGCGCGAGGTCGTGCTCATCGGCCAGGACACGGGCGTCTGGGGGTGCGACCTCGGCGAGGGGGAGACGCTCGCCGCGCTCCTGCGGCGCGTGGCGGAGGCCGTGCGTCCCTACGGCGGCTGGGTGCGCGTGCTCTACCTGCAGCCCGAGGGCATGACCGACGAGCTCATCGCCACCATCCGGGATGTCCCCGAGGTGCTGCCCTACATCGACATCCCCATCCAGCACTGCTCCGCGCGCGTGCTCAGGGCCATGGGCCGCTCCGGCTCGCCCGAGGAGCTGCGCGCGCTCTTCTCGCGCCTGCGCACGGAGATTCCCGGCATGGTGCTGCGCACGACCGGCATGGCGGGCTTTCCCGGCGAGACGGACGAGGAGGCCGACGAGCTCTACGACTTCATCGCCGCGGAGGGCTTCGACTACTGCTCCGTCTTCGCGTACTCGCAGGAGGAGGGAACCGCTGCGGCGCGCATGGACGGCCAGGTGGACGAGGCCGTCAAGCTCGAGCGCACGCAGCGCCTGATCGACCTCACCGAGCAGCTGGGCTTTGCCGCCACGGCGGCGCACGTGGGCGAGCGCGTCCGCGTGATCGTGGACGGCGTGGAGGAGGGCGCGGACGGCCCCGAGCTCATCGGCCACGCGTGGTTCCAGGCGCCGGACTCCGACGGCGCCGTCCACATCCCGTATGGGGAGGCCACGGTCGGCGACGTCGTGACCGTCGACCTCGTGGACGCGTTCTGCTACGAGCTCGTCGGCGAGCTCGTGGAAGGGGGCGAGTGACATGGCGGGCGATAAGGGCGTCTGGACCCCGGCCAACGTCGTGACCTGCGTGAGGATCGCGTTCATCCCGGTGTTCATGGTCGTGGCGGCCCTCGCGGACGGCCCGGCCGAGCCGGCGCTCGCCGTGGCGGCGTTTCTCGTCTACCTCACGCTCTCGCTCACGGACAAGGTCGACGGCTACCTCGCCCGCTCCCGCGACGAGATCACGGACTTCGGGAAGTTCCTCGACCCGATCGCGGACAAGCTTCTCGTCTTCTCCGCCCTCCTGCTGCTGCTCGATCGCGGCGAGGTGGGCGTGGGGGTCGTCTTCGTCATCCTCGTGCGAGAGTTCCTCGTGAGCGCCCTGCGCATGGTCGCCGGCGCGAACGGCCAGGTCATCGCCGCCGACGGGCTCGGCAAGGCCAAGACGGCGGTCACGATGGTGTCGCTGTGCGGCTACTACCTCGCCTACGCGCTGCTCGCGACGGGGCTCCAGGGGCTCGGGGGCATGGTCGACCTCGTCGCCCGCGCGCTCATGGTGGCCGCCGTCGTGCTCACGGTGGTCTCGGGCGTCCAGTACTTCTGGAACGCGCGCCACGTCGTCTTCGGGGAGTGAGCGCATGGCGGACCGCACGATCTTTAGCGACGATGCTGGGCTCTATGACGAGTGCGCCGCGCTTCTCGCCCGCGCCCGCGGGCGTGGCCTCACGCTCGGGTGCGCCGAGTCGTGCACGGGCGGGCTCGTGAGCGGCTGCCTCACCGCCGTCCCCGGCTCCTCCGACGTCGTGCGCGGTGGGGTCGTGAGCTACGCGATTCCGGTCAAGCACGCCGTGCTCGGCGTGACGTCGGACGTGCTCGACGACCCCGCGCTCGGCGCCGTGTCCTCCGAGTGCGCCGCTCAGATGGCCGAGGGCGCCCGGCGCGTCCTCGGCTGCGACGTGGCGGTCTCCGTGACCGGCATCGCCGGACCCGGGGGAGCGGAGCCCGGAAAGCCCGTCGGCACCGTCTGGATGGGCGTGTGCGCGCCCGCCGGCTCGCTCACGCGCCGCTTCGAGTTCCCGGGGGACCGCGCCGAGGTCCGGCACCAGGCGGTCCGCGCCGCAGTGGGCCTGTTGGGGACGGCCGTCATGGAGATGTCGTGAGGCTCCGCTGAGCCCCGTTGCGCTCGTCCGGTCTCGCCGGGTCCTCGGCCTGCTGTCCTCCGGGCCGGGTCGGCCAGCCGCGAGCCCGCCGAGAGCTATGCGGCAGCCAGGCGAGAGGCCCGTGTTAGCGCCCCCGGCTACGCTTGTCCCACGTCGGTTGACGTAGAACGGTTGTTCGTATACCATGGCGACGTATCGCGAGCAAGGGAGTGAGCATGGCCAAGAGCAAGGGCATCACCAAGGAGATCAAGCCGCGCACCACCGGCGAGGAGCGTGACAAGGTCCTTAAGTCCACCACCGATGAGATCGAGAAGAAGTTCGGCAAGGGCGCCATCATGCGCTTCGGCGACGACGGCCCGAGCCTCGAGGTCGAGGCGATCCCGACCGGCTCGATCGCGCTGGACGCGGCGCTCGGCATCGGGGGCGTCCCGCGCGGGCGCATCGTGGAGATCTACGGCCCCGAGTCCTCGGGTAAGACCACGCTCTCGCTCGAGATCCTGGCGGAGGCCCAGGCCATGGGCGGCGTCGTCGCGTTCATCGACGCCGAGCACGCGCTCGACCCGGGCTATGCCGCCCGCATCGGCGTGGACATCGACGAGGTGCTCATCTCCCAGCCGGACACCGGCGAGCAGGCGCTCGAGATCTGCGACATGCTCGTGCGCTCCGGCGCCATCGACGTCGTGGTCGTGGACTCGGTGGCGGCGCTCACCCCCCGCGCGGAGATCGAGGGGGAGATCGGCGACTCCACGGTGGGCCTGCAGGCCCGCCTCATGAGCCAGGCGCTGCGCAAGCTCGCGGGCTCGCTCTCCAAGTCCAACACCACCTGCATCTTCATCAACCAGCTGCGCGAGAAGATCGGCGTGATGTTCGGCAACCCCGAGACCACGCCCGGCGGCCGCGCGCTCAAGTTCTTCTCGTCCGTGCGCATGGACATCCGCCGCATCGACTCCATCAAGAACAAGGACGAGGTCATCGGCAACCGCGTGCGCGTGAAGGTCGTCAAGAACAAGGTCGCCCCGCCCTTCAAGCAGGCCGAGTTCGACATCATGTACGGCAAGGGCATCTCCAAGGAGGGCTCGATCCTGGACATGGCCGTCGACTACGAGATCGTCAACAAGTCGGGCGCCTGGTACACCTACGAGGGCGAGCGGCTCGGGCAGGGACGCGAGGCGGCCAAGGAGTTCCTGTCCTCCAACCCCGACCTCATGGACGAGATCGACCACAAGGTCCGCGTCGCCTGCGGGCTGGAGCTCGGCGACGAGCGCGTCGGCGAGGTCACCGACCTCGCCCCCGAGGACGCCGCTTCGGACGCCCTCTCGTGAGCGAGCCCTCGTTCGCGTGGTCCGTCGAGCTTCCCGCTCGCGGCGCGCGCCCGTCGGGCGGGAGGGCTCCCCGCGCGCAGCTGAGCGTGTCCTCGACGAGCCACGGAGACGAGCGGATCGTTGTGCCCGTCGCCGTGGGGAGGGCGCTCGACCGGCTGTCCCGCGAGGAGGCCGTGCCCGACAGCAGGGCCGAGCTGCTCTTCCGGCTGGGGGAGCTCTCGCGCCGGTGCGCCCACGCTCGCATGGAGGACCTGGTGGGCAGGCGTGACTACTCCTCGCGCGAGCTCACCGAGCGCCTGCTGCGCGACGGCTACGCGCGCTCGGTCGTCGAGGAGATCGTCGCGCGCGCGGTCGAGGTGGGGATCGTCGACGACGCCCGCTACGGCGCCGCGTTCGCCCGCTCGAAGGCGCTCGCCGGGTGGGGGAGGGTCAAGATCGAGCGCGAGCTCTCCCGTCGCGGCGTCGAGCCGACGGAGGTGCCCGGCTGGCCCGAGGAGTTCCTCTCCGCCGACGACGAGCGCGAGCGCGCCCTTGCGCTCGCCTCGCGTCGCCGCCTCACCGGCAAGAACGACTACCAGAAGCTCGTGCGCTTCCTTTGCGGTCGCGGTTTCGCGATTCCGCTCGCCACCTCCGTCGCCCGCGAGGTCCTCGAGGGGGTGGGCGAGTAGCGCCGCAGTCGAGGCGTGCCTCTCGGCAGGGGGGGTGACGGGATGGACGACGAGCCCCAGGCCGTTTCCGATCTTCTCGAGGACTGGCGCGAGGACGCCTCGCACAGGGTCGTCGACCTGGTCTTCGTGCGGGGCAAGTCATACCGCGCCCGCGTGAGACGCGCCGTCGGACCGCGCGCGGCGAAGGCGGTCCACCGGGGAATCGTTCGCATGCTCGGGCATCGCAGCGGCACGTCCTACGAGGACCTGTATGTCTACGACCTGAGGGACGGCCCCCTCATCGGAAGCACAGTCACCGCGCGGGTCCCCAAACGGGTCGAGTTCACCGACGGGCTGCGGGTGGCGACGTCGTTCGCGGTGAAGGGAGGGGCCGAGGTCGTCATCGTCCACAACCATCCGGGCAGCATGCCCCCGTCCGCCCCAGACATCCTGAGCCTTGAGGCGACCGGTGCCAAACGCGGCGTCATCGCCTGCCACGACGGCAGCCTGTACGTCTTCGAGATCGTCGGCGAACCTGCTCCGGGGTATACTATCGACAATGACAGGGTCGACCGAATCCAGGAGCTCTGGGGAGCGGATGAAGCCAGGTTGCTCCGGGCTTTTAGGGATGAGCTGGGGGTGCACATTGAGCATATTCGCTGAGGCCCTGAAGGCCTCGAGGCGCATGAGAGCGTACGACGATGACTGCAACCCCCTCGCGGAGTATCTGAGAACGTGTTCCTCCTATGACAGCGACCTCTGGCGGAAAGAGGCTCTTCTCGTCGAGAAGATGACTCCCGAGCACGGCATGAAGCCCGACTTCGACGAGATTTGCGAGCGCGTGATCATGGAGCGCTTCGCTGACGAGGAGGCTTCTCGCGTGACCTGCGCCGCGTGATTTTCGCCGGCCGCTCACCTGCGGCTCGTTTGACAAGGAGCTTACATCGGGGCTAGGATATGAATGCTCGTGGAGCGCATTCTCTCGCTGGTCCGCCAGCTGCCGATTCTGTTCTCTGTAGGTCACGTTAGCTGCCATAGCCGCTCGCGCGGCAAGCGTCATGACTGCACCTCCACGGCGGGTTCCGTCGCGCGATCGCGCACGGTCTCCTGAACCAACGTGCGAATGACTTTGAGGAGCAGACATGACAGATCCCATTACCATCGTGGTGGGGGCCGTGTGCCTCGTGGTGGGCGCCGCCCTCGTGTACTTCCTGCTGGCCGGCAAGGCCGGCTCCAAGCTCCGTGACGCCGAGGCGCAGCTCGACTCCGCGCGCAGCGAGGCTGACCGCATCACGCAGGAGGCCGCGCGCCAGGCCGAGAACGCCAAGAAGGAGGCCGTCCTCGAGGCCAAGGAGGAGATCCTCCAACTCAAGCAGAACTCCGAGGCCGAGGAGAAGAAGCGCAAGGGCGAGCTCCAGACGCTCGAGAACCGCATCATGCAGCGCGAGGAGTCCCTCGACCACAGAAACGACGCCCTCGACCGCCGCGAGCACCAGCTCTCGAGCCTCCAGGGCCAGCTCGACCGTCGCAAGAGCGACCTCGACGAGCTCGTGGAGCGCCAGTCCAGCGAGCTCGAGCGCATCGCCGGGCTCTCGACCGAGGAGGCCCACGACGAGCTGCTCGCCCGCGTCCGCGCCGACTCCGTGCGCGAGGAGGCCCAGATCCTGAGGGAGGCCGAGCAGCGCGTCCGCGCCCAGGCGGACAAGACCGCGCGCGAGATCGTCTCGACCGCCATCCAGCGCTGCGCCGCCGACCAGGCCGGCGAGATTACGGTGACCTCGGTCCACATCCCCTCCGACGACCTCAAGGGCCGCATCATCGGCCGCGAGGGGCGCAACATCCGCACCTTCGAGCAGGTCTCCGGCGTCTCCCTCGTCATCGACGACACGCCCGAGACCGTCGTGCTCTCGAGCTTCGACCCGGTGCGCCGCGAGACCGCCCGCGTCGCGCTCGAGAACCTCATCGCCGACGGCCGCATCCATCCCGCGCGCATCGAGGAGCTCTACAAGAAGGCCGAGGCCCTCGTCGCCGAGCGCGTCCGCGAGGCCGGCGAGCAGGCCGCCTTCGACGCCGGCATCCACGACCTGCACCCCGAGCTCGTGAAGACCCTCGGGGCACTCCGCTACCGCACCTCCTTCGGTCAGAACGTCCTCTCGCACTCCGTCCAGGTCTCCGCGCTCTGCGGCATCATGGCCTCCGAGCTCGGCCTTGACGAGGCGCCCGCCAAGCGCGCGGGACTCCTCCACGACCTCGGCAAGGCGATCGACCACGAGGTCGAGGGCCCGCACGCGGTGATCGGCGCCGACCTGGCCCGCCGCTACGGCGAGCGTCCCGAGATCGTCCACGCCATCGAGGCGCACCACGCCGACGTCGACCCCGACACGGTCCTCGACGTCCTCGTCCAGGCCGCCGACGCCATCTCCGCCGCCCGCCCGGGCGCCCGTCGCGAGTCCGCCGAGAACTACATCAAGCGCCTCGAGAAGCTCGAGGCGATCTCCAACGCCCACGACGGCGTCGAGCGCACCTACGCGATGCAGGCCGGCCGCGAGCTCCACGTCATGGTCGAGCCCGAGAAGATCTCCGACGCCCAGGCCGCGGTCCTCGCCCACGACATCGCCAAGCAGATCGAGGACGAGATGGAGTACCCCGGTCAGGTGCGCGTCGTGGTGATCCGCGAGTCCCGCGCCGTCGACGTCGCCAAGTAGGCGTCGTGTCGGGCGCGTCCGGCGGCCTCGCCGACTTCGTCTCCTTCCTGGGGGGAGACCGGGCCCTGCGCGTCGAGGAGAGCCTCGGCGAGGGGTTCGTGCGCCTGCGCGTCGCCGAGGCCGAGCGCCGTCAGGCCAAGCATGACGTCCGCTGCGTCGAGGACGCGGTCATGGAGATGCTGCGCAACGCCCGAGACGCCGGCGCCCGGCACATCTACGTCGCCACGACGCGCGAGGGCGACCTGCGCACCACCACCATGCTCGACGACGGATCCGGCATCCCGGAGGACATGCACGAGCGCGTCTTCGAGGCGCGCGTCACCTCCAAGCTCGAGACGGTCCACATGGACCGCTGGGGCATCCACGGCCGCGGCATGGCGCTCTTCTCGATACGCGAGAACGCCGTCAGCGCGGAGGTCGTCTCCTCGGCGCCCGGCAAGGGGACGGCGCTGCGCGTCGTGACCGACGTGAACGCCCTTCCCGAGCGCGCGGACCAGTCCAGCTGGCCGGCGGTGGGCACCGACGAGGACGGCCGCGAGACCTGTGTCCGCGGCCCGCACAACATCGTCCGGACGTGCTGCGAGTTCGCCCTGGAGGAGCGCGGGACCTGCGAGGTCTACCTCGGCTCCCCGGCCGAGGTGGTCGCCACGGCCCGCGCCCGCGCGCCGCGCTCCGTGGACGGCTCCGACCTGCTCTTCATGGACTCCCTCGACGAGCTGCCCGTCGTGGAGCGCCTGCGCGCCGCGGCGGATGCGCGCGAGCTCAGGGACCAGGCCGCCGCGCTCGGTCTGGAGATGTCCGAGCGCACCGCGCATCGGATCGTCTCGGGCCAGATCCGCCCGCTGCGGGGCGTCGCCGCGCGCCTCACGCGCAGCGGGGATGTCGACTGCGCGTCCGCCGGCGAGCGCGAGGTCGACCTCGAGCGCGACCGGCGCGGCCTCAGGATCGCCCCCGCCGACGCCGAGGAGTTCTCCCGCCTCATGGAGCGCGACTTCTCTATGATCGCGGACCGCTACTACCTCACCCTCTCCGCCGCGCCGCGCGTGCGGGTCTCGGGACACCGCCTCACCGTCACCTTCGACCTCGCGCCGTCCGACTAGCGCGCTTCTCATGCCGTCCGCCAACCAGTAGAATCAAGGTCTGTCGCACACACGAACCTGACACGTCGCACCGTCACACCAGGAGACTCACCCATGGACTATCTGAAGGTTTCGAGCAAGTCCTCGCCGGCGTCCGTCGCGGGCGCCATCGCGGGGCTCGTCAAGGACGGCGTGCCCGTCAACATGCAGTGTGTCGGCGCCGGGGCCGTGAACCAGGCGATCAAGGCCGTCGCCATCGCGCGCGGCTTCCTCATCCCCACCGGCGTCGACATCTCCTGCGCGCCGACCTTCTCCGACGTGGAGATCGGCGGGGAGAGCCGCACGGCCATCAGGATCGCCGTCTACGTGCACCGCGTCACCGCGCCGTCCGCCGTCGCGGCGGCCACGGCGCCCGAGAGGGCTGAGGCCTGATGGAACACCCGCGCGAGCTCGTAGGCAAGACCTACTACGTCAGGACCTTCGGCTGCCAGATGAACCTGCACGACTCCGAGCGCGTCGCTGGCGTGCTCGACGAGTGCGGCTGCATCTGCGTGGACGACCCGGACGGCGCCGACATCGTCGTCTTCATGACCTGCTGCGTCCGCGAGAAGGCCGACCAGCACCTCTACGGCCAGGCCTCGGCCATGGTCAGCGCGCCCACGCCCCCCTCGGGCCGGCGCGTCGTGGCCATCGGCGGCTGCATCGCCCAGCGCGACGGCGAGAAGATCCGCGAGCACGTGGCCTGCGCCGACGTGGTCTTCGGCACGAGCGCCATCTCGAGCCTGCCCTCCCTGCTTGCCGACGCCTTCGCGGGCGACGGGTCGCGGGCGGAGGTCGACACCGTCGAGGAGGGGAGGTCCTTCTCGACCGACCTGCCGAGCCACCGCGCGACGGCCTTCCATGCCTGGGTCCCCATCATGACGGGCTGCAACAACTTCTGCACCTACTGCATCGTCCCGTACGTGCGCGGCCGCGAGAAGAGCCGCACCATGGAGAGCGTCGTCGCCGAGGTCGAGCGGCTCGTGGCCGACGGCGTGCGCGAGGTCACCCTGCTCGGCCAGAACGTCAACTCCTACGGGCGCAACATCTACGGCGAGCCGCGCTTCGCCGAGCTGCTGCGCTGCGTGGCCGCGACGGGCGTCGAGCGCATCCGGTTCACCTCCTCCAACCCCAAGGACCTGGGCGACGACGTCATCCGCGCGATGGCGGAGCTCGATGCCGTCATGCCGCACCTCCACCTCGCCGTGCAGAGCGGCTCCACGCGCGTCCTCAAGGCCATGAATCGCAGGTACACGCGCGAGGAGTACCTCGAGCTCGTCGGCCGCCTCCGCGCCGCGATGCCCGAGCTGGCTCTCTCCACCGACATCATCGTCGGCTTCCCCGGGGAGACCGAGGAGGACTTCCTCGACACGCTCTCCCTCGTGCGCGAGGCCGCCTTCTCATCGGCGTTCACCTTCATCTACTCGCGCCGCCCCGGCACGCCGGCCGCCGAGATGCCCGACGATACGCCGCGAGAGGTCATCCAGGGGCGCTTCGACCGTCTCGCCGACCTCGTGGCCGAGCAGGCGCACACGGCGAACCAGGAGGACCTCGGCCGCCTCGTGAGCGTGCTCGTCGAGGGGGCCTCCAAGCGCGACGCGAGCATCCTCGTCGGGCACAGCGAGAAGAACCGGACCGTGCACTTCTCGCTCCCGGAGGGGCGCTCCGCCGACGACCTCGTCGGCTCCATCGTCGACGTCCGCGTCGAGCAGGCGCGCACCTGGTATCTGCGCGGCTCGGTCGAGGGCGACCCGCGATGAGCGGGCGCGGCGCGGTCGTCTGCGTCGTCGGGCCCACCGCCTCGGGCAAGAGCGCTCTCGCCGACCTGGTCGCCGAGCGGCTCGGAAGCCCGGTCGTCTCGGTCGACGCGATGCAGGTCTATCGCGGCATGGACGTCGGGACCGCCAAGACGCCGCCTGCGGAGCGCCGCGCGGAGCTGCTCATGGTCGACGTCGCCGACCCGCTCGAGGACTACTCGGTCCGTCTCTTCCAGCGCGACGCGCGCGCTTGCATCGACGCCGCGCTCGGGGAGGGCCGGGTGCCGGTCCTCTGCGGCGGCACGGGCCTCTATCTCAACGCCGTCATCGACGAGATGGAGTTTCCGGCCGGCGAGAAGGGCGGCGCCTCGCGCGAGCGCTACGAGCGCATCGCGCGGGAGCGCGGCGCCGAGGCCCTGCACGCGCTCCTGGCGGAGCGCGACCCCGAGAGTGCGGCGCTCGTCCACGCCAACAACGTCCGCCGCGTCGTGCGCGCGCTCGAGATGCTTGACGAGGGCGTCTCCTACGCCCGCCATCACGAGGGGCTCCATGCGCGCGCCCCGCACTACGATGCGCGCCTGTGGGGACTCACGATGTCCCGCGAGCGCCTCTACGCGCGCATCGACGCCCGCGTGGACGACATGATGGCGCAGGGGCTCCTCGACGAGGTGCGCGCCCTCGCGGCGCGCGGCCTGACGAGGGAGCTCAGCGCCGGTCAGGCCATCGGCTACAAGGAGCTGCTCGCCGCGCTCGACGGCGAGACGAGCGTCGACGAGGCGGTCGAGCTCATCAAGCGCCGGTCGCGCCGCTACGCGAAGCGCCAGCTCTCGTGGTTCCGCCATGACGGGCGCGTCTGCTGGATCGACCTGGACGAGACGAGCGTCGGCGAGGCGGCCCGTCTCGTCGTCGGTGACGCGGGGGAGGCGACGCGTGGGACGCTTTAGGCCGCTCTCGACCGCGCCCGTCCCCGAGCGCGCGATCCTCGTGGGAGTCGACCTGGGACGCTCGGAGTGGGGCTGCGAGGAGTCGCTCGCCGAGCTCGGCCGCCTCGCGCAGACCGACGGCGCCGAGGTGGTTCTCACGATGACGCAGCGGCTCGACGCGCCCGTCCCCAAGACCTTCATCGGCAAGGGCAAGGTCGAGGAGCTCGTCTCGGCCGTCCGGGCCCTCGATGCCGACGTCGTCATCTTCGACGACGAGCTCACGCCCTCCCAGCAGGCGAACCTCGAGCGCGCGGTGGGGGAGCCCGTCAAGATCATCGACCGCACGGCACTCATCCTGGACATCTTCGGCGTGCACGCCAAGACGCACGAGGGGCGCCTCCAGGTCCAGCTCGCCCAGCTCCAGTACGTGCTCCCGCGCCTGCGCGGCATGTGGAGCCACCTCGTGGGCGAGCAGACGCGCGGCGGCATCGGCAGCCGCTTCGGGCAGGGCGAGAGCCAGCTCGAGGTCGACCGCCGTCTCGTCCGGGCGCGCATCTCCACGCTGCGCCGCGAGCTGGAGCGGCTCGAGCGCCGTCGCGGCGTGCAGAGCAAGGCCCGGTGGGACTCGGGGGTCTACCGCGTCGCGCTCGTGGGCTACACCAACGCCGGCAAGTCCACGCTGCTCAACCGCCTGACCGGGTCGGACGTGTACGTGCGCGACGAGCTGTTCGCCACGCTCGACCCCACGACCCGCGCGCTCGACCTCGAGGAGGGCCGTCGGGTCACGCTCACCGACACGGTCGGCTTCATCCAGAAGCTCCCGACCACGCTCGTGGAGTCCTTCAAGTCGACGCTCGCCGAGGTGCGCGCGGCCGACCTCGTCCTGCTCGTCGTGGACGCGTCCGACCCGCATCGCGAGCTGGAGATCTCCGCCGTGCGCTCCGTCCTCGAGGAGATCGGCGCGCACGAGATCCGCTGCGTCGAGGTCCTCAACAAGTGCGATCTGCTCGACGAGGAGGCCCTACGCGCCGCCCAGGCCGCGCACCCCGACGCCCAGGTCGTCTCCGCCCTGGAGGGAAGCGGCCTGCGCGGGCTCCTCTACCGCATCGCCCGCGAGGCGAGCGCGGGCAGCGTGGCGCTGACGGTACTCGTGCCCTACGAGAAGGGCCTGCTCATGAAGATGGTCCACGAGCGCTGCCAGGTCATGCGGGAGCGCTACGTCCAGGAGGGGCTTCTCGCGACCGTGCGCGCCGACGCGCGCATGGCCTCGACGCTCGCGCCCTACGTGGTGGGCGAGAACGAGGAGGGCTAGAGCGTCCCGAGGAGGACGCAGAGGCCGAGTATGACGGGCTGGTGGATCACGTAGACGGCCAGCGCGTGGCGCCCGACGAAGTTGAGGGGCGCGACATGGGCCGCGCGGGCCCAGGCGGGGTAGCCGCGCCGTGCCCAGTGGGCGCCCATTGCGGCCCCGGCGAGATAGATGAGCAGGTAGGGGAGCAGGGGATAGTAGTCCCCCGAGGCGAAGCCGGCGTCCGGGAGGCCGAGCCAGGAGAGCCAGGGCGTCTCGTAGAGCCCGTGCGGGAGCTCCACGGAGAGCGGCCCGAGGCCAACCGTGCCGTCGGAGAGGCCCTGGAGGGCGAGAAACCCGACGAGGAGGACGGCCGCCGCGAGCGGGCCGCGCGGCAGGAGGCCGAGGCGGTCGAGCGCCCAGGCGACGAGCGTGCAGGCCGCCATGCAGTAGATGATGCCGAACGAGATGGGGGTGTCCACCGCAGCCACGGTGGTGACGAGCCAGATGGCCAGGGCGACGGCGCCGTACTGGGCCGCGCGCCGCAGGTTGCTGCGGGAGAGCGGGCACATGCAGCCGGCTATGAAGAGGAACGTCCAGGAGATGCTGCAGCGCCAGACGTCCTGCAGGGGAGGCGCGAACCATGACAGGTCCGCGCCCACGATGAAGCGCAGGTCGTAGCAGAGGTGGAACAGCACCATCGAGATGACCGAGAAGCCCCGGACGGCGTCGAAGATGCCGATGCGCCCGACAGGGGGCGCGGGTGCATCGGAGCCGGTTGCGGGTGCGGCCCCCGTCGTCATGAGACGGAGCGGATGAGCGCGGTGACGCGCCCGAGGATCACGGGGTTCTCGACGTAGATGGGGTCCATCGTGTCGTTCTCGGGCTGCAGGCGCACGCGGTCCTTCTCGCGGTAGAAGGTCTTGACGGTGGCGGAGTCGTCGATGAGGGCGACGACGATCTCCCCGTCATGGGCGTCGTGCTGCTCCTTGACGACGATGTAGTCCCCGTCGAAGATCCCGGCGTTGATCATGGACTCCCCGCGCACGCGCAGGATGAAGGAGCTGGAGTCCCCGACGATGGAGGTGGGCAGGGCGAGCGTCTCCTCGACGTTCTGCTCCGCCAGGATGGGCACCCCGGCGGCCACGCGCCCCACGAGCGGCAGGCGGATCACGTTGTCATCGAGCTCCTGGGACACGCCGGCGAGCCTCTCGCCGGAGTCGCCCTCCTGCTTGCCCATGACCTCGATCGTGCGGGGCTTCTTGGAGTCGCGCTTGATGAGGCCCTGCTCCTCGAGGACCTTGAGGTGCATGTGGACCGTGGAGGGGGAGGCGAGCCCGACGGCGGCGCCGATCTCCCTCACCGAGGGCGGGTAGCCGTGCTCGTCCGAGTAGGCGCGGATGAAGTCGTAGATCGCGAGCTGACGCTTGCCGAGTTTGCCCCTTGCCATGGCTGCCTCCTTCTCTCTTTTCTGCATCATACACCTGTTCGGATCATGACGCAAACATTTGTTCCGAATTCCTCTTGACACGAACAGACGTACCGTCATACTGAGGTACAGATGTTCGTGTGCGTGCAATTTGTGTCCGGTGCCCCCGGTATAACGGACCCAGCACGCAAGCGAAAGGGGACTCACACATGACACGCAGCAGCTACGCAGCACCCTGTTTTGACGGAACCGCCGCGCTCAAGGAGCGCACGCGACCCAGCCTCGTGCTCATCGAGGGCGGTCGCGGCGCCGCCGACGCGCTGGCCGCGCGCCCGCTCTCCCTGCGCCAGTCGCTCCTCTTCGTGCTGCTCGGGGTCCTTCTCGTCGGCGCCCTGTGCGCGGCCTCGGCCCTCGTCGACGACTGGTCGCGCGCCTCCGTTGCGGCCTCGATCGACGACCTTCCCGAGCGGGAGCTCGTCGCGCGTGACGGGGACTCGCTCTGGTCGATCGCCGAGTCCGTCGACGTGCCCGGCGTCGCCACCTCCGATGTCGTGAGCTGGATCTCCGAGCGCAACGGCCTTTCGGACGCCCTGCTGCTGTCCGGGCAGCGCCTCGTCGTCCCGGGCGATGCCGTCACGGGCTAGGAGCTCTTTCCAGTTGGTTTCGGGTCGCGGCCCGATCGCCAAATTTGTGCGTTTTGTGATAACGTTTCCTCTGCTGTCGGTAGAGGAGGTTCGATGCGCTGTCCCAGATGCGGCTGCGAGGAGTCGAAGGTCGTCGACTCGCGCCCCTCGGAGAACAACGATGCGATTCGTCGCCGCAGGGAGTGCTCTGGCTGCGGCTTCCGGTTCACGACGTACGAGCGGTGCGAGGAGATGCCCATCGTCGTCGTGAAGCGCGACGGCCACAAGGAGCCGTTCGACCGCCAGAAGCTCATGCGCGGCCTGCTGACGGCGACCGTCAAGCGCGACCTGCCGGTCTCGACGCTCTCCGCGCTCATCGACGACATCGAGGCGAGTCTGCGCGACTCGGGAACGATGGAGGTCTCCTCCGTCGACCTGGGGAGCATGGTCCTGAAGCGGCTCATCTCCGTCGACAAGGTCGCCTACGTGCGCTTTGCCTCCGTCTACCGCGACTTCAAGGACGTCGACGAGTTCAGCGAGGAGCTGAGGAGCCTCAATGACTGAAGACACGGTCTCCCTTCCCATCAAGCGGCTCGACCCGAGCGTCGAGCTCCCGAGCTACGCCTATGCCGGCGACGCGGGGCTGGACCTCAGGGCCAACGAGGACGTCACCCTCGCCCCGCACGAGCGCCGTCTCGTCTCCACGGGCCTCGCCGTGGCCATTCCCGAGGGCTACGCCGGCTTCGTGCAGCCGCGCAGCGGCCTCGCCCTGCGCGAGGGCCTCTCCATGGCCAACACGCCCGGCCTCGTGGACTCCCACTACCGGGGCGAGCTCAAGGTCTGCGCCGTCAACCTCGACGACGCCCGGCCCATCCACATCGAGCGCGGCGAGCGGATTGCCCAGCTCGTCATCCAGCGCGTTCCCGTGGTCGAGCTCGTGGAGGTCGACGAGCTCGACGAGACGGACCGCGGCTCCGGCGGCTTCGGCTCGAGCGGCGTCTGATCGGCTCTTCGCCGCGGCCCAAGCCACCGCGGCATCGCATAGAGGAGCGCCAGTGTACGTACCTACAGAAAGGAATGGCTTTCTCATGGAACAGTTCTTCAAGACGAAGGAGAGGGGTTCGAGCGTCGGTCAGGAGCTCCGTGCTGGCCTGACCACGTTCCTCGCGATGGCGTACATCATCGCGGTGAACCCGTCGCTGCTCGTGGAGGCAGGCATCCCGGCGTCCGCCGCCATCACCTCCACCTGCTTGGGCGCCGGCGTCATGACCATCCTCATGGGCCTCTTCTCCAACCGCCCGCTCGCTTGCGCGTCCGGTATGGGCATCAACGCGATCTTTGCCTTCACCCTCACCGCCGTGGCGGGTGGCGACTGGCACGCCGCGAGCGCCGTCGTCTTCGTCGAGGGCATCGCGATCCTCATCCTCGTTCTCTGCGGCCTGCGTGAGGCCATCATGGACGCCATCCCAGTCTCGCTGCGTCACGCCATCTCCGTCGGCCTTGGACTCTTCATCGCCATGATCGGCCTCAAGGACGGCGGCATCATCGTTCCCGACGAGTCCACAATGGTCGCCCTTGGTGACGTCTTCAGCCCCACATTCATTGTCGGGCTGATCTCCATCGTTGCCACCATCGTGCTCTATGCGATGCACGTCAAGGGCGCCCTGCTGCTCGGCATCGTCGTCTCGGTCATCTGCGGCATCCCTCTCGGCGTCACCACACTGCCCTCTGGCATCGTCTCCGGTCTCGACTTCTCCTCCTTCGGGGCCCCCTTCCTCACTGATGAGGCGGGCGTAATGGGCATCGCCAAGGTTGTGACGAACCCGACGCTGCTCGTGCTCGCGTTCTCCCTCATGATGTCCGACTTCTTTGACACCATGGGCACCGCGATGGCCGTCGCGAAGCAGGGCGAGTTCCTCGAGGAGGACGGACGCGTCAAGGACATCAAACAGATTCTCGTCGTCGACTCCGCCGCCGCTGCGGTGGGCGGCGTCCTCGGCGCCTCCTCGATCACCACCTTCGTCGAGTCTGCCTCCGGAGCCGCTGACGGCGGCCGTACCGGCCTCACCTCCATCTTCGCCGGTCTCCTCTTCATTGTCGCTGCGTTCTTCTCGCCGCTTATCTCCATGGTGAACGAGGCAACTACCTGCGGAGCACTCGTGTTCGTTGGCTTCCTCATGATGACCGACGTCGCCGACATCGACTGGACCGACCTGCTCGAGGGTCTTCCCGCCTTCTTCATCGTGGCCGGCGTGCCCTTCACCTACTCGATCTCCAACGGCATCGGCTTCGGCTTCATCGCCTACGTGATTGTGGCTGCCGTGACCGGTCAGCTCAAGAAGGTCAAGCCGCTCATGTGGGTCGCGTTCCTCGCCTTCGTCGTGTACTTCCTCGTGGTCTAGCGCGAGTCCTTGGCCCGGACGTCTCATGTCCGGGCCTTTTCTATCCGTAGCCCCTACGAAGGGAGCGTGATACATGAGCGCGCACGAGCGTGAGATCATCGGGGTGGACGACCGCGTGTCCGTCGGCCGTGCCATCCCGCTCGGCATCCAGCACATGATGTCCATGTTCGGCTCGACGGTCCTGGTCCCGGTGCTGACGGGGCTCAACCCCAACGTCGCCATCATGTGCTCGGGCATCGGCACGATCTGCTACCTGCTGGTCACGAGGAACAAGATTCCGAGCTACCTCGGCAGCTCCTTCGCCTTCATCAGCCCCATCCTCGCGGTCGGGGCCACGCAGGGCCTTGACGCGGCCATGTCCGGCGTCGTGGTGGCCGGTCTCGTCTTCCTGGCCGTCTCCGGCATCATCCGGCTCGTCGGCACCGGCTGGCTCGACCGGCTGCTCCCACCGGTCCTCGTGGCCTCCGTCATGGTGGTCATCGGCGTGGGTCTCGCCGCCACCGCGGCCGACATGGCGTTCATGACCGACCTGCCCGACGGCACGAGCGCCTTCTACGGCACCGGCGCTATCGTGGCCTTCATCACGCTGGCGGCCGCGGTGGTCTTCTCCAGCCTTGGCGGCATCGTCGGGACCGTGCCCGTCCTTCTCGCCATCATCGTGGGCTACCTCGTCTCGCTCGCGCTCGGCCTCGTGGACTTCACGCCCGTTGCCGAGGCGGCCTGGATCGGCCTGCCGCAGATCTCCATGCCGCGGTTTGACCCGGGTGCGATCGCGCTCGTGGCGCCGGTCGCCGTGGTCGTGGTGATCGAGCACATTGGCCACCTGCTCGCCGTCGGCGAGATCGTGGGCAAAGATTACCGCGAGATGCTGCCGCGCTCGCTCGCCGGCGACGGCATCTCCACCGTCATCTCCGGCTTCCTCGGCGGCCCCCCGACCACGACGTACGCGGAGAACATCGGTGTCATGAGCGTGACGCGCGTCTACTCCACGCAGATCTTCTGGTACGCGGCCGGCTTCGCCCTCGTGGTGGGCGGCTTCTGCCCCAAGCTCGCGGCGCTCATCCAGTCCATCCCGAGCCCGGTCATGGGCGGCGTGAGCCTGCTGCTCTTCGGCCTCATCGCCTCCAACGGCCTGCGCATGCTTGTCTCCAACCAGGTGGACTTTGACGTCAACCGCAACCTCATGATCGCCTCGGTGGTCATCATCCTCGGCGTCGGCATGGAGACCTCCGGCATCTCGATCCCCATTGGCGACTACACGCTGCCGGGCATGGCCACCTCCACGCTCGTGGGCATCCTGATGAACCTGATCCTCCCGCGCCCGAAAGATGCCTAAAAGGGGTCAGATCCCTTTTAGGCAAGTTGGGAGAGGCGATGGCCGATATGATGGTCATCGCCTCTCATTTATGGGTATGCTGACGTAAAAGACCAGCGAGAGGGGAGCGACCCATGAGCGAGCACATCCACGACCTGATCATCGTCGGCGGCGGCCCCGCCGGCCTCGCGGCGGCCCTGTACGCGAGCCGCTCGATGCTCGATGCCGTGACCCTCGAGCGCGAGGCCGTGGGCGGGCAGATGATGCTCACGAGCGAGGTCGACAACTATCCCGGCGTCCCACACGCGAACGCCTTCGACCTGGTCGACGCCATGCGCGCCCAGGCCGAGGAGCTCGGCGCCCGCATCGAGATGGACCCCGTGACCTCGATCGAGCGCGACGGGACCGACGGCACCTTCCGCGTCCACGCCGCGACGGGAACTCGACTGGCCAGGGCGGTCGTGGCGGCTCCCGGCGCGCGTCCCCGCCCGGCCGGCTTTGCGGGGGAGAGCGAGTTCACCGGCAGGGGAGTCTCGTACTGCGCCACCTGTGACGGCATGTTCTACAGGAACAAACAGGTGTTCGTGGTCGGCGGCGGAAACTCGGCGGCCGAGGAGGCGCTGTACCTGGCGCGCATCGCTGCCAAGGTGACCGTCGTCGTGCGCAAGGACCACCTGCGGGCCCAGCGAGCCCTCGTCGAGGAGCTCGAGCAGAACGACAAGGTCGAGCTCAGGCTCCGGACGAGCATAACGTCCGTCTCGGGCGGAGCGCTCCTGAGCGAGATGACCTTCCGTGACAACGCGACGGGACGCGAGTACACCGAGACGTTCGACGGGGGCTCACGGGGCATCTTCGTCCTGGTCGGGCGCATGCCCGAGACCGAGGCGCTGGGCGGTCTCGTGCGCCTCGACGAGGCGGGCTACGTCGTGACCGACGACCGGATGGCCACCGAGACCCCGGGGCTCTTCGTCGCGGGCGACGCGCGGAGCAAGCCGCTCAGGCAGATCGTGACGGCTGCAGCGGACGGCGCCGTGGCCGCGACGAGCGCGGCGGCGTACCTCGGCCTGCCGGTCGAGGGCTGACGGACGAACCCAAACCTGAGCCAACTTCGTTTCCAGAAAACCGTGATAATATATCTTATGTAAAGTAGAGAGTGACGATAAAAACGATCATGCGTCGGCCCGTCCTCCCCATCGTCAGGGGCGGACGCGCGGCTCGCACATCAGGGACAGCTTGAGTCGGGCATCCTCGAGCGCGCCGGCGCTGACGATGAAGAGCAGCTCGTCGCCAGCCATGAGCCTCGTTGCCCCCGTCGGGACGATCTGCGACCCCGCGCGCTCGACCGTGAGGACGCGCACCCCGTCGGGCCAGGGCACGTCGCGCACCGCGACGCCCTCGAGCCGGCTTCCCGCGCCCACGCGCACGGTGCCGAGGTCCTTCTCGGTACCCTCGAGGCCGCTCACGGCCGAGTCGTGCTCCGCGGTCCCTGGGAGCGCGGCGAGCAGGTGCTCGTAGAACGCGTCCGTGCTGGTGAGGCTCGAGGTGACGTACGCCAGGACGGAGACGATTGAGACGGCCAGAAGCGCGTCGAGGGAGCCCGTGAGCTCGAAGACCAGGACCACCGCCGTCACGGGCGCGCGGACGACCCCGGCGAAGAGCCCCGCGACCCCGAGCGCGATGAAGTTGGGCAGGTAGGTCGCAGGGAGCCCCAGCGCCCCGCCTGCGGCGGCAAAGAGCGCGCCCACGAGCGCCCCGAGGACGACCAGCGGGAAGAGCGTGCCCCCCGGCGCCCCCGAGCCAAAGCAGAGGGTCGTGAAGGCGTACTTTCCGAGCAGCAGCGCCAGCAGCGTGGCGACCGAGGGCAGGACGGGCTCCTGGAGGAGCTCCACGATCGCGTCTCCCCCGCACATGAGCTCCGGCCACGCGAACGCGGCGACGCCGGCCAGGATGAACGGGACGACGAGGCGCAGCCTTGGTCGCCGGGGAAACGCCCGCTCGTAGAGCCTCTGCACCGCGAACATGCCCCGGTTGTGGAGCGCGCCAATCAGGCCGCAGGCGACCCCGAGCGCGACGACGAGCGCGTAGTCCGCGTGCGGCAGGTCGCGCACGAAGACGAGGCTCACGACCGGCTCGATGCCCACGACCTGCGACGAGATAAAGTCGGAGACGACGGCCGAACACATGACGGAGATGATGAGCGGCGCCGTGAACTCCTTGTGGATCTCCTCGAGGGCAAAGAGGACGCCGGTGAGCGGCGCGTGGAAGGCGGCGGACATGCCGGCAGCCGCGCCGCAGGTCACGAGCAGCCGCTCCTCTCCCCTCCTGCGGTGCAGGAGCCGTGCGACCCCCTTCCCTGACATGCCGCCGAGCTGCACGGAGGGGCCTTCTCGCCCCATCGAGAGACCGGACAGCGTGAGCAGCGAGCCCTCAGCGAACTTGGCCGGGATCACGCGCGCCCACGGGGCGTCCATCCTGTCGAGCACCTCGGCGTCCACCTGCGGGATGCCGGAGCCGGACGTGGCGGGCTCCCACCTGATGAGGGCGGAGACGACGAGCGCCATGAGGGCGAGAAGGGCGAACCAGCCGGCCATGAGCAGGGGGTCCCCGGACGCTCGGCCCGTGACGTCGCGCAGCAGGCCCTCGGCCGAGGCGAGCGTCAGGCGGTAGAGCGCGACGATGGCGCCGCCAACGAGGCCGACCAGGGCCCCCTCGCCCACGAGGCTGACCTGGAAGCGGCGCGAGAGGCGCCGCTCGACGGGGGCCGCCGCGCCGTCTCCGGCCGCTGCCATCCGGCTCGCCTACCTGACCTTGACGAGCGTGAAGACCTCCTGCGGGTACTCCTCGGCAATCACGTCGCGGGGGTTCAGGAAGCAGAGCTCGAGGATGAAGGAGAAGCCGGCGACGGAAGCCCCCGACTGCTCGACGAGCTGGGCGGTCGCCACGGCGGTGCCACCCGTGGCCACGAGGTCGTCGACGATGAGCACGCGGTCGTCGCTCGTGAGCGCGTCGCGGTGGATCTGGAGCTCGTCGGTCCCGTACTCGAGCGAGTAGGACTGGGAGTAGACCTCGCGCGGGAGCTTGCCGGGCTTGCGGGCGGGCACGAATCCGCAGCCGAGCCGGTAGGCGACCGGCGCGCCGACGAGAAACCCGCGCGCCTCGGCGCCCACGACCTTGGTGACGCCCGTGTCGGCAAAGTGGTCGCAGATCGCGTCGACCACGGCGCGCAGCGCCTCCGCGTCGTCGAAGAGCGGCGTGATGTCCTTGAAGACAACGCCGGGCTCGGGGTAGTCCGGGATGTCGATGATCTTGCTCTCGAAGTCGTAGTCAGCCATGATGCTCCCTGGTGCTATGCGGAGGCCTTGGGGTCCCCGCCCTTGAACGGCTTGGCGACGCGGCGGGCGATGAGCTCGTCGCGCACGGTGTTGGTGAGGCCGAGCATGCGCGAGAACGCCTGCTCGTAGCGCGCGCGGGCCGCCTCCGTGTCCTCGATCTCCACGCCGCCCGCCTTGGCGGCGAAGACGACGAGGGCCTGCTCGAACATAGAGGACTCCCGGTTGGCGGCGATGACGTACTGGCGCAGGTTCTTGGGGCCGATGCCGAAGTGACGCAGCTCGTCACAGACGCGGATCAGCGGGAAGTCGCGCCCGTCCACGAGGTCGCGGCCGTGCGGCGAGCGCGTGAGCGTGATCACGCCCGCGTCGGAGAGCTGGCGGACGAAGCTCACGGTGACCCCGACGAGCTCGGGGATGCGGTCGATCGGGTGGAGCTTGGAGAGGTTCTCCTCGTCCTCGGGGGGCAGCGAGATGGCGTCGGCGAGCGTGCCCGAGGCGGCCGCCTCCCCCGACGGCGCCTTGCCCGCGTCCGCCCGCTCGAGCTCCTCCTTGATGACGGAGAGGGGCAGGAAGCGGTTCTTCTGCAGGTAGAGGATCGTCTCGAGCCGCCGCACGTCGCGCTGCGAGTAGAGGCGGTACCCGCTCGGCGTGCGCGACGGGTTGAGCAGCCCCTCGTCCTGGAGGTAGCGGACCTTGGAGATCGAGAGGTCGGGGTACTGCTGCTGCAGCTTCTTTACGACCTTGCCGATGGTCAGGTAGCCGGCATCGGTCATGGGGCCTACGCCTCGGTGTCGATCCGGCGCGGCCGCGCGTTGGTGTGGAAGACCATGCGGAAGGTGCCGATCTGGATCGTCGAGCCGTCCTTGAGGGAGGCGCGGTTCGCGATGGCGCCGTCGACCCAGGTGCCGTTGAGCGAGCCGAGGTCCTCGATCGTGGCGTAGCCGGACGCGATGTTGCCGAGGTCCATCCGCGCATGGTGCCGCGAGACGGTCATGTCGTTCAGGAAGACGCTGTTGCGCGGGTCGCGTCCGAGCGTGATCTGCGGGGCGTCGAGCTCGAAGACCTCGCCGATCTGCGGGCCCTTCACGATGGTCAGGGTCGGGTGCACGGGGCGGTGCGCGCCCATGAGGTCGGGAACCGTGGAGTCGGCGGCCGGCATCCGGAAGATCTCGGTCGCGTCGGCGTTGTTGGTGGGCATGTCTCTCCCCTCGTCGTCTATGCCTCTATCATAGCGCGCATCAGCGGCAGGCGACACAGTCCATCTCGACGAGCGCGCCCAGCGGCAGCTCGCTCACCCCCACGACGGCGCGGGCGGGCGCCGGGGTGGTGAAGCGGCGCGCGTAGACCTCGTTCATCGCGTCCATGTCGTCGAGCGAGGCGAGGTAGACCGTCGTCTGCGCGACGTCCGCCAGGGTGCAGTCAACCTCGGCGAGAATGGCCTCGATGATGTCGATCACGCGCTCGGTCTGCTCGCGTATGCCCCCCTCGACCAGGGAGCGCTTGTCCTCGTTGGAGATGGGGAGCTGCCCGGAGGCAAAGACGAGCCGGCCCGCGGTCGTCCCCTGCGAGTAGGGCCCGATGGCCTCGGGCGCGCGCTCGGCGTTTATCGAGTACTTCATCTGGATGCTCCTTCCTCGGGCGACCCCGCGCGGCTCAGCGGAGGGAGCGCCCGCCGACGAAGTCGGGGTCGGCCCCGCCGCGCACGAGGCCCCACGCCTCCAGCTCTGCGCGGGACGCGCGCACCGGCCCGTCCTCCGACGCCCCGGCAAACCACGGACAGATGCGCGCGACCGCGGCGCGGAGGCGGTCATGGCCGACGGGTGTGACCTCGGTGAAGGAGAGCAGGCTCCTCCACAGTATGCGGGCGGCGCTCACCGGCACGAGCACGAGATAGGTGGGAGGCGCAAACGGGACGGCGACGTGCGCGACGACGGTCGAGATCGCGTCGAGGCGGAGCTGAGAGACGGTCCCCGCCGCAGGCAGGGCCTCGCCGTCGTGAAGGTAGTCGCCGAGGACGTGCTCCGCCGCCGGGCCGCTGAGCAGGAGCGGGACGAGCATGCCGCTCGCGTCCGCGACGTCGAGTTCCGGGAAGGCACGGCGTCCGTCCCGCCCGGCGCCGGCGAGCAGATCGACCCACGCGGCGAGCGCCTCCTGACGGGGCCCGAGGTCGACCACGACGTACTCGAGGTCTCCGGTGCGGACCAGAAGCGGGGCCGATATCAGCTCTCCGGTGCCGCTGAGGGCGGCCTCGACCGCCGTCTCCCCGACCCCGAGCCGGGCGCCCGCGAACGTCGCGGAGCAGAACGCGGGGGCGTCCGCGCCGCTCACGAGCAGGTAGACGGCACCGGTGAGGTCGGCGAGCACCGTGGCCCCCTCCCCCGCCGACTCGCGGGCGTACGACCGGACGCACAGGACACCCGCGTGCCCCGAGGCAGCGAGCTCGGCGCCGAGAAGGACGTGCTCCTCGTGCAGGACCCCTGCGCGCGCGACGCTCATCGGGCCGCGCCCTCGCCCGCCCGGCTCTGGCGGATGACCTGGACGCCCTTCCCGGTGTAGACCACCGCAGTGATGAGCGAGCAGACGACGCCGGCGTAGATGAACAGGATGCCCACGGCGGCGGCCTGGCCGTTCAGACCGGGCAGCCACGCGACGTCGACGAGGCCGAGCCCGTCGATCACGGGCAGGCCGAGCAGGAGGTCGCAGAAGCCGAACATGAGCAGCGCCGTCGCCGCCTTGCCGACGTAGACGACGTCGATCGGGCGACGGCGGAAGTGCTGGAGGATGAGGCCGCCGAGCGCGAGGTAGACGTCGCGGCCGATGACGAAGATGGGGACCCACAGCGGCAGGTCGCCGACGATGAGCAGCCCCAGGACGCCGGTGAACAGCAGGATCCGGTCCATGATGGGGTCCATGACCTTGCCGAGCCAGCTGACGGTCTGGGTGCGGCGGGCGACCTGCCCGTCGAGGAAGTCGGTCACGGCCGCCACGACGTAGCACACGAGCGAGGCGGTCCGGTGGACGTTGCCGGCGTACAGGACGAGAAACGCGACGGTGAGCCCCAGGCGGCAGAACGTGATGAGGTTGGCGACGGTGAGCACCTGGGTCGAGGGGTTGTCGGAGGTCCCCACCGGGGCCTCGGTCGTGCCTTGCGCCTGCGCGACGGCGGCGTCGGTGTCGGCGAGGGTCTTGACGCGCTCCTTCGCCCGCTCCTTGGCTCTCTCAGTTCTCTCGGACACGAGACTGCCTCTCATCTGACGGTTACCTCTCACAAGGTACCCATCCTAGCGCAACTTGATACGCTCCTCGTAAGCTCCCGAGAGCACGGTGCGCTCGAGAAGGGCGACCATGACGCGGATGCCCTGGGCGTACGCCCGCCGTGAGATGCGCTCGTTCACGCCGTGGAGGCCCCGCGCGAGCTCGTCCGGGGCGGGCCTGAACGGGGTTACGCGGAGCAACTTGTCGCAGACCCCCTCGTAGCGCACCGAGTCCGTCCCGCCGCAGACGATCGAGGGCACGACGACGGTGCCCGGGTGATAGCGCTCCAGGACGTCGACCAGCTCGTCGTAGCCGAGCCCCACCGCCTCGTCCACCCGGCCGGCGGGGGTCCCGTGCAGGGGCTCGACCTCGACCAAGTCCTCGACCGTCGCGCGGACCCAGGAGACGACGTCGTCCGCGCCCGCGCCGGGGAGCAGCCGGAAGTTGATGGTCGCGGAGGCATCCGCGGGCATGACGTTGGCGGAGGCGGCGCTCCCCTCGATCTGATCGACCGCCATCGTGGTGCACACGAGGGGGAAGAGCTCGCGCGTCCCCGCCGCGACCCGCGCGATCTTCTCGGCGTTGGCGTCGACGTCGGCCACCAGGGTGCGGAGCGGTTCCTCGGTGACGTGGGGCGCGAGCCGCCGGAAGGTCTCGGCGACGACGGACGTGAGGCGCGGCGCTGGGGCGTCTTGCACGAGGCGCGCCACCGCGACGCAGACCCGCTCGAGGGAGGTGCCCCCGAACGGGTTGGACGAGTGGCCGCCGGCGCCGCGCGCGACGAGCCGCACGTTGAGATAGCCCTTCTGGGAGAGGCAGACGTCGGTCATGACGAGGCCGGGGGCGCCGTAGGCCGCGGCGTCGGCGAAGGTCGTCACGCCCTCGTCGAGCGAGAACGCGGCGCGCACGCCCCGGCGTGCGAGCTCGGCGGCCAGCGCGGTGGCGCCCCGGCTGTCGACCTCCTCATCCTCGCCGAACGCGAGCACGATCGTCCTTCTCGGCCGGCCGTGTTGGGAGAGCAGGTGCTCGACGGCCTCGAGCTCCCCCATGAGCATCTCCTTGATGTCGAGCGCGCCGCGCCCCCAGATCCACTCGTCGTCGAGGTGCCCGCCGAAGGGGTCGTGCTCCCACTGACCCTCGGTCCCGGGGACCACGTCCACGACGTCCTGGTGCGCGAGGAGCAGCGCGGCCGGGAGGGCCGGCTCGGTCCCGGGCACGGTCACGAGGACGGAGTGCCCGACCCGCTCGAAGGTTCCGTGGCGGGTGATCTCTGGGTAGGAGCCGCAGATCAGCTCGTAGAGCTCGTCGAAGGGCGAGAAGTCCGTCCGCTCAGGGGTCGTGTAGACCGTCCGCAGCGCGAGGGCGGCCGAGAGGCGCCGCGCGGCGGCGTCGTAGTCCAGCTCGGGATAGTCGCCCTCGTGGGCGAAGTGCTCGTACGGGTCGATGGCGCGCGTCACGTCAGGCCCTCCGGGCGCTCAGCCGCGCGGGACGATGGCGCGCACCCGCCGCACGTGCTCGAGCGCGGCCAGGCGCGCGAGCACCTCGTCGGGCACCGGGCCGCTGACCTCGACGAGCGTGTAGGCGGCCGCGCCGCGGCTCACGTTGCTCATGTTCTCGATGTTGAGGCCGGCGTCCGCCACGGCCTGCGAGAGCTGGCCGATGACGCCCTGGGCGTTCTGGTGGAAGAGCGCGATGCGGGGATCGCCCGTGAGCGGCCCGAGGTCGACGCGCCCGTAGTTGACGGAGTTGGTGATGTTGCCGTTCTCGAGGTAGTCACGCAGCTCGCGGGCGGCCATGACGGCGCAGTTGTCCTCGGCCTCGCCCGTGGAGGCGCCCAGGTGCGGCAGGACGATCGCGTTCTTCATGTTCGCGGAGGCGGGGTTCGCGAAGTCCGTGACGTAGCGCGCGATCTTGCCGTCGTCGAGCGCCTCGGCGAGCGCCTGCTCGTCCACCAGCGAGTCGCGGGCGAAGTTGAGCAGCACGGCGCCGTGCTTCATCTTGGCGATGGCCTCGGCGGAGATCATGCCCCTCGTCTCCTCCGTGGCGGGCACGTGCAGCGTGACGAAGTCGCAGGCGGCGAGCAGCTGGTCGAGGTCCGTCGCGTGCTCGATGCGGCGGTCGAGGCCCCAGGCGGCGTTGATCGAGAGGTACGGGTCGTAGCCCATGACCTCGGCACCGAGGGCGATGAGGACGTCGGCGACCTGCGCGCCAATCGCGCCGAGGCCGATCACGCCCACGCGCTTGCCGGCGAGCTCGCAGCCCGCGAAGCGCTTCTTGGCCTTCTCGGCGCGCTTGGCGATCTGCGGGTCGTCCACGGCGTCGCGCACCCACTCGATGCCGCCGATGACGTCGCGGCAGGCGAGCAGCATGCCGCAGATGACGAGCTCCTTGACCGCGTTGGCGTTGGCGCCCGGCGTGTTGAAGACCACGATGCCGCGCTCGGCGCAGCGCTCGACGGGGATGTTGTTCACGCCCGCGCCGGCGCGGGCGATGGCGAGCAGCGTCGCCGGGGGCTCGATCTCGTGCAGGTTGGCGCTGCGCACGAGCCAGGCGTCGGCCTGCTGGGGGTCGTCCACGAAGGCGTAGCCCGCGCGCGCGAGCGCGTCGGTGCCCACGGTGGAGATGTTGTTCATGCAGTGGATGGCGTACATGGCTGCTCCTTACGCGCGGTGCGCGAGCTCGAAGTCTTTCATGAAGCTGACGAGCGCCTCCACGCCCGCGCGCGGCATGGCGTTGTAGATGGAGGCGCGCATGCCGCCCACGGTGCGGTGGCCCTTGAGGTTGACGAGGCCCGCCTTGGCCGCCTCGGCGACGAACTCGGCGTCGAGGTCCTTGTCGCCCGTGACGAACGGGACGTTCATGAGCGAGCGGGAGCCGGGCTCCACGGTGGATGAGAAGAGCGTCGACTCGTCGAGGTAGTCGTAGAGGAGCTTGGCCTTCTCGGCGTTGCGCTCCCCCATCGCCGCGAGCCCGCCGTTCTTCTCGATCCACTCGAAGACGAGGCCGCAGACGTAGATGCCCCAGCAGTTGGGCGTGTTGTAGAGCGAGCCGGCGTCCGCCTGGGTCTTGAGGCGCAGCATCGTGGGCACGCCGGGCAGGTCCTCCGGGATGAGGTCCTCGCGCACGATCACGATTTGCACGCCTGCGGGGCCCACGTTCTTCTGCACGCCGGCGTGGATGAGCCCGTAGCGGGAGACGTCAACGGGTTCGGAGAGGAACATCGAGCTCTGGTCGGCAACGAGCACGTGACCCTTTGTGTTGGGGAGCTCAGGGAACTTGGTGCCGTAGATCGTGTTGTTCTCGCAGATGTAGAGGTAGCTCGCGTCCTCGCGGATGGGCAGGTCGGAGCAGTCGGGGATGTAGGAGAAGTTCTTGTCCGCCGAGGAGGCAACGGCCACAGCGTCACCGAGGATCTGCGCCTCCTGGAAGGCCTTCTTGGCCCAGTTGCCGGTAATCACGTAGTCTGCCTTGCCGTTGGTGGCGAGGTTCATGAAGACCGTGGAGAAGAGCAGCGAGTCGCCGCCCTGGGTGAAGATGACCTTGTAGTTGTCGGGGATGTTCATGAGGGAGCGCAGACGGGCCTCCGCGCCCTCGATGATGCCCTTGAAGACGGAAGATCGGTGGCTCATCTCCATGACGCTCATGCCGCAGCCGGCGTAGTCGAGCATCTCGTCCGCGCACTGCGTGAGGACGTCCTCGGGCAGCACGGCGGGACCGGCGGAGAAGTTGTAGACGCGTGCCATGTGATCCTCCAATGGTTGGCCTTGCCGTGGGGACCATCATAGGCGCGCACGGCGGGGCCGGCCGCAACGGACGCGCGGCGTTTGCCTGCCTGAAACGCGCACGACACACGCGAACACGAAAAGAGGCCACGGACCTTTAAGCCCGTGGCCTCGTGCTCTCTGGTCGGGTGGACTGGATTCGAACCAGCGACCCCTTGACCCCCAGTCAAGTGCGCTACCAAACTGCGCCACCACCCGTTTGCGAGGAAGTACTATAGCATCCCGTCCCGCGCCGTGCAAGTGTCGAACTTGCCTAAAAGGGGTCTGACCCCTTTTAGGCGATCTTGACCTCACCCGTGGCGCCCTCGATGTCGCGGATGACCTCGCCCACGGCCGGCAGCGTGATCCGGCTGCCGGCGAGCGGGTTCTTGACGCTGTTCACGGGGGTGGTGAGCTCGGCCTGCACGCTCGACCGCTCGAAGGCGAGGTCGCAGCCCTCCATGCGGCAGTTCACGAGGCACAGGCCCTCGCAGTAGCAGAGCGGCTGCGTGCCCTCGATCGTGCAGTTCTCAAAGGTCACGTCCTCGCTGTACCACCCGAGATACTCGCCCTTCACCCGCGAGTCGCGCACGACGACGTGACGCGCGTGCCAGAAGGCGTCCTTGGTGTCGAAGTCGCAGTCCTCGAAGACGGCGTCCTCGACGTACTGGAACGAGTACTTGCCCACAAAGCGGACGTTCCGGAAGCGCAGGCCGGTCGAGCGCATCATGAAGTACTCGCTCTGCGCCGAGCAGCCCTCCATCTCGATGCCGCGCGTGGACCAGCCGAACTCCGGCGAGACGATGTCGCAGCCGCACATCCGCACGTCGGCGCACTCGCGCAGGGCCTTGATGCCGTGAAGGCGGCTGTCCTCGATCGTGACGTCACGGCTGTACCAGAGCGCCGCACGGCAGAGCTCGGTCATCTCGGTGTTGCGGATCACGAGTCCTCGGTCGTGCCAGAACGGGTAGCGCAGGTTCATGAACGCGCTCTCCACGGTGACGTTTTCGCACTCCTTGAAGGCGCTCTCGCCATCGGCAGGCCCGTCGAAGCGGCAGTTGCGCACGACGAGGTTCTTCTCGTCGTAGAGGGCGCGCTCCTCGTCAAAGGTCCGGTTCTCGATGATCTTCTCGCCCATGAATCCCTTCTTCTACTGCAGGTACCTCTCGAAGAACCCCTGGATCCGGTCCCAGGGGATGGCATCCTTGCCGCCGCCGTCGTAGAGGTCGGTGTGCGTGGCGCTCGGCACGAGCACGAGCTCCTTGTTGTCCCCGGTGAGGCGCGCGAAGGCGTCCCGGCCCATGTAGCAGGAGTGGGCGGCGTCGCCGTGGAGCACCATGACGGCGGTCTCTATCTCGTCCGCGTAGGCCAGGATCGGCTGGTTGAGGAAGCTCTGGGTGCCGATGACGTTCCAGCCCTCGTTGGAGTTCAGCGAGCGCGGGTGATAGCCGCGCGGCGTCTTTTAGTAGTCGTGGTAGTCGCGCACGAACTGCGGGGCGTCATCGGGCAGCGGGTCAACGACGCCGCCGGCCCGCTCGTAGGCTCCGGCCGCGTAGTCGCGCGTGCGCTGGTCGGCGAGGGCGCGGCGCTGGGCCTGGCGCGCCTCGGCGCTGTCGTCGGCGTCGAAGTATCCCTTGGCGGCGATGCGGCTCATGTCGTACATCGTGGAGGCCACGGTCGCCTTGATGCGCGGGTCGAGCGCGGCGGCGTTGAGCGCGAGGCCGCCCCAGCCGCAGATGCCGACGATGCCCACGCGTCCGGCATCGACGTTCGCGCGGCAGCTCAAGTAGTCGACGGCGGCGAGGAAGTCCTCGGTGTTGATGTCCGGGCTGGCCATGTAGCGCGGCTCGCCGCCGGACTCGCCGGTGTAGGACGGGTCGAAGGCGATCGCGAGGAAGCCGCGCTCGGCGAGCGTCTGGGCGTAGAGCCCCGCGCACTGCTCCTTGACGGCACCGAAGGGCCCGCACACGGCGATTGCGGCAAGTCGAGCGTCCGCCGCCGCGGCGCGCGGCCGGTAGAGGTCGGCCGCCAGCGTGATGCCGTAGCGGTTGTGGAACGTCACCTTCTCGTGGCGGACGGTGTCGGACTTGGGGAACGTCTTGTCCCAGGCGGTGGTCAGGCTGAGGTTCTTCCCGTCCATGCTTGCTCCCTTCGTGGTGCTCACAGCTCGGTGGAGACGCGGCTGAGCAGGTGATCGATGGCGTCGATGCCGCGCTGGCTCGCACGCATCTCGTCGACGAGGCGGGCCCGCTCGTCAAGCAGGACGCGCTTGGTCTCCCGCACGCGACCCTCCTCGCAGCAGCACCGGGCGCGCTCGGCGGTCTCGCCGTCGCATGAGCAGCTGGCGAGGCAGCGCTCGATGTCATCCGTCAGGTCGCCCACGGTCTCCCCTCTCGTCGGCCTCTAGTTTAGCGACGCTGCGTCACCATGTATAATTCCAATATCGAATACTCAGGTATGCTAATTACGCATGAGGGAGGGCGAGAAGAACGTGGAGCTGCGACACCTTCGGTACTTCCTGATGGTCGCACGGGAGGGCACCATCTCGGGGGCGGCCGCGGCGCTGCACGTCTCCCAGCCCTCGCTCTCCCGTCAGATGCAGGAGCTCGAGCGCGAGCTGGGATGCCGACTCTTCGATCGCGGCAGCCGGCGCATCATGCTCACGGAGACGGGTATGCGGCTGCGCCGCCGCGCCGAGGAGATCGTCGACCTCGTCGGGCGCACGGAGGACGAGCTCCGCCTCTCGACGGATACGCTCGCCGGGGAGGTGCGCGTTGGCGGCGGCGAGACGCCGGCCATGGGGCTCGTCGCCGACGTCATGGCCGAGTTCGTGGACGCCTACCCGCTCGTGCGCTTCTCGCTCTTCAGCGGCAACTCGGAGAACGTGAGCGAGCGGCTGGACACGGGGCGGCTCGACTTCGGCGTGTTCATCGGGCACGCCGACCTCTCGCGCTACGAGTTTCTGCAGCTCCCCGCGCGCGACCGCTGGGGCGCTTTCATGCGCGAGGACGACCCGCTCGCCGCGCTCGACGCCGTGACGCCCGTCGACCTCGCGCGGCGCTCGCTCATCCTCTCCGAGCAGGCAAGCCGCGAGATGGGCGCGTGGTTCCACCGCGACCTCGAGGACCTCGACGTCGTGGCCACCTACAACCTACTCTACAACGCGGCGCTGCTCGCGCGGCGTGACATCGGCGTGGTGGTGAGCCTCGAGGGCATCGTCGACACGAGCGCGGGGTCGGGGCTGGCGTTCAGGCCCCTCGAGCCCGCGATCTCGGCGGACGTGTTCATTGCCTGGAAGCGCTATCAGGCCTTCTCCCCCGCCGCAGAGGCGTTTCTCGGTGAGATTCGATCCCGTTGGGCCGTCTGAGCCGAGCTGGTTCCACGGCGATAGCATACACTGGGCGCAATTCGGCAAACCGTCAACTGGGGAAATATTGGCGGCTTGCCGCCCCAGTGTATGCTATTTGGCCATGTCGACCACCTTACTGTCGTGAGCCGTGCGCGGCCTACGCCAGCGCGGCCACCAGCTCGGCGACGGTCGTGAGCTCGGAGCCGTAGCACTTCTCGCAGTGCTCGAGCGCGCCCTCCTGTGTGCCGCAGAGGAATGTCATTGTGGCGTCGGTCACCACGACGGAGGCGTAGCCCAGGAAGTAGGCGTCGGCCAGGGTGTGGAGCACGCAGATGTTGGTGTCCGCGCCCACGGCGATGACGGTTCTGACGCCCAGCTCGCGCAGCGTGAGGTCGAGGTCGGTCTGGAAGAAGCCGGAGTAGCGGCGCTTGGGGATCGTGATGTCGCCGGGAGCCTGCTCGATCTCCGGGAAGACGCGCACCTCGCCGGCGATGCCGTGCTCGCCCCAGAGGTCGAGCTCGCGGTCCAGGCCGCGGACGTGGGCGTCGTTGCAGTAGATGACCGGGATGCCGGCGGCGTGGCAGGCGGCAACGGAGCGCGCGACGGCGCTGCGGTAGGCGGCGGTCGCGGCGTCGGGGTCGTAGAGCGCGTCGTCGCCCACGGCCTCGATGGCGTCGATGACGAGCAGGGCAGTGGCGTTCTTGTCGATGTTCATGGGCTCCCCTCTCCGCGCGGTGGTAGCCTGAGGATAGCGGATTGGAGGTCGCATGGAGCAGTCGTTCTTCGAGCGCGCCTGGGACGTGGTGCGCCAGATCCCGGAGGGGCGCGTGGCCAGCTACGGGCAGGTGGCCCGCCTCATGGGCGCGCCGCGCTGCGCCCGGCAGGTGGGGTACGCCATGCACGGGAGCCCCGGCGTCGCGGGTGGGGTGCCCTGCCACCGCGTGGTCTTCGCGGACGGCTCGCCCGCGCCGGGGTTCGCCTTTGGGGGCCCCGGCGAGCAGCGCCGCCTGCTCGAGGCCGAGGGCGTGCGCTTCCTGGCGGACGGGCGCGTGGACATGGGCGCGTGCGCCTGGGAGGCGTGAGGGTCGCTGCGGCAGGTCCTACTCGCCCCAAACCTCACAGGTACTGGTACGTACCACAAGTGCGGCGTTATGAAGTTGGACGATAAGGACAGATTATTTCTTCAAGTGAGACCACCTGTGAGGTTTGCCGTCAGCGGGCCGGAGGGCGCCGGCGAACCCGGGAAAAGCGGGTATATAGTGGGCGCAGCCATCGAAGGGAGAACCATGACCTATGCCGTCATCGTAAGCTCGAGGACCGGAAACACCGCCCGCCTCGCCGACCGCGCGCGCCAGGCGCTGGGCGAGAAGAACGAGGTCGCCGACGTCGCGGCCGCAGACCTCGTGCTGCTGGGCTCGTGGACCGACAAGGGCGGCCTCGCCGAGGACCTCGCCGACGCGCTCCCGCAGCTCGCGGGCAAGCGCGTCTTCCTCTTCGGGACCTGCGGCTTCGGCGGCGACCCCGCCTACTACGACCGCGTGCTCGACCGCTTTGCCGCCGCGCTGCCCGCAGACGCGCTGGTCGTGGGCCGCTTCATGTGCCAGGGCCAGATGCCGCCGACCGTCCGCGAGCGCTACGTCAAGATGGCCGAGCAGGACCCGGCGCGCTTCACGCCCATGATCGAGAACTTCGACCGCGCCCTCGGCCACCCGGACGAGAAGGACCTCGATGCCCTGGTCGGCGCCCTGGGCGCGGCGGGCCTCCTTCCGGAGGGCGGCACCGATGGCGCGCGTGCGTAGCGCGCTCGGGGCGCTCGCCGGGGCCGCGCCCTACGCTGACGTGCGCACGGTCGGCCTCCCCCGCGCCCTCATGACCTACCGCCTGGGCGCCAAGTGGCGCGCCTTCTTCGAGGCGCTCGGGCGCGAGGTCGTGGTGAGCGACGCCTCCGACCGTGGCGTCTTCGAGCGCGGCCAGGCGCTCTCGGTCGACGAGTGCTGCCTTGCCTCCAAGCTCTACCTGGGCCACGTCGACGCGCTGGCGGACCGGGTCGACGTCGTCTTCGTGCCGAGCTTCTCGGCCGCCGACGCGCTGCACACCTACTGCACCAAGTTCCAGGCCCTCCCCGACCTCGTGGAGAGCGCCTTCGTGCTCGCGGGTCGCCCGGTCCGCGTGCTCTCCGCCCTTCTCGCCGAGGGGGCGGCCGAGAAGGACGAGCGGGCCTCCTACGTGGCGCTCGCCGCGCGCCTGGGCGCTGGTCGCCGCGAGGGCGAGCGCGCCTGGAAGCTGGCCTGCCGCGCCCAGCGCGACCGCGACGCCCGCCTCGCCCGCGCCCAGGACGAGCTCGTCGGCGCCGCGCGACGTCTGCCCGCCGACGAGCGCCCGCTCACCATCCTGGTGGCCGCGCACCCCTACGTGGCGCACGACCCGTTCGTCGCCGGCCCCGTGACCGACGCCCTGCGCGCCGCGGGCGCCACGGTGCTCTTTGCCGACGAGTTCGACCACGCCCGCGCGGCCCGGCGCTCCTACGACTTCTCGGCGTCGCTGCCCTGGATCGTCAACCGCGAGCTCGTGGGCGCGATCCTCGAGCTCCACGACCACGTTGACGGTATCGTGCTCGTGAGCGCCTTCCCCTGCGGCCCGGACTCGATGACCGACGACGCCATCGCCCTCTGCGTGAAGGGCCGCCCCGTCCTCACGCTCACGGTGGACGCCCAGAGCGGCACCGCCGGCATCGAGACCCGCGTGGAGAGCTTCGTCGACATCCTTTCCTACCAGCGCAAGGGAGGCTACCTCCATGGCCGCCGATGACATGGCCGACAAGAACGCCCTCACCGAGGTCCTCGCCAAGGTGGCCCTGCGCGCCGGCGAGGTCCGTCCGACGCTCCTGCCCCGCAAGCGCCGCCGGGCGGACCGCCACTCGCGCAAGAAGGTCGCCTTCATGCACTACGGCTACTACGACGTGGCCTTCCAGTACTTCACCGAGCACGTCCTCGACGCCGACTACGTTCGCATGCCCGCGCCTACGCGCCGCACGCTGGAGATCGGCTCCGAGCACAGCAACGACTACGTCTGCGCGCCCTTCAAGCACATCCTGGGCGACTACGTGGAGGCGCTCGAGGCGGGGGCCAACGTGCTCGTGCAGTTCACGGGCTACTGCCGGCTCACCTACTACGGCGAGCTCCAGGAGATGATCCTGCGCGACATGGGCTACGACGACTTCGAGATGCTCAACTTCTCCTTCGTCTCGGGGCGGCCGTTCAAGGACTACGTGGCCTACTGCAAGAAGGTGGTGAACCCCAACCTCTCGGTCGCCAAGGGCGTGGCGAACATGCTCGTCCTTCTCCGCATGGTGGAGCACCTGGACGCCTACAACGACTACTACCTCGCCAACGCGGGCTTCGAGGTCGAGCCGCGCTCCTTCGAGCGGGCGCGCGCCGCCTTCTTCGAGGACATGCGCTGCAGCGTCACCATGACCGACGTCGACCAGGCCTACCGTCGCGGCATGGACGCCCTGCGGGCCCTGCCCACCGAGAGGCCCGACCGGCCGCTGCGCGTGGGCATCGTCGGCGAGTTCTTCACGGCAGCCGACCCCGTAAGCAACCTCGACATCGAGCGCAAGCTGCTGGGGATGCGCGTGGAGCTGGCGCGCGCCCTCAACATCACCAACTTCGTCCTCCACTACAACGAGGAGAACGTCCGGCGCTCGGCGGCGCCCTACGTGACCTACGACATGGGGCCCACCTCGAGCCTCACCATTGCGGCCGCCAAGCGCTACCTCGAGGAGGGCTTCGACGGCGTGGTGCACATCAAGTCCTCCGGCTGCACGCCCGAGATCGACTGCATGCCGCCGCTGCAGCGCCTCGCACGCGACTTCCACGCGCCGGTGCTCTTCCTGACCTACGACTCGCAGACCAGCGACACCGGCCTCGACACCCGGCTCGAGGCCTTCTACGACATGCTCTCCATGAGAAAGGCGAGGACGATATGACGAAGGCGAGGGCCTACCTGGGCGTGGACACCGGGTCCATCTCCACGAAGGGCGTGGTCGTGGACGAGCGCGGGACCATCCTCGCGCGCTCCTACCTCTGGACCGAGGGGGCGCCGACCGACGCCGCGCGGCGCGTGGTCGACGAGCTGGCGCCCCAGGTGGACCGGGACGCCTACGAGGTCGTGGCCGTGGGCACCACGGGGTCGGCGCGCCGGCTGGTGGGCGCCATGCTCGGGGCCCAGGTTATCAAGAACGAGATCACGGCCCACGCGGTGGGCACGACCTTCCTGCACCCCGACGTCCGCACGATCCTGGAGATCGGCGGGCAGGACTCCAAGATCATCTGCGTGGAGAACGGCGTGGCGGTGGACTACGCGATGAACACGCTCTGCGCGGCGGGCACGGGCTCCTTCCTCTCGAGCCAGGCGCACCGGCTGGGCGTGGAGGTCGAGGAGTTCGGCGACATCGCGGCCACCTCGAAGCACCCCGCCAACATCGCCGCGCGCTGCACCGTCTTCGCCGAGAGCGACCTCGTCCACAAGCTCCAGGTGGGCTACGAGAAGCGCGACGTCATCGCCGGCCTCTGCCGCGCGGTGGCCACCAACTACCTCAACAACGTCGGCAAGGGCAAGAAGATCGTGGCGCCGGTGGTCTTCCAGGGCGGCGTCTCCAAGAACTCCGGCGTGGTGCGCGCCTTCGAGGAGGAGCTGGGAATGGAGGTCCTCGTGGACCCGGACGGCCACCTCATGGGCGCCTTCGGCGCGGCGCTGCTCGCGGCCGACGCGCCCGCCTCCGAGCGCCGGCCCTTCGCCTGGGACGTCGACGACTTCGAGTTCCGCACGCGCGAGGTCGTGTGCGGCCGGTGCGCCAACCACTGCGAGGTCGTGTGCGTCTACCGCGACGACGAGCTCATCGACTCCTGGGGCAACCGCTGCGACCGCGGCGCAGTCCGTCCCAAACATGCCTAAAAGGGGTCTGACACCTTTTAGGCAAGTCCGAGGGCGTCGGCGAGCTCGAGCCACTCGTCCTCGAGGGCCTCGCGCTCGGCCAGGCACGCGTCGAGCGCCTCCTGCGCGGCCATGAGGGCGGCGTAGTCGCTCGCGTCCACGGCGGCCATCTCCTGGCGCAGGCAGTCGGGCTCCCCCGCCGTCTTGTCGAGCTTGCGGCTCACCGCGTCGAAGCGCTTCTTGAGCTCGCGGCGCTCCTGGTTGGAGAGGCCGGTTCCGGCGGGGCGAGAAGGACCGTTCGCCTGCGGCTCGTCTGCGGGGGCGGGCGCCGGGCCGTCGTTCTTCTCGGCGAGCAGGCGCAGGTACTCGTCCACGCCGCCGGGGACGTGGCGCACGTGGCCGTCAATGAGCGCGAACTGGTCGTCGGTCACGCGCTCCATGAGGTAGCGGTCGTGGGAGACCATGATGAGCGTCCCGGGCCAGCTGTCGAGCAGGTCCTCCATCACGGCGAGCATGTCCGTGTCCAGGTCGTTTCCGGGCTCGTCGAGCACGAGCACGTTGGGCTCCTCCAGGATCACGCAGAGCAGCGCCAGGCGGCGGCGCTGTCCGCCGGAAAGGTCGCGAATGAAGTTCTGCAGCTCGCGCTGCTCGAAGCCGAGCCGCTCGATGAGCTGCGTGGGGCTCTGCATCTTGCCGCCCACGAGGTAGCTCCGCTTGTAGCGGCCGAGGACCTCCAGCACGCGCCAGTCGTCCTTCTCGGCAAGGGCGTCCAGGTGCTGGCTCATGAAGCCGAAGCGCACCGACGCGCCGATCTTCACGATGCCCGAGGTGGGCTCGAGCGCGCCGGTCATGAGCGCGAGCAGCGTCGACTTGCCCGCGCCGTTGGCGCCGAGGATGCCGTAGCGGTCCCCGGGCCCGATGAGCCAGCTCACGTCGTCGATGACGCGCGGCCCGCCCGGATAGGCGAACGAGACGTCCCTCATCTCGATGACCTGCTTGCCCAGACGGCTCACGGCAAGGCGCTTGAGCTCGAGCGGGTTTCTGAGCGGCGGGTCGTTGGCAATGAGGGCGCGCGCCGCCTCGATGCGGAACTTCGGCTTGCTCGTGCGCGCCTTGGCGCCGTGCGCGAGCCAGTTGAGCTCCTTGCGCAGCGTGTTCTGGCGGCGCTCCTCCATGACGGCGGCCTGGCGCTCGCGCTCCACGCGCTGCTGGATATAGGCTGAGTAGCCGCCCTCGAAGGGCTCGATGCGGCGGTCGTGGACCTCCCACATGTGCTCGCAGACCTCGTCCAAAAACCACCGGTCGTGCGTGACCACGAGAAGCGCGCCCTCCCCCGCCGACCAGCGGCGGCGCAGGTGCTCGGCCAGCCACTCGATGGCGGCGAGGTCGAGGTGGTTGGTCGGCTCGTCCATGAGGATGACGTCCCAGGTGTGGCAGAGCACGCGGCAGAGGTCCACGCGGCGGCGCTGCCCGCCGGAGAGCTCGCCGACGAGGCCGTCGAGGTCGAGATCACCCACGAGCTCGTCCAGGATGGCGCGGATGCGGGCGTCGGAGGCCCAGGTGTACTCGGGCACGTCGCCAAAGATCGCGCGGCGCACGGGGTCCTTGTCGTCCAGCTGGTCCGCCTGACCCAGATAGCCCACGGCGATGCCCCGACGCCACGTGACGGTCCCCGCGTCCGGCTCCAGCACGTGGCCCACGATCTCCAGTAGCGTGGACTTGCCGTCGCCGTTGCGGCCGACGATGCCGATGCGCTCGCCCTCGTTGATGCCGATGGTCTGGTCCGTGAGCACGCGCTTGCCGGGCCACTCGTGGCTCACGTGCTCGAGGCCGATGAGGATGCCCACTACGCGGTCGCCTCCCCTGCGGCGAGCCGGCGCAGCAGCGCGATCTCGGCCGCCCAGCCGTCGAGCTCGTCCTGCGGGGTCTCGAGGACCATCGGCAGGCCGACCAGGCGCGGGTTGGTGACCACGGCGCGGAAGGTCTCGAGGCCGAGCGTGCCCGCGCCGATCTTCTCGTGACGGTCCTTGTGGGAGCCGAGCGGGTTCTTGGAGTCGTTGAGGTGCAGCGCGCGCAGGCGGTCGAGGCCGATCACGCGGTCGAACTCGTCGAGCACGCCGTCGAGGTCGTGCACGACGTCGTAGCCCGCGTCGGCCACGTGGCAGGTGTCTAGGCACACGCCGAGCAGCTCGTCGTGGTCCACGCCGTCGATGATGCGCGCCAGCTCCTCGAAGGAGCGGCCGACCTCGGTCCCCTTGCCGGCCATGGTCTCCAGCAGCACCGTCGTTGCCTGCCCGGGCGTGAGCACCTCGTTCAGGCCCTCGCAGATGAGGCGGATGCCCTCGTCCGCGCCCTGCTTGACGTGGCTGCCCGGGTGGAAGTTGTAGAGGTGGCCGGGCAGGCGCTCCATGCGTGCCAGGTCCTCGCGCATCGCGCGCCGGGCGAACTCCACGGTCTCCGGCTTAGCGGAGCAGAGGTTGTAGGTGTAGGGCGCGTGCGCCACGAGCGGGCCAATCCCGTGCTCCGCCAGCGTGGCGAGAAACGCGGCGAGGTCGGCATCGTCAAGCTCGCGTGCGTTGCCGCCGCGTGGGTTGCGCGTGAAGAACGCGAAGGTGGTGGCGCCGATGGAGACGGCGTCGTCCGCCATGGCGGCATAGCCGCTCGCGGTCGAGAGGTGGCAGCCTATCAGCAGTTCGTTCATCCTGGCTCCCGTCTGTCAATTGGGGACAGTCCCCAATTGACACAAACTATTTATGTGAATTGGGGACTGTCCCCGATTCACGGACTCGGTCGAGGAGGGCGTCGGCGACGGCGGCGAGCGGCATGGTCTCGAGCTGCTCCACGCCCTCGGCGCTCACCAGGGCCACGCGGTTGGTGTCCGCGCCGAAGGTGGACTCCGGGCGGCTCACGTCGTTCGCCACGATGAGGTCGGCGCCCTTGCGGCGGAGCTTCTCCCGCGCGTGGGCGAGAAGGTCGTCCGTCTCGGCGGCAAAGCCCACGACGACGCGCTCGCCCTTCTCGGCGCAGAGGTCGGCCAGGATGTCCGCGGTCTCCATGAGCGCGACCGCGTCCAGGTGCTCGCGGCCCTTCTTGAGCTTGTGGTCGGCCGGCGCGGCGGGCGTGTAGTCGGCGACGGCGGCGCTGCAGACGGCCACATCCGCCCCCGCAAAGGCCGAAAGCATCGCGTCGTGCATCTCGGCGGCGCTCTCCACGTCAATGCGCCGCACTTCGGCGGGGGTGGGCAGAGTCACGGGCCCCGCCACGAGCGTGACCTCGGCCCCCCGGCGCGCGGCGGCCGCGGCGATCGCGAAGCCCATCTTGCCGGTCGAGCGGTTGGCGATGTAGCGCACGGGGTCGATCGCCTCGTGCGTGGGCCCGGCGTTCACGAGGACGTGCAGGCCGGCGAGGTCCTTCTCGCCCGCCGGGGCGAGCAGCGCGAGCGCCGCGGCCACGATCTCTTCCACGGGCGCGAGCTTGCCCTCGCCCACCTCGCCGCAGGCGAGCCGCCCGCTGTCCGGTCCCACGAAGGCGACGCCGCGCCCGCGCAGCGTCGCCGCGTTGGCCTGCGTGGCGGCGTTCCGCCACATGTGGACGTTCATGCCGGGTGCCACGAGCACCGGGCACGCGCAGGCCAGAAGCGTGGTCGTGAGACAGTCGTCGGCGATGCCGCAGGCCAGCTTGGCGAGCACGTTGGCCGTGGCGGGCACCACCACGGCGACGTCGGCCCACTCGGCGAGCTCGATGTGCGGGATCGCCGAGCCGGGATAGTCGTAGAGCGAGGCGGCCACGGGCGCGCCGGAGAGCGCCTCGAAGGTCGCGGCGCCCACGAAGCGCCCGGCGTCCTCGGTCATGGTCACGCGGACCTCGCAGCCCGCCTTCTGCAGGCCGCGCAGCACCTCGCACGCCTTGTAGGCGGCGATCCCGCCGCAGACGGCGAGAAGGACGCGCCCGCGCCCGGCGCTCACTCCTGCCCCTCCTCGGAGGTGATGAGGATGCGGTGGCAGTACGGGCACTCCGTGATCTCGGCGCCCTGGGCGAGGTCGTGGAACTGGCTCGGCTGGAGCTTCACGCGGCACACACCCGGCACGTTGCCGCGCAGGCGCTCCACGGCGAGGCCCTTGAAGCGCTTGCGGGCGGCCTCGTAGCGCTCGAGCAGCGCGGGGTCGAGACGGGCGGCGAGCTCGCCGCGCTCGTGCGAGAGGCGCACGATCTCGGCGCGCAGCGCCGCCGAGCCGTCGGCGAGCGCGGCCTCGGTCGCGGCGCGCTCCTGCTCCAGGCGCTCGGCCGTGAGGCGCGCGTTCTTCTCGGCGCGCTCGAGGCGCTCCAGGCTCTCGCGCAGGGGGCGCAGCGTGTACTCGGACTTCTCGATGCGCTTGGCGAGCGAGGTGAGCTGCTGCTCGAAGTCACGGATCTCGCGGTGGGTGTGCTCGCCGGAGTCGGCGGCCGCCTGGACCTCGGCGGTCTTCTCGCGGTAGTGCGCGAGGGCCTCCTCCGCGTCGGCGATCTCGGTCTCGGCGTCCTTGCGCTGGCCGACGATGCCCGTGAGCTCGGAGGCGACCTTGCGCGCGGCGAGCTCGATCGTGGCCAGGCGCTTGCGCTGCGGCATGGCGGAGAGCGTGGAGGCGTGCTTCAGCAGCTCGAGGTCGGTCTCCTGGAGCTTGAGCAGGGTCGTTGCGACGGTCATGGGTACCTTTCTCTCAGCGAGCGCGCGAGCGCTCGGCGACGATTCCAAGGAGCGTGTCGGCAAAGCGGTCGAGGACGTCCGCGCCCACGCGCTCGTCAAAGCTGACGCGCAGCGACCCCAGCGCCTGGTCGCGCGGGACGCCCATGGCGAGAAGGACGTGGCTCGCGTCGAGGGAGCCCGAGGAGCAGGCCGAGGCGGCGGAGACCTCGAAGCCCGCCTGGTCGAGCGCGAGGATCAGCGTCTCGGAGTCGACGGCGGGCGCCATGACGCTCACGATGCCGGGCAGGCGACGCTCGTCGACGGCGGCGTTCGTCGTGGGCAGAAGACCCGTGCCCGGCGCGCAGAGGCGCGCGTAGAGGGTGCCCGCGCGGTCGGCGACGAGCGCGCGGGTCTCCTCGAGCGACGCCATGCAGGCCCGCGCCGCCGCGGCGAAGGCGAGCGCGCCCCGGACGTCCTGGGTCCCGGCGCGGCGTCCCCCCTCCTGGCCGCCGCCCACGAGCAGCGCCCGCAGCGGGGCGCGGCCGCGCACGGCGAGCGCGCCGACGCCGACCGGGCCGCCGATCTTGTGCGCGGCGACGCTCACGGCGTCGACCTCGGCCAGGTCGAGCGGGACGCGGCAGAACGCCTGGACCGCGTCGGTGTGGAAGAGCGCGCCGCAGGCGTGCGCGAGCCGGGCGAGCTCGGCCACCGGCTGGATCACGCCCGTCTCGTTGTTGGCGCTCATCACGGAGACGAGGGCGCAGGTGTCGTCGAGAAGCCCCTCGAGCGCCCCGAGATCCACGACGCCGTCGCGCCCGACACGGGCGAGCTCGACCTCAAAGCCGCGCGAGCGCAGCGGGCCCGCGAGATCGAGGACGGAGTCGTGCTCTATCGCGGACAGGACGACGCGCCGCCTGTGCGCAGAGCGGGCGCGGATCCCCTCCGCGAGGCCGATGACGGCGAGGTTGTTGGACTCGGTGCCGCCCGAGGTGAAGGTCACGTCGGCGGGCCTGAAGCCGCCGCCGAGCGCGAGCGCGAGGTCGCGGCGGGCGCCGTCGAGCGCGCGGGCGGCCCGGCGCCCGAGCGTGTGGAGCGAGTTGGGGTTGGCGCCGGCGTAGTCCGCCCCCTCGTAGGCGCGCTCGGCGTCGAGGGCCTCGCGCCGGACGGGCGCGGAGGCGGCGTAGTCGAGGTATTCGATGCGGTCCGACATGGCGCGCCTAGAGCGTCGCGGGGGCCGCTGCGGCGCGGCGCCTGAGCTCGTCGATCGCGGCGGCGCGGTCCTCGGCGCCGAAGATGGCCGAGCCAGCCACGACCACGTCGGCGCCCGAGGAGACCACCTCGGCGACGTTGCCGGCGTGGACGCCGCCGTCGACCTCGATGCGCGGGTTGACGCCGTGCTCGTCGCAGAGCCGCCGCAGGCGCCGGATCTTCTTGAGCTGGGACTCGATCAGGCGCTGGCCGCCAAAGCCCGGGTCGACCGTCATCACGACCACCATGTCGAGGTCGTCGAGAATCGGCTCGAGCACGCAGACGGGCGTGGCGGGGTTGATTGCCACGGCCGCGCGGGCGCCCCGGTCCCGAATGAGCTGCACCAGGCGATGCGCGTGCGTGGCCGCCTCATAGTGGAACGAGACGAGGCGCGCGCCGGCGTCGAGGTAGCTCCCGACGACCTCGTCGGGGTTGGAGACCATGAGGTGGGCGTCCACCGGCAGCTCGGTCGAGGACACCACGGCGCGCAGCAGGCCCGGCCCGAAGGTCAGGTTGGGCACGAAGTGGCCGTCCATGACGTCGAAGTGGATGAGGTCGGCGGTGCGGACCTCATCGAGCTCGGCGCCGAGCCGCGTGAGGTCGGCGGCGAGGATCGAGGGGGCCACGAGGACGGGGTCGCTCATCGCTCGCCCCCCTTCTCCGACTTGTGGAACGAGAAGCGCCGCTCCTCGCCGTGCACGAGCCGACGCACGTTCTCCCGGTGGGACCAGACCACCACGACGGCGGCCACGGCCACGGGCACGATCGCGACGGGCGGGAAGCCGTAGACCGCGCACCACACGGGCAGCGAGGCGGCGGCGAAGACGGACCCGAGCGAGACGTAGCGCGTCGGGATCGCGAGCACGAGGAACACCGCGAGCACGCTCAGGCCGATCGGCCAGTAGAGGCCGAGCGCCGCGCCAAAGCCCACGGCGATGCCCTTCCCGCCATGGAAGCGCAGGTAGGGCGAGAAGACGTGCCCGCAGATGCAGGCCAGGAAGACGACCGTGAGCGACGTCCCGAAGACGGTCGTGTGGTCGAGCGAGGCGAAGTCCCCGCCAAAGACCGCGACCGCCAGCGCGAGGCGGGCGACAAGCATCCAGACGAGGCCCTTGCTCAGGTCGAGCAGGAGCGTGAGGGCCGCGGCGGACTTGCCCACCGAGCGCGCGACGTTGGTCGTGCCGATGTTGCCGGACCCGGTCGTGCGCACGTCGACGTGGCCCATGGCCCGCGCGACGATGAGGCCGAAGGGGATCCCGCAGACGACGTAGGCCCCCAGGGCGAGAAGAACGGTCGGGACGAGGAGCTCGCTCATCGGTCCCCTCCCTCGGTCTTGCGGCGGAACTTGAGGCGCACCGGCGTGCCGGTGAGGTCGAAGCGCCGGCGCAGGCGGTTCTCGATGAAGCGCTCGAAGTTGTCGTCCACGAGGTCGGGCGCGTTGCACCAGAAGGAGATCACGGGCGGCTTGGAGCCGGTCTGCGTGGCGTACTGGATCTTGAGGCGGCGGCCCTTCTCGCTGCGCGTGTGGCCGCCCTCGCGGATCTCTGCGAGCAGGTCGTTGAGCTCGGAGGTCCTGAGCTGGGACGCGTGGGCCTCGGCGGCGCGCACGGCGAGGCCGAGGACCTTGTCGGTCGCGCGCCCGGTGAGGGCCGAGACGTTCACGGTGGGGATCCACGGCGCGAAGGCGAGGCGCTTGTCGATGGAGGCCACGATCTCGTCGCGCTGATGGTCGGTCTCGACGAGGTCCCACTTGTTGAGGATCAGCACGAGGCCGCAGCCGCGGTCGATTGCCATGCCGGCGACCTTCTGGTCCTGCTCGGTCACGCCGACGGTGGCGTCCACGACGAGCAGGCACACGTCGGCGCGGTCGATCGCCTGCAGGCCGCGCACCAGGCTGTAGTACTCCACGTCCTCGTGGACCTGCGTCTTCTTGCGCATGCCGGCGGTGTCCACGAGACGGATGGTCTGGCCCTGCCACTCGATCATGGTGTCGATCGCGTCGCGCGTGGTGCCGGCGACGTCCGAGACGATCGAGCGCTTCTTGTTGGCGAGGCGGTTGGCGAGGCTGGACTTGCCCACGTTGGGGCGGCCGACGATCGCGAGCGAGAGGACGTCCTGCTCGGCCTCGTCCTCGACCGGCTCCGGGAAGGCGGCGACGATGTCGTCGAGCAGGTCGCCGGTGCCGTGGCCGTGGCCTGCGGAGAGCGGGCGCGGCTCGCCGACGCCGAGGGCGTAGAAGTCCCAGAGGCCGTCCTGCTCGGTCGCGGGGTTGTCCTTCTTGTTCACGACGAGGAAGACCGGCTTGTCCTGGCGGCGCAGGACGCGGGCGACCTCCTCGTCCTCGTCGGTGACGCCGGTGGTGCCGTCCACCACGAAGACGATGACGTCGGCCTCCTCGCAGGCGAGAAGCGCCTGCTCGCGGATGCGCGGAGCGAAGACGTCCTTGGACTTCACCGACTCGATGCCGCCGGTGTCGATGAGCACGAAGTCACGACCGTTCCAGTCGGCGTCGTGGTAGGAGCGGTCTCTCGTGACGCCGCGCGACTCGTGCACGATGGCGTCGCGGCTCACCGCGATGCGGTTCACCAGCGTGGACTTGCCGACGTTCGGGCGGCCGACCACGGCGACTACGGGTTTGGGCATCTCGCCTCCTTGCGTATTCGGTTCACCCGCACAGCTTACCACGAGCGGTCGGTTTCGGCCGGTGAACGCGAGAAATACACGGGCCGGCTTCGGTCCCGCCGGCGCTACGGAGTCCGCAAGACGGCGAGAAGCGCGTCGAGGTAGTCCCCGGGGTTGGGGACGCTCACGCACACGCGGGCGCCGCGCGCCCGCAGCTCCGCGACGACGTGGTCCTGCGTGTCCCCGTCCAGGGTGAGGCGGTCGAAGTTGAACATCACCTCGGGCAGCACGAAGAGCGTTCCGGAGAGGTCGGCCGGCAGCTGGGCGAGCAGGTCCTCGGCCACGATGAGGCCGGTCACGTTGACGTCGCCGCCGAAGTAGTCGTTTCTGATCGCGCGCGTACCCACGCGTCCGGTCGGCGAGAGCGCGCGGCAGAACGTATCGATCGTCTCGGCCGCCGCCTCGCCGCACACGAGCAGCGCGCACAGGTCCTTCTCGGCCAGCGTCTCGTCAACGCGCCGCAGCTCACCAGCCCGCTCGCGGCTGACGAGCGCCGTCTCGTCGAGGAAGCTCCGCAGCATCCCGATGCCGTCGTAGAACTGCGGGTAGCCGTCGTAGGTCTCGGCGGCGGGCACGGGGAGGCGCGCGTCCACGTAGAACTCGTCGGAGAGCTGGAAGCGCGTGATGCCGAGCGTCCTTCTCGCCCGCTCCTGATAGGGCTCGATGAGGCACACGACCGCCCGCGACGCCTCGACGTCGTCGGAGTACGAGCTCTTGAAGCGCCGGCTGTGCTTGGTGTAGCCGAGCGGCACGATGGCGAGCGACGTGATGCCGGTCCGTGCCTCCATCCAGTCGAGCGTGGCCGCAAGCTCGGCGCCGTCGTTGATGCCGGGGCAGAGCACGATCTGCGCGTGGACCTCGATGCCGCCCGCGAGCAGCCGCTCGAGCACCTCGATGCCCCGGTCCGCGCGCCGGCCGATCAGGCGTTTGCGCACCTCGGGCGTGATCGCGTGGATGGAGACGTTCATCGGGCTGAGCCCGCACGTCACGATGCGCTCGGCCTCCTCGTCGGAGACGTTGGTGAGCGTGACGAAGTTGCCCTGCAGGAAGGAGAGGCGGTAGTCGTCGTCGCGCAGGGTGAGCGTGGCGCGCGCCTCGGGCGGCAGCATCGCCATGAAGCAGAACTGGCAGGCGTTCACGCAGGTGCGGATGCCGTCAAAGAGGACGTCCGTGAAGTCGACGCCCCAGTCCTGGCCGGGCTCGCGCCAGAGCTCGCAGGGCGTGGTCGTGCCGTCGCGCGGGTCAAAGACCTCGAGCTCGCAGCACGCGCCGTCGGCCTCCCAGCGCCAGTCGATGAGGTCGCGCGGCTCCACGCCGTTCACGCGCGCGATGCGCATGCCGGGCTCGATGCCCGCCTCCCAGGCGGGGCTGCCCTCCTCCACGGCGGCGACCCAGGCGCCGGTGGCGCGCGGCCGCGTGGACGCGTAGTCGGCGCGCTTCTGCTCGGCCATGTGGCGACCTCCCTCGTTCTTCTCGCCAGCCATTGTGCCAGAACGCCGGCGTCGCTTCTAGGAATCGGCGACCCGGTCACAGGCGCGTCTAGAAATTGGCGACCCAGTCACGGGTCGTTCTAGGAAATGCCGCCCGTGTTCCCGGCGCGTCCGGAAAAGCCCGGGGTTGCACAGAATCTTCCGGAAATTGGCGCCCGTGCGCAGCCAAACGGGCGCCCGGACGCGCAACCCCGCCAATTCCCGGAAGGCGCCGCGTCAAACCCCCGGATTCCCGGATTGCCTCGGGACAAGCCCAGCGATTCTCGGACGGGCGAGAAGGACGTGCGCCCGCTACTCCCCTACCAGGCGGCCGATTTCCGCGCGCGCGGCCTCGATCTGGCTCGCGGGCGTGCTCGCCCCGGCGGTGATGCCGATCACGTCCGCGCCCTCGAACCACTCCGGACGCAGCTCGTCGGCGCCCTCGACGTGGTGCGTGCGCGGGCAGCGCGCGGCGGAGATCTCGGCGAGGCGCGTCGTGTTGGCGGAGATGCGCCCGCCGATCACGACCATCACGTCCGCCTCTCGCGCGAGCTCGTCGGCGGCGGCCTGGTGGCCGGCCGTTGCCTCGCAGATGGTGTTGATCACCCGGACCTCCTCGGCGCGGGCGAGCAGGGCCTCGACCACCTCGGCGAGAAGGGCGCGGCGGGCCGTGGTCTGCACCACGACGCCGACCCGGCGCGCCGGCGGGAGTGCGGCGACCTCCTCGGCCGATCCCACGACGAAGGCGCCCGGGGCATGCGGCAGCGTGGCCTCGACCTCGGGATGGCCCGTCTCCCCCACGACGACGACCTGGTACCCCTCGCGCGAGAGCCGCTCGGCGGCAACGTGGACCTTCTTCACGAACGGACAGGTGGCGTCCAGCACGCGGGCGCAGAGCTCGCGCGCGCGGGCCTCCTCGGCGGGGGCGGTTCCGTGCGTGCGCAGCAGCAGCGTGTCCCCGGCCGCCTGCTCGGGCGCGTCGACCGCGTCGACGCCGCGTGCCGCGAGGTCCGCGACGACGCGGGGGTTGTGGATCAGGGGCCCCAGCGTGTGGACGGCGCCCGTGCGCTCGTCGGCCGCCGCCTCCACCATCTGCAGCGCGCGCTCGACGCCGTAGCAGGCGCCGGCCTCGGCGGCCACGCGAATCTCGGGCACGGCTAGTCCACCCCCGGGTAGTCGGCGCGGAGCTGGTCGCGGATCGCGTAGACGCGCGCCATCCCGACGCGCTCCATCTCGGCGAGCTGCTCCTTGCGCTTCCCGGCGCTCATCTCGGACCACTCGACGGGCCGCTCGGCGCGGAGGTAGACCGGGTGGCGGAAGCGCAGGCGCCGCGCGCCGATGATGGCGAGGGGCTGGACGGGCGCCTTGGCGAGCTGCGCCATGATCGCGTAGCCGCCGTGGGACTGCTCGGCGCCGTCCTCGCGCACGCGCGTGCCCTCGGGGTAGATGAGGACGCACTCGCCGCGCTGGAGCATCGCGCGGGCGCGCCGCACCGTCTTCATGTCGGCCGTGCCGCGCTGCACGGGGAAGCCCCCCGCGCGCGAGAAGAGCCAGGTGGCCGGGCGAATCTTGTCGAACTCGCTCTTGTAGACGATGCGGACGGGCACATGGGCGAGCCACAGCGTCACGACGACCACGACCGGGTCGAGCATCGACTCGTGGTTCATGATGATGACGCGGCCGCGCGGGTCCTCGGTGAGCAGCTCGGCGTTCTCGACGCGCCAGGGCCACAGAAGCTTGGTCACGACCCACAGGATGCGCACGACCGCGCCGATCAGCAGGCGGCCGGGCAGCGGGTGGTCGCGGATGTCGTGGTCGTAGTAGTCGTCGAGGGTGTTGCCGGCAAAGGCGCGCATGCGGCCGGCCCGCTCGTCGGCGCCGCTCACGAGCGCCTCCCCTCCGCGCGCGCCGAAAGCTCCGGCGAGAGCGCGACGATCTCCGACACGACCTCGTCGAAGCCGAGCTCGGAGGAGTCGATGCGGTGGGCGTCGTCGGCCGGGCGCAGCGGCGAGGCCTCGCGCGAGGAGTCGTAGGCGTCGCGGCGCACGAGGTCGTCGAGGATGGCGCGCTCGTCGTCCTCGCTCACGGCCACGGCCTCGCCGGTGGCGAGGTTGCCGCCCCGGCGCTGCACCGCGCGCCGGCGGGCGCGGGCCTCCGGGGAGGCGCTCAGGAACACCTTGACGTCTGCCGCCGGGAAGACGACCGTGCCGATGTCGCGCCCCTCGGCCACGACGTCGCCGGACGCGCCGGCCTCCCGCTGCAGGGCGACCATCGTCTCGCGGACGCGCGGGTTCGCCGAGACGGGCGAGACGGCGCGCTCGACCTCGGGCGTGCGAATCTCGGCGGTGACGTCCGCGCCATCGAGGGTGACGCGCTGGCCGTCCTGCTCGGTCGCAAGCTCGATGCGCGCCTCGCGCGCCACGCGGGCCACGGCGTCGGCGTCGTCCGGGTCCACGCCCCGCCGCAGGCAGGCGAGGGCCACGGAGCGATACATCGCGCCCGTGTCGAGGTAGGTGAGGCCGCAGCGGCGCGCGATCTCCCGCGCGACCGAGGACTTGCCGGAGCCGGACGGCCCGTCAATGGCTACGATCATGGTCACTCCTTGTCTTCGTGCAGAGCGTCTCGAGCGCGGCGCGCTCGCGGTCGGTGAGCTCGCGCCACGAGCCCTCGGCGAGGCCGCCCAGCTCGAGCGGCCCGAAGGCGTCGCGGTGCAGGGCGAGCACGCGGTGGCCCACGGCGAGCAGCATCTTCTTGACCTGGTGCTTGCGGCCCTCGTGGATCGTGAGGCCGACCACCGCGTTGGGCTCGCCGCCCCCCGTGCGGCCCGCCCCGTGCGGCGCGACGGTCGAGAAGAGCGCCTCTTCGGGGCCGATCAGGCGCGCCCGGGCGGGCGCGGTCGGCCCGTCATCGAGCATGATACCGCGCCGGAGGCTGTCGAGGTCGCACGCGCTGGGGGTGCCCGAGACGAGCGCGACGTAGTGTTTCTCGACGTGGCGCGAGGGGTGCAGCAGGGCCTGGCCGAGGTCGCCGTCGGTCGTGAACAGTAGGAGCCCCGTCGTGTCGAGGTCGAGCCGGCCGACCGGGAAGAGCCCGGGATACTCGCGCGTGGGCACGAGCTCGGCGACCGTGCGCCGGCCCTGCGGGTCGCTCATCGTGGTGACGTAGCCCGCAGGCTTGTTGAGCACGAGGCTCACCGGGCGCCCCTCGATGCGGACCGGGCGGCCGTCGACCGTCACCTCGTCGCGCTCGGGGTCGACCTTGCTGCCGAGCTCGGTCACCACGACGCCGTTCACGCGGACGCGCCCGGCGGTCATGAGCCGCTCGGACCCGCGCCGGCTCGCGGCGCCGGCGCGCGCGAGGAAGCGCTGGAGGCGCATCGGGTAGAGGCCGCTCTCGCGGATGGGCTCACTCATCGGGCGCGGCCTCCGGGTCAGGCGCGTCGTCAGGCGCCGCGAGGTCCTTCTCGCCCGTCCCGGCAGCGCCGTCCGTCTCGTAGTCGTCGAGCAGCTCGCGCTCGTCGTCCACGTCCTCGGCGGCCTCCTCGAGCGTGGAGGAGATGGAGCGCCCGGAGAGGCGCTCGCGGATGAAGCGGCGCGACTCCTCGTCCGGCGCGAAGTCCTCGAGCGGCGGCAGCTCGCGCAGGCTCTTGAGACCGAAGTGCTCGAGGAAGAGGCGCGTGGTGCCCCAGAGCTGGGCGCCGCCGTGCTCGCGGTCGCGGCCGACCTCCCGCACGAGGCCCTTCTCGCGTAGGGACGCGATCACGCCGTCGGAGTTGACGCCGCGGATCGCGCGGACGCCCTCGCGGGTGACGGGCTGGTGGTAGGCGATGACGGCGAGCGTCTCGAGCGCGGCCTGCGAGAGGCGTCGGGTGTCCCAGGAGAGCACGTAGTCGGCCACCTGGTCATGGTAGGCGGGGTGCGTGAAGAGCCGCCAGCCGCCGGCGACCTCGCGCAGCTGGAAGCCGCGGTTGGCGTCGGCGTACTCGGCGGAGAGCTCCGCGAGCGCCTGGGCGGCCTCCCCCGGCTCCACGCCGGCGGCGCGGGCGAGGTCGGTCGCGGGCACCGAGTCGTCGGAGACGAGCAGTAGCGCCTCGAGCAGGCCCTTCAGCGAGCCGGACTCTATCCTCGTCATGTCAGCCATGGGCAACCTCCGGGTTCTTCTCGTCCGGCGCGTCCTCGCCCAGCTCGGCGAGGACCGACTCGTCGAGCTCGTAGGCGGGCGCGCCCTCCACGTGGGTGACGTCGATCTCGCCGAAGAGCTCGTCCTGCGTGACGTCCACGAGCCCGCGCTTGTAGAGCTCGAGGATCGCGAGGAAGTTGGCGACGACGGCCTCGGGGCTGTCCTGGCCGTCGAGCAGCTCGGAGAACGTCACGCGCCCCCGGGCGCGCACCAGGCGGTCCACCGCCGCGATCGTGAGGGCGACCGGCATGCGCTTGGGCGCGACGTGCTCGGCCTCGAGCAGGAACGTCTGCCGCTGGCTGTCGATGTCGGCGCAGATGACGGCCAGGCTCCGGAGCGTGATGCCCTCGAGGTAGTCCGGCATGAGGCCGAGAAACTCCGGGTCGGCCCCGACGGTCCTCGGGACCATGCGAGACTCCGCCTCCGCGCGGGCGCCGAGGGCCGCCGCCGCGCCGCGGAACTGCTTGTAGGCGATGAGGCGGGCGATGAGGACCTCGCGCGCCTCGTCCGGCGAGAGCCCCTCGAGGTCCACGTCGTCCTCGTCGAAATCGTCGTCGCGGCGCGTGACGGGCTCGTCGGGGATGAGCGAGGCGGCCTTGATGTCGAGCAGCGTGGAGGCCACGAGCACGAAGTCGCTCGCCACGTCGAGGTCGAGGTCGTGCATGCGCTCGACCTCCTCGAGGTATTGCGCGGCCACCTCGGAGATGGAGATCGAGCCGATCGTGACGCGCTGCCTGCTCACGAGCTGGAGCAGCAGGTCGAAGGGACCGGAGTACGCCTGGGTCGCGACGCGGTAGGAGGCCATGCTCAGAGCCCCCTCAGCAGGAGCTCGTAGAGGCAGCCGGCCGTGGCGTCCAGGTAGGCGCCCACCGGGTCCACGCGCAGCAGCGAGGGCAGGACGTAGAGCGCGACGATCAGGATCGGCATCGCGTACTGCTCGAGGCGGTAGTAGGCCGCGCGCGCCTCGCCCGTGAGGAAGTAGAGCACGACCTTGGACCCGTCGAGCGGCGGCAGCGGGATCAGGTTGAAGAAGCAGAGCACGAGGTTCACCGAGACGTAGGTGGTGAGGATCGTGACGACCCAGCCCGCGAGGTCGAAGGGCAGGGCCCCTGAGAGAGCGGCTCTGACCAGCGGCTCCCACGCCACGCGCAGCACGAGCGCGCCGAGGCCGGCCTGGAGCAGGTTCGCGGCCGGCCCCGCGAGGGCCACCAGCAGCTCGTCGCGACGCGGGTGGCGCAGCCGCCTCGGGTTGTAGGGCACCGGCCGCGCGAACGCGAAGACCGGCCCGCCGAGAAGGGCCATGACGAGCGGCAGCACCACCGACCCGAAGCCGTCCAGGTGGGCCCGGGGGTCGAGCGTGAGCCGCCCGGCCTCCTTGGCGGTGGGATCCCCGCAGCGCAGTGCGACCCAGCCGTGCGCGACCTCGTGCACGATGGCGGACGCCATGACGAGCAGCACGGTGACGGCAACGGAGACGAGCTGTTCGACCGAGTAGCCCATGTCCCTCCCCTACGCGCGCCTCAGCGTGGCGGAGGTGCGCCCGAGCAGCCAGTCGATGACGAGCAGCGCCACCGCCATGAGGGCGAAGTCCCCGCGAAACGCCCCGCCGAAAGGGGTGACAAAGACGAAGAGCCCCGCGACCCCCTCGGGCAGCGCGCCCGAGACAGCGCCGTTGACGCCGAGCAGCAGGGCGCGCGGGCCGGCGGGCAGGACGGCGTCGGCCACGACGAGGGCCACGAGCGCCCACGCCGCCACGCGGCACACGAGCGAGAGGGTCCTCAGGGCGGAGGCGCACAGCGCGTTACGCATCGGCGGCCTCCTCGAGCCTCTCGGTGAGCTCGAGCCACTCCTGCTCGAGCGCGGGGACCTTCTTGGAGAGCGCCGCGTACTCGCTCATGCACTCGTCGAAGCGCGCGGCGTCGTTGTAGAGCTCCTGGTCCGCCATCAGCGTCTCGAGCTCGGCGAGGCGCGCCTGCGCGGGCTCCAGCGCCGCCTCGACCTCCTTGAGGCGGGTGCGCTCGGCGCGCAGCGCCCGGTTCCTGCGGTTGCGCTCCTCCGCCTCGGCGCGGCGCTGCTCGCGCGTCTTGACGTTGCGGCCGGTCGCTGGGGCGCCCGGCGTCGGGGCCGCCTTCGCCTGGGGCGCGGGCGCCGCCTCGGCCTCCCCCGTCGCGCGCGCCTCGAGCTCGGCGCGCTTGAAGAGGAAGTAGTCGTAGTCGCCGTCGTAGACCGTGACCTGGTGGTCGCGCACGTCCACGACCTTGTTGGCCACCGCGCGCACGAGGTGCTCGTCGTGGGAGATGAGCACGATCGTGCCCTTGAAGTCCACGAGCGCGCGCTCCAGCACGTCCACCGAGTCGATGTCCAGGTGGTTCGTCGGCTCGTCGAGCAGAAGCAGCGGGTCCGGCGCCACGAGCATCTTGGCGAGCGCCAGGCGCGCCCGCTCGCCGCCGGAGAGCACGCCCACGCGCTTCTCGACGTCGTCGCCGTGGAAGAGGAACGCGCCCAGGAGGCGCCGCTCCTCGGAGGTGGTCCAGCCGGCGGCAACCGAGTCCATCTCGGCGAGCACGGTGTTGGCCTCGTTCAGCTGCTCCAGCTGGTGCTGGGCGTAGTAGGCCTTGGTCACGTTCTTGCCCAGGGCCACGGTCCCGGCGTCCGGCACCAGAAGCCCGTTGATGAGCTTCATGAGCGTGGACTTGCCCGCGCCGTTGGGGCCGGTCAGCGCCACGTGGTCGCCGCGGTAGAGCTTGAGGTCCACGCCCGAGTAGACGTGGTTCTCGCCAAAGGACTTGGCCACGCCCTCAAGGCTCACCACCTCGTCGCCGGTGCGCGGCGGCTCGGGGAACGAGAAGTGCACCTTCTTGGTGCCCTCCGGAAGGATCACGAGCTCGCTCTTGATCTGCTCGATCTTCTTCATGCGCTCCTGCGCCTGCGCGGCCTTGGTCGGCTTGTAGCGGAACTTGTCAACGAAGACCTGCATGTGGGCGATCTCGCGCTCCTGGGCGGCGCGCTTGGCGCGCATCTGCTCGAGGTTGTCCTCGCGCTGCTTGAGGTAGCTCGAGTAGTTGCCGGTGTAGGTGACCAGGCGCCGGTTCTCCACGGCCGCCACGTGGGAGACGCAGGCGTCCATGAACGCGCGGTCGTGGGAGACGAGAAGGACCGCGCCGTCGTAGCCCGCCAGGAACTGCTCGAGCCAGCGGACGCTCTCGAGGTCGAGGTGGTTGGTCGGCTCGTCGAGCAGCAGCAGGTCGGGGTGGCGCAGCAGCAGCTTGGAGAGCGAGATGCGCATCTGCCAGCCGCCGGAGAAGTCACGCGCGGGCTTGTCGAAGTCCTCCACCGGAAAGCCCAGGCCGGCCAGGATCTGGCGGGCACGCGCCTCCAGCTCGTAGCCGCCGAGTCGCTCGAAGCGGTCCTGCGCGGCGCCGTAGCGCTCGAGCAGGCGGTCGAGCTCGGGGCCGGGCGCGGTCTCGGAGATCTGCGCCTCGAGCTCGCGCACGCGGCGCTCCATGTCCTTGACCTCGTGCGCGGAGTCCACGACCTCCGCGAGGGCGCTCTTCTCGCCCGCGAGATGCGTCTCCTGCTCGAGGTAGCCGACCGTGACGTCGCGCGCGAAGCTCACGGTGCCCTCGTCGGCGCTCTCCTCCCCCATGAGGATGCGCAGGAGCGTGGTCTTGCCCGAGCCGTTGGGCCCGACGAGCGCCCAGCGCTCGCCGGCGTTGAGCTGCAGCGTGGCGCCCGTGTAGAGCGCCCGCCCGCCGAAGGACTTGGCTATCTTGTCTGCGAGTGCGATCACGTGCGGCCCCGGCTAGTCGGCGTCGGTGAGGTGGATGGCGAAGCCGGCGATCGGCTCGACGAAGTAGACGAGCTGGTGGCCGCCGGGCAGGTTCGTGCGGCTGGACTCGTTGATCTCAAAGCCGCGCGCGGAGAACCAGCGCTCGGCGGCGGCGAGGTCGTTGACGTGGAAGCCGATGTGGCCCTTCTCGCCCCGGCCGCCGTTGTTCATGACCTCAACGAGCGTGCCGGCAAAGGTGGAGACGGAGGCGATGTGGTTGACGGGCAGGCCCATGAGGGCCTCGAAGCGCCCGGCGGTCTCGTCGGCGGCGGCGGGCGTGTCCGTGTTGATGCCGATGTGGGCGATGCGCAGGTCGAAGAGCTCGACGGGGTTGTCTGATGCGGTCATGGGTACCTCCCTGTAGTCACAAGCCTTACCAGTATAGGCGAGAGGGGGCACCCGGTGACGGCGCGCGGGCCCCATCGAATAACGTACAGAATCAAGCACAACTTTCTATATCCGCAGGCGAGAAGAACGCGCTTGTCCGATTCTGTACGTTATTTGGAGAGGGGCCTCGGCCCCTACCCCACGCGGCGGAAGCGGACGAGGTCGCAGCCGGGCTCGGGGTTGAGGGGTAGGGCCAGGCCGTCCACGGCCCCGCCCGCCTCGGCCAGGCGGAAGTGCGCGGGGATGCCGGGCGGCAGCTCGCCGAGGACGTCGTCCAGCGTGAAGGTGTCGTAGCTGAAGTGTGTGAGCGGGACGTGCCAGCCGTTGAAGTCCAGGGCGAGGCGGCCGTCCGCGAGCGAGACGCGCGCGGGCTCGTAGCCGGGGCGCGCGTAGGTGCCCGCGTAGTCTGCGAGCGAGTGCGAGGGGGAGGTCCCGGCCGTGCGCTCGCCGGTGAGGCGCGCCACCATGCCGGCGTCCTTCTCGGCGCGGCGCATCGCGTGGTCGTGGTAGCGGTCGACCCAGTTGCCACTGCTCACGCCGAGGAAGTGGTCCATGACCTCGTGGGCGAGGGCGGTGTGCACGAGGCTGCCGTTCATATTGGTGAGGGCGATGACGCCGAGGTCGAGCTCGGGAACCAGGCCGACGAAGGCGGAGAAGCCGTCGATGTTGCCGCTGTGCTGGACGAGCACGCGGCCGCGATAGGACTCGACGAACCAGCCGAGGCCGTAGCAGGGGAAGGTGCGCTCCGGGGCCGGCATGCCCAGCGGCTCGTCCAGGAGCATCTGGGGCGCGTGGAGCGTGGCCAGGGCGCGCGGCGAGAGGACGCCCTCGGGTGCCGAGGCGTCCCCCAGGTGGAGCCGCGCCCACCCGAGCAGGTCCTCCACGCAGGAGCTGATGCAGCCCGCCGGGGCGAACGGCGAGCCCGCGCCCGCCGCACGGTCCTCGACGGGGGTCCGGTAGTACGGGATGGGGACGCAGCCGTGCAGCGGGTCCGCCCCGTCCGGCCGGCCGTAGCCCACGGCGCGGTCGGGGTCCTCGGCGAGGTCGTCCACGTAGAGGCGGGAGCGGGCCATCCCCAGCGGCTCGAGGATGCGCTCGCGCAGCAGGTCCTCGAAGCTCCGCCCGGTCAGGCGCTCCAGGACGCACCCCGCGAGCACGTAGCACTGGTTGTTGTACTGAAACGTCGTGCGCAAGGGCCGGTTGGGCTCAAGGAAGCGCAGGTTGGAGACGATGTCCTGCCGGGTGTAGCCGGTCCCGTACCACGAGTACTCGTGGCGAGGCAGACCCGTGCGGTGGCACAGGAGGTCGCGCACGCAGACCATGCGCGTGGCGTACTCGTCATAGAAGCGGACCTCGGGGAGGTACTCGCGCACGGGCGTGTCCCAGTCGAGGGCGCCCTCGTCCACGAGCTGGGCGGCAAGCGCCGCGGTGAAGGCCTTGGTGCAGCTCGCGATCTGGTAGAGGGTCCGCGCGTCCGCGGGAAGCCCCCGCTCGGCGTCGCGCCGGCCGAAGGCGCCCGAGAAGACCGTCTCGCCCCGATAGGTGACGCCAAGGGCCACCGACGGGCTCTCCCAGAGCTCGAGGCCCCGCTCGGCCGTCTCTGCCAGCTCGTCAAAGAAGTCGGACATGCTGCCTCCCGCTCTTGTCGCCCGTCTCTGTTCCGCGCCGCACGGCACGCTAGAAGTCCAGCTCGATGCCCAGCCCCGGCTCGTCGAGCAGGCGGAACGTGCCGCCGTCGCAGGTGAAGCCGCCGGGTATGCCGTCGTCGTCGCCCACGAAGAAGGTGAAGCTGTCGCAGTCCGCCTCCACGATCGCACCCTTGGCGGCCACGAGGCTGATGCCGGCGGTGAGGCTGATCTTGTTCTCCTGCATGCAGCCCACCATGCACCGCACGCCCGTCTCGGCCGCCACGTCCGCGATCTGCGCGCCGGGCTCGATGCCGCCGCACTTCATCAGCTTGATGTTGAAGAAGTCCGCCGCGTGGAGGGCGGCCGCGCGGCGCGCGTCGTGGACGGTGTGGATGGACTCGTCCAGCATGAGCCTCACCGAGGTCGTGTTCCTGCGCATGAGCTCGGCGGCGCCGTCGAAGTCCCACCAGGGCAGGAACTGCTCGGCCGCGTCCACGCCCAGCCGCTCGAGCTCCGTGAGGGCCGCGAGCGCCTTATCCACCGTGTAGCCCTGGTTGGCGTCCACGCGGATGCGGACGTCGTCGCCCACGCTCGCCCGGATGCGGCCGAGCGCGTCGAGGTCGCGGTCCAAATCCAGGCCGATCTTCACCTTGAGGATGCGAAAGCCCTTCTCGAAGACGCAGCGCTCCGCCTCGCGCTGCATGCGCTCGGGCTCGTCGATGCCGATCGTGATGTCGTTCACGACCACGGGGTCTGTGCCGCCGAGAAGCCGCCAGAGGGGCAGCCCGCGCACCTTGCCGCAGATGTCGTGCAGCGCGATGTCATAGGCGCACTTGGCCGAGCCGTTGCCATGGATGTAGGCGTCCATGGCCTGGTGGGCGCCGGCCACGTCCAGCGGGTCCGTGCCCACGAGCGCGCGGCCGAGGTCCTTGAGCACCAGGTAGCAGGTGTCCATGGTCTCGCCAGTCACGAAGGGCAGCGGCGCGGCGGAGCCGAGGCCGGAGACCCCCTCGTCCGTCACGACCCTGACCATCCAGCTGTCCGCGCTCTCCATCGTGCCATAGGCCACGCGGAAGGGCTGCTTCAGCGGGGCGGAGAAACGCTCGATCCTCACGTCGGTGATCTTCACGCGAGCCTCCCGAGTTCGCGTTCTTCTCGACACGGGAAGGGTAGGGCTGCGTCGCGCGACGGGCAAGGCGCGTTGACGGATAGTCCGTCAGCGGACCAAAAAGGCCGCCGGGCGAGAAACCCGACGGCCTTGGACGATCATGGTGGAGATAAGGGGGTTCGAACCCCTGACCTCGTGACTGCCAGTCACGCGCTCTCCCAACTGAGCTATATCCCCGCTGGTGGGCGATGCTGGATTCGAACCAGCGACCCCTTCCGTGTGAAGGAAGTGCTCTACCCCTGAGCCAATCGCCCGTGCGAGAAAGTATCCTAACAGAACTCCGCGCGATGCGCACGAGAAATTTTTGGGAACTGTGTGAAGAAGCGCGCCAACCCGGTTTTATGGTCGAGAAGTACAAGGCAACGAGCTGCGAAAACGCAAGAAACGGCAGGTGGCAACCGTGCCAAGAATCCGGGGTTGCGCGCGTCTGCGCCCACATGTGCAAGCCCCACACAAAGACAGCCCGGGACGCCGTCGCCCCGGGCTGGTGCGTGTGGTGGGCCCAGCAGGATTCGAACCTGCAACCCAGGGATTATGAGTCCCCTGCGCTAACCGTTGCGCCATGAGCCCGTACGAAAAAGGCGGCGACCGAAGCCGCCGCCCTCGCTTGCATGGTGGAGATAAGGGGGTTCGAACCCCTGACCTCGTGACTGCCAGTCACGCGCTCTCCCAACTGAGCTATATCCCCGC